>JBGVDD010000288.1:0-3999 GCA_045119215.1 Lachnospiraceae bacterium | reverse complement strand
TGTGTTTAAGGGAAACGACAAGGACGGTGTCACCAGATTTGCCAGTATGAGAGGTGTGTTTGACAAGAAGGGAAAACCATTTAAGTGTGATGTGCCGGGAAATGATAAGCGGTATGGATTTAATATTGCAAATGAAGAGAGTACAGAGCTGGTGGTATTTGAGGCAGCCATTGACCTGATGAGCTATATGGATATTCACAGAGATTTTGAGAGTAACATGATTGCCCTTGGTATGGTGGCTGATGCTCCGCTTGAAACATTCTTAAAAGAACATCTGCAGATATCAAGCATAAGGTTTTGTCTTGACAATGACAAACCTGGGAGGGAAGCGACGGAGAAACTGATGGAAAAGTATTATGAACTTGGTTATGAAGTGGCAGATTCTCCACCACCGAAAGGCTGCAAGGATTACAACGAATGGCTGGTGAAAGCAAGAAAGGAAAAGCAGTGTAATCTTTACAGTAAAAACAGGGAAATACCTTAAAAAACACTGTAAAGTGGGTTTTTCACATCAGAAACTCATGTAAAGGCACAAATAGCCCCAAAATGGGCAGAAAAAGTGCACCTCATTTTTCGATGTGAAAATGCCAAAATGCATCATATTTTACAGTAAAGAGCAATATTTACCCTATATTTTACTGTATGCAATATTTTTATGATTTTTGGCTTCAAAAAAGTCACCCATATTTTACTGTAAAATGGCTGGAATACTCCATATTTTCATGCAGATGGAGTTTTTCACTCCATATTTTACAGTAAAGGGATAATAACAGGGGTTTCAGGGGGTTAGCTCCCTGACAAGATGCATTGGAGGAGGCAGAGCCGTCTCTAATGCGTATCTTGCCATGGACTGGGACAGTTCATGGGAGAGAGATTAGGAAAAGATTTACAAAACACGGATAAGGAGGTGTACAGGAGCAATGGATGAAAAAATGCACTTTATGACAGAACCGGAAGAACTTTTGAATTGGATGAAAGAGCATGAAGAGTTCAAAGTGATGAATAAGGAAGATGCACAGATACTTCTGAATTATATGGAAGGTCATGATTACAGGCTTGGTACAGATAAGGATGGAAGCCTTGTCAGAGTGGATATCAATACTGATGAGTATGAGGCAGAGCCATATTCACTTGATGATGTAATCGACATTGTGTGTGAGTGGAATGATGAGCTGATCCGCTACACGTCACAGGAATTAAATGAGCTTTCACAAGGACAGGATAAGAGTTCGCTGGAAGTGAAGCTCGCAAGCTTAAAGCAGGATGAAATAAGACTTGATAAGATGTTTGAACAGACAAAATACCCGGCAGAGATAGAAGCCCTTGCCGTACAGCTTGCAGATGCTTTCATTGAAAGACTTGGACTTGTTGGTATTGACCAGTCTGTTAAGGAACTTACAGATTCTATTCGGTCTGAGCCTGTTAAGGGAGGTGCCAGATAATGGCAGATAAGATTCATTGCGTCAAAAAGACGCTGAGACTTACACCAGCTGAGAGCAGACTTCTGTCTGAAAAAGCAGAGGCTTTTCATATGAATGAGGCAGAATATTTAAGACTATTAATCAGCCAGACGCCGAACGATTACCCGGAAATCAGACAAGAGCTTAAACAGCTGATAAATGAGATAAATCATATCGGTGTGAATATCAACCAGATTGTGCATCATCACAATTATGAGTTGTATTCAAAAGAGGACAGACAGCAGCTTATCGCATATATGAAAAAACTCAACAATACAGTTAAAGAGGTGGTGGTGCGGCTTGGCAATCAGTAAGATTCTTCATATGAAGGATTGCGGAAGCAGTTTTCATGGAAAGCATTTGAAGTCTGCCCTTGAATATATTACTGTTCCGGAAAAGACACAGAATGGCAGGCTTGTATCAGCCATAAACTGCCAGGTGGATAATGCCTTTGAGCAGATGAAGGAAACAAAGAAAAAGTTCAACAAAACAGATAAACGGCAGGCGTATCATATCATACTTTCCTTTAAGGAAGGGGAAGTTAGTTCGGATACTGTATTTGAGCTGACTGAGAGGTTTGTGAAAGAGTATCTTGGAAATGATTATGAAGCAGTATTTGCAGTTCATGACAATACTGAGCATCCACACAGTCACATTGTATTTAACAGTGTATCCTTCAGGGATGGAAAGAAATATCATTACCAGAAGGGGGATTGGGAGAAGTATATCCAGCCAATTACCAACAGGCTCTGTAAGGAGTATGGTCTTTCCACGATTAAGCTTGACGAAGAATCAGGAAAAAGAAGAGGAAGGGATTCCTATCAGGAATGGAATTCCTACCGTGACGGGAAGTTCGTATGGAGCAGGATGGTGGCAAGGGATGTGGATGCCTGTATCATTCAGGCAGCATCATTTGAAAGTTTTGTATCCATGCTTGAGAACAAAGGCTATGAAGTGAAAAATGCTAATGGCGAGGGAAAGTATCTGGCAGTCAAGCCACAGGGAATGAAGCGTTTTGTAAGACTAAAATCTCTGGGAGAGGAATATACCGAAGAGCGCATACGACAGCGAATATATGAAGAGAATATTTCCTCATATATAAAAGAAAACAAGCCAAGAATTGTATATTGCAGGGTGCGCCGGTATAAAAGGGCAAAGATGTCCGGGTTACAGAAAAAGTATTATGCGAGGCTGTACCGGATTGGGAAGCTTAAGAAAAAAGCCTATTCTGTGGCATGGAAGTACAGGGATGAGATTAAGAAGATGCAGAAATTGCAGGCACAGTATCAGTTTCTTGTAAGGCATGATATTCATTCCGTAGTTGATCTGGCACTTGTGGAAGATAATCTTACGGATAAAAGAAAAGAGGCATCTGCCATGAAAAGCCGGATTTACCGGGCAAACAGCAAGAATAAGGAGCTTTATGATATTGCAAATGAGATGGATGAACTTTTAGAGTGTGAAAATTCCTTTAGAAACGGAGATGCGTTTTTCGAGGATGAGCATAACAGATGGCTTTTGCTGGAGAGCAGATTAAAGGAGCTTGGCTATTCCTATGATGAGGTAAAGGCATTAAAAGAGCATTACCGCAGTGAAGGAGCAAAACTGAAAAGTCTGGAACAGGAAGCATCGAAAGAGCTGAAACTTGCAGAATCTATCAGAAAAGATTTTGTTGGTGCAGACGGACAGGAAGTTGAAAGACAGCAGGAAGAAGTAAAAGAACAGAATATGGAACACGAGAAGCAGCCAAGACGATAGGCTGTTATTTTTTTGAAAGAAGGAGGAAATGCAGATGGAAAGACAGATGACGGCAGTTGATGTCCAGGCATACCTTAGAGATGTAAAGGACAGAATCATGGATTCCAGGGTCATAGCTCTAGTTGAAGAAGATTTGGAACACGGGCTGATGCCGGGCGAGATTAATGATTATACAGACAGGGGACTTAGTTTTGAACAGATGAAGGCTGTTTCTGATATGTATCGAAACAAAATTCCCATGGCAGTAGTTGCATCTATTGGTGCAAAAAAATATGATGCAGAGAAAATGAGGGTGGCAACAGAGCTTTATCTGAAGCAGATACCGGTTGAAGATATTGAGAAGGCATTGGCAGATACAAATACTGCTCTTGATATGAGAAAGGCATTTGGACTTGCATTAGGCAAGGTACAGACTGCAATAGCGGTTTCTGAGGATACGATAACAAAGGAACCGATTGAGAAGGAGCAGGCAAAGGAACTTACCGAAATAATTCGTTCTCTTACGGAGGCTGTCCAGTCCCATACGGGGAATTATGAGGCAATCGAGAAGATGCTGAAACAGATGGAAACCATTCGCCTTGATGAAGCTGTAGCAAAGAATCTTACTTCTCTTAATGAAAAGCTGGAGAAGGAGAACAGAGAATTTACGGAACAGCTTGAAGGCAAGCAGAACGAAGTCAATAAGGGATTGCAGACCATAGCACAGCTTCGTACAGAGTTAGAAAACTTAAAGAAGGAGATGAAAATCATGCAGGATAGAAATACTGACCTTGAACAGCAG
>JBGVDD010000287.1:0-4027 GCA_045119215.1 Lachnospiraceae bacterium | reverse complement strand
ACCATACGTGCTTTGTTAGAAAAATTGGACTTAACTACCTCTTTATCAGAGCAGGGACTTACCAAAGAGGATATTCCTTGGATGACAGAGAATTGCTTTAAGGTTTCGGCTGCAAGCATTGCTAATCATCCGGTAGAATTTACTAAGGAACAGATTGCGCAGTTGTACCAAAAAGCGTTGTAGGATGAAGGGATAGTTAAAAAACTATATGATTGTACTGGTAACAGTTTAGCCTATGGCTGAACTGTTACTTGTACTGTAATATTTTTATAAAAAGGTTATTGACATTGATGAAATAAAGAGAGAAAATAGTAAACAAGGTGGCATTGTGTGATACATGTATGAGACCCATATATTTCTGGTAATTTATTAAGGAAGCAGAAATATATGGGTTTTATATGTGGGGGAATATAATGATACAAGAGTCAAAATACCTTTGTTAGGTGAGGTGTTGAGAAATAAAGGAAAAGGGAGGTTTCGTCATGGGAAAAGTCAGGTTTATATGTTGTATATTTATTTTGTTGTGTATCACCGGATGTGGGAAGAAGGAAAATGCTTTGAAATCGGCAGATACTGGGGATTTAAATAAGCTGCCTCAGGAGATTCAGGACGTTGTGTATCAGGACAAGTCTTTTTATGATGTGCATTATGAGAAAGAGTATAATAAGAGCAGCTATCAGCTGAAAGCGGGAAAAAAGGTATATGATGAGGTCAATTGGGATTCTTATCTGGTATTTGATATTGATAATGATAAGGAACAGGAATTGCTGGTAGAATTAAATGTTCATGTGGGTGGAGAAGAGAAATCCACCGTCCGGGTATTTGACCAGCAAAATGGAAAGGTCTACGGTTATCGGCTGCCTCATGGTTTGGTACTGGATGTTTATGAGGATGGAGCTATAAAAAGTTGGACAGATAGCAATGATATCATACTTTATACCGTAAAGTTTCGAGAGAAGGACTTAGAACAGACAGTGATAGCAGACCAGGAAGACTTGATGTATGAAGGCAGACAGCTGACAGATATGGAATTTGAGGAAGTCTTTGAAAAGGAAAGAGAAGATGGAACCATAGCGCAAATACCATGGGGAGAGGGGAGTCTGGATGAAAAAATTGCTCATACAGTGGCAGAACAGGGGATAGATATGAAAGACGGAGTGATAGAGGAAGAACTATTGCAGACCCATCAATATATGGTGGAATATTCTGAGAATCTTACCTTGTTGCCTGAAAGTATACAACAGGTGCTGCGCAATGAAAAATTATTCTATGATGTGGAAAGCAAAAAAGAATGTACGAAGGAAAGCTATAAACTCATTACAGAGGATATGGAAGAGGTGCCTGTGCAATGGCAGAGTTTTATAGTATTTGATGTGGATATGGACGGAGAAAATGAGCTGATTGTTGATATAGGTAGAGAGGGAGCATCCCAGGTGCAGGTGAAAATTCTGGATAACCAGGGTGGGAATGTGTATGCATATAGCTTTGTCTTTCGGTCGGTGTTACATGTGACAGATGATGGTATGATATGGGGAAGCAGTGGTGCCGCTGATAATGATGAGTGTACCTTACACTTTGAAAAAGATAAGTGTAAGGAGATTTTGCGCATACGCTATGAAACATATCAGGAAGAAATCATCACTTATTATTTCGAGGGAAAAGAAATTTCAAAGGAAGAATTTTCGAAATATTATGATGAAATAATAAAAACAAGAGGTTTAAAGGGGGAAGAACGAAAAGAGATACCAAGAAGCTTTTGTACCTTGGATGAGAAACTCAGAGAATGGTAATATTTTTATTGTTGAAAAGTAACTATTCAGTACAGGTGTCAGCATTTACTGCTGACACCGTAAGAAAATGTAGATTTTACAAAAATCGGGCAATTTTGCATGCGTAAGCATTGCCCGATTTACGTAACTGTTCATTGGTTCTGAACAGTTACGTTGAAAATTAGAGAACATCAGAAAAGAGGAAGAACAAATGAACAAGGAAAATCCATTGGGCGTTCAGCCGGTAGGCAGCTTACTGCAAAAGTTTGCTGTGCCCAGCATAATAGCCATGCTGGTGTCTGCCCTGTATAATATTGTAGACCAGTTTTTTATCGGAAGGAATGTGGGAGAGCTTGGGAATGCGGCTACCAATATCGCCTTTCCCCTGTCAACATCCTGTGTGGCAATTGCCCTTTTGTTTGGAATTGGCGGGGCCTCGGCCTTTAACATTGCCATGGGAAGGGAAGAAAAAAATTCTGCGGCCTTTTATATTGGAAATGCTATTACCATGATGACAGGCTGTGGGGCACTTCTTTGTATTGTGGCAGAGCTCTTTTTGACTCCTATGCTTTTGTTTTTTGGTTCCCCGGAAAATGTGTTAGAGTATGCCAGAGTTTATACCAGAATCACAGCCTTAGGTTTTCCTGTTTTGATTCTGGGAGTGGGAGGGGGACATCTGATTCGTGCAGATGGAAGTCCGAGAATGACCATGCTTTGTAATATGATTGGCGCAGTGGTAAATACGGTATTGGACTTTTTGTTTGTAAGTTGTTTTGGATTTGGTATGGCTGGGGCAGCCTGGGCAACTGTGATTGGACAGGTAGTTGCAGCGGCAATGGCAGTGAATTACTTTTGTCATTTTAAGACGATTACTTTAAAAAGAGAACACTTTAGACCGAAAAAGCAATATGTGAGTCGGGTTGCCTCTTTGGGAGTGGCACCTTGCAGTAATCAGCTTGCCATGATGGTGGTGCAGATTGTGATGAACAAGTCATTAAAGTACTATGGAGGAATTTCCTCTTATGGGGAGGCCATCCCCATTGCCTGTTCCGGTATTATAGCAAAAGTAAATATGATATATATGTCTTTTGTTATAGGTATTTCCCAGGGATTACAGCCCATTGTGAGTTTTAACTATGGGGCGTCAAAGTATCAGAGAGTAAAGCAGGGATATAAAATGGCAACTGCCATTGGTGCAGCCTTATCTGTGGCAGCCTTTTCGGTATTTCAGTTCCTGCCAAGGCAGATCATCTCCTTATTTGGAGAGGGAAGTGAACAGTATTACAGTTTTGCCATCAGCTATTTTAGGGTATTTTTGTTCTTTACCTTTGTAAACTTTTTACAACCCATTACTTCTAATTTCTTTACAGCTATTGGAAAACCGGTAAAGGGTATGTTTCTGGCACTGACCAGACAGACACTTTTTCTACTGCCATTGATTCTGATACTGCCACTGTTTATGGGCATTGATGGTGTCCTTTACGCGGGACCGGTGGCAGATGCCACTGCAGGGATTGTGTCTGTTGTTATGGTGATGTTAGAATTCAGGCATAAGGAGTTTGAGGATGCATAGTTACAGAAGAGTAACAGTTCAGGCAGGTTTGCGCATTCACTGCGCTGACCGTGCGAAAACGTGAATTTAACAAAAATCGGGCAATTTTGCATTTGTCGGCATTGCCCGATTTCGTAACAGTTTAGCCTGTGGCTGAACTGTTACACAGGAGGAGAAAAATAGATGTTAAAAGCAGTAATCTTTGATATGGATGGTGTTATAATCAACAGTGAGCCTCAGCACTATCAGGCTTATGTTATGGTGTGTCAGGAGTATGGGATAGAATTTCCTTATGAGGAGTATAAGGGATTTATCGGTGGTACCCACCAGAAAGTATGTGAATACGTAAGTTATGAATTGAAGGTGCCCTTATCCCCGGAAGTCATACGGGAAAAAATCAGAGAAAATATAGCTTATTTGATAAAGACAGAAGGGTACGAAGAGATCAAGGGAATAAAGTCTTTGATTCAGGATTTGTATAAGAATCAGTATAAGCTTGCCATTGCCTCTTCCTCTCCCCAAAAGGAAATACAGGCAGTGGTAGATTTTCTTGGAATCCAGGATTGCTTTGAAAAATTAATCAGCGGAGAAAGTGTGACTCATCCTAAGCCATCGCCAGAAATCTTTGAAAAGGCAATGAAGGAGTTAGGAGTCACAAAAGATGAATGTGTGATTATAGAAGATTCCGGCAATGGGGTAAATGCAG
>JBGVDD010000286.1:0-2970 GCA_045119215.1 Lachnospiraceae bacterium | reverse complement strand
TGATGATGGGGATGTAAGTCATGAACTCCCAGTAATATGTCCTAATACAAAAGATAATTCTGATTTTCATATGCCTGATGTTGGAGAAGATGTTTTATGCGTTTTTTTACCAGGAGGCATTGAGGATGGTTTTGTTTTAGGTTCTTTTTATGCCCCTGAAGTTGCAAGGCCTACAGCTAATCAGGATGAACGCAAAGTAAAATTTAAAGACGGAACCACTGTTACATATAACCGTGCTACACATGAACTGGATGTTGTTATAGAAGGCACTCATATTCATGCAGATAGGGCAAAAGTTAACATCACTACTCCACAGGAAGTCAATATCAATACAACCAATGCCAATATAACTGCAAGTGGCAATATCACAATGCAATCAGGCGGTGATACCACAATTACTGCAGGTGGAACATTAACTCTGCAAGGTTCAACCATTAACATTAACTAGGAGACAATATGCCAGCAGCAACACGTGTAGGAGACAACAACACTGGACATGATGCATGTCCGCCTATAGCTCTTTCTAGCGGTTCTCCTAATGTATTTGTAAATGGAATTCCTGCAGGGCGCGCAGGTGATCCTTATAACCCTCATGGATGCCCAGCACATGTACCTCATGTCGGAAATATTGCTGCAGGTGCATCTCATGTTTTTATAAACGGAAAAGCTGCAGGTCGAATTGGTGATCCTGTTTCATGTGGTGGTTCTGTTGCCGTTGGTTCTCCTAATGTGAATATTGGCAACGGTGGTGGTAGTTCATTGACTGTAAACGGTCAAGCTGTATCAGCATTAGACTTTAAGTGTAACTGTGTGGAAAATGTAATTTGCAGTTCTCCGTTGTTATCTAAAGAGGATGAAATTATATGTAAACTTCCAAACATAGCTGCTACTATTGCAAAAAAAAATAGAGAGTCAGAAAAAGATTATACTGGATGGATGTACTTGTCAGAACAGAGTAAAAAATGGCTTTGTGATGATTTAGAAAAAGCAAATAATCCAAGTGATCCGTTTATTGTTTCTTTAGATTGGGCAAGAGAATACTCAATTACAGAAGATTTTTATAATCAACTGGTTAGTTTCTGTTTTGTGAATGAAGAAAATGAGCCAAAAGGTGTTAGAGAACTAATAAATAGTTTAAAAAAGGCGAATCAATGGCCGGATGTTAACGAGCCTGTAAAAAACTTTGATCATACGGTGTTTGACGATAATGTGGCGATAAATGAATCAGGAACTATAATTGAGATAGATAATCCATGGGAATACTTTGATAGATTATATTTCAACTCTAGGAGTGTTCCAAGATACTACGAACTAGATACAGTTTTACTTAATGAATTAAATACTCATATATCTATGGGCGATTTTGGCTATATGGGATTTGGTAAAAATGGATTGCTTGCTGGATTAGGGGCTTTTAGTTTACGTTGTTTGGCTAAGGGAAATGTTACATATGACGGTAATAATAAATATACAATAAATATCTCCTCGTTAGCCGTATATATTGCAGATAACTATGATTTTAATGATAACAAATCATATGGAGCTTGGTCTAGTGAAGAACAAGATGTGCTAATGTGGGTTTATGCATTAGATAAGTTAGAACCTATGGTTTTTCAGTTATTAAAAAATATATATAATATGGGGTATTACTCATTAAGAGATTCTCTTTTTAGAGAATTTAGACAAAAATATAAAAGAGGAGCTGATTTTTACATAAGAAGTCAGCCAAAGGTAGTGACCTCATGGGAACAAAAGGTAATTAAATATGATGCGCTTTCTAGCCAAATACAGATTGAATAAAATATTCTTTATTTTATTGATACTATACCTTGCTACATTACTGAATGTATATTTTTCTAATGCATTAGTTCATTCTGTTGGTTCTTTTCCGATTGAATTTTTTAAGAATGTGATTGCCTGCATTATTATTTCACTGTATATGTGTCCCATTATGCTGCTATACAGATTGGCTTCTTTGTTGTTTACTCCTGTAGATAATTTTCTGCTTATATGGCTAAATGAACATATAGTATTAAATGTTTTAAGCTTAGCTGTTCTTATTATCTGTTATATTTGGATGCTAAAATCTTGGACTGAAGTTTCAAAAATTGTCGCACTTGTCACTACTTGCATTTTTCTTTCTCAAATTTTTTGGTAATAACTTATTTTCTTATGCAATAAGGTAAAAATTATTGTGTAATTTAATTAACATTTTTAATTTAGCTTAAGCTGTAAGTTCAGTTCTAACTAATTTTTGTGTTAATATCCATCACGATAGAATTTGAAATAAAAAAAGTTATAAGGTGTAAATATGGCTGTGTTTTTGGTTGTGCCTTTACAAAGCAAGGAATTAACAGAGGAATTAGTAAGAAGAATCCATTTTGCTGTTCCTGATGCTAACGATGTAATGATCCCTGCAGAAAGAAATTATGCTTTAGTTTCTTATAACGGATTAAGTAATGAATTACGAGATGCTTTAAATTTAACTGGACTTAGACCTCTAGCCAATCATTCTGTTCAAGAAATTAATAAGAATGAAAACTCTGTACCTCCTGTAGCTAATGAGCAAATTCTCGCAATGGTTGTTAATCTTCTTCCAGGGAGTTTTAATGGCTTTGGCCCTGGTGAGATTTGGGAATGGATTAACAGTCATTTTATTAGCACTCAAAGATAAATATGAATTTGTTTGGTAATCTTTCTTCCCCAAATAGTTCACCTCAAAGCAACAGTTCTAATTCCGTACCACCTGATTTAGGAATAGGAATGGAGTTAGGTGCGTTGTTAGAGAAAGTGGAACATCTTGAAAAAGATTTGGCAAGACAGGAATCTTCTTGTTTTAATGAGATTGCTCATGTTAAGGAAACACTAGAGAATAAAGATAAAGCTTTAGAAAAAGATATTTCAAGCAATACAGAAAACATAAAGATATTGCAAAATGACCAAAATGATACAGCAAAGAAAGTTGATAGA
>JBGVDD010000285.1:0-7324 GCA_045119215.1 Lachnospiraceae bacterium | reverse complement strand
CCAAAATTCAAAAATATTTCAATTTTAAATATCTAAATATGTCCTTTTCAACATCTTTGACTCATTTTCGTAACACCTGATTCTTTAAGTTAATAGCTTGGATAAAGAAAGTATTAGTAAAAAGGTTAAGTTACTGACATTACATATGCATGGATACCTATAAATTGCTACAAAGACGGAAGCACATATTATCATGTTTCTATTCGTGACACGTGGATGTGTCGGGAATGTAGGCAAATACATCATGGTATATTTATCATGCCAATGATAGAACATGATACAACTTTCTACAGTGGTACAGAAGAGGAATATCCTGCAATTCCATCAATTTTCAAAAAAAGAGTATGTGAAAATTGTGGAAAGACTTTGCAGTGTCATTTTCTACCCATGATAAAGGAGTAAATTTGAGTAAAAAAGGAGAAGGATACTATAGAGGAGAATCCAGATGAGAAAAAAATGTGTCGAAAATTGTTGTTTTCAAGATAGAATAATGATGATATAATTGGTTCGTTACCGCCCCGATACTGGCAACAGGAAGGGGGTGTCATATTGGAATTGGTTCTATCGTTTATACTCTCTGTCATGGCGAGTGTAATTGCCTATTACATTTGCAAATGGTTAGACGAAGATGAGTAGTCGGTAACTATCCTGGGTATGGTCAACCATAAATGACAAGAAATCCAGAGAGTTGCAGCTCTCTGGATTTCGTTTTGCATGTCACATTGGACTGCTTCTATCGCTTTGCCTACGCATAATATAACATATGCAATAGGTAATTTCAAGTATAACCGAAAAAATTATACTTATTCATCAATCTATTGGTGCAATATCATTCTTGGCGCATAGCTTAACAGCATGTGTTAAGTTTGCGTCTGTACAGTAACATTCATTGTTATTGTTGGTAATCATGTGGATGAATTATAGCAACGAGTATTTAGGATAATAGTAGATTTTATTTTAAAGGGGATTTATATTATGGATGAATTATGGGAATTAGTTGATATAGATGGAAATAAAACTGGTATTGTGATTGAAAGAGGAACCAATATACTTATCCCTCAAGGAATGTATCATATAGCTGTTGATATTTGGACAAAAAGCAAAGATGGGAAAATTTTATTGACTCAGCGACATCCCAATAAAGAATGGGGATTAAAATGGGAATGCAGTGGAGGGGCTGTTATCAAAGGAGAAAGCGGTATAGATGGAGCTAGAAGAGAATTACAGGAAGAGACAGGAATAAAGGTTTCAGAAGAAGAATTGATATATCTGGGCAAGTCAATAATGGCAGGGCATCAATGTATAATGTACACATATTTGGTTCAACTTACAGATGATGTAAAGCTTAGTCTTCAACCAGAAGAAGTGGTTGACGCTAAATGGGTAGGGATGAGTGAACTGGAGAATATGAAAGAAGATATTGTCAAAAGTGTTTGGGATAGATACTTACAATTTAAAGATAAGATTGTTGAATGAAGGAGAGAGGACATATGAGTAGTCTGACAGAAGAGGAATATCCTGCAATTCCATCAATTTTCAAAAAAAGAGTATGTGAAAAAATATATGAATCAGGAGATTGGGTTACCGGACTCAGAGTGGATTGTGGATATTGTGAGAAAGAAATAGTGAGGTATATATGAAAAAGGTGGTAATTATTGGCGGTGGAATCGCTGGATTGACAGCAGGAGTGCTATTACAGAAGAATGGTTTTAAAACAGAAATATATGAAAAGAATGCCTTGCCGGGAGGACAATGTATCGGATGGAAGCGGGAAGGATATTTTATTGATAATTGCATTCATTGGCTTACAGGAACAAGACCAGGAAGTGCATTGCATGAACTTTGGAAAGAAATTGGTGCATTGGGGGATGGGGTAGAATTGCATAAAAAGGAAATGTTAGCACTATCTCTAGAGGATGAAAAAGAAATCAATAAATTAATGAAATATGTTTCTATGGCAGAAACTATGACTGTTCCAGTTGAAAAACCTTTTGATGCCATGAATCTTATTGATTATATGAAGTTAGGTATGTCTATGAAGGCAATGGGAAAAGTGATGAAAGAGTACGGAAATATGGATATCAATGAGCTGGCTATGCGTTTTAAACATCCGTTAATTCAGCGTGCAATTATTTTGTAATGAATATGATCCCGTCTTTGACAGTTGGAAATGTAAAAAGTTGCTGTAAGTCCTTTATTTACGGGCTTCGTAGCAACTTGTATCGCTGTTTTGAACTATAGTATTTTTTTAATTATCTAGAATTCTTTAGAAACACTGGACTTATAGACTATTGAGATCGTTTAGCCTATAGATTTAATCCTTAATAAATATTTTACACCAAGAAATGAAAAAATGCAAAACATTACCAAAATACTATATATTAAAACAAAATATTTGACAGATGAAACCCAGAGTTTATAAGTGTTTCAGGTATGTTTTTTGAAATACAACTGTCAAACTCCCGGGTATTAGTTTTTGAATTTTGGAGGTGAAATGATGGACAAAAAGTATACGAGATTATGGAGCTTAAGCCTTATCACAATATCTGTTATAACAGTTATTTGGGCAGTTTGTAATTTGGTTAATATAGAATTGCCTGATGTAATTGTAAGAATTATGGGTGTATTAGATATTTGTGCAATACCTGTTTTGGTATATACATCTATAAAGAAAAGGGATAAATAAACCTCAATTGACCGGGCTCCTCAGGGGTTTGTCGGATAGAATAAAGAGAGGATTGCTGATATGGAAAATCAAAGAGTAAGGATTGTTGATATTGCAGAAGAGTTGGGAGTGAGTACGGCTACCGTATCTAATGTTATCCATGGGAAGACAAAGAAAATATCGGATGAGACGGTGAAACGTGTTCAACAGCTTTTGGAAAAACGGCAGTATATTCCCAGTATGGCAGGGGTACTTCTGGCACAGAACGATTCTAAGATTATTGGGGTGGTTGTCAACGACCATGAAAAATATAATGGACATACCTTAGAGGATCAGTTTATTTCTGCATCCGTGAATGCATTGGCAAAAGAAATAGAACAGGCGGGGAAATTTCTTATGCTGAAAATTACGGATCAATGGAATCAGATTCCTAAATTTGCTTCCATGTGGAATATGGAGGGCATGGTAATGATGGGGTTTTGTGAACAGGATTATAAGAAACTCAGGGAACAGATGCATATTCCCTTTGTAGTTTATGATGGGTATATGGAAAGTATTGAGCATCTCGTAAATATTACAGTGGACCATTTTGATGGCGGAGTGCAGGTTGGACGTTATCTGAAAAGCAAGGGACACAGTCAGGTACTCTGCATATCGGATAATAATATTTGCATGGATATGGAAAGGTTTATGGGATTAAAAAGTGAACTTGTGGATGCCAAGCTTATGGTGATTCCTATGGAGCAGGAAGTACGCAATGCTTTTTACAGGGAACATTTAGAAGAAATAAAAAAATATTCAGCAGTTTTCGCAGTATCTGATTATTATGCAATGGATTTTATTCAGTTTCTCAAAAGCGAGGGAATGTCCGTTCCCGAGGATATGTCGGTGGTGGGGTTTGATAATGTGAGGGAGTGCGAAAGATTTGTACCGCCTCTTACCACCATAGAGCAAGATTATAAGGAAAGGGCTGCCTTAGCACTTAAGATGTTAAAAGAATTGAACCAAGGAGCCAGGGGTGAAAATGTAATGTTGCCTGTGACTTTAATAGAGAGGGATAGTGTGAGAGATATATAAATGCACAAAATAAGTGGTTAAATTTTGTAAAGGGTTATGCGTTTAACCTTTGCGGTTTTCTGTAGTTCATTTTATTATAGTAATATGGTAACTATTCAGTACAGGTTTCAGCATTTACTGCTGAAACCGTAAGAAAATGTGCATTTTACAAAAATCGGGCAATTTTGCATGCGTAAGCATTGCCCGATTTAACGTATCTGTTCGGTAGTTCTGAACAGATACGTAATATGAATTGATGAAACGAATGGAGAGATAATAAAATGGAAAACAGAGAATCTCAAAAAGAATTTAAAAAAGAATTGCTTCAAATTGCAGTCCCTGTAACGTTGCAATGTCTGATGCAATCTTCATTTTCTGTAGTTGATCAGATTATGACGGGACAGCTTGGAAGTATCAGTATTGCAGGAATCGGGCTTGGTGGAAAGTTTGCGTCCATTTACTCAGTGGTAATTGCTGCAGTTGCATCTGTGGCGGGCATCATGATTGCACAGTACATAGGGAAGAAAGATACAAAAGAAGTGGGCAGAAGCTTTTATACAAATTTAGCTGTGTCTTTGATATTGGTGGCAGTGTTTACTTCAATGAGTATGTTTCTGCCATCCCAGATTTTAGGGTTATATACAAAGGATGATGTCACAGTACAAAAAGGAGTAGAATACCTTAGAATCTACGCCCTCAGTTTTTTGCCTGTGGCAGTTACATCAGTTTTTTCAGCGTATCTTAGGTGCGTTCAGGCAGCAAAGATACCTTTATATGCCAGCATTTTTGCCAGTATAGCAAATACTGTCTTAAATTATGTACTGATATTTGGAAAAGCTGGTTTTAAAGCTATGGGTGTGAGAGGGGCTGCATGGGCGTCTGTGATTGCGCAGTTATTAGGCTGTATGATTACCGTTGGTTTATTTTTCTTTTTGAAACGAAAGCATTCATGGAAGATTCCATTTGGGCTTGGAACAAACAAAGAGCAAAGAAAACAATATCTGGCTATTTTAATGCCACTGCTGGTGTGTGAATTTTTCTGGAGTCTTGGAGAAAATGTATATGCGTCCATTTACGGTCATGTGGGAACAAAAGCTTTTGCTGCCATGACATTAACGAATCCTTTGCAGGCATTGGTAATAGGAGCATTAAGTGGTGTGGCGCAGGCAGCAGGAGTGATGATTGGCAAGCGTCTAGGGGCAGACCGTCCAAAGAGCGGGTATCAGGATTCTAAAAGGCTTATGTATACAGGGCTTTTGGGTTCTGTTCTGCTGTCAGTATTGGTCGTAGTATTCAATAAATATTATGTAATGATTTTTGCAGTAGAAGATGACGTAAGAATGATGACCAGACATCTGCTGATAGCATATGCTTTGGTTGCACCTGTAAAAGTACAAAACATGATTTTAGGCGGAATTTTAAGGAGTGGAGGCAGGACAACTTATGTAATGGTAATTGACCTGATTGGCACATGGATTTTTGGTGTACCTCTTGGATTTTTGGCAGCTTTTGTTTTACATCTACCTATTGCAGCAGTCTATTTCCTTCTATCTATGGAAGAGTGTATACGTGTCATCATTTCATTGGTAATATTCAAGAAAAAGATATGGATGCAAAGACTATGAGTAGGAAAAAAGACATGGAGTTCGTTAGAAAGAATGGAGGAGTTTATCGTGGATAAGAGTTATAATAAAACAATCTATGCCTGTTTTATTGCATATATTGTGCAGGCGATTGTAAATAATTTCGTTCCTCTTCTTTTTCTGACGTTTCATAACACTTATGGTATCCCTATGACACAGATTACGTTGCTCATAACATTTAATTTTGGATTACAGCTGTTGGTGGATATTATGTCGGTAACTTTCATTGACAGAATAGGCTATCGTGCATCTGTGATGATTGCCCATTTTTGTGCAATGACTGGATTGGTTTGTCTGGCCATTTTGCCCCAAATCTGTGGAAGCGCTTTTGCAGGACTGTTGATTTCCGTTGTTATATATGCAGTGGGTGGCGGGTTGTTAGAGGTATTGGTAAGTCCTATAGTGGAAGCGTGCCCTACAAAAAATAAAGAAAAAGCTATGAGTCTATTGCATTCCTTTTACTGTTGGGGGCATGTGGCAGTAGTGCTGGTATCCACAGCTTTTTTTCAGCTTTTTGGAATTAAAAATTGGAAGATTCTGGCTTGCATTTGGGCAATGATTCCTTTTGCCAATATGATTTTTTTTACAAGAGTGCCTATTGCCTCTTTGGTGGACAAAGAGGATAGAGGACTCACAGTAGGACAACTCTTTCGTAAGAAGATATTTTGGGTGCTAATGTTAATGATGATATGTGCCGGAGCAAGCGAACAGGCAGTGAGTCAGTGGGCATCCACATTTGCGGAGATGGGGTTGGGGGTAAGTAAGACCATAGGTGATTTGGCAGGCCCCATGCTGTTTTCTCTTTTGATGGGCAGTGCCAGAGCGTTTTATGGAAAGTATGGAGAACGAATTGACCTGGATCACTTTATGACTGGTAGCAGTATTTTGTGTATTATTGCATATCTTTGTATTTCCCTTGGGCCAAGTCCTTTGGTTGGTTTTCTAGGCTGTGCATTGTGTGGTTTATCCGTTGGCATTATGTGGCCGGGGGTTTTTAGTAAGGCGGCAGCTTCCGTGGCAAAAGGTGGCACTGCAATGTTTGCATTCCTTGCGTTGGCAGGGGATGTTGGATGTTTCGCAGGACCTACTGTAGTTGGTATGGTTTCCGAAGTTTTTCATCATAATCTTCAAACAGGTATTTTGTCCGGGGTGGTATTTCCGGTGCTTTTCTTTTGGGCTATATTTTGCTACAATAGATAACACATGGAATTTAAATGACAAAAGTACAGAAGTATAAGTTCACCAAATCAGGTATCCTGGAAATATGGATATCACATATATAGGAAAAAAATGGTATTATAATAGTGGAAGACGAAGTTAAGGAGGAGGGCACAGGAGATTTTTTACAAAACGGCTCTTCAGGGGTTCTCACAAAAGCAGATAGAAGATATGAAACAGAACATTATAGCATTGAATAAAAATATGGAAGCATATGTAGGAGGTAGAAAATAATGGAGTAGGTTTAATGGGGTGGTGCTTGTTCTAATCGGGGTGGTGATTTTAGGCGTGAAAGTGGTGTAAACATAGTAAGAAATGTAAGAAAACATACAAGAAGAAAGAGAGTGAGGAAACATGAAGACAGTAGAGTTAGCAGCGCTTTTTATGTTGATTGTCACGGTATCCTTTTTAGGATTTGTGGTGGAAAATCTTTGGCTTTGTTTGACAAAGGGGTATATAGATAATCGAAATATGTGTCTTCCGTTTTTGATTGGATACGGACTTGCCGTTGTAGCCATTCATATCTTATTCGGAACCCCCAGTCAGCTGATGTTACTGGGAAAGAAGCTGAGTATTCGGAATAAGGTTGTAAAAGGAGTGTTTTATTTTCTCATGGTGTTTGTCTGTGTCTGCGTGGGTGAAATCCTACTTGGAACGTTGGTGGAAAAGACCTGTCATTTTTATTGGTGGGATTATTCAAAACTTCCCCTGCATATCACACGCTATACATCCATTCCCACAA
>JBGVDD010000284.1:0-45558 GCA_045119215.1 Lachnospiraceae bacterium | reverse complement strand
TACAGACGCAAGCTTAACACTTGCTGTTAAGCTATGCGCCAAGAATGATATTGCGCGAAATTTCAGCCCCATGCATCGTAGATGCATTTTTAATGGGCTGAAATTGTTACGTGATTTATGCATAAAAAATAAGTTTATGTTGTAAAAAACTTATACAAATGATATAATAATGTTGTATACATAAAGGTGGAGAAAGAAAAGGGGGACTACTATAGCAAAAGGCAGGTGGCAGATATGAAAGGTGGAGTGAAGGAAAAGGTTGGAATCAAATTAAGGAGGAGAGCAAAAGAAAAAGCAGGAGTAGGAACGTCAGGTGATAAGCCAAAGAAAAAACTAAAGTTTAGGAAAAAAGAAAAGTCAGAACAAGTGGTAAGACAGAAAAAGGGATTAGCATTAGGGAAGAATAAAGATTTTCTAAAAAAGTTCAATACAAAGAGCTTGGCGAAATCTATAAAAAAGCCCACAGCATTTGACAAAAAGCTGGATAATTTATTAAATCATTATCCGACTTTGGCAAAAATGTTTGGAATTCGTGTGAAATTAACTTTTGCATTTATGATTCCAGTGGTTTTGATAGTGTTTCTTGGAGTGTCCTCTTATCAGAGAGCATCAAAAACGATTATATCAAGTTATAAGGAGTCTATGGTAAACACAGTACAAAAAGCAGGAGAGTATTGCGACTTATTGCTATCTAATTTAGAGAATAAGTTACAGGAATTTACCAACGATACGGTCTTGGTGGATTATTACAGCGGTAAATATAGCAAAAAGGCAGCCGAAGAAGCCAGTAATTTTGCCACAATTCAGAAGACTTTAAAGGGAAATACTCTTTCTGATAAAAATATTTATATGGTAAATGTGGTAGCATCTTACGGAAATAGTTTGAGTACAGAAGGAAGTTTTTCCTCTGATGATTTTGCAAAGTGGTCTGAAACAGAAGAAGCACAGAAGGTCATAGATGCGAAAGGTAAGAGTGTATGGACCGGTTATCATGAATTTATTGACCAGAGGCTAAAGACGGACTCGTCGGACTATGCAATTGCAGTAAGCAGAGCGATTATCAGTAATCGAATGAAACCGGTGGGGATTGCTACCATGGATGTAAAGATGGAAGTTATTCAGAATCTTATCTCAAATGTGGAACTGCCGGATGGTGCAATCTTTGTATTTATCACCCCGGATGGACGAGAATTGGGAGGAGAAGGACAACAAGAAGAAACACAATTTTATGGCACTGAAATTTATGAAGAAGCATTGGCATCTGAGGAGGCATTGACAAACAAGAATATTAAACTGCAGGGTAAAGAATATATGTTTGTTAGTGTATCTATAGGAGATACTGGTAGTATGCTGGCACTGGCAATTCCAGAAAAGGAAATTATGAAACAGGCTTCTAATATCCGGAATATGACCATTATCACAGTTATTATTGCAATGATTATGGCTATCGTTGTAGGTATGATTCTTTCTCGAAGTATCGGGGGAGAAATCAGTGGGATTAATACTACTTTGCAAGAGGCAGCATCTGGAGATTTGACAGTAAAAGCTGTTACACGTAAAAAAGATGAGTTTAGAAAATTAAATCAACATATTACAGAGATGATTGGAAGCTTTAAAAAGTTGATTGGAAAGTCCACGAATGTGGCTGTCAAGGTGACAGATTCAGCAACTTCGGTGGCTGCCGCATCGGAGCAGTTTGTGGAGTCAGCAGAGGACATTACCAAAGCAATTGAGCATATTGAGATTGGAATTACAGATCAGGCCCATGATGCTGAAAGTTGCTTGTTGAAAATGGGTGGGCTTTCAGAAAAAATTCAATATGTTAACAGGGGAACTGATAGAATTGCAGAATTTGCAGAAACTACGAAAAGCACTGTTAATTCAGGAATTGGAACTGTTGAAGCATTAAACCAGAAGGCAAAGGCTACTACAGAAATTACCAAAACTGTCATTGAAAATATTCAAGACTTACAGAGTGCATCAAAGTCAATTGGTGGTATTACAGAAACTATCAATGAAATTGCATCTCAGACCAATTTGCTTTCTTTAAATGCATCTATTGAGGCGGCTAGAGCAGGAGAATCCGGAAGAGGATTTGCGGTTGTAGCACAAGAAATCAGAAAATTGGCTGAACAGTCCATGGAGGCATCTCATCAAATTGAAAAAATTATTGATGGAATTCAATCTCGTACTCAGGAAACTGTAAAAAATGCCAGGGAAGCAGAAGAGATTGTGACTTCTCAGGAGGAGTCCTTAAAAGAAACAGTACAGGTATTTCGAGCAATTGGAAAGCATGTAGAAGGACTTACGGAAAGTATTGAGGAAATCGGCAGTGGAGTAGAGAGTATCCAACAGGCCAAAGATGTAACCTTGAAGGCTATTGAGAATATTTCAGCAGGATTGACAGAGACGGCCGCAGCGTCGGCAGAAGTACAATCGGCAGCAGAAAATCAGCTTCAGGCTGCAAATTCTCTAAATCAGGCTGCACTGGAATTAGGGGAAAATGCTTCAGAACTTCAAGAGGCAATTAGCTGGTTTAAGGTAGAAAAAGAGCAGTAAATATGTAAACAAAAACGCCCGCTTCATTTGAAGCAGGGCGTTCTTCTATAGTGGAAAATCTATAGTGTCCAGATTTAAATCTGATTGTAATTTGGCTTCGGCTTTGGCAACGGTATCTGTGTTCATATCCATATAGGTGATGAAAATGTCTTCAATTGACATTTTGTATTCCTCTGCCAATTTTTCCATTTCCGGTTTCAGCTTTTCTAATTGTACACGAATTGGTACTTTTGAAGGATCCTTTTCAGGAAGTACCTGGTCTGCATACTGATTGACACGTAAAAGGATAGTTTCTTTGTCTTTCTGTGATAATTCCATAGTATCCACCTTTCTTTTTTGTGATTCCATACAAATATATTATAGCGAGTATTTAAGTGATTTTCAACATGGAAAATATACTAAGCTTATTAGAAAATAAATCCGATATACATATATAAAGTTATAATTCAAACCGTATGAAAAATAGAAAGGGGAAACCGTTTATGAAGAAACAATATATTAAGAGATTTCTGGCAACTATGTTGACGGGAGTTATGCTTTTTTCTAATGTTGTTACGGGGGATGTTATAGAAGTATACAGCAAAGAGGAGCTAAATGTAACAGAGCCGCTGCCGAAGGAGGATAGTGAGGAAAATGATGAAGTGAGTCCTCCTACACCTACGAAAATACCAGGAACAAAGATTGAAGATTTGGTGGAAGATTCTAATTTTGTAGAATATTTAAAGGCATCCTGTGACTCGGATGGCAATGGGTATATGACAGACAGTGAAATAAATAATGTGCGAATAATTGACGTTACGGGGCAATCCATTGGGACTTTGAGTGGAATAGAAAAATTTAATAATCTGGAAATTTTGCTTTGCTCAGATAATAATCTATCTTCATTAGACTTAAGTGGAAATTCAAAATTAACCCAGTTGGAATGCTCTAAAAATCAGATATCAGAATTGGATTTAAGTAAAAATGTGGAATTGGCAACCTTAAAATGTAGTAAGAACGGAATGGACGAATTAAAAATGGTTGGTTGTTCAAAGTTAAAAGAACTGGATTGTAGTGGAAACAATCTGTCAGAGTTATCGGTTCAGTTTATGAAAGAATTGACTGAATTAGATTGCAGCAACAATTTAAGCCTTAACACTTTGAATCTTCGAAATAATCCAAAGTTGAAGGTGCTGACGTGTTATCAGTGTAGCTTGGATTCCTTGAATGTGAAAAGCAATACAGCACTGGAAGAATTGTATTGCGGGGAAAATGATATTGTTGTGTTGGAACTAAAAGATAATAAGCAGCTAAAGAGACTAGAGTGTAATGATAATAGTATATCATCCCTGGATATCAGCGGATGTGAAAGACTGCAGTATGTTAAATGTAATAGTAATCAAATTACAGAATTACATTTGCAAAAATGTACTCCATTAAGCACATTAAATTGTAAAGATAATAAATTAACCTGGTTGGATGTAAGGAATAATAAACAGCTGGTGGAACTAAATGTAAATAATAATCAGTTGCTTTCCCTTGATGTATCTGAAAACTCCATGTTAAAAGAATTGTATTGTGAAAATAACAAAAGAATAGTGGATACTCCCATTGTAAATTTGGGGCAGGAAAACTTGCTTGAATTGGAAAAAGTATCCCAACTGACCAATGGGACATTAGATGAAAAAGGGGTTTTAAGATTTTTGGATGTGGCTTATGCTGCTGGTTATAAGTATGAAATAAAAAAGGGGGAAACGGTAGAATTTAAAGTTGAAACCACTGGAAGTTTTAAGGATATGACTTTCGTAACAGTGGAACAAATCAAAGACCTGGTATACACTGGAAGTCCCATTACACCACAGATTAAGGTTTTGGATGGTGTAACAGAAATGACGGAATCTGTTGATTATGAAGTGCAGTATCTGAATAATGTAAATGCAGGTACTGCAACCATAAAAATCAAAGGTCTGGGAATCTATGACGGAATTGTAACAAAGGAATTTAAGATTGCTCCGATGAATATAGCAGAAATTGAAATTGGAGAAATACACAGTCAGGTATATACAGGTAATGCGGTAACTCCAAAGTTAAATTTATCATATATGGGAAATGAACTAAACTATGGGACAGACTATGTGACAAATTATAGTGATAACTTTAAAATTGGACAGGCAAAAGTGCAAATTATCGGGCAGAGGAACTATACAGGTAGTACAGTAAGATATTTTGATATCGAGCCAAAACACATTGGAAAAGTGGTGATGAAACCGATTTCCAACGTGGTATATACAGGACAGGCTATGACCCCAGAAGTGATCTTAGAGGATGGAAGTAGTGTACTGCAAAATAATGTGGATTATACTTTTTCTTATGAAGATAATATAAATGCAGGGATTGCAAAAATCAATATTAAGGGTATGGGAAATTACGGAAAGGAATCAGTGGAAACTTTTGTAATCGAACCAAGGTCTATCATAAATTTTCGGGTAGATGATATTGAGGACAGTCTTTATTCCGGGGAACCCAAAAAGCCTGATGTGTCAGTGTATGATACAGAGCTGGATTATGGGCTGGTAAGGGATAAAGATTATCAGGTAAATTATGAAAATAACATAAATGCAGGAACGGCAAAGGTAATAATTTCAGGAACTGGAAATTATAAGGGAACCATAGAAAAAAACTTCGTGATAAATGTAAAAAACAAAGATTTTGTTACAGTGGATGCAATTGCCAATCAGGAGTATACAGCAAGAGAAATAAAACCGGAAATCAGAGTGTTTGAAGATAACAAACGATTGGTTCAGGGTTCAGATTATTCATTGGCTTTTTCTACAAATACACAACCAGGATTTGGAAAAGTCGAAGTGATTTTACAGGGGAATTATTCAGGCATTATCAGTAAGAGCTTTAAAATTGTTCCTAGAAATCTGGAAAATGTAGAAATAAAGGGGATAAAAGACGTATACTATACTGGAAAGGAAACCTTCCAAAACTTAAAATTATCCCACGACAATACGGTATTGACAGAAGGGGAGGATTATCAGGTATCTTATACGGATAATATGAAGGTAGGAAAAGCAAAGGTGGTGATTACTGGGAAAGGTAATTATACAGGAACACAAACCCTAGAATACAATGTTATGAAATGTCCTATTAAGAAGGTGGAAGCAACATATCAAGAGGAATATCTGTATCAGGGAGTAAAAATAGAACCCCAGATTTCATTATCTGTTGGAGAATTTCATTTAAAACAAGACAGGGATTATGTATTAGAGTATCTTGATAATGTGAATGCAGGTGTAGGTAAAATTGTAGTAAAAGGGAGAGGAAATTTTTCGGGAGAATGTACTTGGAATTTTCGTATTCTTCCAAGAAATGTTGAAGCACTTTTGGTAGAAGAAATACCTGCCCAGGTGTATACAGGCTTTTGGGTGATGCCGGATATCTTTGTTACAGATGCATACTTAGCAGTATTTGCCGGTCGTGATTATGAAGTTACTTTTGGAAATAATCTGGATAAGGGAAAAGCATGGGCAAAAATTGATGGTGTTGGAAATTACACAGGTCAGCGGACTTTGGAATTTGACATAGAACCACAGGACATTAAATGGGTAGATATAGAATCGATTCCTGAACAGGTCTATTCCGGACAGGAAATCAAACCGGAGCTTGTAATGAGCAGTTTCGGTAAAAGCTTGGAGGAGGGAAGAGATTATAGTCTTGTTTATAAAGATAATCGAGACGCGGGGATAGCGACTATTGAAATTATAGGCATGGGAAACTATACAGGTTTTAGAACTTTGGAATTTACAATCAGGAAAAAAAGTGTAATGGATTTGGATGTTTCATATCAGAAAGAATTTCAATATACACAAAAGCCTATAGAACCGGAAGTGAAAGTAATTTTTGGAGAAAAAACTTACGTGACCGCAGAAACGCCTAAAGATGTCAATAAAATGGAACCACAGGAGAATGTATCCGTGGTTTTGAAAAAGGGTCAGGATTATATTGTCAGGTATTACAATAACCAAAATGCCGGGATAGGTGAAATACAGATAGAAGGAGTGGGAAACTACCAGGGAATTAGGCGTCTTAAATTTACTATTGCTCCTAAGAATCTAAAAAATTCTAAGATAACTATGGGAACCAGGTATAAATATACAGGAAAATCAAGAAGTCCTTATGTAGTGGTCAGTTTGGACGGAAAAATTTTGATTCAAGGTAAAGATTATATTAAGATACTGAGAAACCATAGGAAGGTGGGCTGGGCAACTGTTCAGATTACCGGAAAAAATAATTATACAGGAACTATTAAAAAGAAATTTACAATATATCCTAGAACAGCTTCGATAAAGAAAATTACCACCAAAGACAGTACGGCAACAATAAGTTGGACAAAGCGTACAGAATGTACAGGATATCAGGTGGAATATGCTCAAGATAAGAAGTTTGTGGTGGATAAAAAGAAAAAGATAATAAAAAATAATAAAGCTACAAATGTGATGGTAAAGAAGCTGATTCCAGGGGTGCGTTATTATTTCCGTGTCAGAAGTTATACCGTAGTAGATGGAAAAAAAATATATGGAAATTACTCTGCAGTTCGAACGGTAAAAATAAAGAAATCAGAAAGATACACGAAAAATGTAAAATAAGTATTGACAAAAGCATCAAAATAAATAAAAATAAGATGGGTGCTTTATGAAAAAATAAATGAGATAAAGGTGGTAAAAATATGGCATTATTAGAAGAATGGCGTAAAGTAGCTTATAACGAAAATACAGACAAAGGAACATTACAGAAATTCTGGAGTACGTATTTTTTATTGGAAAAGGGAATTTATGAAAAGCTTCTGGAGAATCCAGAGGAGGCAGTAAGTGGAACCGTAAAGGAACTTGCAGAAAAATACGGAACAGATGTATTTAATATGACAGGGTTCTTAGATGGTATCAACGACAGCTTGAAACAGCCAAATGATATTGAAACTATGGAAGAAGATACCGTGGTAAGCCTTGATTTTGACAATGCATTGTTATATAAGAATATGGTAGATGCTAAGGCTGATTGGTTATATGAGCTTCCACAGTGGGATAAAATCTTCACAGCTCAGGAGAAGAAACAGTTATACAGAGAACAGAAGGCATCAGGAACTATTGTAAAGGGACCTAAGGTGGGACGTAATGATCCATGCCCATGTGGAAGTGGATTAAAGTATAAGAAGTGTTGCGGAAAGAACGCTTAGTTTAAAATAAGAATAAATGCAATATGAAAGGGATGGCTTTTGCCATCCCTTTTGAATATTTTTCAACCCCTTCTGCTTTAAATCATAAAACCGATTTATGATGATGTTCTAATAAATATCCCGGACTTTTTTTTGAGTATAAAAACTGCTGACTACTGTATAAACTGTATTTTCCGGATAATGTATAACTGACAGCACAGACAATAGCATATAGTAGAATATCTGTTGACCCAAATAATTCTACACCGAGAAAAATTGAGGCAAGCGGGGCATTGACGCAGGCACAAAATACGGAAGTTAACCCCAAGGCAGCGGCAAATCCAGGCTCCAGCCCAAGAAGTGAGCCGGCAAAGCAACCGAAAGTGGATCCGATGAAGAATACCGGAACAATTTCCCCTCCTTTAAAACCAGAACCCAGAGTAATAGCTGTAAATATGATTTTTAATATAAAGGCTTCTGGTCTGGCTTCTCCGTGAATGGCTGCGGCAATGATGTCCATTCCGGCACCGTTGTAATCTGTTGTGTCAAAAATGTAAGTCAATACTATAATCAAAATGGAACCGGTTAATATACGTAGGTAGGGATTTTTTAAATATTTCTTGAATAAATTTGAGCTCTGCTTCATGGCAATACAAAATAATATGGCAACCAGTGCACATAATACAGAAAAAATCACTACCTTTACGATGGTGTCCGGCCGAATAGCGGGAAATCCTGCAATTCGATAGCTTAATGGACGAATATTAAAATAATGGGAAAATACAAAAGCTACTGCGGAGGACATGAGACAGGGAATCAGTGCTCCGTAAAATATATTTCCTACTTTGATTGCTTCTAAAGAAAAGACAGCAGCGGTAATAGGAGTATTGAAAAGAGCAGAGAATAGTCCACTCATGCCGCACATGGTAAGTATTCTTTTGTCTTCCTCTGTAAAATGAAATAGTTTATCAAATACAGCTGCTATACTTCCGCCAATTTGTAATGCTGCTCCTTCTCGTCCGGCAGAACCACCGGTAAAATGGGTCAGAAACGTTGCAATGAAGATTAAAAAACCCATCTGAGGTGGCAATTTTTCAGAGGAAGTGACGGATTTAAGTACAGCATTTGTCCCTTTATCTTCTTTGATTCCACAAAAGCGGTAGAGAAATACGATAAAAATTCCTGCAAGTGGAAGTAGGAAAATAAGATAGGGATAAGAGGTTCGCATCTGGGTGGCAAAGTCTACAGAATAGTGGAAGAGTGTGCCGGCAATTCCGCAGACAATGCCCATGATGACAGAGAGAAAGAGCCATTTAAAGAATGTTTTTATGTATAAAACAGATGTTTCCAATCGTTCTAAGCCATAAGACTGAACTTTGGTAATAAAATTAATCATTGGTTGAAATCTCCTTATTTTTATATAATATCTAGGAGAATCCTAACATTTTTTTAAGATAAAATCAATAAACAATATGCGTGGAGTATTCCCCACGCATACATTTAATTGGCAATTATCTTTTCTGGAAGCTGGAACATTCAGTTTCACAGCTGGAGTGAGCTTTGCTGCCATTGATTCCCACATGGTTTGCAGTACAGTTGCGGTCCTGATTGTGAATGCAATTGATTGCTTCACAAGAAATGGAAATAGATTCTTTGCCACAGGAAGAAGCATTGCAGTAACAATCTCTGCCAGCGCCAATAAAGCTGCTGCATTCCGTCTGGGCAGGACGGCTGGCATCGGTGCCAGTGACTAATATATCCCCGCGGGAGCAAAGATTATCTTTGTTGTAAGAACAACAATGGGCATTACAGGTTAAGTTTGTCATAAAAAAATCCTCCTTTATAATGAATTCTATAAAAGTATGTGCAAAAAACAGCAAATTATCAAAAAAACAGCAAATTATCAAAAAAATATTGACAAAGAAAATATACTGTGATATTATACAAAGGTTCTTAGGAACAAAAGGCAAAACAAAGTAGAGGATTCACTCTCACCTTAGCGCAAGGGCGACTAAGTGTTAATATTGAAACAGAGGACTGTTACAATGTGAGAAGTGGATAATTTTGTTATCTGCTTTTTTGTTGTTTAAGAATAAGAATTTGTTATTTTCAAAATATGATGGAGGTGCACAGTTATTAGCGAATTAATGATTAACGAACAAATTAGAGACAAAGAAGTACGTGTAATTGGGGAAGATGGCGAACAGTTAGGTGTTATGTCAGCCAAGGAAGCATATATGTTGGCAAAAGAGGCAGATCTTGATTTGGTAAAGATTGCTCCAACAGCAAAACCACCTGTTTGCAAGATTATCGATTACGGTAAGTACAGATATGAGTTGGCTAGAAAGGAAAAAGAAGCCAAGAAAAAACAGAAAGTTATTGATGTGAAGGAAGTTCGTTTATCTCCAAATATTGAAGAAAATGACTTGCGTACAAAAGTAAATGCTGCGAGAAAATTCATTGCAAAGGGAGACAGAGTAAAAGTTACTTTACGTTTCCGTGGTAGAGAAATGGCTCACATGCAGCAGAGTAAACATATCCTGGATGATTTTGCAGAACAGTTGGCAGATGTGGCCGTGATTGAAAAGCCTGCAAAATTAGAAGGTAGAAGTATTATGATGTTTTTATCAGAAAAACGTTAGTTATTAAATGTAATACTTCAGATGTCTCAAAGGGGCTGGAGAATTACAATTTATTATAGAAAGTTAGTATAGGAGGAATATTAAAATGCCAAAAATGAAAACAAAAAGAGCCGCTGCAAAGCGTTTCAAAGCAACAGGTACAGGTAAATTAAAAAGAAATAAAGCTTATAAGCGCCATATCTTAACTAAGAAGTCTACTAAGAGAAAGAGAAATCTTAGAAAGCCAGCTATGACAGATGCAACAAACGTTAAGACAATGAAGAAGATTTTACCATACATCTAATATAGGAGGAAAGAAGAAATGGCAAGAATTAAAGGCGGAATGAACGCTAAGGCAAAACATAAAAGAGTTTTAAAGTTAGCTAAGGGTTACAGAGGAGCACGTTCTAAGCAGTACAGAGTTGCAAAGCAGTCTGTAATGAGAGCGTTAACAAGCTCATACGCAGGTAGAAAAGAAAGAAAACGTCAGTTCAGACAGTTATGGATTGCGCGTATCAATGCAGCAGCAAGAATCAATGGATTATCATACAGCAAATTTATGTATGGATTAAAGCTTGCTGGAGTAGAAGTAAACAGAAAAATGCTTGCTGAAATGGCAGTAAATGACGCAGCAGGATTTGCAACACTTGCAGAGCTTGCAAAATCTAAGTTGGCCTAGGCTAGTATAAAACACAAAGGACCCTCAGAATTGATTTCTGGGGGTTTTTTCAAAATATAAATAAATGATGATGAAAGGAAATCTATGGAGAATATTGAAGAATTACAGGAAAAAGTTATTCTAATTGCTGTAAATACTGGGGATGAGAAGGAGACGAAAGAGTGCGTAGACGAATTGGAGGAGTTGGCAAAGACAGCAGGTGCAATAACGGTAGGTAAAGTGATTCAGAACAGGGAAATGATTCACCAAAAAACTTACATCGGGAAAGGAAAAATAGAGGAAGTTAAGGAATTGATTTTTCAAACGCAGGCTACAGGAGTTATTTGCGATGACGAATTATCCCCGGCCCAGCTTCACAATCTGGAAATGGAATTAGATACCAAGGTGATGGATCGTACCTTGATTATTCTGGATATCTTTGCCAGCCGGGCCATGACATCGGAAGGAAAGATACAGGTGGAATTGGCACAGTTAAAATATCGCCTGGCTCGTCTGGTGGGACTTAGAAGTTCTCTCTCCCGTCTGGGTGGAGGAATCGGTACCAGAGGACCAGGAGAAAAGAAATTGGAGATGGACAGGCGTTTGGTGAAAGATAGAATCGCACAGCTAAACAGAGAATTAAATGAGGTGAAACGCCATAGAGAAGTGGTGAGAAAACAGAGAATGGAGAGCACCCAGCCTGTGGTGGCGATTGTGGGATATACCAATGCAGGAAAATCTACATTGTTAAATGCTTTGACGGGTGCTAAGGTGTTGGAGGAAGATAAATTATTCGCAACCTTAGACCCTACTACAAGAATGTTGGAACTGGATAACAAAGAGCAGGTTATGCTTACAGATACCGTTGGGTTTATTAGAAAATTGCCCCATCATCTGGTGGATGCGTTTAAGAGTACCTTGGAAGAGGCAAAATATGCGGACTTAATCTTCCATGTGGTAGATTGTTCCAATCCACAGATGGAATCTCAGATGGAAACGGTATATGAAACCTTAGAAGCCTTGGAAGTTGGAGATAAACCGGTATATACTCTGTTTAATAAGGTGGACAAACTGGAAGAATTGGAAAGAGAAGGAATCGCTGTAGAATGCAAAGATCTCCGTGCAAAGAAGACTTTGTTGATTTCGGCAAGAGTGCAAAGAGGCTTCCAGGAGATAAAAAAATTATTGGAAGAGTTTCTGCATGAGAAACAAATGTATGTGGAGCGCTTAGTACCCTACACAGAAACCGGAATCATACAGCTGGTGAGAAAGTACGGAAGTCTGCTGGAGGAAGATTACCGGGACGGAGGAATTTTTATCAGAGGTTATGTTCCAAAAGAATATTACACAAAGGTAACTGGATTATACTAATTGTGGAAACGTGTTGCGGTTTTTATGTAAAAATGTTAAAATATTTATAGAAGAAACGTAGCTATTTGTGCAAAAATTATTATGATAGATTTGGAGGCGGGAAAAAATGAGTGTAAATTATCCAAAGGAAATCGAGGTAAAGACAGGGATAGAAAGCTGTGGGGGCAGTGCAGAGTTATATCAAAATGTGGTGGAGGTATTTGTACGGGAGGGAAGGAAGAAACTTCCTCTGATCAAACAAAATTATAAGGCAGAAAACTGGACAGACTATATTATTGCAGTTCATGGTCTGAAAAGCTCTGCGGCATCCATAGGGGCCATTGATTTATCCGCTCATGCAAAGGAGATGGAGTTTGCCGGAAAAGATGGAAATGTCCAGTTGATACATGAAAAAACAGATACTTTGCTGCAGGAATATGTACAGCTATTGCAGAAACTGACCATATTTATGAGGGAAACTCCCAAAGAAGTACAGATTGCTTTTTTTGAAGAGTATTGTGATTAGGAGGGATTGGTATGGAAGATTTAATTGATATCCGTAATCGTAAGGAGCAAAAGAATATTATCAAGTGGTATAACTGCAACTATGATATGCATAAGAATATTATTGGGGACGAAAATGATGAAATATATCTGCCCTTAGAGTTGGAGAAACCGGTGGAAGAGAAAACTGAGAAGGCTGAGACAGCAGAAAAACTGAATGCTTTTGGAGAGCCTATCGTGCCGGAACCAACAGACAGTTATGCGGCAGATGTGTTGAGTAGAATTAATCAGGCCAGAGACGATAAGCTAATGGCAGCAATTATGGAAGGAATGGAAGAATAGTATGGGACAAGCTGTAAGTAGCACGATAGCAATACCATCTATCTTAAAGGTGGGAAATGACACATTAGATGAAATTGGGAGATATTTGAAAGAAAACGGTCTGGAAAATGTGGTGGTGTATTTTGGAAATGGGCTCATTGACATGTTTGGTGACAGGGTAATGGACTCACTGGATAAATATAGCATACAGGTATGGGATAAGAAAGAATTGGATTCCATTGATATTGATGATATTGTGGCATTGGCCTTTTCTATTAATTCTAAGGTTCAGGCAATTATTGGTATTGGCGGAGGAAAAGTCATTGATGTGGCAAAATACGCTGCATATCTTAGAAAACTACCGTTTATCAGTGTGCCCACTTCTGCTTCCAGCGATGGATTTTCCAGTGCAAGTGCATCTTTGGTAGTGGATGGAAAAAGAACTTCAGTACCGGCTAGAATGGCATATGGAATTATAGTGGATACCGGGGTAATCAAAAGTGCCCCAGACAAATTTATATATTCAGGAATCGGGGATTTGGTGGCAAAGATTACAGCTTTGTATGATTGGAAGTATGAGGATAGTCAGGGGTACGGTACGCTGAATGATTTTGCCATGATGATTGCCAAGAAAGCAGTGAACAGTTTCGTGCGTACCACCTTCGAGAGCAATAGCATCAAGGATGAATTATTTTTAAGGGAGCTGGTGGATTCTTTGGCGTTAAGTGGTATCGCAAATGAGATTGCAGGTAATTCAGCACCTTCTAGTGGCAGTGAGCATCTGATTTCCCATGCTCTTGACAAGATATCAAAACAGCCGCAGTTACATGGCGTACAGGTGGGGCTGGCTACCTACCTGATGAGTATGGTACAGGAGCATAGAGTAAAGCGAATCCGTAAGATATTTACGGATACCGGATTTTTTGATTACGCTGCATCCTTGAAAATGAGCAGGGAAGAGTTTGTAAAAGCCATAGATCTGGCACCTTCCATGAAACCCTACCGCCATACGTATATACATGAAGAGAAATATAGGGAAATGGCAAAAAAAATACTGGTGGAGGATTCCATACTTTGTGAGGTTTTGCAATAGATATTTATATTAGAAAAGGGCGAGAATATCGCCCTTTTTTGTGTTTATTGCACCGGTTGTTTAACGTAACTCTACGCTCTGTAGGTTGTAATTTTTTTGTATCTGTTCAGCAGCTCTAAATAGATACAATTGAAAAAATACTGTATATGATGTAAAATTTTGTGGTAGACAAGGGGGCATAGTATGAAGGCAAAAAAGAAAAGATTATTTTATATAGCAATTCCCATTATATTGTTGGTAGGAATTTATATCTTATACCGTTTTAACTATATACCACATAAGAAATACACCAACAAAGATTTTGGCATAGAAGCATATGTCAGCCAAAAGGATCAGGACAGGGATGGAGTGGATGACCAGACAGATATTTTGAATTCTGCACAGGAATATCTGGATACAAAGCCAAATTATAAAAGCAAATATTATCCACAAACCGGTTATTCAAATGATGAATATGGTGTGTGTACAGATGTGGTGGCCAATGCCATGAAAGGTGCAGGATATGACCTTATGTGGCTTGTAAATCAGGATATTTTAAGCTCCCCCGAAGATTATCAGATAGAACAGGCAGATCCATATATAGATTTTAGAAGGGTAAGAAATTTGGATATATATTTTCAGCACACAGCCATATCTCTAACAACAGATATCAACGTAATTCAGGAATGGCAGGCAGGGGATATTGTCATATGGGCTAATCATATTGGGATTATTGCAGAACACAGAAATAAAAAAGGAATTCCCTTCGTACTTCATCATGCCAATCCCATGCAGGCATCCTATGAAGAAGATATTTTAGAAACCTGGGGGAAAGTTGTGGGGCATTATCGGGTGGCGGAGTGATATAAAAGTTGTGAAACGATTGTTTATTACAATTAAGTAGAAGTAAGACAGGAGAGAATTAATGAAAATTACAATGGCGGCAACATCAGCCTATGACCAAACAGAAATACACATCCATCTTATGGCTGAGGAAGGGGAGACAATTAGAATTGGTGATATCATAGATATTCCGATGATTGATCATTCCTTTGAGAGAAGAAAAATTACAGCTTTCGTTTCCACAAAAAGGGAGAAGAGTACACTTATAAAAATCGAAAGTGGTGAAATGGGAGTGGCAGTCATACATAATATATATTCCAGGTGGATAAAAACAGAATGTAATGTTTATGTGGATGATGATATTACAGGCGCTGTCTGCACAGGTACAAACCTTATAAGGACAATTTAAAGAAAGCGATAGGTGATAAAAGTATGAAGAATATTTTAATGCGTGGTACATATGAACATCTTTCCATATCTGAGAAACAGAGTATGTTTGCTGGAATCGGAGAAAAATACCACATGAATCTGAAAGAATTGACAACATTTTCCCGCTGGGGACAATGTACAGATAGTGCCATATTTGAATATGAAGGCAGCGAGTTTGTGTTTGTTCCTGGGGACATGGTTACGTTGGGATGGAATGACTTTTCAGAAGGAATGGATGAATGCACCCGGAATGAAATCATGGAGGCATTTGAAGAGTTTGAATATGACGGTACCGTGGAAGAATTTATACGCACCTATACAAGTCCGGTGCGTCAGGTGAAAATTGGTCCCATGTTGGTTGAGCGGAAATTACAGGAATTTGGCTATGAGCGCGTGGATATAGAAGATCCCCGGATTACGGGAAACAAAGAATGGATGGAATCCTTGGAAAAAGCCGGGGAATATTCTGGTCTTAATATTGTAGGTGCTGTTCGTTTTACCCGCATAGAGGATAAATGGGTGGCAGATTTATGCCATCACACCACTTACAGACAGTTACTGGATTCTTTGAAAGAACAGGGATTTTCCTTGCCAACTGCTGATGAATGGGAATATCTTTGTGGCGGTGGATGCCGAACCCTATTTCCATGGGGAGACAGTTTTGATTTTTCCATGCATCTTTATCATTTTGAGGATGAAGAAAATAAAAATACGCCTTATGATATGGAAGAACCTAATTTTTTCGGCTTATCCATTGCATACAACCCCTATAAATCCGAAATAGTAAAAGCGGATAAATTTTCTACCAAGGGTGGTGATGGCGGTTGTAATATTTGTGGCGGCATGGGTCCGGTTATGGGATATCTGCCTTGTTCTCCATATTTTACTTCCATGTATGAAAAATATGACGAACAAAATGATATGGACACAGAACCGGATAACGATTACAGTCTTATTCGCCGTATAATAAGAATAGATGCAGAGGATGTCATATAGTTTTGGCAAGGTAAGAAATAAGAAATGTCAAAGATTTGGACGAAACAACGGAGGCTTATTGGGGAGATTCAGCTGAAGGGTTTGGTTGGAAAGGTGTAATAGATTACATTTTTGCGAACCAATAAGTTCATTTAGGTTATAGTCGTTGGGGGTGGTTTGCGATTTGTTTGTACCTTACAGCAACCATTCTTGTAATGGCGGTTTCCATTTATGCAATGGCAATGGTATTTTCAAGTAAACTTGCCAGCCTTACATTGTCAGAACGTGTTATGGTAAGAAAACAAACGGTACAGATAGTTATAGTTTGTATGTGGCTGGTATTGATATTAGATTGTGCTTTTATAGCATATGAAAAACCATTTGAAACCGTAAAAAAGTTTGAACAGGAGTGTGAGGACATTCAGGCGGGAAAATATAAAACGGAAGAAGTGCATCTGCATCCAGAGGATTATGAGAGGGCTAGCTTGTGGAAGACTTCAAAAGAGTCGAAGTGCAGATTCACAAGTTACTATGAGATTGGCAATGACAATTTGTGGGATAAAATTTATGTGCCGGACTATCTTGATTTTGAACTTGATGCTGCCCATCCTTACAACGAGTGGCGGGATGTTGAATGGAATAAGGAAAATGCGACCCGATACAAGACTACATATACGCCGAATTTGAGGATTATTGTGGCAATTGAAACCTTACCACCTAAGGGGATACCAAAGTAAAACTTCACTAAAGATTATGAAAGAGTTTGACGATAGCTGTTAAGTGAATAAATGTAAGGAGAGGAAATGGTATGGAACTATCAAAATATATGAAGAGCATAATTGATATGGACAGAGCTTCTGTGGTGATTTGTGATTTAGACCACAAAATAATTTATATGAATCCCGTAGCCCTAAAACGTTATGAGAAGCGTGGTGGTAAGGAACTGATAGGAAAAAGCCTTATGGATTGCCACAATGAAAAATCAAAGGAAATCATAGAAGAGGTGGTATCCTGGTTTGGAAAGAGTGAGAAAAACAATATGATTTATACATACTATAACGAGAAGGAAAACAAAGATGTCTATATGGTTGCACTGAGGGATGAGGAGGAAACACTAATCGGATATTATGAAAAACATGAATATCGCCATAAAGAAACAGCGCCACTGTATGATTTTAGCCAGTCGCTGATATAGAAGGTTGGATGAAGGAGCGTCAAAGAAGATAAAAAATTTATTTTGCAGGAGAAAAACGGCTGTGGAAAGTGGCACTGGTTGTGGCTGTTTCCATAGCTTTTTCAAGAATGTATTTATATGTGCACTATCCTACGGATATTCTTGGTGGAATGATTGCAGGAATTGCAGCCGGGTACATGGGATATTTGTTAGAGGAAAAAGTGGAGAAACTACTTTTTTAGTCATCATAAAAATCAGTGATTTGCATATAATTTTCTGAAATACTATTACTTTTTTATACAAATTGTCCGATATACAAGTATATTATGTTAGGACAAGGAGGAATCTCTATGAGTAATTTGAAAGTAAAAGTTAAAATGTTGTTATTAGTCTTGTGCGTTGTCATTTTGGCTCTTTTAAGCATCACATTATCCGCATATTATATGAATGCAATCCAAAATGCGGAAATAAAAGATTTAGAGACATCGATCCGTTCAAATTATGACAGCAACATTAAACAGCAGGTAAATTGTGTTATTTCTTTACTCGACCAGATTAACTCAGAATATGAGGCGGGAAAATATTCACTGGATGAAGCAAAAGAATTGGCTGCTACTCAGGTTCGTGCGTTGCGCTATTCGGATGGGGGCTATTTCTGGATTGACCAAAGTGATGGAGTTAATGTGGTTTTGTTGGGAAGTGATACCGAAGGGACAAACCGTATGGAAGTCGTGGATTCTAATGGATATCAGATGGTAAAAGAGATTATTACAGTAGGTCAACAGGAAGATGGGGGATTTGTTGATTATGTATTTCCGAAAGAAGGGGAGACAGAACCTTCTCCCAAGCGTTCTTATAGTAAGTACTTTGAACCTTTTGACTGGGTGGTAGGTACTGGAAATTATACAGACTATATTGATGATGTTGTGAATGAAGCAAAAATGGAAGCTCAAAAAACATTTACGGGAAACCTAATAAGTCTGGTTCTGGGGATTTTGATATTTTTTGTGATTATAGTAGTGATTGTATTGAGAATTTCAGGTGAAATCGTAAAGTCGCTGAAACTGATTGTTGAGAATATTAAGCATATCTCCAACGGTGATTTTACTCACAAATTTCCAGAAAAACTATTGAAACAGAAGGATGACTTTGGAATGCTTGCAAATTCTGTGGAAAGTATGCGTGGAAAGATGCAGGTATTGATTGGTGAAGTGAAGGAACGGGCATTGGTACTGGATGATATTGTGGATGGTATTAAAGGTAGCGTAAATAAATTAAATGATGAAATTACGGATGTTTCAGCTACTACCCAGGAATTGGCTGCTTCCTCAGAAGAAACAGCAGCATCCTCTGAGCAAATTGCTATTATCGCTCAGGAGATTGATGAAGCTGCCAAAAACATTGCTGTTCGCGCCCAGGAAGGCGCAGAGCAGGCCATAGAGATATATGGGCGTGCTGCAAATATTAAGAAACAGACCACAGAACAAAAGCAGTACGTAACAGATGTCAGGACAGAGATTGAAAGTAGTCTTAATCAGGCATTGCAGCAGGCGAAAGTTGTGGAAGAAATCAGTGCATTGGCGGAAGGTATTATGGGAATTACTTCCCAGACCAATTTATTGGCGTTAAATGCATCCATTGAAGCGGCAAGAGCCGGGGAGGCAGGAAAAGGCTTTGCAGTGGTAGCAGATGAAATCAGAAATTTGGCAGAACAGTCAAAGACAATGGTTACGCATATTCAGGATGTTACCGGAAATGTTATGATTGCAGTGAAAGATTTGGCAGGGGATGCTACAAAGTTATTGGATTTTGTGTCTCAGGATATTGTAAAAAGCTTTGATGACTTTGAAAAGATGGCAGATTCTTATAATGAAGATGCCAATACACTAAATGCTATGGTAACAGATTTGAGTGCTACTTCAGAAGAGTTACTTGCATCTATTGACAGTGTACAAAATTCTATCAGTGAAGTAAGTTTAGCCTCTACCGAATGTGCTCAGGGTACTACAAATATTGCACAAAAAATAGTAGTAGTTTCAGAAAACTCGGGTAATGTCTTGGGTAATACTGATGAGGCAGAGAAGGTTGCCGATGAATTAGCAGAGAAAACATCTATTTTTGTGGTGGATTAGAAAGAATAGAATATAAAACAATCAGAAATACAACAACACAGGTACTTAAAATGTTAAGTGCCTGTGTTGTTTTCTCTTTATACGTTTACAGAATCTGATGTCCAAATGGCATATATAATGGTGAACAATGAAAAAAGGTATAACTATATGTAGTAGTGCTAAGAGTAATTCATTGGCTGAAATATATTGGCTTGGAAAATATATTAAAAATAGATGACAATAAAACAATAAAAAAATTAAAAAAATACAATAAAAAAATTTAAAAAATACCTTGACAAAATATTATTTAATTGATAAGATATACTTCGGTTGTGCGGAAGTGTCGGAATTGGCAGACGAGCAAGATTCAGGTTCTTGTGGTGGCAACGCCGTGTGGGTTCAAGTCCCATCTTCCGCATTTACTGAAAAAAGGTAACAGTTCAGCCAAATGCTGAACTGTTACGAAAAAAGTGTTGACACACATGAGGAAATGTGGTAAGATGTCAAATGTGCTGTTGAGGCAACAAATTGAATAGGCGGGAGTGCTGGAATTGGCAGACAGGCTAGACTAAGGATCTAGTGATGGCAACGTCGTGTGGGTTCAAGTCCCATCTCCCGCATACTTCCAAGGAGTCTAAAATTTAGACTTCTTTTTTCTATTTCTCTTCTTATAATCTTGAAAAAAATTGTAAAAGGAGTTATAATAAAGTATTGCGAAAACCCGATGATATAAATAAGAAATAAAATGTCGTAGGAAAGGATGGAATGACAATGACAAAAATAGATATTATTTCAGGATTTTTAGGTGCTGGAAAAACCACATTGATTAAAAAATTGATTGAGGATTCTCTGGCAAATGAAAAATTGGTTTTGATTGAAAACGAATTTGGAGAAATCGGTATCGATGGAGGTTTCCTAAAGGAAGCAGGCGTGCAGGTTACAGAAATGAATTCTGGGTGTATCTGTTGTTCCCTGGTGGGAGATTTTGGAAAGTCATTAAAGGAAGTGCTTAACACCTATCATCCAGACCGTGTTATTATAGAACCATCAGGTGTTGGAAAATTATCCGATGTCATCAAGGCAGTGCAGGGGGTAAATGAAGATGTAGAAATATGCTTAAACAGTGCAACAGCAGTAGTGGATGCAACTAAGGCTGCAATGTACATGAAGAATTTTGGAGAATTTTTCAATAACCAGATTGAAAGTGCAAAGACCATTGTGTTAAGCCGTACTCAGAAAATGTCTATGGAAAAATTGGACAAATGTGTAGCAGCAATCAAAGAGCATAACGAGAAAGCTACTATTATCACAACACCTTGGGAAAATTTAGATGGAGCTCGTATTCTTCAGGCAATGGAGCAGGAACACTCTTTGCTGGATGAAATGATGAAGGAGGAGATTTGTCCAGAGTGTGGACACCACCATCATCACAATGAAGAAGGTCATGAAAGCTGTGGCCATGACCATGAGCATCATCACCATCACCATGACGAAGAAGGTCATGAATGCTGTGACCATGACCATCACCATGACGAAGAAGGTCATGAGTGCTGTGGCCATGACCATGAGCACCATCATCATGAAGAAGGTCATGAGTGTTGTGGACACGAACATCATCATGGACATCATCATGCGGATGATATATTTACCAGCTGGGGTACAGAAACACCACATAAATTTGAAGCTGGCGCTTTAAAAGGAATGTTAGAGAAACTTGCAAATGACAATGAGTATGGAATGATTCTTAGAGCGAAGGGAATTCTGCCGGCAGAAGATGGAAGCTGGATTCACTTTGATTTGGTGCCGGGAGAATTTGAGGTGAGAACTGGGGCAGCAGACGTGACAGGAAGACTTTGCGTTATTGGAACCAATCTGGCAACGGAAAAAATAGAGAAATTATTTGGAATATAGTTATTGTGTAGTGTAGAAATGCATTGGTTCTAAAAAGAGAAAAAACCAACAAATATAAGTATAAAATAGAAAGGCTGAAATAATGTTAGAGATACCAGTATATGTATTTTTAGGATTTTTGGAGAGTGGAAAAACTTCATTTATCAAAGATACCCTGGAGGATGAAGAGTTTGTTAACGGGGAATCTATTTTACTGATTGCCTGTGAAGATGGTGAAATAGAGTATGATAAGGAAGAACTGGAAAAGAAAAAAGTCAATTTGGTTCAGGTAGAGGATAAGGAAGAATTGACCTTAGATTTTTTTAGAGAATGCCAGAGAAATTATAAGCCAAAAAGAATTATGATAGAGTATAACGGCATGTGGACTACTGAGGTGTTTGGAGAAAATAATCTGCCAAAGAGATGGCAGATTGTGCAGGTGATTACCACTGTCGCGGCACCTACCTTTGAATTGTATCTAAATAACATGCGTTCTTTGATGATGTCTCAATTTACCAATGCAGATATGATTATCTTTAATCGTTGTAATAAAGAAACAAAAAAACAGGCATTGCGTAAGAGTGTCAAGGCAGTTAACAGAAGGGCTCAGATTTATTTTGAATCGGAAGATGGTATGCCGGATACAGAGATGGAAGAGGAATTACCATTTGATATCAATGCACCGGTTATTGAACTGGAGGATGAAGATTACGGATTGTGGTATTTAGATGCAGCAGATAATCCACAGAAGTATAAAGGAAAGAAAGTGAGATTCCGTGCCATTGTGTACAAGTCTCCAAAACTTCCCAGGGGATGTTTTGTGCCGGGAAGATTTGCTATGACCTGTTGTGCAGATGATGTGAGTTTTATAGGATTTGTATGTAAATGCGAGCCGGCGATGATAGCACCATATCAGATGAGAGATTGGATTTATATTACGGCAGAAGTGGGTTGTGAATATCAAAAAGAGTACAATGGGGAAGGACCTGTGCTCTATGCAGAAAAAATTGAAACATCAGAAAAATTAGAAGACGATTTAGTGTATTTTAACTAAATAAAGAACAAAACTATCACTACTATATTAATAATGGAAGGGCGGAAGCTGATATGGAAAGAAAATTTAAGGATTTGTCAGTAGAAAATATTCAAAGAATGATGGATGAAATTAAGGCAAAGGAAAAAGAAGGGAAAGGGGACCCGAGAGATGCAGGGATTTTGTTGGCGTTGGAATTCGAGCTGGATATCAGAAAAAACGAGGGAAAATATGTCAATGTAGAGCAATTAGAACTGATTCAGAAAGGAATCAGCAGATTGTATGACGAACTATGTCAGGTAGACATGATTACCATATCCAGCGAAAAAGCGATTCCGTGTCTGATTAGTCTGAGGGATAATCTTCAGATGATGGAAGCTTATATCAACAAACATATTGCTTCAAGGCAGAAAGTAGATATTACTGATATTGTGGGATAGAGGATGCTTAGCCAATGGCAATGAGAATCCAATGTTATGGGTAAGGAAAACTCCTATAAACTCCGATACAAGTAATTGGAGGAAACTCAAAATCGGAAATTCAAGATTCAGAATTTGAAATTAAAATTATGTAACAGTTGGTCTGAGGGCTGAACTATCGTTATGTTTTTGAGAGAAAGGGTACACATGTTTTACAGTGAAGAGATAATAGAAGAAGTTCGGAATAAAAATGACATTGTGGATGTGATTTCGGGCTATGTAAAACTGAAGAAAAGAGGCAGCTCCTATGTGGGATTATGTCCGTTTCATAATGAGAAGACCCCCTCCTTTTCTGTTTCTCCATCCAAACAGATGTATTATTGTTTTGGATGTGGGGCAGGGGGAAATGTGTACACCTTTGTCATGAAATATGAGAATTTTGAGTTTGTGGAAGCAGTGAAATCTCTGGCAGAACGAGCAGGAGTAGAATTGCCGGAAGGTAATTATGATGAAGAGGCCAGAAAAAAAGCTGGTTTAAGAAAACAGCTTTTAGAAGTGAATAAAAAGGCAGCATATTTTTATTACTATAAGCTGAGACAACCGGAAGGCAAAACAGGTCTTGATTATCTGGTGCAGAGAGAATTGTCCCAGGATACCATGAAAAATTTCGGATTGGGCTATGCAGGAAAATACAAAGATGAATTGTATCAGTATTTGAAAAAGGAAGGTTATCCGGATGAATTGCTAAAAGAGTGTGGTTTGTTTACATTTGACGAAAGGCGGGGAGTTTATGACAAGTTTTTTAATCGTGTCATGTTTCCCATCATGGATGTAAACAGTAAGGTGATTGGATTCGGTGGCCGTGTGATGGGAGACGGAGAGCCTAAGTATCTTAATTCTCCAGAGACAAAAATCTTTGAAAAGAGCAGAAATTTGTATGGACTAAATCGAGCAAGAACATCCAGAAAGGACTTTATGATTATTTGTGAAGGCTATATGGATGTGATAGCTATGCATCAGGCAGGATTTGACAACGCCGTGGCATCGTTGGGAACAGCATTTACGTCGGGGCACGCAAGTCTGCTAAAAAGATATACAAAAGAAGTATATCTTTGCTATGACAGCGATAATGCAGGTATAAAAGCCGGATTAAGAGCCATACCTATATGTAAAGAGGCTGGTCTGAGGGTCAAGGTAATTCATATGGATCCCTATAAGGACCCTGATGAATTTATCAAAAATATGGGGAAGGAGGCATTTGAGGAGAGAATCAAAAATGCAGAAAATGCTTTCTTTCACGAAATATCCGTATTGGAGAAGGAATTCGATTTAAAGGATCCGGAAGGAAAAACCAGATTTATGAATGAGATGGCAAGCCGATTGTTAAATTTCGAAGAAGAAATTGAACGCAACAATTATTTGGATGCCATGGCAGAAAAGTACTTTGTCAGCAAGGAGAGTTTAAGGAATCTCGTAAAAAGAATCGGACTGCAATTAGATCCGGTAAAGGAACAAACTGGAAAAAGGGATGAAGAACTTCGTAAAAAGGGAAGGACAAAAGAGGAGGCAAAAGCCCAGAGATTATTACTGACCTGGCTTATTGAATTCCCAGATGTTTACCATCAAATAAAAAAATATATTTTTGTAAGTGATTTTAAAGAAGGTACCTATAAAAAAGTTGCAGAACATTTATTTGCACAGCTAGAAGCAGGAGAGGTCAATCCGGCGAAAATATTAGATTTGTTTGAAAGTCAGGAAGAACAGCAGGAGGCTGCTACACTTTTTCACACCAAATTAGAAGATTTGGAACAAAATTTGGAAGAGAAGGCTATTCGGGACGTGGTAATCCGGGTAAAAAAAGAAAGTCTGGAATATCACACGAAAGAGTTAGACCCAACAGACATGCAGGGACTACAAAATATTCTGAAAGCAAAGAGCGTTTTACAGGAATTAGAGAAAATACACATTAAGTTATAGCGATGATAACAATAGTTATGGAGGACAATACAATCATGGATGAGAACACAATGGAAAAGTTTAGAGAAAAATTAAAGGAGCTTTTATCTATTGCCCAAAAGAAGAAAAATGTGCTGGAATATCAGGAAATTAGCGATTTCTTTCAGGATATGTCTTTGAATGCAGAACAATTTGAAATGATTTTGGAAATGCTTGAATCCAAAAATATTGACGTTTTGCGTATCACAGATGACGATGATGACGATAGCGAAATCTTATTAGATGAAGAGGATGAGGTAGATGTAGAAAATATTGATCTTTCAGTTCCGGATGGTGTCAGTATTGAAGATCCTGTGCGTATGTATCTGAAGGAAATTGGAAAGGTTCCATTGTTAAGTGCTGAGGAAGAAATTGATTTGGCAAAGAGAATGGAATTAGGAGATGAAGAAGCTAAGAAAAAGCTGGCAGAGGCCAATCTTCGACTGGTAGTTTCTATTGCAAAGCGTTATGTAGGACGTGGTATGCTGTTTTTGGATTTGATTCAGGAAGGAAATTTGGGATTGATTAAGGCTGTGGAAAAGTTCGATTACCGTAAGGGATACAAATTTTCAACCTACGCAACCTGGTGGATTCGTCAGGCAATCACAAGGGCAATTGCTGATCAGGCAAGAACTATCCGTATTCCGGTGCATATGGTGGAGACTATCAATAAACTGATTCGCGTATCCAGACAGTTATTACAGGAAAAGGGAAGGGAACCATTCCCAGAAGAAATTGCTGAGGTTATGAATATGCCTGTGGACAGAGTTCGGGAAATATTGAAAATTTCTCAGGAACCGGTATCCTTAGAAACTCCAATTGGGGAGGAAGAAGACAGCCATTTAGGTGATTTTATTCAGGATGACAATGTGCCGGTACCTGCAGATGCAGCAGCATTTACGTTGCTGAAAGAACAGCTTTCAGAGGTTCTGGATACATTGACAGACAGAGAACAGAAGGTATTGAGACTTCGTTTTGGTCTGGATGATGGACGTGCCAGAACTTTGGAAGAAGTAGGTAAGGAGTTTAAGGTAACAAGAGAACGTATTCGTCAGATTGAAGCAAAGGCCCTTAGAAAATTGCGTCATCCAAGCAGAAGCCGCAAGTTAAAGGACTATCTTGATTAGGAGAATATACTAGGCACTATGGAATTATCAAAAAGATTAGGAGCTGTTGCAATGTTGGTTCAGGAGTGTGATTCCCTGGCTGACATTGGAACAGATCATGGATATATCCCCATATACCTGTTGGAACACAAAAAGATTCAAAAGGCTGTGGCAATGGATATCAATAAAGGTCCTTTAGAACGGGCAAGAGAGCATGTAGAAGAATCCGGTTTACAGGAAAAAATCAGCTTGCGTTTATCAAATGGAGCAGATAAACTAGCTGTAGGTGAAGTGCAGGCTGTGGTAATAGCAGGAATGGGTGGACCATTGATGGTAAACATTATAGAAAGCAAATTAGAAGTTTTTCGTGCACTGGATTTTTTTGTGTTACAACCCCAATCGGAGATAGAACAGGTTCGACATTTCTTACAGGAACAGGGCTTTGTTATCACAAAAGAGAATATGGTTTTCGAGGAAGGAAAATATTATTCTATGATGCTGGTGAAGTCAGGGACCATGAATTGCAAAAAGGAATGTGAATTTTTGTACGGTCCTTGCCTTTTGGAAGAGAAAAATGCTGTACTGTTGGAATTTCTGCAAAGAGAGGAAAACAAATATCTCGAGCTATTGGATAGATTGTCGGGAAAGAATACCGAAAGTCAGAGAGAAAGATATGCACAGCTTCAGGAGTTGTTGACACATAATAGGGAAGCAATGGCGTATTATAGAGAAGGTGAAGAAATTGGAATGTAATCAGGTAATTGACATGCTAGAAGACCTGTCTCCTTGCTTTTACGCAGAAAGCTGGGATAATGTAGGTCTTTTGTTGGGAAGCAGAAAACAGAAGGTTTCAAAGATTTATGTAGCGTTAGATGCCACCGATGAGGTGGTGGATGATGCTGTTTTAATGGGGGCAGATATGATAGTTACCCATCATCCCTTGATTTTTTCAGCTATGAAGAGAATTACAACGGATGATTTCATTGGCAGAAGAATTGTAAAAATGATGGAAAACCATATTTCCTACTACGCTATGCATACAAATTTTGATGTGACTCATATGGCAGAGTTGGCTGCTGATAAATTGGGTTTGAGCACTAGAAGTGTATTGGACGTAACTTATGAAGGAGAAACGAAAAGAGTGGGAATTGGTAAAGTTGGTATTCTGCCTAAGGAAATGACATTAAGTCAATGTGCAGAGTTGATAAAGCAGGAATTTTCCTTGGAGCAGGTAAAAATCTTTGGGGCACCCTTAAGAAACATACAGACAGTAGCCATATGTCCTGGCTCAGGAAAAAGTGTGATTGACAAGGCAGTGAAATCAGGAGCAGATGTATTGATTACAGGGGATATTGACCACCATGAAGGAATTGATGCAGTGGCAAAAGGCATTGCTATTATTGATGGGGGGCATTATGGTTTAGAGAAGATTTTTGTACCTTATATCACAAACTTTTTGCAAAGAGAGCTTCCAGGGATAGAGATTTTATCGGCTATGAATCAGGAACCATTCTGGTACATATAAACAAAATAGAAATGGGGTATTGTTATGGCAGAAAAGGTAAAACTGACAATTAAAGGTAAGACGTACGAATACGAAAAGGGAACCTCTTTCTTGGAGATTGCCAGAGAATTTCAAAAAGAATATAAAGAAGACATTGCGTTGGTTATGTTAGGGCATCAACTGCAGGAACTAAATAAAAGAGCTATGTATGATGCCAATCTTACCTTTGTTACAACGGCAGACGAGGCAGGACACAAAGCATATAAGAGAAGTGCTACTTTACTTATGTTGAAATCCATTTATGATGTAGTGGAATTAAACGATATGGGAACGATTGAAAAGGTAGTGGTAAACTTTTCCGTGGACAAAGGACTGTATTGTACTATGAAAGGAACCGTAGAGGTGAATCAGGGCTTCCTAAATAAGGTGACGGAACGAATGAGAAAACTGTCCCAAGAGAGAATACCAATCAATAAAAAGAGTATTCCTACCAAGGATGCAGTTATGTTATTTCACAAATATGGAATGAAGGATAAGGAAAGGCTGTTCCGGTATCGTCGGGTTTCCAGTGTGAATATTTACAGTATTAACGGATTTGAGGACTACTATTATGGCTATATGCTGCCAGATGCAGGGTATGTAAAGTATTTTGAACTAATTCCCTTCGAGGAAGGATTTGTGCTTCAATTGCCCACTGCCCAGGATATGAAGACTGTCTTGGAATTTCATCCAAGAAAAAAACTTTTTGCCACCTTAAAAGAGGCACAGCAGTGGGGCGATATGCTGGATGCAAGTACAGTAGGGGCATTAAATGATAAAATTGTATCTGGAAAAATGGAACAGCTTATGTTAGTGCAGGAAGCATTGCAAGAAAAGAAGATAGCCCAGATAGCGGAGGAGATTTGTAACTCTCAGAATAAAAAGTTCGTGATGATTGCCGGACCTTCCTCATCAGGAAAAACCACTTTTTCCCATAGGCTGTCTGTTCAGTTGCTGGCACACGGTATGAAACCCCATCCTGTGGCACTGGATAACTACTTTAAAAATAGAGAGGATACTCCAAAGGATGAATTTGGAAATTATGATTTTGAGTGCTTAGAGGCTATTGATGTTGAAAAATTTAATGAAGATATGAATGCACTGCTTCGGGGAGAAAGAGTGGAGATTCCGGCTTTTAATTTCAAGATTGGAAAAAGAGAGTACAAGGGAGATTATATGCAATTAGGACCAGAAGATATTCTTGTTATTGAGGGAATTCACGGATTAAATGACAAGCTTTCCTACTCATTGCCAAAAGAGAGCAAATACAAAATTTATATTAGTGCATTGACACAGCTGAATGTAGATGAGCATAATCGTATTCCTACCACAGATGGAAGATTGATTCGAAGAATGGTAAGAGATGCCAGAACAAGAGGCTCTGATGCAAAGACCACCATTGGAATGTGGTATTCGGTAAGACGAGGGGAAGAGCAGAATATCTTTCCGTATCAGGAAGAAGCAGATGCTATGTTCAATTCAGCACTGATTTATGAATTGTCTGTGTTAAAGCAATATGCAGAGCCTTTACTATTTTCCATTACACCTGAGGATGAGGAGTACCCGGAAGCAAAACGTCTATTGAAGTTTTTAGATTATTTTCTGGGTATCAGCAGCGAAGGTGTCCCCAATAATTCCATTATACGGGAATTTATTGGTGGAAGTTGTTTTAATGTATAACATGAAGAACAGCAGATATACTAAAGTAGGAGGATGTGATGATGTCAGAAAAATGGATAGCAGAGTTTTGGCCTGATTTAGAGGAATTTCGAAAAAATCTAAAGGCATTTGATGAAGGAGAAGTAACAGTAGCACAGTATAAGGGGATGTCAGGAGGCTTTGGAAGCTATGCCCAAAGAGGCGGAAAGCGACATATGTTAAGACTGCGTCTTCCTGGTGGAGTATTATCAAAGAATAAACTTAAGTTTATTGTGGAAAGCTGTGAAAAGTACCATATTGATTTAATGAAATTTACCACTTGTCAGTCTGTACAGCTTCACAATTTAAAGCCAGAAGACTTGTCACAGTTAATGGAGGGAGCCTGGAAAGAAGGTATGATTAGTCGAGGCGGCGGTGGAGATTTTCCTAGAAATGTGATGGCATCTCCTTTGTCAGGGGTGAGAAAAGGGGAAACCTTTGATGTAATGCCTTACGCAAAGGCAGCAGGGGACTATCTAATGAATTTCATTAAGGCGGTGAAGTTTCCCAGAAAACTAAAGTGCTGTTTTAGCAATAATGAAGCAAATGAAGTACATGCTACATTCAGAGATTTTGGTTTTGTGGCAAAGGAAAATCATACCTTTGATGTTTATGGGGCTGGAGGGCTTGGAAATAACCCAAGTTTAGGAATACTCCTTGCAGAAAATGTCGAACCTGATAAAATCCTGTATTATATCAAGGCAATGGTAGATACCTTTGTTAACTTTGGAAATTATGAAAACCGTGGCCGTTCCAGAACAAGGTACTTAAAAGAGACTCTTGGTGAAGAGGGACTGAAAAAAGAGTATACCAAAATGTTAGAAAAGGTCATGCAGGAAGAAGAATTGGATTTGGATACCAAGGAACTGTGGGCAGAAGAAAATATCACCAAAGAAGCCCAAGGCAGTATCACACATAAAAGAGCGATAGAGCAAAAACAGCCAGGGCTTTATGCGGTATACTATCACCCAATTGCAGGAGAACCTTCAGTAGAAACTTTAAGAAAAGTATTAGATGCAATTGAGGCTATGGAGGAGGTAGAATTACGGCTGACACCGGATAGTGGAGTTTATATCATTAATCTGAATGCTAAAGAGGCAGAACAGATAATTGAGATAACAAAGGATGGAGCAGAAAATCTGTTTGAAGAGTCTACCTGTTGTATCGGGGCTGCTACCTGCCAAGTCGGATTAGGAGATTCGCCATCCCTTTTAAAGCAATGTGTGGAAAGAGTACGAAAAGAAAATTTCAAAGACGGAGTGTTGCCTAAAATCAATATCTCAGGCTGTCCGTCTTCCTGTGGAGCCCATCAGGTAGGAACTTTGGGATTTCGCGGTGCTATCAAACAGACACCGGAAGGTCCGAAGAAGGCTTTTGCTATCTTTGTAGACGGTAATCAGCAAAGAGGCAAGGAACATCTGGCAGAAGCTGGGAAAATTATAACAGTAGAAAAAATACCGGAATTCCTTGTAGACCTAGGAAATATGATTTCAAAGGAAAATACTACCTATGAGCTTTGGATTGAAAACCATAAAAACGTATTACAGGAACTTATAGATAAGTATGCAGAATAAGTGAAAAAAATAAAGAGAATAAAGAAAATAAAGAAAATAAAGAAAAAAACCGCGTATTATTTTAATACGTGGTTTTTTTATAGAAAAGCAAAACGATAAGCCGGGTTATGTCGTGAATGATCATCTATCTAGGACTGTCGTCGCCAACAGTCTCCAGCGACCTACCTAGGACCGACGGGCCGCCGTATGTCCATGTTCGGTCTTGCTTCGAGTGGGGTTTACATATGCCCGATGTGTTACCACAACGGCGGTAGTCTCTTACACTGCCCTTCCACCCTTACCATAAAATATGGCGGTTCATTTCTGTTGCACTAGCCTTGGAGTCGCCTCCACCAGACGTTATCTGGCACCCTGCCCTGTGAAGCCCGGACTTTCCTCACCTGCTTCCTTTCGAAATTGCAGCTGCGATCATTTGTCTTACTTTTCCTCAAACTATCTTAAGGGAATATTTATATTTTGTCAATGCTTTTTCTTGCAAGTGGGTATGCTTTGCGGTATACTGAAAAAAGAGTAAAAATCGAATTTTATAGGCTAAGGAGGAAAAACTATGAATACCATTGAATGTATCAATTCCAGAAGAAGTGTAAGAAAGTTTACAGAACAGGAAATAACCAAAGAAACTCTAGAAAAAATTGTGGCTGCAGCTGCTATGGCACCATCCTGGAAGAATACACAGATTACCAGATATACGGTAATTTTGGACAAGGAATTGAAAGGTAAGATTGCAGAACAGGCAACCATTCCATTCAACGCCAATACAATCAATTCTGCCCCAGCACTGGTAGCAGTCAATGTGGTGAAAAAACGTTGCGGATATGAGAGGGATGGTTCTTTTTCCACTACCAAGGAGGATTCCTGGCAAATGTTTGATGCAGGTGTAGCAAGTCAGACCTTCTGCCTGGCAGCACATGAATATGGAGTATCCAGCGTGATTATGGGCATTCTTGACTATGAGAAAGTGGCAGAGATGATAGAGTTGCCTGAGGACAGGGAGATGGTGGCACTGATTGCCATTGGTTACCCGGCAGAATCCCCAGAGGCTCCCAAGAGAAAAAGCGTAGAGGATTTATTGACAATCAAATAGGTAAAATAGAAGGAGAAGATTGATGAGACATTTAATGAGTCCATTGGATTTTACAGTAGAAGAATTAGATGAGGTGCTTAAGCTGGCTGGAAAAATAGAGAAGAATCCTGAAAAATATGCTCATGCATGTCAGGGGAAAAAGCTTGCAACCATATTCTATGAGCCTAGTACCAGAACTCGCCTTAGCTTTGAGGCTGCTATGATGAATCTAGGGGGAAATGTATTGGGATTTTCATCGGCTGCCAGTTCCTCAGCCGCAAAAGGGGAAAGTGTATCAGATACCATTCGAATGATTTCCTGTTATGCAGATATCTGTGCTATGCGTCATCCAAAAGAAGGGGCACCACTGGTTGCCTCCATGCACTCATCCATTCCCGTGATTAATGCAGGAGACGGGGGACATCAGCACCCAACCCAGACGATTACGGATTTACTGACTATCAAATCTTTAAAAGGAAGACTGGGAAATCTGACCATTGGGTTATGCGGAGATTTGAAGTTTGGACGTACTGTACATTCCTTAATCAATGCACTGGTAAGATATGAGGGTGTGAAATTCGTGTTGATTTCACCGGAAGAATTACGTGTGCCAGGGTACATTAGAGAAGAAGTGCTGGATGCAAATGGTATTGAATACAAGGAAGTTGTGCGTCTGGAAGATGTTATGCAGGAATTGGACTTATTGTATATGACAAGAGTGCAGAAGGAAAGATTCTTTAACGAAGAAGATTATGTAAGGATGAAAGACTTTTATATCCTGGACAAACAGAAAATGTCCCTGGCAAGAGAGGATATGTTAGTATTACATCCTTTGCCAAGGGTAAATGAGATTTCTGTGGAAGTAGACGATGATCCAAGAGCAGTGTATTTTAAACAAGTGCAGTATGGAGTCTATGCCAGAATGGCACTGATTCTGACTTTGTTGAATATAAAAGTTGATTAGGACTAGGAGGGCATAGGAATGTTAAATGTTGGCAGATTAAATGAAGGCTTTGTATTGGATCATATTGAGGCTGGAAAGAGCATGTCTATTTACCGTGATTTAAATCTGGATAAGCTAGACTGCTGTGTGGCAATTATTAAGAATGCCCGGAGCAATGTGATGGGTGTGAAGGACATCATCAAGGTGGAATGTGATATTGAAGCTTTGGATTTAGATATTCTGGGATTTATTGATTGTGACATTACAGTAAATATTATCAAGGATGGAGAAATCGTGGAGAAGAAGGAACTGAGCCTGCCCGAAACCATTGAAAATGTCATCAAATGTAAGAATCCAAGATGCATCACCTCCATTGAGCAGGAGCTAAAGCATGTATTTATCCTTACGGACAGAGAAAAGAAGATTTATCGTTGTAAATATTGTGAAGAAAAATACGGTGAACGCACCAAAGAAAGAAAAAAAACAAAGTAGTTTTAGATAAAAGTAAGTGTAATTATTCGTAAGTAAAGGTAAGGAGTTTCCCATGGACTATAAAAAAGCAAGAGAATATATGGAAGAAATCAGTGGATATGGCAGCGTGTTGGGTCTTTCTAATATCAGGGAACTGTTACAGCGCATGGGAAATCCAGAAAAACAACTAAAAATTGTTCATGTGGCAGGAAGCAACGGAAAAGGTTCCGTTGTTTCTTATTTATCCACAGTATACAGTAATGCAGGATATCGGGTGGGAAGGTATATCTCCCCCACCATCTGTAAATACCGGGAAAGATTTCAAATCAACAACCGATATATTGCAAAGGAAGATTTTGCAAAAGGAATTACCTGCATCAGTGAAATTGCAGAGGAGATGACACAGCAGGGGTTTACACATCCCACTCCTTTTGAAGTGGAAACCGCACTTTGTCTGTGGTATTTCAAGGAGCAGAATTGTGACTTAGTAATTTTAGAGTGTGGTTTGGGAGGCAGAGAGGATGCTACCAATGCGATAGAGGAAAAATTGTGTACTGTTTTTACCTCAATCAGCATGGACCACGTAGGAATTCTGGGAAATACTCTGACAGAAATTGCCAAGAATAAGGCGGGAATCATGAGAAAGGGTACTCCGGCAATCTCCATAGAACAGGAAAAAGAAGTGAGTGAAGTTCTGGAACAATGTGCCAGAGAAGAGAATTGTCCTTTGATGTTTGTATCAGAGAGACAGGCAGAGGTTAAAATTTCCAATCTGGAGGAACAGGTGTTTTCTGTTCATGATGAAACCATGGACTACGAGAATCTGAAAATTAAACTTGTTGGAGAGCACCAGATAAAAAATGCACTTTTGGCATGTAAGGTAATCACATTTCTACAAAATCAGGGATTTGTGGTATCCAAAGAAGAAATATATGAAGGAATGGAAAAGACCAGATGGCTTGGAAGACTGACAAAGGTGCATGATGGGCCAAGGATTATTGTGGATGGTGCTCATAATGAAGACGCAGCAAGGCAGCTGGCCAAGGTGATTGAGAAACATTTAAAGGATTGCAATCTGGTCTATCTGCTTGGGATTTTTAAGGATAAGGACTATGAGAAAATCATAGGATACACTGCAAAATATGCTTCCCAGATTATTACATTTACCATTCCAGATAACCCTAGGGCCATGGATGGGTATGAACTGGCGAAGGTGGTGACAAAGTATAATAGTAATGTCACCAATGCAGACAGTCTTCAGGAAGCATTGGAAATGGCTATGCTGCTTGCTGGTAAGGAGGGGACGCTACTATCTTTTGGCTCCTTATCTTTTATTGGAAGATTGTTAGAAGAGATAGAACGGTATGATAAAAAAATGGAATGGTGTAAGGTGTAATGGAACGTGTAAATAAAATATTACAGCATAAACAATATCAAAAATGTTATAAAAAAATCAAAAAATTTGAAAAGAATCGGGAATTTTGCAGGCATAATATGGTTCATTTTCTGGACGTGGCAAGAATTGCGTATATTTCTGTATTAGAAGAAGGAATTCCAGTGAAAAAGGATGTGGTTTATGCCACTGCCTTATTGCACGACATTGGACGTTTTAAGCAGTATGAGGATAATATCCCCCATGAGAAAGCAAGTTTAAAGTATGCACCTGAAATTCTTAAAGATTGTGATTATACAGAGAAAGAGATAGATTTGATTCTGGAAGCCATTGGAAGCCACAGAGAGAAGGATATATCCGCAGAGAAGTCCTTTCGTGGAATCTTCTACCGTGCAGACAAAGCAAGCAGACCATGTTTTGCTTGTAAAGCAGAGAAAAAATGTAATTGGAAAGAGGACAAAAAAAACAAGCAATTGTTAACTTAGCTAAGGCATAATTGGAAGGTGAAAAAATGAAGATAGGAAACAGAGAATTTGAAATTGGAAAACACACCTATATCATGGGAATTTTGAATGTGACACCGGATTCTTTTTCAGATGGTGGGAAATTTGACCGGTTGGATGCAGCCCTAAAACAGACTGAGCGTATGATAGCAGAAGGGGCAGACATAATAGATATCGGAGGAGAATCCACAAGACCGGGTTACACCCTTCTTTCAGACGAAGAGGAAATCAGCCGCGTGGTTCCGGTGATATCTGCCATTAAGGAAAGATTTGATATCCCTACTTCCATAGATACCTATAAGTCAAAGGTGGCACAGGCAGCCATCCAGGCAGGGGCAGATATGGTGAATGATATCTGGGGATTTAAGTACGACAAACATATGGCAGGTGTGGTAGCACAGTCAAACCTTCCCTGTGTGTTAATGCACAACCGCAAAAACACAGAATATGGCAATTATATGGATGACGTTATAAATGATTTGATGGAATCTGTTATGATAGCGAAAAAAGCAGGGGTTATGGACGATAAAATTATTGTGGACCCTGGAGTTGGCTTTGCAAAAAGCTATGAACAGAATTTGGAAATTATCAATAAAGTGGAGATGTTGCACTCGTTAGGGTATCCGGTATTGCTGGCTACATCCAGAAAATCAGTGATTGGTCTTACCTTGGATTTGCCGGTAGAGGAAAGGGTAGAAGGAACTTTGGTGACTACAGTAATGGGCGTAATGAAGAAATGTGCCTTTGTGCGGGTACATGATGTAAAGGAAAACAAACGTGCCATTGCCATGACGGAGCGGATTTTATATGGACAAGATTAAGATAAAGGATTTGGAAGTTTTTTGTAATCATGGTGTGTTAAAAGAAGAGAATGTGTTAGGACAGAAATTTTTGATATCGGTAACCATGTACACAGATACCAGAAAGGCAGGAATCACAGATGACTTAAAAAAATCTATCGATTACAGTATGGTAAGTCACAAGATTACCTCCTTTTTAAAAGAGCATACCTTTCAGTTAATCGAAACAGCGGCGGAGCAGGTAGCAAGGGAATTGCTGTTAAGCATCCAAATGTTAGAGAAAGTTGTGGTAGAAATCAAAAAGCCCTGGGCACCGGTAGGACTGCCATTAGATACCGTTTCCGTGGAAATCAGCCGTGGCTGGCATACGGCTTACATTGCGCTGGGGTCAAATATGGGAAATCGCCTGGAATATTTAAATATGGCTGTGGAAACTCTGGCAGAACAGGAGGATTGCGATGTGCTTCGATGCTCTGATTTTATTGAGACAGCACCCTATGGTGGGGTAGAGCAGGAGCCGTTCCTAAATGGGTGTCTGGAGCTTAGAACCTTGCATACACCACGGGAGTTATTGCATCTTCTACACAAAATAGAGAGAGAAGCTCACAGGGAGAGAACCATACACTGGGGACCAAGGACTCTGGATTTGGATATTATATTTTATGATGATATTGTAGTGGATACGGAAACCTTGACCATACCCCATATAGATATGAAGAACCGGGATTTTGTGTTGCAGCCTCTTAGCCAGATTGCACCATATATGAGGCATCCGGTGTATCACAAAACAGTTGCCCAGATGTGGGAGGAGCTGTTATCCAAAGAAAGCTAAAAGGGAAAAGTGAAGTGTTATGGGCAAAATAAATTATATAAAGTGGGCCAAGCTGATTGTAGGGACGGTGAGTGCCTGTCTGATAGCCAAAATGCTGGGATTACAGTTTTTTACGGCAGCGGGGATTATTACCCTGCTGTCTATTCAGGATACCAGAAAAGAGACGTTTGTCATTGCAACTAAACGTCTGCTGATTTTTGCAATTATGACCTTGTTATCTATGGTAATTTTTCCACTGACAGGATACAATGTGATGGGATTTGGAATGGTACTGGTTCCTTATCTTTTTTTCTGTCTGGCTCTGAAAATGCCGGAAGCCATTGCACCCATCGCTGTGCTCTGTACTCATTATATGTCTGTGGGGAACTGCTCTTACCAGATGATGTTAAATGAATTTCTCCTTCTGGTAATTGGGGCAGGAATTGGCGTGGTGTTAAATCTGTTTATGCTCAGCAATAAAAAGAAGATACTTCATTTTCAGCAGGAGACAGATGAGAGTATTATCCGGATTCTTCATAGAATGTCAGTGTATTTATTGGAAGAGGATAAATCGGAATACACAGGAAGCTGTTTTCAAGAGTTAGAAAAGGTACTGGATGCACTGCAAAGGGAGGCAAAGCTGCAGCGGGATAACCAATTATTTTTTGCCGAGCCTTATGCCTTGGAATATATGCAGATGCGCTTTCGGCAGTGCAAAAGGCTTCAGGAAATCTATGGGGATATTATGAAGATAGATCATATTGTTGATCATGCAAAGCCCTTAAGCGAATTTTTAGAAAACATCAGCAGGGATTTCTCAGAGGACAATGATGTGGAGGCGTTGTTAGCAAAGGCAGAGCGTATGGGGGAGGAATATAGAAACTCAGAACTGCCAAAGTCCAGGGAAGAATTTGAAACCCGTGCCATTTTATATGATATTTTGATGAATCTAAAAATTTTTCTCCAAATAAAAAAAGAATTTATCAGCAAACCCAAAGGAAAGGCAAGGGGATTTTAATGAAACGGATTGCAATTATAGAAGATGACAGAGGGCTAAATCAGGGAATCGCATTGGCATTAAAAAATGAAGATTATTGCTTTGAGCAATATTATTCCCTGTCAGAAGCAAAGCACACACAGGTTGATAAATACGCTGATTTGATTATTCTGGATATCAATCTGCCCGATGGCAATGGGTTTGAGTATTTAAAAGAGATACGGAAAAAATCACAGGTTCCGGTGATTATTCTCACTGCCAACGACTTAGAAACAGATGAGGTCATGGGCTTAGAGCTAGGGGCAGATGATTATATTACAAAACCCTTCAGCCTGATGGTACTTCGGGTAAGAATTGAAAAGGTTTTAAAACAGATAAAGGTGCAGACAGGGAATGTGTATGAGACAGGGGAGTTTCTGTTTGACTTTGAGCACATGTATTTTACCAGAAAGAAACAGGAGATTGAACTTAGCAAAACTGAGCAGAAGCTGCTTCGCATCTTGGTAGAAAATAAGGGGATTACGTTAGCCAGGGCAAAGCTTGTGGACTGCCTATGGACAGATGGGGCAGAATATGTAGATGAAAATGCGTTATCTGTTACAGTAAAACGCTTAAGAGATAAGTTAGAGGACATACCATCCAAACCCCAATATATCCAGACGGTATATGGGATAGGCTATGTATGGAGGGAAGAATGAGAAAAAGAGGACTCCGGTATACTTATGCAAGGCTGAATCAGATGATAGATGAGGCACAGACAGGAACTTTTGAAGAAGATACTTATGATGAAACAGAGCTTTCTAAGCTGGAGGTAAAGTGGAAGCGGTTTTTAACCTCCTCAAAGTTTTCCAATCAAAAGATAAAAGAGGAACGGGAAAATATAAAAGAAATCGTATCTGACATTTCCCATCAGACCAAAACCCCTCTGGCAAATATTCTTTTGTATGCCCAGCTGTTAGAAGAGCAGCAGTTGGATGAGTACAGTCAGAACTTAGTCTCAGAAATTATAAAACAATCGGAAAAATTGGATTTTTTGATTCAATCCTTGGTAAAAACTTCCAGATTAGAGACCGGAACATTCCAGTTAAATCCTAAACTTCGCAGTATTTCTGACATGATAGAAGAAATATTAATGCAGGCAGAACCAAGGGCAGAGAAAAAGAAAATACAAATTCGCACACAAGAGGTTTTACCTTCCATAAAGGCAGTATATGACAAAAAGTGGACCAGTGAGGCTATATATAATATTTTGGACAATGCCATAAAATATTCGAATGAGGGAAGTCGGATACATATTCAGGTAAAGGAGTACGAATTGTTTGTGTGCATGGAAATCAAGGATGAGGGCATGGGCATTGAAGAGGAAGAAATCCCATTGATTTTCCAAAGGTTCTACCGGGGCAGAAAGGTAAAGGATGAGGAAGGTGTGGGAATCGGCCTTTACCTTACAAGGCAGATTCTTGAGGGACAAAAGGGGTATATTAAAGTAAGCTCCAAAGAGAAAACAGGTTCCGTCTTTTCTGTGTATCTTCCCAAAGGAAAAATGTGAATAGAATGGAAGGTTACAGTACACAGGCAGGAATTTTCAGTTGTAACAATTGAATTGTGAATATATAATATAGATATAATGTAACTATTCAGTACAGGTCTCAGCATTTACTGCTGAGACCGTAAGAAAATGTGTATTTTACAAGAATCGAGCAATTTTGCATGCGTAAGCATTGCCCGATTTATCGTATCTGTTTAGTAGTTCTGAACAGATACGATATAATGAAGGAAGGAGATGTTTGCAATGACAATGACAAAAGTTGAAATTGATGTACCGGAGGAAATCGTGCCATACACTGTATTGGAAGATACCGAAGCACAGATAATGAGAAATGCAATGTTGTTATATCCTTATATCAAAAATGGTGTTATGTCACATGGTAAGGCAGCAGAAATGTTGGGACTTCATAAAATTGACTTAATTTCTCTATATGGGAAATTGGGACTTTCATATTTTGATGAAACTGAGGAAGAGTTTGAGGAAGACTTGGCAGCATTAAAGAAATTAAGGGGTGTTTCGGTATGATTGTTATTTCGGATACTACCCCAATTATTTCTTTGATGAAGACAGAAAGGTTAGAGTTGTTACAGAAATTATTTGACGTTGTCTACATTCCAAGTGCGGTATACAAAGAATTGACAGAAAATGAGCTCTATCCGGATGAAGCTCAAATAATCAGAGAATGCGATTTTATTCTTGTAGAAGAGGTGAAAAATGAGAAATCTGTTACAATATTACATAAACTTACAGGATTAGATGCAGGTGAAAGTGAAGCTATTGTTTTGGCAGATGAAAAGCAATCGGATGTATTGCTGATGGACGAGCATAAAGGCAGACAGGTTGCTAAGAAACTGGGAATTATCATTACCGGTACAATTGGGATTTTGACACAGGCATTTGATGAGGGAATGCTGACGAAGGAAGATGTAGAAGAGTGTATCAAATGCTTAAAACAAAATAATATACGGATAAGCGAAAAACTGTATTATAAGTTAAGGGAACACATAAATAAGTAATTGGATTTTTGAAATTATGAACTCCTGGAATCTTTCAACTTTGTAAGATTTCAGAAAGAATATGGAAAGAATGTTTTGATATAGTCTATGTTGTAGAAAGCATAGGCTATTATTTTGTTGTAGAAAAGACAGGAGGAAATCAGTATGGAAGTTTTGCATACAGAAGCATTGAAGAAATATTATGGAAGTGAGGAAAATCAGGTAAAGGCATTGGATGGAATTGACCTGTCCATTCATCAGGGAGAGTTCGTGGCAATTGTAGGTACCAGTGGAAGCGGAAAGTCCACTCTGCTTCATATGCTGGGGGGACTGGACAGACCTACTGCGGGAAAAGTATATGTGGAAGATAAAGATATCTTTTCCTTAGGAGATGATGCCCTTACCATTTTTCGAAGAAGGAAAATTGGGTTTGTATTTCAGGCATTTAATCTGGTGCCGGTATTAAATGTATATGAAAATATTGTACTTCCCATTGAACTGGATGGAAATTCAGTGGACAAAGATTATGTAAACAAGGTAATTGATGCACTGGGACTTACGGAAAAGGTCAACAGTATGCCAAATCAGCTATCCGGAGGGCAGCAGCAAAGAGTAGCTATTGCAAGAGCCTTAGCCACCAAGCCTGCTATAGTTCTGGCAGATGAACCCACAGGAAATCTGGATTCTGCCACCAGTCAGGACGTGTTAAGTCTTTTAAAAGTCACCGGGCAGAATTTTAATCAGACCATTGTCATGATTACCCACAATGAGGAAATTGCCCAGACGGCAGACAGAATTATACATATCGAAGATGGAAAGATTATAAAAGGGGGCGAAGGCAATGCAAAAGGTACAAAATAAGAAGGTCATAAACCGTTTATCAAGCCGGACTGTGGCTGCCAAGGGGAAAAAGAATCTAGTAACTATATTTGCCATTATGCTTACCACGGTATTATTCACCACACTTTTTACTATTGGAAACAGCATGATTCAAAGCTTTCAGGAATCTACCATGCGCCAGGTGGGAGGAAAAAACATGGCGGGGGTGAAATTTATTCTGCCCCAGGATTATGAAATTCTTTCTAAGGATTTAAAAGTAAAAAATCCCAGCTATCGGATTCTTGTGGGAAACGCAGTAAACGAAGAATTGATGAAAGTAAGCACAGAGGTCAATTATGCAGAAGATGAGAATGCAAAATCTACATTTTGTTATCCACAGGAAGGTACGATGCCCAGAAAACGGCTGGAGGTTGCCACTAGTACCTTGGTGCTGGATGCACTGGGGATTCCCCATAAAGTAGGAGAAAAGATTCCACTAAAAATAGACATAGACGGGAAACACATCACAGAAGAGTTTGTGCTTTCCGGCTTTTGGGAAGGGGATACGGTGGCAATGGCACAAGAGTGCTGGATATCCAGAGAATACTGTGATGAAGTGGCACCTACACCAGAAAAATCCCATTATGATGGGGAAAGACAAAAATATGCAGGCTATTGGATGATGGATTTTGACTATGCTAACAGTTGGAATATAGAAAACAAAACCATTGATTTATTAGAACGGCATGGATATGACAGCAATGTAATTTCCTATGGAACCAACTGGGCATATATGTCCGCTGATGTAGACGGACAGACCATAGGGTTTTTTGGAGCCTTTATAGGGTTGATTTTCGCTTCCGGTTATTTGATTATCTATAATATTTTTTCTTTGAACGTAACGGGAGATATTAAGAGTTATGGGTTGTTAAAAACCATAGGAACCACAGAAAAACAGTTAAAGAAGCTGGTAAGAAGACAGGCTGGATTTTTATCTGCCATTGGGATTCCCTGTGGGCTGCTTCTGGGGACTGTGATTGGCAAATGGTTATTTCCTATTGTCGTAAAGAATTTTGAACTGGGAAGTGTGGTGGAGTTTTCCGTTCATCCACTGGTGCTGTTGGGTGCCGGAGCTTTTGCCTTTTTCACTGTCTGGATTAGTTGTAATAAGCCCTGTAAAATGGCAGCCAAAGTTTCCCCGGTGGAGGCAGTGCGCTACACGGACAGCTCATCTTATCACAGAAAGAAAGAACGGAAAGTGAGAAAGGTCAATGCCCCTTCCTTTGCCTGGGCAAATCTGGGAAGAAACCGGAAAAAAGTGGTGATTGTAGTAGCATCTTTATCTTTGAGTATGATTTTATTAAATTCCGTTTATACCATGATTCAGGGATTTGATATGGATAAATATGTGGGACAGAGTCTTGTGGGAGATGCCATTGTGACAGATGCAAGTGTTTTAAATTTGGGGACTTCTGAGCGTACTTTTGATGGAATTACTCCGGAAATAAAAAAAGAATTGGAAACTATGGATGGAATTTTGGAAGTTCATAATGTATATTTTACAAAATGTAATGTCAAACTTAGTCAGAAGGCAAAAGAAGGTTTTAACAGTTTTGTAGAAAAATATCCGGAATATTTTGCCGAGACCTATGCACAACAGGAGCTGGCATCATTGAAAGAAGATGTGATTCCCTGGAACGATGTTTATGGAGTAGATTCCTGGGGCATGGAGCAGTTAGGTCATTATAAGGGAGAGCTGGACTGGGAAAAATTTAAGACAGGAAACTATTGTTTTATCAATACTTTTGGCCTGTCATGGGAGTTAGAGGAGCCTCTTTTGGGGATGTATTGTGATGTGGGAGATAAATTGTCCATAGAGCTTCCGGATGGAACCATGAAAGAATATGAAGTGATGGCAATTGGTGACATGCCATATCCCATGACCAACCGTTGTTTTTCTTTTCTGGGAATGCAGGTGATTTTGCCACAACAGGAATGTTTGAAATTCATGGATAGTGAAGGTGCATTGATGAGTGTTTTGATTCAGGAGAAAGATGGCACGTTTTCCATAGATCGGGCATTGGAGCAGTACACAGAACAGGTACACAAGAACCTAATATCTGTTTCTAAAACGACTTATCAGGAAGAGTTTCAGGATATGGTTCAGATGTTCTGGATTGTAGGAGGAGGCTTAAGCCTTGTGCTGGCATTGATTGGTATACTGAATTTTGTCAATGCAATTGTCACAGGAATTCTGGCAAGAAAACAGGAGCTTGCCATGATGGAAGCTGTAGGAATGACTGGAAAACAGATGAAGTTAATGCTCTCCTGGGAGGGAGTATTGTATGCTGTGTTTACTTTGGTATTGTCTGTGACCGTTGGGGCATTTTTCGACTGTTTTCTTCTGGAAAAGGTAGCAGGGGAAATGTGGTTTTTCACCAATCATTTTACCATTGTTCCCATCCTTTTGTGTATGCCAATACTGCTTCTGGTTTCCAGTATTATTCCCATCGTTGCCTACAATCATATGAAGAAAACAAGTGTTGTGGAGAGATTAAGAGAGACATGTTTATAAATAGGTGTCCCGCGGTGGCAGATACCATGCAACAGAAGGTGGCGGATACCGAGACACACCCATTGCACTTTGAAACACTCTCTAGTAGAATAGAAGAAACGTAACTATTCAGTACAGGTCTCAGCATTTACTGCTGAGACCGTGGAAAAATCAAAAATGGGGCAATTATGCATGCGTAAGCATTGCCCCATTTACGTATCTGTTCAGTGGCTCTGAACAGATACGAGGAAACTTGGAGAGTAAACGTAAGTAAGGAGGTTTCCAAATGAAAGTCATGAATCTGTCTGATAGGAGAATTATGCCACGAGATAACGGGACATATACACTTATGCTAAAAGACAATAAAGTTTGTGAAATAAATACCGGTACAGGCATGGTTACAATGTTTGCAGAGAATCTTCTGCCATTGGACCTTTATTTGGAATGGGATGCCAGCCAGGATGCTTTCAACAACTTAACAGTATTTCAGTGGTGGTGTGCAAATCGAATACTAAGTTTAGACCGGGAATATGCTAAGGAGATACTTAATTCCTGTGGATTAAAACAGGCAGCTACAGATAGAGACAAAGCCGCCATAGCATTAAAATACAGGTGTTTAAGTTTACGAGACTTTTATTGGGTAAGGAAGGAAGAGGAATCTTGTAAGTGGCGTGATGTATCATTGTTTAGTAATAGTCTTAGTAATGCTGTAGTAGATTTAGCCTTAAAAGGTAAGAATTTAACCATCACCAATAGTCAGCTAGTTGACTCTGATTTAGCCACAGACGGTGTGTTTCCTAAAGCCTGGCTACGGGACAAGGGGCTCTTTTGGCTATTGAAAGGTGATAGAAATGATTCGGTGAATAAGGAAGTGTTTGCAAGTCAATACTTAAGGAAGCTTGGTTTTGACGTCTTAGAATATACGAAGCATGAGTACAAAGGGGATTCTGTTTCTGTTTCCAAGTGTTTTACAAGTGAGGAAGTGGGCTATGTGACAGCAGGAAACTTAGCACAAAATTATGACTTGGATTTAAGATTCAGACAGTATGACATGATGTTGCTTTGTGACTTTCTTGTAGGTAATTCAGATAGGCATCAGGATAACTGGGGATACTTATTCAATGATAGACGGGAAATCATAGGCTTTGCACCAATCTTTGATTTCAATCATGCATTTGAGGCACCTGAGGGATTCTTTAGTTTGCCGGATATGCTGTTTGATAGAAAGAGGACAATGTTAGATGCTGCAAAAGAGGTAGTGCAGAAATATGATTTACATTTAGTGTATTTAGCAGAGTCTGATAAATATGCAGAATTTATTAACAAGAGGATAAGGGCTTTAAATGAATAAAATTTTAAAACCACCCCATACCACAATCTTTAAAGGAGAATCTACGTTTAAGTAGGTTCTCCTTTTTTTGTGCGCCTTGCGGCGCACGTTTCTAACGGGTGAAAGTCCCTAATCCGCCCTAGTAGTGGGAAGGATACAGCCAAGACCAAGGGTGTCCTATTCATGACATAGATTATGATTAACGCGAGGGGAATCTGAAGGAAGGTGGAGGCAAATCTCTGGTCTGACGAACAGAAA
>JBGVDD010000283.1:0-32415 GCA_045119215.1 Lachnospiraceae bacterium | reverse complement strand
CCAAAATTCAAAAATATTTCAATTTTAAATATCTAAATATGTCCTTTTCAACATCTTTGACTCATTTTCGTAACACCTGATTCTTTAAGTTAATAGCTTGGATAAAGAAAGTATTAGTAAAAAGGTTAAGTTACTGACATTGCGTCTGTACAGTAACAAGTTTTTTGCAGAGGCATATTGGACATACATTCTGGAACCAGATGTTTTGAAAGAATTGCAATCAGAAAACGTGCAGTCTCTTTTTTTGTGTGAGTGATGCTGTGGAGTGAAAAAACTACCCTATACAATGTGCACAAAAAGAAGACAAGTAGCTTGAAAGTAAAATTGTTCTGCGAAAAATACAAATTTAGAAAATGCTGATTTCATGGGAAAAAATTGGGATTGTTAGAAAAAATAAATTTTTTTTTTGTGTAAAATTTTAGGTGAAAATGGAGAAAATTAAATATGTGAGTAATAATGTGTATAAATTGTGAATAAAATATGTTATACTGATGTTATATTTAGTTAAAATATCTAAATCTAAAGGAGGAAGAAAGATGCACAAGAAGCGTATATTTAAATTTTTCAAGGCTACTCTTTGTGCCGCATTGGCATTGTCCATGGTGTTCGGAGACCTGGGGTCTACCCTAGGAATTTCCTATGCCAAGCAGGAGGTGAAACAAGCGGACAAGGGACAGGTTGAAATGGACGCCAAAGAACAGGAAATGGATGTTACAGAGGAAGAAATTGCTGCATCCAATGGTTTGGCAACAAGTACAAAGGATGGTGTTATTCTCCATGCATTCTGCTGGTCATTTAAGACAATCAAAGAAAATATGAAGGATATCGCGGAAGCAGGATATACAACTGTTCAGACATCACCTGCCAATGCATGTAATGACAGTTATCCGAAGATGCAGTTGTGGGACAGAAACCAGATGGAAAACAGAAATTATGATGGAAAAGAAGGATGCTGGTGGTGGCATTACCAGCCCACAGACTGGACTATAGGTAACTATCAGTTAGGTACCAAAGAAGATTATAAGGCAATGTGTGAAGAGGCGGATAAGTATGGTGTGAAGATTATCACTGACGTTATTCCGAATCATACAACGCCGGATTTGAGTAAGGTTTCAGCGAGTCTTGCAGCTACAGGTGGTGGCTTAAAAGCAGGGCAGTTATATCATTCCAACGGATTTAGAGAAATTGAAAATACCGGTGATTGGTCCTGGGGAAACCGTCTGGCATGTACTACCGGTATGATGGGCGGACTTCCTGATGTCAACACGGAAAATCAGGCGTTTCAGGAGTATTACTTAAAATATTGTAATGATTTGATTTCCATTGGATGTGACGGTTTTCGATATGATACAGGAAAACACATTGGCGTTCCAAGCGACCCGGTAGATTCTTCTAATACCCGTGGAGTGAATGATTTCTGGGACGTGGCAACCGGAAAAAAAGCAGTCAATGGCGTGAGCTTGAGTAATAGAGAGAATCTGTTTATTTATGGTGAAGTATTACAGGGCGATAACTGTCCCACACAGGAATATGCTAAATATATGGAACAGACGGCAAGCTCATTTGGATGGGTAGTTAGAGAAAAAATTAAAAATAAAGATTTTAAGGTAAGTTCTATACAGGATTGGTGTCATTCAGATCCGGATAAGATAGTTACTTGGGTGGAATCTCATGATACATTCTTTAATAATCACGAATCAGCGTTCCTGACAGAATGGGATATTAAAATGTGTTGGGCATTAATTACAGCACGTAAGCAAGGTACACCGTTATTCTTTAGCAGACCGGACGGCTCCGATGGACCGAAGGGAGATTACGTAGGTAAAAACGTGCTTGGTGCAAAGGGTAATGATCATTTTAAAGATCCTGAAATTGTTGCAGTAAACTTCTTTAGAAATGCCATGGCAGGAGAAGGGGAAACCTTACGAAATCCCAATGGAAATCAGCAGATTTTGCAGATTGACAGAGGAACTAAGGGAACCTGTATTATCAACCTGGGAGGAGAAGCCCAGATTAATAACGAGACTTCTCTTGCAAATGGAACTTATACTGACCAGGTATCAGGAAGAGAATTTGCTGTATCTGGTGGAAAAATTTCTGGTAAGTTAGATGGGGGTAAGATTGCTGTTATCTATAATGCAGGTCCTATTACCAAGGATCCAAGTGTAAATGTATCTTTGGCAGACAAGAGCAGCTTTAGCACAGATACAAAGGAAATCACCTTGACAGCAACAAATGCCACAAGTGCAGCTTACAAGATTGATGATGGAGAAGCTGTTTCTTTTAAAGGAAGCAAGAAGATTACCATCGGTGAAGGCGTAGACTTTGGAAGTACCATCAAACTGACAGTAACTGCCCAGGGTGAAGAGGGAACTACACCATTTACCAAGACTTATACTTACACAAAGAAGGAAGGTCCAAGTTATGCAAAGAATACCATCTATGCGAAAAAGCCAAGTGGATGGGGAACATTGAATATCTATGCGTATGTGGATGGTACAACTGCTACACAAATTACCGGTAAATGGCCGGGAACAGCCATGACGGATGCAGGAGATGGTGTATATACCTATACTTTTGAAGACAGCGTAAGTGCTGCGAAAGTAATTTTTACCGATGGAACTAATCAGGATCCAAAGGACACTCCTGGACAGAGCTGTGGATATGATTATGCCAGCGGAAAAGCATATACCTATGAAGGTGGAACTTGGACACCGGTAGATATCAAAACGGCTACCAACACTCCAAAGCCAACTAATACGGTTACGCCAAAACCAACGGACACCAGTACTCCAACCCCAACAAATGGAGGAAAAAATACCGTTACTCCTACAATAGCAGGAAAGATTAGCGTGGATTTTGCTGATGGTTCCAGCTTTGCAACAGAGACTAAGACAGTAAAAATTACTGCAGCAAATAATGCCCAAGGAACCTACTGTGTGGATGATGGTCCAGTGAAGAAGTTTACAGGAACAGCAAATGTAGTGATTGGTAAAGGAAAGATAGCAGACACCAAGGTAACCTTAAAGGTAACTGTAGGTGATGAAAGTAAGACATTTACATATAACAAAGAGTTTGTGGCAGATGTAAAGACTGCGGCCACCAACTCTACCACAGATGTAAAAGAGGCACAGGTAAACGCATCCAACAGTGAGCTTGCTTCACAGTACGCAATCAATGCAAAAGGTGTGGGTGCCAAAAAGACAATTACAGTGGATAAGTCAATTTCAGACTGGGATTCCAGTATGTTAATTGCCCAGGGAGCAGCCAATGATGACCCACGTGTATATCGTCCAAATTCAATGTATGAGGTAGGAATTGATACCTATGCATTATACGGTGCATATGATGATGATAATCTGTATTTAATGTGGGAAATGACAAATGTGCAGGATGTGGTAGCACCAGACGATGATTTCCCATTGACACAGGGAACCATGTATCTTAATATGAATATTCCATTCTTTATTGCTATTAATACAGGAAAATCGGATGCCATTGGCAATAAAGGAAAAACACAGACTGGTGGAACTATCTGGGATTCAGGAATTACATTTGAAAACAGCTTTAACCGTTTAATTGCCATTTCTACCAATGGAGCTAACGGACCATACGTGTATGGTGGTGATAGCACAGGATTAAATCCAACAGAGCTTTATAGTAAAGCAGGTGGTGGAAAGGCCAATGCAGGAAAATCCGGAATACAGTTTGGCTATGGAATGGAGATTGTTAGTAAAACTGTAATGGGTATTGATGGGGCTTATGGTGCCAAGAATAAACGTGTAGTTGGTGATGTTTGTAATAATTCTGCGGCATGGGTTGATTTTAACCAAAAGGGGCATGACAGTAGTAAGATGGACTATCACTATGAAATAGCCATTCCATTGGAAGAACTGGGAATTACAGCAAGCGATGTGGAAGCTAACGGGGTAGGAGTGCTCTTGGTTGCAACCAGTGGAAAGTCGGGTATGGATTGCCTTCCATATGATGTATCTATGAATGACCAGGCAGATTTGGATGACACTGCAGGTTCACAGGAGAATAACAGCTTTGAAAAGAGTGATGAAGATCATATTGCCACAGCATTTGCAAAAGTAGGAAAGGGAGGACCGATTGTTACCACACCGCCAAAGAATACCAACACACCAGCACCTACAGCAACAACAGAGCCAACCAAGGCAGTTACTCCAACAGAGAAACCAAACCCAACATTGCCAGCAGGTGAAATCACTGTAAACTTTGGAGCAGACCGTTCTGCACCACAGTATGACAGTACCAAGCTTACTTTGGAAGCAAAGGTAAACAGCAGTGAAAAGATTACTGATTATGAATTCTTTGTAGATGGAGCTTCTGTTCAAAAGGGAGCAGAGAGCAAATACACTTGGTCCGGGGCAACCTCAGGGGCTCATGTGATTAAAGTGGTAGTTACAGATGCTAAGGGAAAGACAAAAGAAGTAAGCAAGGATTACGATATTGAAACAAAGGGCGGCAGTGCGACAGCCACACCAAGTATTACAATAGCACCGGCCACTAGTACGCCAACACCTACTCCGGGAGCTAGCAAGTTATCCATGGAACCATTGAAAGTTACTTGTCTCACTGTAGATGATAATATCAATGTGGGTGATAGCTTTACTATGAGTACAAAAGCCAAAAATGCTGTGGGTACTCCAAAGTATATGTTTACATATATTCTAAATGGAGAAGAGGTTATTGTACAAAATTACAGTGAAAAGAACGAAGTAACCTTCGTGATTGAAGAAGAAGGTGTATACAGATTTAGAGGTTATGTGGTAGATGATACCAATGATGGTCTGGTAACTATGGAAACGGGAGAAGCAGTAGTAAATGCAGTTGAGCCAACAGTTACGAAAGGTCCGGATGTGACAGTACCAGCAGATGCATCTCCGACCCCCACACCAGAGGTTACAGAAAAACCGGTTATTACGGGATATGAGCCAACATTAACAGCAACACCAACCCAAAAGCCAACAGCAACACCAACCAAAAAACCGGTGGCAACAGCAACTAAAAAACCAGTGGCAACAGCAACTAAAAAACCGGTGGCAACACCGACTAAGAAACCAGTAACAACACCGACTAAGAAGCCGGGATATGTAACTGTAACATCAATACCAAAAGTGACAGCTACAGCAACACCAACACCGAAGATTACAAAACCGATAGACGATGAAGGAGAAATAGCTCCAACTTTACCGGCAAATCAACAGCCAAAGAAGGGACAGCTGGTAGGAGATACCAAGACAAAGTCAAAATATAAGGTGACTTCGTTAGGAAAGACAAAGGAAGTACAGTATGCAGGATATGCAGGAAATAGTTCTGTGGTTAGCGTACCGTCTACCATAAAGCTTGGAAAGGTGACTTACAATGTAACTTCAATCAGTACAGAGGCCTTTGCGGAAAATAGCAAAATTACAACTTTGGTGATTGGAAAGAATGTTAAAGTGATTGGAAGTTATGCATTTGCCAAGTGTACACGCCTGAAGAATGTTAAGATTGGTTCCAATGTAACCACAATTGGAACAGGAGCATTCTACGGATGTAAGAAGTTAAGCAAAGTTGTTATGGGAAGCAAAGTACAGAAAATTAATAGCATTGCATTCTATGGATGTAAGAGCTTAAAGAGCATTATAATTCCAAAGACTGTAAGCAGAATAGGCAGCAAGGCATTTTATAACTGTACTAACTTAAAGAGCATTACCATTAAAACTACAAAGCTAAAGACAAGTAATGTAGGTAGCAATGCTTTTAAGAATACATACAAAAAGGCAACTGTAAAGGTTCCAAGTAAAAAGAAGTCAAGTTATAAGTCTTTATTAAAGAAGAAAGGATTAAATTCGAAAGCACAGGTGAAAAAATCTGTATTCTCAGCTTTGTAAGGACTAGTCAAATAAAGTAAGATGAAATCGTAAAATAAACGGGGACTGTATTTGTTGAATATAAACAAAATACAGTCCCTATTGCATTGGGATAAAGAATATTATATTAGATAATGTCGGAAAAATAAATAAACTTTTAATTTTTTTTGGTTAAAATCCAGAAAAGACTTTAAAAAAAAGTAAAAATAAAGTATAATATAGAAGTATGGGTGCAGGTTGTGATAACAGCCAGAAAATATCAATCATTGCTTTGTTATCTTTTAATTTGAAATATTATAGCAAGGCAAAATATCAAAGGAGGGAACAAAATGCACAAAAAACGCATTTTTAAGTTTTTCAAGTGTAGTGTTTCAGTAGCCCTGGCAGTATCTATGATGCTGGGGGATGCAGGAATGGGACTTGGCTTTACAGTGGCGGCTCAAACCCAAGGCGATGAGCCAAATGGAGAAGTCCAGGTTCAGGAAGAAGCTATCAACGCAAACCAGTATGGATTGGCGGATGAGATTCAGGATGGTACGATTCTCCACTGTTTTGACTGGAAGTATAGCGATATTGAGGCTGAACTTCCAAATATTGCAGCGGCAGGATTTACATCAGTACAAACATCACCGGCCCAGAAAGGGGATGGTGATACCTGGTATTGGCTGTATCAGCCACAGACTTTTTCTATTCAGCCAAATGCTTTGGGGAACAAAGCACAATTAGAGTCCTTGTGCAAAAAGGCAGAGGAGTATGGAATCAAGATTATTGTGGACGTTGTAGCAAATCACACAAGAAGCATTGGTGATGATGGACTTGGTGGGGATTGTTTCCATAATACGGGACAAGTACCTCAAGATGCATATGATCTGGGAAAACGTTACGAGATTACACACAATCGTATTGGTATGCCGGACTTGGCATCAGAGAATCCAACAGTACAGAATAAAATAGCTGGATATATTGATGAATTAAAAAGTGTGGGTGTAGATGGTATTCGTTGGGATGCGGCAAAGCATATAGACGTGCCTTCCGAGTTTGGTTCTCAGTTCTGGCCAAAGGTTACAGCACAGGGATTGTATCATTACGGAGAAATTTTGGATGGTCCAGCCAATGGAAAAGGTGATAATGATAAAATAATGAAAGAATATACCCAATATATCTCTGTCACAGATGATGAGTATGGAAACGGGTATTTGAACGCAGCAAACAGCGGTAATGTTTCATCTGCAATCGGTAATTATACAAATCGAGGAATTGCTAAGAATAAGTTGGTATACTGGGCAGAAAGTCATGATACCTATTCAAATAACGGAGAATACGGAAAGGCAACACAGTATATTAATGAGAATGCAGTTGACAAGGCCTATGCACTATTAGCAGGGCAGGGACAAGCTACATCACTATATTTTTCAAGGCCTTTTGAAAAAACAAAAGAGAGTATCAAGGCTGGTGTAAAGGGAAGTACCCACTTTAAGGATAAAGAAGTTGCAGCGGTCAACCATTTGCATAATGCATGTATTGGACAGAAAGATTATTATGTGCATTCAGGAAATGTAGCAGCAGTATGTCGTGAGACAGGAGCTGTTGTTGTGGGTCAGAGTGGTCAGCAGGTTAGTATTCCAAATGGTGGAAAATTAACTGCACCAGGTACCTACACAGATGAAGTATCAGGTGGTACATGGACGGTAACAGAAAGCCAGATTACAGGTAAACTTGGAGATAAGGGAATCGCAGCATTCTATCAGGCAGGTACCATTACCAAAAACCCAAGTGTAAGTGTATCTTTAGCAGATAACAGCAGTTTCACTACAGATACCAAGAAAATTACCTTAACAGCAAGTAATGCCACAAAAGCAACCTATAAGATTGACAATGGAGAAGCAGTGGAATTTACAGGAAGTAAGGAGATTACCATTGGTGAAGGTGTGGATTTCGGAAATTCTATCAAGGTAACGGTTCACGCAGAAGGAGAAGAAGGAACTACACCATTTGACAAGACTTATACTTACACAAAGAAGGAAGCCGGAAAGCTTGCGAAGAATACTATTTATTTTACAAAACCTTCGACTTGGAGCAAAGCAAGCATATATGCATATGTTGAGGGGACAACGGCAAGTCCGGTTGCAGGAAAATGGCCTGGAACGGAAATGACAGATGAAGGCAATGGTGTATATTCCTACAAAGTGGATGATAGTGTTTCAAAGTGTAAGGTTATCTTTAATGATGGAAAATCTGAGAATGCACAGCAGACACCAGTAGATGAACCTGGAAAAAGTTGTGGATATGATTATGCCAGTGGAAAAGCATATACCTATGACAATGGAACCTGGACACCGGTAGATGTAATCGAGGCTACAAATACACCAAAGCCAACCAACACAACAAAGCCAACCAATACAACAAAGCCAACTGACACAGCTACCCCAAGTCCTACAAAGGGAGGGGCAACATCTACTCCAATTCCTAGTGGAAAAATCAGTGTGGACTTTGCAGACGGTTCCAGCTTTGCAACAGAAACCAAGACAGTAAAAATCACTGCGGCAGATAACGCCAAGGGAACCTACTGTGTGGATGACGGCCCGGAGAAAGAATTCACAGGAACAGCAAATGTAGTGATCGGTAAAGGAAAGATTGCAGATAGTAAGGTAGGCCTAAAGGTAACTGTAGGTGATGAAAGCAAGACATTTACATACAATAAAGAGTTCTCGACAGATGTAGTTGAGAATACTAAAAATTCAACTACAGATGTGAAAGAAGAAAGTGTGGATAGTGCAGAAAGTGATGCATATTACGCAACAAATCCAGGAGGAAATGTTGGAAAAGAGAAGACAATCAGCGGTATGTCTGATTTTACAGAGGATATGAAGGTAGCAACATCAGGCGCCTGGGATGTTCCAAATACATGGAATGGAGCTCACGAAAACAGCGTAGCTGATTGTTATGGATTATATGCGGCATGGGATGATACTAATCTATATGTGGGATTAGAAATGGTAAATACTACGGATACCTGGCATGGACCAGGAGATGGACCGCTGAGTGATGGTGGAAAAATGTCCGATGTACCGGTTGTGTTAGCAATCGATACTGGAGTAGGAAATAAGATGTCAGGAAAATGTCCTTCGGACAAATCTGGTCATATCTGGCAGTGTAATGTGGAATTTACCACCAGAATAGATCACCTACTGTTCTGTAGTGCAAAGGGTACTGGAAATCCAGGCGTATTTACCGCAGACGAAGAAGGAAACAGTGATTATACAACTCATCTTGTGGGATTTAAGGATGCAGGTGTTAAGATAAAAATTGAAGATGGAAGTATATCAAAAAGTATTATGCAATTGCACGGTTCATCAAGTACTGATGATGCACATGATAAAAGTAAGTATGAAGATGCAATGACAAAAGGTCACAGCAGAGAGCATGATACATTCTATACGTATACCATTCCATTAAGTGTATTGAATATTGATAAGAACTTTTTGACTAACAATGGTATTGGAATTATGGGACTTGGAACGAGACAAACGTCTCCATTAGATTGTATTCCACATGATCCATCTATGCTGGATAACACAATGTTGCCATATTCACTTGCAGATGATAATACATCCCATGAAAAGGAAGATTTGGATATTATCACAGTGGATTTGGCTTCTGTAGGTAAGCTTCGTAGCGGTGATGATCCTATTGTTACTATTACAGCTAAGCCAACAATAACAAAGGAACCAACCAAAGAGCCTACAAATACAGTGACTCCCACATCAAAACCGGACCCAACTTTACCGGCAGGGGAAATTGCAGTAAACTTTGGAGCAGACCGTTCTGCACCACAGTACGATAGTACAAAGCTTACTTTGGAAGCAAAGGTAAACAGTAGCGAAAAGATTACAGATTATGAATTCTTTGTGGATGGAACTTCTGTTCAGAAAGGATCAGAAAGCAAGTGTAACTGGTCAGGAGCAACAGCAGGAGCTCATAAGATTAAGGTGGTAGTAACTGATGCGAAAGGAAAGACAAAGGAAGTAAGCAAGGATTACGATATTGAAAGTAAGGGTGTCAGTGTGACAGATACACCGACTCCAACAGCTGCTAAGGCGACAGTTACTCCAGTCCCAACGGTAGAGCCGACAGTAGAACCGACAGTAAAACCAACTGTGATACCACAGTCAAATCTAAGAATTACATCATTTATCGTAAGTGCGCTGACTACAGATACACAGAAACCTGGTTATGTGGGAACTACATATAAACTAAGTGCTGCAGCAGAAGAGGGCGTTGGTGCAGTAAAATATATGTTTACATATACTTTAAATGATGAAGAAGTCATTCTTCAAAATTATCAGGAAAATGGTGAAGTTCTTTTTGTACCGGAAGAGGAAGGTAAATATACATTCCATGTATACACCGTAGATGAGTCAAATACAGGATATTCAACTTATTATACAATGCAGCATAATATCCAAATGCCTGCCAATGCTACAGCAAAACCGACCAAAGAACCTAATGCAACCAATACTCCTACGCCAAAGGTTACAGTACCGGCAGATGTTACAGAGAAGCCAGTAATTACAGGTATTCCGGCAACAAATACACCAACGGCAACACCAAAGGCAACAGCAACACCAAAGGCAACGGCAACACCAAAGGCAACGGCAACACCGAAGGCAACGGCAACATCGAAGGCAACAGCAACACCGAAGGCAACGGCAACACCGAAGGCAACGGCAACACCAACAGTGACTAAACCGGTGCAACCTACGAAAAAGCCTGTGGGACCAACAAATGAACCAAAGCCGGTTACAAACACACCTATTCCACAACCAAGTGAAAGTGTTCAGATACCAATTGGAGCAGATGTGCTTCCTGATAAGGGCGGAAACAATGCTTATAAGATAGTGTCATTTGGCACAAAGAAGAAGGAAGTTGAATTTACGGGTGTATTGGATGATAAGGCTACCGTAACTATTCCGGATACTATTGTGGTTAAGAAACAAGTATTTAAAGTTACTGCCATTAAAGACGGTGCATTCAAGGGAAATACAAAGTTAAAGAATATTACCATTGGAAAGAATATCACTAAGATTGGTAATAAAGCGTTCTATAACTGTAAGTCTCTTACCACTGTAAAGGGTGGAAAGAATGTAAAAACCATTGGTGAGAAGGCATTTTATAATTGTAAAAAGCTAAAGAGTATTACAATTAATACAAAGGTTACTTCTATTGGGGCGTATGCGTTCTGTGGATGTAGCAGTTTATCAAAGATTACCATTAATACAGGTGTAAAGACCATTGGTAAGAAGGCATTTTATAATTGTAAGAAATTAAAGTATATTACAGTGAAAACTACAAAGCTTAAGAGTAGTACTGTAGGTACAGATGCATTTAAAAAAGTTTATAGTAAGCCAATAGTAAAAGTGAAGTCCAGCGTATTACGTAAGTATAAGAAATTTATCAACAAGAAGGGCTTAACGAAGAAAGCTACTATTAAAAAATTAAAGTAAGATATATAATTTATCTTAGAGGAAAAGCATTGCGAAAGCAGTGCTTTTTTTCAAGGAAAAAATAGTGTATAATATAACAAACAACGATTTTGCGAATGTAGTTTGGAATTGTTACAGATAATAAGAAAGTGAGAATAAGGGAAAGGTGTGGTTTTATGAAGAGAGTATTTTTGATTGTTCTGGACAGTTTTGGGGTAGGAGAGATGCCAGATGCCAAGGAGTACAACGACCAGGGAAGCTCTACCCTGGGCACGGTGGCAGGCCATAAATGCTTTTCTATGCCAAACATGGAAAAGTTAGGATTATTTTGCCTGGATGGAGTAGCATCCATGGATTCTGTTCAAAAAATAAGGAAAGTGCAACAGGGGGATATCCTTGGGGCAGTGGCACGTATGCAGGAGGCTTCCAAGGGGAAGGATACTACTACAGGACATTGGGAGATTGCGGGTTGTATTTCTAAGCATCCATTTCCCACTTACCCGGATGGTTTTCCTGCGGATATCATACAGGAAGTGGAGCGACAGACGGGAAGAAAGGTGCTTTGTAATAAGCCATACTCCGGAACTCAGGTAATTCAGGATTATGGAGAGGAACATATCAAAACCGGAGCTTTGATTTGCTATACCTCAGCAGACAGTGTATTTCAGATTGCCGCCCATGAAGATATTGTTCCCTTGGAGGAGTTATATAGTATCTGCAAAAAGGTGAGAAAAATTTTGACTGGAAAACATGGGGTAGGCCGTGTGATAGCAAGACCATTTACAGGGGAAGCGGGAAATTTTGTAAGAACCAGCAATCGCCATGATTTTTCACTGTTACCACCGGAAACTATGTTGGATATTTTAAAAGAGCATGAAAAAGAAGTGCTTGCAGTGGGGAAAATAAATGACATCTTTGCTGGAAAGGGTATCACGGATTTTGTGTATACAAAAAATAATGATGAGGGTGTTGAGAAAACGTTATCATATATGGACAGAGAATTTGAGGGGATTTGTTTTACAAATCTTGTAGATTTTGATATGCTATATGGGCATAGAAATGATGTTGAGGGATATGCAAAGGCTTTAAGCAGGTTTGACAGTCAACTGCCACAAATAATAGGAAAATTAAGAGAAGATGATATCCTGATGATTACAGCGGATCATGGATGCGACCCGGGAACACCATCTACAGATCATTCTAGAGAATACACGCCTTTGGTAGTATACGGTAATAAAGTGATACCGGGCAATTATGGAACCTATCCCACCTTTGCATCCATAGGGGAAACTATCCTACAGTATTTTGGATTATCCTTAAACCAGGAAAAGATAAAATCCATTCCATGCTTAAAAGAATAAGGTGAACAAAATAAATAAAACGGATACAACAAATTAGAAATAAAAAGTAAAACAGAGAAAGGAGCTTGCATTAGCAAGGAAAGAGAGGACAATGAAAGAATTAAAGGCATATGAGATCATAGAAGAAAAGGAAGTACCAGATTTAAATTCCAAAGGAATGCTGTTAAAACACAAAAAAAGTGGTGCAAGAATTATGCTGCTTTCCAATGATGATGAGAATAAAGTGTTTTATATCGGATTTCGAACCCCACCTAAAAATGACACAGGGGTGGCTCATATCTTAGAACACTCCGTATTATGTGGTTCTCAAAAATTTCCGGCAAAGGATCCCTTTATTGAACTGGCAAAGGGGTCGTTAAATACTTTCTTAAATGCCATGACCTATCCAGACAAAACAGTGTATCCTGTGGCAAGCTGTAATGACAAGGACTTTCAAAATTTAATGGATGTTTATATGGATGCAGTATTTCATCCGAATATTTACGAAAGAGAAGAAATTTTTCGGCAGGAAGGCTGGCACTATGAGTTGGAATCAGAAGATGAGGATTTAAACTATAATGGTGTAGTTTACAATGAGATGAAAGGAGCCTTTTCTTCCCCGGAGGGAGTATTAGACCGTGTGATTTTAAACACCCTCTATCCGGATACCTCTTATGCCTATGAATCGGGAGGAGACCCGGAGAGCATCCCAGAGTTGTCATACGAGGAATTCCTGGATTTTCACAAAAAATATTACCACCCTTCCAATAGTTATATTTATCTATACGGCAATTGTGATATGGAAGAAAAGTTAAGATATTTGGATGAAGAATACTTGAGTAAATACCATTGTGAAACTGTGGATTCTGAAATAAAATTACAAAAACCATTTGATAAACCAGTGGAAGTCTACAAAAAGTATTCTATTACCAATGAGGAAACAGAACAGGATAATACGTATCTATCATACAATTATTCTGTTGCCACATCATTGGACAGAGAATTGTATCTGGCATTCCAGGTACTGGAATATGCTTTGATTTCGGCACCTGGTGCTCCGTTAAAGAAAGCGTTGTTAGACGAAAAAATTGGAAAAGACATTATGGGAAGCTATGATAATGGAGTGTATCAGCCGTTGTTTTCTATTGTTGCAAAGAATTCCAATCTGTCAGAAAAAGAGAGATTTTTAAAGGTCATTGAAGATGTTTTAAGAGAGCAGGTAAACAAGGGGATAAATAAGGATTCCCTAAAGGCTGCCATAAATTATCTGGAATTCAGATACAGAGAGGCGGATTTTGGAAATTATCCAAAGGGATTGATGTACGGACTTCAGGCGTTAGACAGCTGGCTGTATGATGAAACAAAACCATTTATTCACATAGAGGAGAACTCTACTTTTGCTTTTTTGAAGGAAAAAGTGAACACAGATTATTATGAAAAGCTGGTGGAAACTTATTTATTAAATAATAAGCATGCCGCTTTCGTGGTGATTGAACCGGAAAAGGGGTTGACTGCAAAAATAGAACAAAAGACGGCGGCAAAGCTTGCAGAGTATAAAAATTCTTTGTCCATGGAAGAACAAAAAAAATTGGTGGAAGATACCAAGGCATTGAAAAAATATCAGGAGGAACCTACACCATTAGAGGATATCTTAAAAATTCCAATGTTGACAAGAGAAGATATGAGAAAAGAAGCCCTGCCAATTGAGAATAAAGAATCTATGATTGGGAATACCAAGGTGGTATTTCAGGATATCTTTACCAACGGTATTTCGTATCTTAATCTGATGTTTGACATATGCCGGGTACCGGTAGAATTGCTGCCATATGTAGGTGTTTTAAAGTATGTTTTGGGAATGGTGGATACGAAAAATTACAGCTATGGTGACTTCTTTAATGAAGTTAATATGAACACAGGGGGCATTGGTGTATCTTTTAATACCTATACCGATGTGAACATGAGAGGAAAATATAGTGCATTTATGGAAGTAAAGGCGAAAGTGTTGTATGAAAAACAGGATTACGTCTTTCAAATGATAGAAGAAATGTTGTTAAGTTCTAATTTTGATGACTATAAAAGATTGTATGAAATTGTTGCACAGTTAAAATCCAGAATGCAAATGAGTCTTACTTCCGGTGGACATACCACAGCGGCAATGAGAGCAATTTCTTATTTCTCAGATACAGGCTGTATTTCTGAACTTACCAGTGGCATTACGTTCTACAAGTTTGTAGAGAATCTGGAAAAGAATTTTGAAACAGAAAAGGAAGAATTTTCTAAAAAGTTAAAGGAGACCATGGGATATATCTTTACCAGGGATAATATCTTAGTGGGTATTACTGCTCAAAAGGAAGGCTTGGAAAACCTTGAAAAACAGGTGATAAATCTAAAAGAAAAACTGCCAAAAACTACCCAGGAAGTACAAAAATACGTATTTGAAAAGTCCAGATTAAATGAAGGATATAAAACTTCTTCCAAGGTAAATTATGTGGCAAGATGTGGAAACTTCTGTGAAAATGGATTAGAGTATACCGGAGCATTAAAGATTTTAAAGACTATACTTGGTTATGAATATCTTTGGAATAATGTTCGTGTAAAGGGTGGAGCATACGGATGTATGAATGGATTTTCAAGAACCGGAGAAACCTATTTTGCATCCTACAGAGATCCGAATCTGGAAAAAACCAACCAAATTTATGAGGGACTTCCAGAATACATTTCCTCTTTTACTGCTGATGAAAGAGATATGACCAAGTACATTATTGGTACCATTAGTGAGATGGATGTTCCACTAAATCCGTCAGCCAAAGGAGCCAGAGCTATGACAGCCTATCTTACAGGAATTGCATTTGATAAACTTCAAAAGGAAAGAGACCAGGTATTAAGTGCAACACAGGAAGATATCCGCAGACTGGCAGAGCATGTAAAGGCCGTGTTAGAACAGAATTATTTCTGTGTGGTTGGCAGCGAGGAAAAAATCAAAGAGCAGCAACAATTATTTGAAAACGTTAATGTATTATAAAGGAGAGTTAGCATAAATATATGGAGAACACAAATACGAAAGCAGGATTTGTTACATTGATTGGAAGACCAAATGTTGGAAAGTCTACCTTGATGAATCAACTAATTGGTCAGAAAATTGCAATTACATCCAATAAACCACAGACCACGAGAAACCGTATTCAGACGGTGTATACAGATGAGCGGGGACAGATTGTTTTTTTGGATACTCCGGGAATCCACAAAGCCAAGAATAAGTTGGGAGAATACATGGTAAAAGTGGCAGAGTCTACACTGAACGAAGTGGATGCGGTACTTTGGCTGGTGGAACCAACCACTTTTATCGGAGCAGGGGAACGGCATATTGCAGAGCAGCTCAAAAGGGTAAAAACTCCAGTGATTCTGATTATCAATAAAATAGATACAGTAAAGAGAGAGGAGGTACTCACCTTTATTGATGCTTATCGGAAAATACATGATTTTGATGAGATTGTGCCGGTATCAGCACTAAAGGGGGAGAATAAAGATACTCTTTTAGAAGTGATCTATAAGTATATGCCCTACGGTCCTATGTTTTATGATGAGGATACCATTACAGACCAGCCGGAACGCCAGATTGTTGCAGAGCTGATTCGAGAAAAAGGATTAAAATGTCTGGATGAAGAAATTCCTCATGGAATTGCTGTTGCAATTGATTCCATGAAATACCGAAAAAATGGAAAGTTAGTGGATATTGATGCAACAATTATCTGTGAGAGAGATTCCCATAAAGGAATTATTATAGGTAAAGGTGGAGCCATGCTAAAGAAAATTGGCTCCGCTGCCAGATATGAAATTGAACGACTGTTGGAGTGCCAGGTAAATCTGAAATTGTGGGTGAAAGTAAAGAAAGACTGGCGTGATAGTGATTTCCTTATGAAAAATTTTGGATATGATAAAAAGGAAATCTAGTAAGATAAGGGGCAAAAGGAAATGGCAGAGTTTTGCAAGTGTCGTGGCATAATTTTATCATCCATGCCAATGGGGGAGTATGATAAAAGAGTGGTCATTTTGACTTTAGAAAAAGGAAAAATCAGTGCCTTTGCAAAAGGGGCAAGAAGACCTCATAATGGTTTGCTTGCAGCCACCAATACTTTTGTGTTTGGAGATTTTGAACTTTACCAGGGGAGACACTCATACACCATCCGGCAGGTGGAAGTGGTGAATTATTTTAGTGAATTTCTGAAAAATTTAGAGGCTGCCTGGTATGGAATGTATTTTCTTGAAATTGCTGATTATTTTTGTAAAGAGGGCAATGACGAGAAGGAAATGCTGAAATTGTTATACCAAAGTCTCCGGGCACTGCTTAGTGGAAAAATATCATATTCTTTAGTCCGGTTGGTTTATGAATGGAAAACCTTTGTGATAAATGGATTATATCCAGATGTTTTTCAGTGTTCTTGTTGTCTGAAAAAATTAGAACAGGGATATTTTGATTTGAAGAATTTTAACATTGTGTGTGAAGAATGCGGGAAAAAAGACGGTAAGAGAAGACCTGAGTTTATCGACATTTCTAAATCTACGATGTATACCCTGCAATTTATTGCCGGGAGTACTGTAGAGAGGTTGTATACATTCCGTGTAAATGATTTGGTGTTAAATCAGATGAAAGAAATCATTGCAGTATGTAAGAAAAAATTTATAGATAAATCATTACAATCAGAGATGTTTTTAGATTAAATACAAAAATATAGTTGAAATAAATACAGAGAATATGTATAATATTTAGGATAAAATCAGGAGGGCGTATTATGAAAAAAATTTGCAAAATGGTTCTTCTACTGACAATGGCGCTTTTTGTGACCGGATGTGGTGCATCCATTGAGGTGGAAGGCGGAGTGACAATTTCAAAAGATGGCAGTATTTTAGGTGCTGTAAGTAGCGTTCTGGATAAAGATTACTATGACAAAAATGAATTGAAAGCCATGATTGATGAGGAAGTGGCGGCTGTTAACAGTAAACTGGGAGATAAATCTGTGGAGGTAAAAACCTATGATGTGGCACAGGATGGCTTAGTTACTTTGAAGTTAAAATACAAAGACAGCCAGGCGTACAAGGAATTTAATGGCACAGAATTCTACAGTGGTGATTCTGTGACAGCGAATGAAACCTATGGCTTAAATGGAAATTTTGTGGCTGTAAGCAAGGGAGTAGTTACTACAGAAGATGCTGTAGTACCAGAAACCTCCAAGGTGGTAGTAATATCAGAGAATATGAATGTATCTGTACCAGGAGAAATTGTAGCGGTGACAGACAATGTGGAGGTAACCGGAAAGCAGACTGCGGCTGTAAAATTGAAAAGTTCTGACAGTACCACAGAAGAATTGGCGTATATAGTTTATAAGTAATTATTCAGTACAGGTCTCAGCATTTACTGCTGAGACCGTGGAAAAATGTAAATTTAACAAAAATGGGGCAATTTTGCATGCGTAAGCATTGCCCCATTTACGTATCTGTTCAGTGGCTCTGAACAGATACGTTTATAAATAAAAAATGGAGGACAGATGTAAATGGAAAAAACATTAGATAAAATTGTAGCATTATGTAAATCAAGAGGATTTGTTTATCCGGGCTCAGAAATTTATGGAGGTCTGGCAAATACCTGGGACTACGGTAATTTGGGAGTAGAATTAAAGAATAATGTAAAGAAGGCATGGTGGAAAAAGTTTATTCAGGAGAATCCTTATAACGTAGGATTGGACTGCGCAATCTTGATGAATCCACAGACATGGGTTGCATCAGGACATTTAGGAGGCTTTTCTGATCCATTGATGGACTGTAAAGAATGTCATGAGAGATTCCGGGCAGATAAAATGATTGAAGAGTTTTGTGCTGAAAATAACATTGAACTGACTGGTTCTGTGGATGCCTGGAGCCAGGAACAGATGAAGGATTTTGTAGAGGAACACCAGATTCCATGTCCAAGCTGTGGAAAGCATAATTTTACAGATATCCGTCAGTTTAACCTTATGTTTAAGACTTTTCAGGGTGTTACAGAGGACGCAAAGAATACTGTGTATTTAAGACCGGAAACAGCACAGGGTATTTTTGTGAACTTCAAAAATGTTCAAAGAACTTCAAGAAAGAAGATTCCGTTTGGTATTGGACAGATTGGTAAGTCATTCCGTAATGAGATTACTCCGGGTAACTTTACCTTCCGTACCAGAGAATTTGAGCAGATGGAATTAGAATTTTTCTGTGAACCGGGAACTGATTTAGAGTGGTTTAACTACTGGAGAACTACCTGTGTCAATTGGTTAAAGAGTCTTGGAATCAAAGATGATGAAATGAGAGTTCGTGACCACGAAGCAGAGGAATTATGTTTCTACAGTAAGGCAACCTCTGATATTGAATTTTTGTTCCCGTTTGGCTGGGGAGAATTGTGGGGAGTTGCTGACAGAACAGATTATGACCTGACACAGCATCAGAATACTTCTGGTGAAGATATGACATATTTTGATGATGAGAAGAAGGAAAAATATATTCCGTATGTTATTGAACCATCTTTGGGAGCAGACAGAATGGTACTTGCATTCTTGTGCAGTGCTTATGATGAAGAGGAATTAGAAGGTGGAGATATGCGTACGGTAATGCATTTCCATCCGGCAATAGCACCAGTAAAAATTGGTATTCTTCCATTGTCAAAGAAATTAAACGAGGGTGCAGAAAAAATTTATGCTGAGCTCTCCAAGACTTACAATTGTGAATTTGATGATAGAGGAAATATTGGAAAGCGTTACAGAAGACAGGATGAAATTGGAACACCATTCTGTGTAACTTATGACTTTGATTCTGAAACAGATGGATGTGTTACTGTTCGTGATAGAGATACTATGGAGCAGGAAAGAATCAAAATTGAAGATTTAAAATCTTATTTTGAAAAGAAGTTCGAGTTTTAGTTTCGATTCTAGTAAAAAAGATGGCCTTGGCCATCTTTTTTTGTAACAAAATTGTAATGCTTGATTGATTTTTAAAGCGAAAGTACTTATACTAATGGATATGTTTGAAAAATAGTAGTGCTGAAAGGATTCAGGAAAATAAAGATGAAAATAATGGTGAAAAAAGAAAGAAAAAAAGAGAGAAAAAAACAGCGAAAGAGTCCGGCAGGTAAAGTCATAATGGTTGTAAGTATTCTTGCATTACTAATGTTATCTGGTTGTTCCGGACAGGCAAAAAAAGAGTCTGACACAGAAGCAACAAAATCTACACAACAGAAAGGTCAGACAAATGTATCTGGAACCAATAAGATTTTGAAAAATATTTCTGTGGGGTGGAATCTTGGAAATGCTTTTGACAGCTGTGTAGATGGTTCAAAGAGAAATGTGGATGGTTCTTATCTGCCAAGCTTTTATGAAACTGCCTGGGGGAATCCTACCACAACCCAAGAAATGATTGATATGGTGGCAGATGCAGGGTTTCAAGCCATCCGATTGCCCGTAACCTGGTATTATAACACATATGAGGAAGATGGACATATCAAAATACAGGAGGATTGGTTATACCGTATTAAAGATGTGATTGACTACGCATATCAAAGAAATTTATATGTGGTTTTAGATTCACATCATGATGGAGAGTTGATTTATGCAGATAAATCCGAGAAGAAGCTGGTGAGCCAGAGGGTAGAGGAATTATGGACTCAGATTGCAGAGTTTTATAAAGAGTATGATGAACATCTGATTTTTGGCGGGTTAAATGAATTAAATGATAAGGATAATAGTTGGCAGGTGAAAGAGGAGTATTTAACTATGAACAACCAGTTGAATCAGGTGTATGTGGACGCTGTGAGAGCTACCGGTGGAAACAATACAGACCGATTATTAATCTGTCAAACCTACCTATCAAGCTTTAGTGATGATATTATTCAGGGATTTGTGTTGCCTCAGGATGAGAAGGGAGGCAATCTGGCAGTGGAGGTTCATTGTTACTCTAATTATTATAATCAGAATCTTGAAAAAGATTTTACACGTCTGGATCAATTGGCAAAGAAGGCGGATGTGCCGCTTGTCATTGGAGAATTTGGAGTTCCGGCTTCCTTTCAGCCAGAAAACTTGAAGAAAGATTATGCTATGAATTTCGTTTATCGGGCAAAGCAGCACAATATGGTTTGTTTTTGGTGGGATGATGGAAAAAATTATGCGTTGTTCGATAGGGAGAATCTTCAATGTATAAATCAGGATGTGGTAGATGGTTTGATGAATCCAAATCCTGTAAGTACTCAGTATACAAGCCAGAATGCTTATGGTGATTCTAAAGAATATCGATATCTTGGACTGAATAAAGACACAGGGCTTGAAGAAGAGAGTGACTGGGGAAGTGTTATACTTACAACGGAAACGGGAGATGGAGTGAGGATTGAAGGGGAAACGGGTTATGATATTTCCCTTACTGCTATTGCCAACGCAGATGGAGTCAGATTAAAGGGGGCATATTTTTACGACGGGGATAAAAAGTTTTTGGAAAGGGTTTCCCTGGAGGATAAAATGGATGCAAGTATAGAGGTTCCGCAAAATGCTAAATATATGAAGATAACCATGTGCAATATCTATGCCAAGAGAGCAGAAGGCGCATATAAGCATTATGTAAACACAGGGGAATTATATGTAGAAGTCAGTGGAATCAGTCAGTAATTATAGTGAAATAATAGTATAAGATAATAGAATAAGATAATAAAAGAAACCATATATTTTAAAAAGACTAGTTAGAAATATATGGTTTTTTCTATGGTTTGGAGCAATAAAAAAAAGAAGATAGTTTTTGTGTTTATGCTTATTATCGTTTTTGAAAACAGTCTGCATATGGATACCTTGTCACAGTTAAAAGCCACAGAGCTTTATGCAAAATCAGCAGTATTGATAGACGGGGCATCCGGGAGGGTATTGTATGGAAAAAATGAGGAACAACAGATGCCTATGGCAAGCACAACGAAAATCCTTACCTTGATTCTTACTTTGGAAAATACTAATCCCAAGGAGGTAGTACAGGTAAGCAAGCGAGCAGCCTCACAGCCTAAAGTGCACTTGGGTGTGCGAGAGGGTCAGGAGTTTTATGTAAAGGATTTGTGTTATGCCATGATGCTAGAATCCTTTAACGATACCGCAGTGGCTTTGGCAGAGCATGTTTCCGGTTCCGTAGAAGGGTTTGCAGAATTGATGAACCAAAAGGCAGAAGAAATTGGCTGTGAGAATGCATATTTTGTTACACCCAATGGATTGGATGGTCAGGTGGTGACGGAAACAAAAACATGGATACATAGTATTACTGCAACAGATTTGGCTCGTATTATGCGGTATTGTATCATGGAGTCGCCAAAAGCTAGGGAGTTTCTTGAAATTACCCGGACGAAACATTACCAGTTTACAGATCGCGAAGGGCTTCGAAGTTACCAGTGCTATAATCACAATGCATTTCTGGATATGATGGAAGGGGTTCTTAGTGGAAAGACGGGATTTACGAGCAAGGCAGGATACTGTTATGTAGGTGCGGTGAAAGCCGATAATAGAACCTTTATTGTGGCTCTGCTTGCCTGCGGTTGGCCAAATAACCGAAGTTATAAATGGTCTGATATGAAGAAGTTAGTACAGTATGGCATGGACCATTTTTCAAATAAAAATGTATTTGAGGAAAAGACAGACTTTCAAGGGATTGAAGTACAAAATGGATATAATGCCAGCCAAACAAAGAAAAAATTTTTTGTCAGCCATCAAGGCAAGATTCATCCATGGATGAAGAAAGAGGAACTTAGTATTCTTTTGGGGGATGAGGATGAAGTAAAAATTGAATACAAGTTGCCCAAAGTACTAAAAGCCCCGGTAGAAAAAAATCAGTTGATAGGCACCGCAGAATATTATTTAAATGAAGAAAAAATAAAAAGCTACCCCATTTATTCGGATGCTCAAGTGAAAAAAATAGATTTTGCATCATGTATCTATCAGATTTTCCGGTTTTACTGTCTGTAAGCCCTGAAAAATGTTAATTTTAGCACAAAAACCCAAAAATAACTTGATATAAATTTCAAAAAGCTTTACAATTATAATCGGTAAAAAAGTTTCATTTATACTTTTTTAAATAAAATTAAAGTGGAGGGCTGACGAATGAGTAGTGCAGTACAAAACTCAGCAAGCAATCGTATTCAGGCATTGCTTGACGAGAATAGTTTTGTTGAAATTGGTGCAAGGGTTACTGCCAGAGCAACAGATTTTGACATGAAGAGTAATGAGACACCGGCAGATGGCGTAGTAACTGGTTATGGGGTTATTGACGGAAATCTGGTTTATGTGTATAGCCAGGATGCATCTGTATTAGGTGGCTCTGTGGGAGAAATGCATGCAAAGAAAATCGTGCGTTTATACGAATTGGCAATGAAGGTGGGAGCACCTGTGATTGGTCTTGTAGATTGTGCGGGACTGCGTTTACAGGAAGCTACCGATGCTTTAAACGGTTTTGGAGAAATCTATTTAAAGCAGACATTAGCTAGTGGTGTGATTCCCCAGGTTACAGCAATTTTTGGAAGCTGCGGTGGCGGATTGGCGGTGATGCCTGCCATTACAGATTTTACCTTTATGGAAGAGAAGAATGGTAAACTGTTTGTAAATACACCTAATGCATTGGCTGGTAACAGTGTGGCAAAATGTGATACCTCATCAGCAGCATTTCAGAGTGAAAACTGTGGAAATGTAGATTTTGTAGCAGATGAGGCAACAATATTTGCACAGATTCGTGAATTGGTTGCTATGTTACCTGCCAACAACGAAGATGATTTATCTTATGAAGAATGCAGTGACGATTTAAATAGAACAAGTTCAGATTTGGCAAACTGTGCAGGAGATACTTCCATTCTTTTATCTAAGATTGCAGATAATGAACACTTCCTTGAGACAAAGGCAATGTACGCCAAGGAAATGGTTACAGGATTTATCAAGTTAAACGGCGTAACCGTTGGATGTGTGGCAAACAGAAGTGAGGTTTATGGAGAAGAAGGATTAGAGACAAAATATGCTAAGGTCCTCACTCCTGCAGGCTGTGAAAAGGCAGCAGAATTTATCAATTTCTGTGATGCTTTTGATATTCCAGTGTTATCTGTGACAAATGTGACAGGATTCAGTGCAGAGGTAGAAGCTGAGAAGTCTATGGCAAAATCAGTGGCTAAGTTGACCTATGCCTTTGCAAATGCCAGTGTACCAAAGGTAAACGTAATCACAGGGGAAGCTTTTGGCAGTGCATACGTAGCGATGAACTCCAAGTCTATTGGTGCAGATATGGTTTATGCATGGGACGATGCAAAAATTGGAATGATGGATGCAAAGCTTGCTGCAAAGATTATGTATGAAGGTGAAGGAAACGATGTGATTGAGACAAAAGCAAAAGAGTACGACAGTCTTCAGAACAGCGTAGATTCTGCAGCGGCAAGAGGATATGTGGATTCCATTATCTCGGCAGCAGATACAAGAAAGTATGTTGTAGGTGCATTTGAAATGTTATTTACAAAAAGAGAGGACCGTCCATTTAAGAAACATGGTGCGGTTTAAGAGGTGGCGTATATGAAAAGATTATTAGCAGTTTTATGTATGTCAGCATGTATAGCAACAACACCGGTAGTTAGTACTTATGCGGCAGAGGAGGTTGTTACTACCACTACGGTAGATAGTACAACACCAGATGAAATATTAAACTCAGATGATTATCAGGACTACGGTCAGACATTAGATAATGTAATTCAACAGTTAGACAGCTTCTCAGAAGAAGAAATCCAGGAGATTTATGATACTACCTCCAACGAAATGGACAAGCAGTTGATTACCGCATGGAATGAAATCAAAGATTCGGTTGGTGACTATCAGGGAGTTTCTGCCTGTGAGACAGAGCTTCAAGAAGATGGTATGGTTGTCAAGATGGTTTTTGATTTCACTGAACAGGATTTTAACATGGTTTATACCGTGGATTCTCAGGGGGCTAATATTGAGCTGAGTCTTGAAGAAGCTCCAATGACAAAGCTTGAAATTTTGAAAAAGGCTGGAATGAATACTGTTATCGGTATGGGGACTGTGTTCTTAGTATTGATTTTTATGAGCTTTGTAATTTCTCTCTTTGGATTGATTCCAAAGCTTATGAAGAAGAAAGAAGTAAAGGAACCGATACAGGAAGCTCCAAAGCCACAGGTGGCAGTAGCGACTGTAGAGGAAGAAGATGTTACCGACGATTTGGAACTAGTAGCAGTAATTTCGGCAGCAATTGCAGCAGCAGAGGGCACAAGTGCAGATGGCGTTGTAATCCGCTCCATTAAACGTGCAAAGAATGGCACATGGAAAAGAGCATAGAATATAGGAGGAAAGATAGAATGAAGAATTATACAATTACAGTAAACGGAAATGTATATAATGTAACCGTAGAAGAGGGAACAACTGCAGGTGTTGTTCAGAACGCAGCACCAAAGGCAGCACCAAAAGCAGCTCCAGCTGCAGCACCAAAGGCAGCATCTGCAGGTGCAGGCTCTATTAAGGTAACTGCAGGTGCAGCAGGTAAGGTATTCAAGATTGAAGCACCAGTTGGAACAGCTGTAAAGAAAGGTGATGCAGTTGTTATCGTAGAAGCTATGAAGATGGAAATTCCAGTGGTTGCTCCAGAAGATGGAACCGTAGCAAGCATTGATGTAGCCGTAGGTGATTCTGTAGATGCAGGTGCAACATTAGCAACCTTAAACTAAGAATTCCTGTGAACAAAAATAAAATACAGGAGGTCTAGAAATGGAATATATTCTTGAAACATTTAGCAATCTCATGCATCAGACCGCTTTTTTCAATCTGAGTGTTGGAAACTATGTTATGATAGCAGTTGCATGTGGATTTTTGTATTTAGCAATCAAAAAGGAATATGAGCCATTATTGTTGGTTCCGATTTCTTTTGGTATGTTATTGGTAAATATCTACCCGGATATTATGATGTCCATTGAAGAGTCATCAAATGGGGTTGGCGGTCTGTTGCATTATTTTTATTTATTGGATGAGTGGTCTATTCTCCCATCTCTTATCTTCTTAGGTGTTGGTGCGATGACTGATTTTGGTCCTTTGATTGCCAATCCAAAAAGCTTTTTATTGGGAGCAGCAGCTCAGTTTGGTATTTTTGCGGCTTATTTAGGTGCGATGATGCTTGGATTTAATGACAAGGCAGCGGCAGCAATTTCCATTATCGGTGGAGCAGATGGTCCTACTTCCATCTTCCTTGCAGGAAAGTTAGGACAGACTGCGATTATGGGACCTATTGCGGTGGCAGCGTATTCTTATATGTCGTTGGTGCCAATTATCCAGCCGCCAATTATGAAGCTTTTAACAACAGAAAAAGAAAGAAAAATCAAGATGGAACAGTTAAGACCAGTTTCTAAGCTTGAAAAGATTCTTTTCCCGATTATCGTAACAATTATTGTATGTTGTATTCTTCCAACTACAGCACCACTTGTTGGTATGCTGATGCTTGGTAACTTATTCAAGGAATCCGGTGTGGTAAGACAGTTGACAGAGACAGCATCCAATGCATTGATGTACATTGTAGTTATCTTACTTGGTACTTCTGTAGGAGCAACTACAAGTGCTGAAGCATTCCTTAACTGGGATACCATCAAAATTGTAGTCTTAGGTTTGATTGCCTTCGCTTTTGGTACTGCAGCAGGTGTGCTTTTCGGTAAGATTATGTGTGTAGCTACCAAGGGAAAGGTAAACCCATTGATTGGTTCCGCAGGTGTATCCGCAGTGCCAATGGCAGCCCGTGTATCTCAGAAAGTAGGGGCAGAAGCAGATCCTACCAACTTTCTTTTGATGCATGCAATGGGACCAAACGTAGCCGGTGTTATTGGTACAGCGGTTGCAGCAGGTACTTTCATGGCTATCTTTGGAGTTATGTAATTCAGTATATAAATGGGAAAAATATAGGAGGAAATAAAAATGGCAGAAATAAAAAAGAAACCTGTTAAGATTATGGAAACAGTTCTCCGTGATGCACATCAGTCATTAATTGCTACCAGAATGAGCACAGAACAGATGTTGCCAATCATTGATAAGATGGACAAAGTGGGGTATCATGCAGTAGAGTGCTGGGGTGGAGCTACTTTCGATGCATCTTTAAGATTTTTAAAGGAAGATCCATGGGAACGACTTAGAAAGTTAAGAGATGGATTTAAAAATACAAAGTTACAGATGTTATTCAGAGGACAGAATATTTTAGGATACCGTCATTATGCAGATGATGTAGTAGAATATTTTGTACAGAAGTCTATTGCAAATGGTATCGATATCATTCGTATCTTTGACTGTTTAAATGATATCCGTAACCTAGAGACTGCGGTAAAGGCTACCAACAAAGAGGGTGGACATTCCCAGATTGCGTTATCTTATACTTTAGGTGATGCATATACTTTAGAGTATTGGATGGATATGGCAAAGAGAGTAGAAGATATGGGAGCACAGTCATTGTGTATTAAAGATATGGCTGGTTTGCTGGTTCCATATAAAGCTACAGAATTAGTACAGGCATTGAAGGATGCTACAAGCCTTCCAATTCAGCTTCACACACATTACACTTCTGGTGTGGCTTCCATGACTTATTTAAAGGCAGTAGAAGCAGGTGTGGATATTATTGATACTGCAATGTCACCATTCTCTATGGGAACCAGCCAGCCGGCAACAGAGGTTATGGTGGAAACTTTCAAGGGAACAGAGTATGACACAGGATTTGACCAGAACTTATTGGCAGAAATCGCTGATTACTTCCGTCCAATGAGAGAGGAAGCCTTAGAGTCTGGATTGATGAATCCAAAGGTATTAGGTGTTAATATCAAGACATTGTTATATCAGGTACCAGGTGGTATGTTATCTAACATGGTAAGTCAGTTGAAAGAACAGAATGCAGAAGATAAGTATTATGATGTATTGGAAGAAATTCCAAGAGTTCGTAAGGACTTAGGAGAACCACCACTTGTTACACCTTCCTCACAGATTGTTGGTACTCAGGCAGTATTCAACGTATTGATGGGTGAGAGATACAAGATGGCTACCAAGGAGACAAAGGCCGTTCTTTCCGGAGAATACGGTACTACTGTTAAGCCATTCAACGAAGAAGTTCAGAAGAAGTGTATTGGAGATAAAAAGCCAATCACCTGTCGTCCGGCAGATTTACTGGACAACGAGTTAGACAAGATTGAAGCTGAAATGTCAGAGTGGAAGGAACAGGATGAGGATGTATTGTCTTACGCACTGTTCCCACAGGTTGCTACAGACTTCTTTAAGTACCGTCAGGCACAAAAGACAGGGGTAGACCAGACAGCAGGAAATAAAGAAAACAAGACTTATCCAGTGTAATCTGATAAGCAGATGAGCTTGTTAAGAAGGGGGCAACGTAAGTTGCTCCCTTTTTAAGGGTAGTATAGAAAAATGGTAACAGTTCAGCTATTAGGAAAAATGTGAAATTTAAACGTGATTTTTAAAGAAAAATGTGATCTGAAAAGAATTAAGGAGATGTGGATATGAGTCTAAAAGAAGAAAGCTATCAGGCAGCGAAAGAATTGTTGGAGATTGCAGACACCCAGGCAGGAGATATTCTTGTGGTGGGCTGCTCTACCAGTGAAGTGGCAGGGGCAAGAATAGGCTCGGACTCTGTGCCAGAGCTGGCAGAGGAAATTTATGCAGGGATTATGAAGGCAGTAGAAGAGAAGAAGATGTATCTGGCAGCCCAGTGCTGTGAGCATTTAAACAGAGCTATCATTATCGAGAAAGAACTTGCCAAAGCAAAGGGCCTTGAAATTGTAAATGCGGTCCCTTACCCAAAGGCAGGAGGTTCTTTTGCCACAGCGGCATATCACGGAATGAAAGAGCCGGTGGCAGTGGAGCATATCAAGGCAGAGGCAGGCATGGATATCGGAGATACCCTCATTGGAATGCACCTTAAGGATGTGGCAGTCCCGGTTCGTTTAAGTGTAAATAAAATCGGTGAGGCCCATTTGGTTTGTGCCCGAACCAGAGCCAAGTTTATCGGCGGAGAGAGAACCCATTATCTGATTCCTGGGGAACGGTAAATATGTGTAACAGTTCAGGCAGGTCTGCGCATTTACTGCGCTGACCGTGCAAATATGTGACTTTATTCTTGTAATAGATTAGATGTGAGGCTATAATAGATGTAGATTGGAGGTGGAATACATTGGGAATATATTTAAATCAAGATAACACAATGATGTATAACAGTAAAACCTACTCTAAGATTTATATAGATAAATCTATGCTGATTGATTATACAAATGGAAATCTGTTTGGGGAAAACAAGGCGGTCTGTATCAGCCGTCCAAGACGTTTCGGGAAATCCATGGCAGCTAATATGTTGGTGGCTTATTACAGTAGGGGATGCGATTCCAAAGAATTGTTTTCTGACTTAAAAATTGCAAAAACAGATGATTTTACAAAGCATATAAACAAATACAATGTGATTCACTTTACCATGACCGACTACTCAAAATTATCTGTGGATGAGATGGTACAGAAAATAACCAGAATTCTTAGAAAAGATTTGCTTAGTGAGAATCCTGACATGGAGTTTACAGATGATGAAGACTTGGTATTGATGTTATTAGATGTTTTTAACAAAACAAAAATTCCATTTGTCTTCGTAATTGATGAATGGGATTGTATTATGAGAAAGAAAGAAAATAATGAGAGTATCCATGTAGAGTATTTGGATTTCTTGCGGAACTTGTTGAAGGACCAGCCATATGTTGCCTTGGCATATCTGACAGGAATTTTGCCAGTGAAAAAATACGGAGAACATTCTGCATTGAATATGTTTAAGGAATATTCTATGGAAAATCAGTATGAACTTTCAGAATTTACCGGGTTTACCAAGGAAGAGGTAGAAGGGCTTTGTGAACGTTTTCACGGAGATTTTTTGCAGACAAAAAAATGGTATAATGGTTATTGGTTGGGGGGGATGTCCATCTACAATCCTCGTTCGGTAGTCTCTGCTATGGAAAATAGAGCATACGAAAGTTATTGGACAAAAACGGAAACATATGAAGCACTGAAAAAATACATTCTTATTAACATGGATGGACTAAAAGCAAAAGTGCAGCTTATGATTGCAGGAGAACAGGTGCCTGTGAACACGGATAAATTCCAAAATGATATGATACATTTAAATTCTGCGGATGATGTGTTGACTTTATTGATTCATTTGGGGTATCTTACTTATGATAATATAAGAAAGGTATGCTGGATTCCAAATAAAGAGGTTGAAAAAGAGTTTATCAATTGTATAGATGATGAAAAAGACTGGAGTATGGTGATGAATGCCATTCAGAATTCTGAGGAATGTTTACAGGCTACGTTAAATGGGGATGCCGAAACAGTTGCAAGAATCGTGGAACAGACCCACCAGGAGAATACTTCAATTATTAAATATAATGATGAGAACTCCCTTGCCTGTATTGTGACTTTGAGTTATTATACTGCAAAAAATCAATATGAAATCATACGGGAGCTTCCTAGTGGAAAAGGGTATGCTGATATTGCTTTTTTGCCAAGAAAAAATGAGTCCTTACCGGCAATTGTAGTGGAGTTAAAAAGCGAACAATCAGAAAGCATTGCCCTAGAGCAAATAAAAAAACGTGAGTATTCAGAAAAATTATCAGGGTTTAGTGGGGAAATCATTCTGGTAGGAATCAATTATTCAACAGAAAAAGGAGCAGAATACAAACATCATACTTGTGTCATTGAAAAAGTAATGAAATAAAGTTTTGCACTGCAAAAAGAGTAAGTCTGAAACAATAAGTTTCGGGCTTACTCTTTTTGTATTAGTTTTGACAGATTTTGAAGTAAATCCATAAGATGAGGTATTTTTTCTGGAGGACATTGGGTGTAGAGAGCAATTAATGGAGAGGGGACAGTTGAATTAGTTTCAATTCCTTTTATAAGATAGTCTAAACTTGTCCCAAAAATATTAGAAAGTTCAATAAGCTTTTCAACAGAAAGTCCTGTAATTCCTCTTTCAACTTCACTGTAATGTTTGACGGAGATATCCAGTAATTCAGCCATGTTTTCCTGAGTAAATTTGCGTTTCTGGCGTTGCAATCGAATGCGTTGTCCCATAGCCACCTTATAGTCTGATTGAGTTTTTGAATTTGAACTCATAAAAAATCTCCTTCATTTTAGTGGAATATATCCCTAAATAAAATTATATGCTAATGGTAAATATTTAAACACAACTAATTAGGTATTGAAAAAATCAACGTCATAGGTTATACTTTAGGACGTTGAAGGTTTAACAAACTTTAAAGTATAAGAAAGAATAAGGAGAAGAGTATGAAAAGAACAACGAAAAAATTATTTAAGCTGATGTCTTTTGCGATGATAGCACTGGGAGCATTTACAATGAAGTGTGACGAAAGGGTAATGGCTTCGACAACAGTATATGAAAAAGAAAATAATAATACTAAAAACATAGCAAATGAGGTTTCGGGAAATGTAACGATGGTTGGAAGTATTACAGAAGGAGATGTAGACTTTTATAAATATACAGTATTAAATAACGGATATGTTAAATTTACAGTATCAAAATATGATTACAATCTTGACGGTAGTTATTACATTACCATTTATGACGGCAATTTTAAAGAAATCACCTCAGATTTTTTTAATGAAAATAATTGGGTATCAAAAAGGTTAAATTTCAAAAAAGGTACTGTAATGTATGTTAGAATTCAAGGGTATAGTTCATATTATGATTATAGTCAGGATGGACATTATTGTATAACTGCAGAAACAAAATCAACCTCAAACTGGGAAGTAGAGGACAATAACACAAAGCCTAAGGCTACAAAGTTATCAAAAAAAGTGACAGGAACGATATATAATGAAAAAGATGTGGATTTTTATAAGTACACTGCACCAAAAAATGGATATGTAAAATTTAAGTTCTGCAATGTGGATGGAGTGACAGATACAAGTGGATGGAATGTATGCGTTTATGATAGCAATTTTAATGACATATCATCACAGTATTCCTTTAGTAATGATTATTTATTTGGAACGTTTATGGTAAAAAAAGGTACCGTTTATTATTTGAAAGTATCAATGGCTGGAACAGGGATTATCGATCATGAATATACAATTACACCTGTGCTAAAGGTTACAAATTATATTGAAAAAGAAAATAATAATAGTTTTGGAAAGGCTACGACCATTTCACAAGGAAAATACAGGATTGGCGCACTAAATAGGGAAGCAGACCGTGACTATTATAAATTTAAAGCATCGAAAACTGGAACACTTAAAATTAACTTAAAAATTGAAGAGAGAATGAGCCATGGCTATGAAATGATAGTTTATAATTCAAACAGACAAGAAATACGATCTATTAATGATGTTAGAAGTGGGGGAGTGTTGAAGGTGAAGGTGAAAAAGGGAAAATCATACTATGTAAAAATTCAGAATAACGGTATTGTAGGAAGTTCCTGGAATTATTTATATACGTTGAAACTAAGTAAATAAAATAAAGGAGCTTCCAAAGATAGAAATGTACAAAGGGAGAATGTATGAATATTATTAGGGTACTAAAAGAAAAAAGGACAAAGAAAGTGATAGCATTATGTGTTGTAATTTTACTGGCAATTGGAGCTTATAGATATTATGATGAGTTTCAATA
>JBGVDD010000282.1:0-10375 GCA_045119215.1 Lachnospiraceae bacterium | reverse complement strand
ATATAAAAAAACAAATAGAACAGTGAAGGGAAGCTATAACTGGGATAAAAATTATTACCTTACAATTGATATGAAGATTAGTCTGATTTAGAAGAGAAAAGACTGAGAAACAAATAACAAAGAAAATAAGGAGGAACAGAGGAATGGAAATGTGTTATGAAGGGGCTATGAGTTTGCCAAGCAGCTATGTAACAATGAATGAGGAAGAGATGACTTATGTTGAGGGAGGAATAGACAAAACATATTCAGGGAAAAGTGGATGGGCTGCAGCTGCAGCACTGATAGGAGCAGGAAGTTTTTTGGCAAGAATGGCAGGAGGTGTGTCTGCTGTGATTATTAAGGCTGCACTTGCAGGAGGACCAGTTGCTTGGGTAATAGCGGGTGTAACTACGGCAGCATTGATGGGAGCATCAGCATATTTGGGATCACAACTATGTAATGCTGGCCATCAAGCAATGTATTTTATGGCAACAAAGGGGAGATTTACATTGAAAAATACAAGTAACCCATTTGCATTGTTGAGTGTGTCGTAATGAATGGGCAGTTTATATATACGTTGTGTTCGATGCTTCTATACTTAGTCCTTATATTTATATGGAACATTCGTCAGTTGAAGAAAAAGAAAGAAGTAGACTATCTAGGGCTGAATTATGAAAATATGTTTGCGATATTTTTTTTGTTGGCCCAACTAAATAGTAATTTTATCACAGTGATTCAATTTAGTATATTAATTTCAGTGTATTTAGTGATCAGTTGTTTTACTACAATTTTCCTAAAAATTATAGAACAAAAGTAACTATTCAGTACAGGTCTCAGCATTTACTGCTGAGACCGTGGAAAAATGTAAATTTAACAAAAATGGGGCAATTTTGCATGCGTAAGCATTGCCCCATTTACGTATCTGTTCAGTGGCTATGAACAGATACGAACAAAAAATAGATAAGTAGGACCATGATTTGATTAAACTACACTGATGTAAAACTGGAAAAAGATTAATAAATCTATTTTATTGCGGTGTTTATCTATTCTTAAAAATCCTAGGAAAGGTTTAGAAATAGATTTACATATAGATTCACAATCGATGCGCAGCGAGAGTGAAAAACAAATAATAAAGAAAAAAAGGAGGAACACAAAATGGAAATGTGTTATGAAGGGGCATTAGCGATGCCAAGCAGTTATGCTGTAATGAATGAGGAAGAGATGACTTATGTTGAGGGAGGTGGCTGGAGCAGGTATAAAGGACGTGAGGCATTAGCTACGCTTACTTTGATGTGTGGTTGTGCTTATGCGGCATTTTCACTGTCAAAAACGGCATGTGCGGCTATTCTTGCTACAGCATCAACTGGAATCGGATTAATAGCATCATTAGGGCTGGCGTTAGGAGTAGGAGCAGCATTGACAGTGGGAGCATATCAATGCGCACTAGCCATTGTCGCAGCTGATTATATGGTTGAATCTTATAAAAAAACGAAAAGCCTTTCAAAATCGGGATATCGAGCATGTTCATATGGTGTATGGACTTGCTCAGTCTTTACAGGAGTGAAACGTTTATAATGACTTGGAAAAAATGGGCATATGTTCTTGGAGATATTTTATGTTTGTTTTGTATGTTGGCAATGCCAAACTGGAAAATAGATTCACGAATAAAGATATTTATAATATTTGTATTATGTTTGATATTTACAGTTATTAATAGAAAAGCATGTTTATCAATTTTATTGAAACAAAAAAAAGATATTCCGGCTATTAAAAAATTACTTATTTTGACAGCCATTATAATAGGGAGTTTAAGTGGGATTATTTTAGCTATTTGTAATATTGGAATATAATATGAATTTATAAGGCCGCTTAATTAAGCGGTCTTTTTCGAAAAACAAGGTTATAATTTGAAACACAGGAGAACAAAATGAAAAAATTACAATACAACGAAAGTAAAACATTGAAATTAACCAATGTGTTAAAATATAAAATTTTATTAGAAGAGGAAGATTTTGACTTAAATATTGCAGTGGAACAGATGCAGACTTACATTAAGACCAAGGGAGCCATGCAGGTTGGTCCCTTGATTCAGTATTCCAGAATGTATCTGAATGAAAATCAGGAAATTGATATGGAAATTTACTTAATGCTTCAGTGCAATAATTTCATTCATTCGGTGGAACAACCCTATTCCATGGAATCTGTCATCCGTGTGCCGGATGCACTGTATTGCAGATATACAGGGCCAGAGCAAAGTCTAAAGTTTGCCTATGACAAAATTAATTTAGAGGCCTTTGAGAATGATATTAAAACAGGGGATTATAATTATACGATTTTTTTGGACAATGACCCCATAGAAGACCGTATGATTGCAGATGTGTTTGTACCAAAAGCAGAGACCGGGGAGAAGGAGTTATGAAACAGGTAAAGACCATGGAACAGCTAAAAGACAGTAGATTGCTGTTTGATAAAAAGGTACCAGCCTTTGGATATATGATCATCCTGATTGTCACAATATCCTTAGCAGCGGTAGTAGTGTGGAGTACCTTTGCCAAAAAGTCATATATGATTATTGCAAAGGGAACGGTAGGCAGTGAGAATTCTAATTATGTGATGCCCTCTTATACAGGAGAAATCGAGAAAAATTACATGAAAGAGGGTAAGGTGGTGGAAGAAGGAGATGTACTCTTTACCATCAAAAGTACAGACTACAATCTTCAAAAGCAGCAGCTTATAGAATCAAAGGAATCTTATGAAACCCAGATTGCACAACAGGAAAAATTAGTAAAGTCCATTAAGGATAACACCAATTATTTTGATGCAGGAAAATCAGAGGACCAGCTTTACTATAGCAGTTTTGAAACCTATCAGTCCCAGGTGGCACAGAACAGCTTTGATGGAAGTACCTATTCTGCTTATGGTTACACGGATGAGCAGATTGAGAAGGAACTAGAGAAGAATCAGGGAAAGCTGACCGAAATCTACTACACAGCAATACAGTCAGCAGAAAACAGTATAAGAGAAGCACAAATGCAGATTGCATCCATTGATGCGCAGCTATCTGCTATTGGCAGTGGGCAGGAGGCATATATAGTAAAGGCAGGCAACAGTGGAGTGTTACATATGATGGCAGACTATAAGGAGGGCATGGTGGTGCAGACAGGTTCTGCGGTGGCAAGCATCACAGAGGAGAATGCACAGCCTGTTGTGGAAGCTTATGTAAGTACCTCAGATATGGCACGTATGAAAGAAGGGGACAAGGTTCAACTGGCAGTGGATGGTTTGATTCAGTCTGTTTACGGAAATATCTATGGGGTGGTAGAGCAAATTGACAGCAATGTGACAACCAAGGAAAACAGTGAGGGAGAGTCTACACCGGTATTTAAAATCAGAATTCTGCCAGAGGTAAATTATATGGTGAGTAAATCAGGACGAAAGGTAAACCTTGCCAATGGGATGACAGTGGAAGCCAGAATTACATATGATGAAGTGACCTATTTTAATTATGTGTTGGAAAAATTGGGATTATTGGTGAGGTAAGACAGATGAGAAAAACAAAAAGGATTTTGACAATTTTGGGAATACTAGGTATGGTGTTTTGTATGGAAATTCCAGTATCAGCCACAGAAATTCATCAGGAAGAAATCCATGCTGTTCCAGAAAAAAATGCAGTATATGCAGAGGAAATCCTGAATCAGGAGAGTGCAAAAGAAGATGCAACAGTCATAGAACCTACAGAAATAGATTTGGGAGATTATATGATAGAGATGACAGTAGGGGAAAAACAGCTTTTGACCACTACGGTATTGCCAATGGATGCTACAGAACAGACGGTGACATACACTTCCTCTAACGGACAGGTGGCTAGTATCAATGCCATGGGACGTATTCATGCCTTGATGGCAGGAAAGACTAGGATTACTGCAACGTGTAAGACGGCAAAGGCTTCCTTTGTACTGACGGTAAAGGAAAGTGAAAAAACTTCAGAAAAGGTGACCGGGTTAGATTTGGGGGACTGTCCCAAGGAACTTACTCTGGGAAGTTCCCAAATCCTATCCGTGGCTGTGATTCCGGCCACAGCTACAGAAACTAATTTTAGCTATAGTTCCAGTAATCCAGCCGTAATCAGTGTCAATGAACTAGGAAGAGCCACTGCGTTAACCTTGGGAAGTGCTGTGGTCACAGTATCTTGTGGTGGGGTAAGGGAAAGTATCACCATAACGGTAGTGGAGGATGAAAGCAATAAAAAAATACCGGTGAAAGATATTGAAATCGGAGATTATGAGGAAGAATTGGAAGTGGATTCTACTGTGACATTATCAGCTACCGTACTTCCCAGTCATGCCACAGAGACAACCATTACATACAAAACCTCCGATGCCTCTATTGCTACGGTAAATTCCCAGGGTGAAGTAAAGGGAATTGCACCAGGAACCGTGACCATTTATCTTACCGCAGGTAATGTGACAAAAGAGGCAAAACTTACGGTAAAAGTAAAGACCAAATCTATTAAGCTAAACAGTGACTATCAGGTGATGAAGATAGGGGATACCTTTCAAATCAAAGGAAAGGCTTATCCGGAAAACTCCAGCCAGTCATTAAGCTTTAAATCCTTAGACGAAAGAATTGCTACAGTAAGTTTTCAGGGGCTGATTACAGCAAGGGATGTTGGAAATACATCCATTATCGTGTCTAATGAAGATATCCAGGTGGCGGTGAATGTGATTGTAAATAAAAGGGATGTAAAAAATACCACAGGAGAAAAGGAAAAGAAGAATAGGAAGGAAGATACTTCCTATCCTTCAGAGTTTACAACAAAAGAAGTATCAAAGATAACCAAGGAAATGTTAAGATACTATTATGAAAATGCTACGCTACTTACTATCAGAGGTGGCAACTACACTATCTATATGGATGGAAAGGATATTGTAAATATTGAGAATGAATTTCAGACAAAATTGGAATTTAAGCAGGATACCAGAGGATTATGTGTCTGCATCAATAAAGGAGAGAAACTCCCAGGAAAGATAACTATAGATTTTAGCAATAAATTAGAAAAAGAGAAACATGTCTATCTGTATAATACAGCAAGGAAAAAGTATGAAAAATTATCAGTGTCAGAAATTAAAATATTGAAAGTAGATACAGAAGGAACCTATCTTTTTACGGAAAAAAGACTAGACAGCTTTAAAATTAATCTTATCTTTCTTGGTTGTGGAGTGTTAGCAATCTTGATTGGAGTAGGAATTTATATTGGAATGAAGAAGAAATATTGGTTTTGGTAGATTTATAGTGGTGTTAATCTAAGCCTGGAAATCCTAGGAAACGCCAGATATGGATTCACATATATATTCACATCTAATGCGCAGCAGAAGTGAGAAACAAAATAGAAAAGAAAAATAAGGAGGAACACAGAAATGGAAATGTGTTATGAAGGAGCTATGAGTTTGCCAAGCAGCTATGCGGTAATGAATGAAGAGGAAATGACTTATGTGGAAGGAGGTTTTTCATATACGTATAGCAAGAATAATATTAGAGCAAGAGTTCAAAAAAGTTATCTATCTCGTTCCGTATGTCTGGCATTTGCAGAGCAGGTAATATGCGAACATGGAAGTAAATTATTTCAAACATGTAATGGAATGGGGCTGGTGAGAATTGCATCGGAGTTATTTTCTCATGCAGTAGGCTATTATTCGGCTTCATTATTAAAAAAGGCTGGTTTAAAGAATGATGTAATAAAAGAAATAAGAGCCGCTGGTCAATATGCAGATATTGGATTGGGGGATGGAATGGATTTATCTTATGCAATTGTTTGGGGATTTGGTGGAATTTAATGAAGAGTGCGGTTTTAAAGGTTATCATAATTATTACTTGTATATTTGATTTGGTAATTGGAATCATACAATATTATCAATTTAGGATGATTTATAGTGATAAAGAATTTGCTAGAGGATTGATGGGCATTATCTTATGTTTAGGTCCTTATATACTGATATTTATTGGTGGTATGATAGGATATTTTATATTGCATAAGAAGAATAAAAAGTAGTTGAATTTGGAGAAATGTTGCAGAGAAGAATTAGTAATATTGTGGATTACAAAATAATCAAAAGAGTTTAAGAGATTAAATGCAGATTCACAATTGATGAATGGCAAGAGTGGAGTAACAAAAAAATAAGAACAAGGGAAAAAGGAGGAACACAGAGATGGGTTGTTGGAGGAATGCACCATAGTCAAGCAATTGGACACTTTTTTAAAGATATTTATGTTACAGTAACCGATTTATACAGAAAGCGCCGTTTGTCAAAGCGGAGGTACTCGAAATAAAAAAATAATTCGGGATTAATTTGATTTAAAAGAGAAAAAAGTGCAATAGAGGTGTTTATCTGTTTCTAATAGTCCTAGGGAAAATTTAGAAATGGGTTTACATATAGATTCACAATCGATGCGCAGCGAGAGTGAAAAACAAACAATAAAGAAAAAAATAAGGAGGAACACAGAAATGGAAATGTGTTATGAAGGGGCATTGAGTTTGCCAAGCAGCTATGCAGTAATGAAGGAAGAAGAGATGACTTATGTGGAAGCAGGGGGACTTGCCACAGTTAGAAGTACAGCGCTGGATATTAGAAATAGACTTACGAGGGTTATAGGATTATCACTGGTAGGGACAGGGACAGGAGTTGCATTAGGTGGTTTGATTGGAGGTATTCCAGGAGCAGTGGTGGGAGGCTTGGTAGGAAATGCCTATTATGCATCTTTTCGTAGTTGTGCAAGTTCTGCACATTCCAAAGTAGAAGCAATAATTAGGAAATATGGAAAAAATCAAAAGTGCGAAATGAACACAACATATAGTTTTGCATTTTATTGTACAGGAATTAGCGTCAAAACTATGTAATTACTGAAAAATCTAATTCCCCCAGTTATGCAGGGGAGATTGGTATAGGGAAACGGCATATAAGATAGTGGTTAGAATTATTAGATATGGTAAGGTGATAAGTTTGAAACAAATAAGTAGAGGACAACCAAGAAATAAAGGGCATAGCAAACAAACCATCTAAACAGGTGGTTTTGAAAATTGAATATAGACACAACACCTAATCAGGTAATAGGAACAGCATCATCCTTGATAGTGTAACCTCGTTGTTTTAGTAGATTAAGTGCCTGTGAAATAGTTAAAATTTTTTCTTTATTCACAGGACGTGCTTTTATACGTCGATAACGGGCAGTAAATTCAGGATGTTTCTTGGATTTGATTAAAGCATTTGCAATTTGCACCAAAACTGGTTTAAAATAGGAACCAGCACGGGAAATCCTGGTGGACTTAATCTTGCGATTGCTTTGATCATTACGAGGACAACATCCTGCCCATGAAACGAGGTTTTTAGCTGTGGGGAAGACAGACATATCACCTCCGATTTCAGAAAGCACTTGTATAGCAGTCAATAGTTTTTTATCGAATCCTGGTACGGTTCGAATAAGATTAAGGACACTTTCGTACTTTTCACTGAGGCGAAAGATTTCCCGTTCTATTTCTGCTTTTTGCATGTCTAATTCATCGATGTGATTCAGACACTGTCTAAGTTTCACAGCTTGTTCTTTAGAGATAGCGCCATCAACGGCAGCCTGTATCTCTTCGATAGGAGTTTTACATCTGCTGTCAACAAAAGGTGCTACATCAAAATTTCCCCCGGGTGTTGTAAAATCTGTTCCGTAATGGAACGAGAAGATTTACCAAATATATCAGAAAAGACATTTTCACCATTCCACACATGTATAAATCACAGATCCACTTTGCATCCTTACGATCTGTCTTGTTACCTTTCTGCGGTTTGGTATATTTGGGGTGAGAAAGAGTAACCCAGATGTTATTCTTCTCTAAGATATTAAATACTGGAATCCAATACTTGCCGGTAGATTCCATGCAGACATCGTTACAGTTGTATTTAGCAAGCCAGTCACACAACTCGTTCAAACCTTTAGTAAAGGAAGAAAAGCGAGCTTGCTTATACTCTGTGCGTTTGTTGGAATCGGTAATACCGATGCAGGCATCAATCCAGGTTTTGTGGACATCAAGCCCACAATAATTATTTTTTAAGATTTTAAAAGACAATAAAATAACCTTCCTGATGAAAAGGAATTATATCAGAAGGGAGATAGAATTGAAAAGCGAAAGTCAACCAACACGTTTCATGACGCATTGGTGCCTTTCGCAGAAAGGCGGATTATAGTTATGAATAATAATTCAAATGGTAAAAAAAAGAAAAAGAGACCATATAGGATGGTTCTTGGAGCAGTTTTAAGTTTATTTTTTGCTTTATGTGCAGATTTAATTTTATGGGAGCTAGGAGTATTGGAAACAGCGATAACTATTAAGTATGTGATATTATTAAATTTAATACTTGTATCCTTAATTGTTGTAATTTTGTGGGCGATTGGATTTTGTCGTAAATGTAAAGAGTAATCTAATTATCAAAATAGTATTATTTTCCTAATAATTACAACATAGAGAATAAAAAGTCTAATCCAATAGCAAACTAGGTACAGTGTGGCGCAAAAAGCAGGAGGTCTATACCACCCGGTATAGACCTCCTGCTTTGCAACATTAATCCAAATTATATTCCTCAATCACACAGCTATGCTTCTTATAATTCTCTGATTTACTGTCACTCTCATAATTTACTCCCACCAAAAGTATCTCCCCGGTATATTGGGCAACGAAAGCCGGATAGTTTCGTTTCTTTATCTGCTCTATGGCACCCTGGGCACTTTTCTTGTATTTCAATTCCACAATGATAGCAGGCTTGTTTACATTCTTGCGGGGAAGGAGCACAATGTCTGCAAAACCTTTGCCGGTAGCAAGCTCCCGGGTCATAAGGTATTCATCCCTTGCAGAATAGTAGGCGATGGATAAGGCACAGGCAAGGGAGTTTTCGTCATTGTACTTTATCACGGAACAGGTTCCTTCATGGGCTTTTTCCAGGATATCAGCAACCGTTTCAGCATCCATGGAAAGGGTGGCAGATAGCAGCGCTCTGGATTCCTCCAAAGCTTCCTTTACCTTGGACCATGCCATTTTTATGGCACTTTTAAATCGATTCATAACCTCTTTGTTTGGAATAAAGACTTCCTGAGTATCCTCGTCATAAGCCAGATACCCTAGGTGAACCAGAAGGGTCAGCACGTCATCTTCACTGCGAATATCCAAAAGGCTGTTGGTAAACGTATCGGTTTCCACATACAGATTGGCACCGGAAAAGAGGGTGAGTACTTTATCGTATAAATGGTCAAAATCCATGAGAATATAGTCTCTAAGAGATTCAAAGGTTTCCGTCTGGGTCCAGTAGTTTTTGCAACGTCCCCGACTGCAGGCATTGACCACGGAATTTGGGTTATACACAGCAATTCCGTTAAGATAATAGCCATTATACCAGCTCTGAACCTGGTCAAAATCCACATGGTAGTCTGTACACAAATCTTTTACTTCTTTTTCTGTAAATCCCACATAGGGAGACATAAAATCAGCATCCAACATAGTATATTCACTAAAGTTATTTAAAGCTGACTCGGTACCGTATTTTTTGATGGGAAGAATGCCGGTAATATAAGCCAGGGCTACCACCTCATCTGCTGCAGAGCCTTTAAAGAGAGAACGCAAAAAATTGATGTACTCTTTATGGAGTGCTGTATCCCCTTTGTATAAGCGAAAGATAGCATCCCACTCATCCATGAGAATAACAAACTGCTTTCCGGTGGCTCTATTGATATCATCCAATACCGCCATGACAGAAGTGCTGTCCTCCTGAATATATTGTCCATAGCTCTCTTTGATGTCTTCCACAATCAACTGTTCCATCTTTTCGATGAGATGTAACTGGTCCGTCTTTTTTTCCCGGTCAATGAGACATAGTATATCCAGCCACAATACATCAAATTTGTTGATATATGTTTCGTAGCTTTTACATTTACTGATTTCAGAACCTTCAAATAAAGCATGGGAATCCTGAGCCAGATTGTAGTAGGCGGCAATCATCTGTAGGTTCATGGATTTTCCAAAACGTCTGGGTCTGGTACTGGCAATGAAGCATTTGTTTGTGTTAAGTCTTTTGTTAAGTTCATTTAATAACAGGGATTTATCAATATAAATTTCTGAATTTAGATTTTTTATAAATGCTGTGTTTCTTGGATTTAAATAGCGTCCCATGGAGTTCACTTCCTTTCGGTTTTATATTTTATACAAGAACCAAATCTTTCTTATTTAGTATAGCCCAGGTGAAGGAAAGATGTAAAGGAAAATACTGATTTTTACAATAGGATGTACCAATTTTGACAACTTACGGCACAATGGAAAAATTTGTGTTAGTATAAGGAATAACTTTCCCATACAGTCTTAGCTTTT
>JBGVDD010000281.1:0-59474 GCA_045119215.1 Lachnospiraceae bacterium | reverse complement strand
ACATAGAACGCTCCATAGGGTTCAAAACACTCCAGTCCCATTTCCTTAAAGCGGTGCATTAAATATCTTCGTCTCTGATCATACGCTTCCCGCATCGTCCTTACATCTTCATCGCCGTTTTTCAGAGCGTCTACCGCCGCATACTGGGAGTTGGTAGGTGCACACATAATAGCAAACTGATGAATCTTCACCATCTGCTCCATAATTACCTTTGGCGCACAGGCATAACCTAATCTCCAGCCTGTCATGGCATAAGCCTTAGAAAAACCGTTGATTAAAATGGTTCTCTCCTTCATTCCAGGCAAAGATGCAATAGATACATGATCCTCCTTGTAGCTAAGCTCTGAATATATCTCATCAGATAACACATATAAATCATTATCAATCACCACCTGGGCAATCTCCTCTAAGTCCTTCTTCTCCATAATTGCTCCCGTTGGATTATTTGGGAAGGGAAGAACCAGAATCTTTGTCTTAGGGGTAATGTGTTCTAACAATTCTTCTTTTGTCAACCGAAACTGATTCTCGGCCTTTAAGTTAATTACCACCGGCTTGGCATCCGCTAATACTGCACAAGGCAGGTAAGACACATAGCTTGGCTGGGGAATCAGCACCTCATCTCCCGGATTAATCATGGCACGGAGCGCCAAATCAATTCCCTCGGAGCCACCTACTGTAATCAGTACCTCTGATTTCGAATCGTAGGTAACATTCACTCTTCTTTTTAAATAATTGCAGATTTCCTGGCGAAGCTCCATCAAACCTGCATTGGAGGTATAGAAAGTTTTTCCTCTCTCCAAAGTATAAATACCCTCGTCCCTGATATGCCATGGAGTGTCAAAATCCGGCTCTCCAACTCCAAGAGAAATGGCATCCTTCATCTCGCTTACAATGTCAAAAAACTTACGGATTCCCGAAGGCTGTATTTCTACGACTTTATCTGATAATGGGTTTCTCATGGTGTCACCAACATCCTTTCATCTTTTTCCGGTCCATCTAAAATAGTGCCATGTTCTTTGTATTTCTTTAGAATAAAATGAGTTGCTGTGCTTAACACAGAATCCATGGTAGACAATTTATCTGATACGAACTGGGACACCTGACGAAGAGTTTTCCCTTCCAGGATTACCATTAAATCAAATCCACCGGAAATCAGATAAACTGACTGTACCTCCGGATAATTGTAAATTCGCTCTGCAATAGTATCAAATCCCTGTCCTCTCTGTGGTGTGACACGAACCTCGATAAGTGCAGTCACCTTTTCATCCGATGTCTTTGACCAGTCAATCATGGTATGATATCCACAGATAATCCTCTCTTTCTCCATGGCCGCCAATTCATTTGCCACTGAAACCTCATCTACACCTAAAATAATAGCCAATTCCTTTAAATCTATCCGGCTGTTCTTTTCTATAAAAGTTAAAATTTTCTCTCTCATGATTCCCTTTCCTCCATTTATTTTACTAACGATGCAACACCTCATAGATTTCATCCGGCTGGGGACGATCTAAAAATCTCTTTTCTTCAGCATTGTAAATCACCATATCATTGCTTTTTGTAGTTTTCCCTATCACAGCGGCACAAATTCCCTGGGATTTTAAATCATCCACAAGCTTGGATCCATTTTTAGCTGCCATCAAAAGACTTCCCCCGGAGCGCAATGCGTAGGGATTGCATCCATAATATTCACATATTTCTATAATTTCCTGTTTGACAGGTATTTTTTTTATATCCACTTCCAGTCCGACGTGATGATACTGTGCAAATTCATACAGAGCACCTAAGATTCCCCCTTCTGACAAATCATGCATGGCAATCACACCGGACTTACCGGCGGTAGCGGCCTCCCCAAGGACTGATATCTTCTGTGATAATCTTTTTACCGCTTCTATCATGGAATCGGGATACCGTTCTGACAATTCCTCTTCTTTCTCTGTAGCTATCAGGTATGCCCCTTCCATTCCTATCCATTTACTCACCACCAAATCGCAATCTGCAATCTGGTCATCTTCTGTTTTTATGTTGTCTTCTTTTGGCCCTTTCACTCCAAGTGCTGTTATGGTAAGTATAGGTACGCAGACGCCGTTGTAGGTTTTGGTATCACCTGCCACCACCTGTACCCTACACTCCCTTGCAGCTGCCAGAATTTTTTCCATATATTCTTTTAACTTAATCTCCCGAAATCTTTCAGGTAGTGCAAAGGACACCGTAATTGCCGTAGCTACAGAAAAACTGCTGGCAATATTATTCACCGCCTTGTAAACTGCCATGGCCGCAAATTGGCTATGAGGACATTCATACACATTAGTTGACACAACAATTTCCTCATCCACAGCAAGCCGAAGGAGTGCAGCATCTGCACCCACTCCGGCTTTGGAAAGTAAATCCATATATTTTGTTTCCTGATTTAAATTTTCTTCCTCTAATGCTCTTATTACTGTACGCTTAAGAACATTGACCGGGACCTTACCCATTTTCATATCAATCGTTCCCCTTGCATTTCCTTCTTTTCATCCGTCCAAATAATCACTACTGTCCTTCTTCTGCTGGGACATTTTCAGGCGCAACCGGCTGTGGTTCCTGGGGCTGTGGCTCCTGCTGTTGTGGTTCCTGAGGCTGTGGCTCCTGTTGTTGCTGTTCCTGTTCCTGCTGTTGTGCTGCCTGCTGCTGTTGCGCTGCCAAAGCTGCCGCCTGCTGTGCCTGTATTGCCGCTGCCTGTTGTGCTGCAATAGCTGCTGCGGATTGTGAGGCAGCAACCGAACGTACCGCATTGATATCACCAGATGCAATAGCTCCATTCATCGCAGCCACTGCATTTGGATCTGCACTGGCTGTTCCTACAGTAACGTACTGTGGGGACATTTGATAGGTACTTTTATTGACTCTTTCTCTGCTAACCTCTACTCCGTTTTCTGTTACCACCTTGTACAATTCTGCCACATAACCTGTATGAGAAGACTGAGTGGTTTTTATATATCCAATTGGCTGTCCACCATCCGCTATCAGCTTTGGTGCTCCAGGCTGTGTGGTGCTGACTGTCACACTTTCAAAACTCACCTTACGATTTACGGTATCTCTTGTCTCGTGTCCATAAATATTAAAATATACTTTTCGATTCGCAGTATATCCTTCGATATAAATTGGTGCATCTGTATTATTGGTGAACTTTAAATCCTTTGCTGTTCCTGAGATAGCTGCATCAGCGGAACGATCCACATAGGTTACAATCATAGAATGATTAAATCTTTCATCCACCTGAAGCTCTGCCCGTAAAACTGCATTATAAAGAGTAGAACTTACCTGGCAAATGCCTCCTCCAAAACTTTCCACTACCTGTCCATTCAGATAAGAGCCTGCAAGGAAATATCCATTCTCCTCCGAAAAAGGGCTAACCCTTTCATACATAGAAAAGCTTTCTCCCGGATACAACAATGTGCCATTCACAAGATTGGTTCCATTAGCAACATTGGTTGCTCTTGAGTTACCTGAACTTGCATAGTCTGTGCTGAAAGACCCCAGAATGTCCTTCACCTTTGCCAACTCTTCCGGATTTCCCTTAGGTTCCTCCACTTTGACAGAGACCTCAAATTTTTTATTCTCCTTACTCCACTGTGTCTTCACAAACTCTGTAAGCTTTGCGATGGTATCCTGCTCATTTACTACAATACCACTTTTACCTTCAATCACTTTGAATCCACCATCTACTTTTTCTAATCCTGCATCCACTGCATCCTGATTAAAGGCTTCACATTTCTCAATCACTACGTTTTTCAAAGCTTCCTGATCAACATTTACTGGTAGCTGAAAGACCATAGGCTCCTGCTCTAAATCCTTCAATGCCTTATATCTGTCAATAATATTGCCGGTTGTTCCGTACTTAATCGCTTCCTCTAACTCTCCCAAATCCCCACAAGTAACCCCGATGTCATTTCCTGTGATATCCACAGTATTATCAAACACCGTCAAACTAAGGGTTTCCGTTTTCAAATCATCAATGTAGGCCTGAACTTCTGACTTCATCTCCTCTAAGGTTTTCCCACCTGCACTAATGGTACCCATATAGATTCCATTTTTAAAGACAGCGTCACCCGAATTAGGTTCTGCATATGTATCAAATCCACATTTCAATACTACCGCAATCACTGCCAAACACAACACGATTGCAAACTTTCTAATTTTCTTCATAATCTTTCCCCATTTTCTAATCTCAAGGATAAAACAATTTGACAAAACTTAGGTTTATTTGTTACTTTATACTACAGAGGCAAAAACGCTGACTACCATTACCAAAACCAGGATAGCCGAAATTACTGCTGCAACTGTTTTTTTTGTCTTTGGATTGTTCATATTTAACATTTTTTTCACCTCACTAAAAACCTCTTTCTAGAAAGGATATTATAAACTATGTCTCGATTTTTTGCAACCTTTTTCATTATTATGATTGTAATAGGCTGGTATGCTTACGAGCGTGGTAAAGCCACTAGAAAAGCCAGACAAATCTCTGAAAATTTCTGGGCTCTGGAGCAAAAAGCCAACAGCACACGTAAGAAACCCATGGATGATTTAACAAAAATTTCCATTCCTTTAGAACGGCTTCCTTTAGAAGAACATCCTTCCTTGGCAGCAAAGGAATATCAGGAATTACTGGTAAATTTATCTACCATGGATATTATCAACCTGACAGGAATATCCAACACAGATTTAAAGCTTTCTTACGGGGCGCCCAACTTTCCATACTTAAGTCAATGTGATCAGAATTTTACCGAATTAGTGCGTTGTCTAAACCAATGGGCCAAGACCCTTCTTGCTGAAAACAAACCCTCACAAGCACAAACGGTACTGGAATATGCAGTTTCTATTCACAGCGACATCAGCACTACATATGATATGCTGGCCAAACTGTATATAGAACAAAAAGCGTCCGACAAAATTCTTAAATTAATTGATATTGCCGAACAATTAGAGACTTTACTAAAACCCCAGATTGTAAAAAAACTGGAAGAAGCCTATGTTTTATCTGGAGCTGGCAGTTTTGATTCCATACTGTAGTCACAATACAATTTAAATTTTAATTAGAAATTCCTGTACTGAATGGTTACGTTATTTCTACTGTTTTAGCCTGATGGGTTAATCTGCTTCTATTTTCATAGTCAAACAATACAGGAGTTTCTTTTTTCTCGAAATTTCTCAAAACATCATATTGAAACACCTCAAGATGTGTCATTCGATACAATTGTTTTTCCTGTGTGGTCTCATAAGTTTTTCCTTTAAGATATCGTTTAGTCATGGCCTCTTTGCGGTAAAATTCTCTTATTTTTTCTTTGTATATTTCCTGATTCTTTGAAAATGGTGGAACATTTTTTAAATTCTCCCTGACATATAAATCGTAAACCAGACATTCCAGAAAACAAGCTTTTTTTTCTTCTATTGACATTTTTACAACTTTACCCTTATCTTTCCTGCCTTCTTCATAATTTTTATTGATATCAAACTGCTGTAATTGATAAAAAAAGAACTCTTTTAATATTTCATAACGCCTTAATCTGGAATGGCTAAGAGAAAATAATCCCCGTTCTTCATAGTAATCTCCCAAAGCTTCATACATCCTAAATGGTGTCTCAAAGAATGCTTCCATGAACCGCAAGGAACATTCAAATTGACGACTGTTATAATATACTTCCACCATCTCTTCGATATTCTTCAGTCGAATAATTTCATCATAAGAAAGCTCCTTCGTATACAACACTTCATATGGTGGAGTATGACTGTAACAAATTCCATACTTTTTTGTATCTGGATATAAATACGCCCCTTTTAATACTTTTAGAAATCCTAACTGTAATTCTTCCGGCTCCATGGCATAAACCGCATCAAAGGAACACCCAAAGCTATCATAATCTTCATAGGGAAGTCCTGCAATTAAATCAAGATGTTCATGGATATTTCCGGCCCGTTTTATCCTCATCACATTAGACTTTAGTTTTTCAAAATCTGCAAATCTGTGAATGGCCTTTAATGTTTCAGGATTGGCTGACTGAACGCCAATCTCCAACTGTACCAGTCCTTCCCTAAGGGATGATAAAAGTTCCAATTCCTCTTCATTTAATAAATCTGCGGATACTTCAAAATGAAAATTTGTCACTCCATTATCATGTTCCTTAATATATTTTAAAATGCCCATGGTATGACTTCTCTTACAATTAAAAGTTCTGTCTACAAATTTCACCTGTGGTACCTTGTAATCCAGAAAGAACTGTAGTTCTTTTTTTACTTTCTCCAAGCTACGAAATCTGACTGTTTTATCCACTGACGACAAACAATATGCACAGGAATAAGGGCACCCCCTGCTGCTTTCGTAATAAATAATTCTATTTTCAAAATCTTTCAAATCTTCATAAGCAAACTCCAAATTGTTCATATCCAATAGAGCCCTGTCAGCATTGTGACAGATATCTTTGAAAGCATTTCGATAAGTTAATCCACATATCCTTGATAAATCCAAAGAGTTTTCCACATATCCTTTCACAATTTCATAAAAGGTTTCTTCCCCTTCTCCCCGCATAATCCCCAGAACATTTTCATGACACCCTAAATATTCCTCTGTCTGGTAGCTTACCTCCGGTCCTCCAAGCCAAATCTGGGTATCAGGCAACAGTCTTCCCAGATCTTCCAAAATTCCATTTACAAACTCAATATTCCAAATATAGCAGGAAAAAACAATTACGTCCGGTTTTTCCTTGTATATGTCCTGCAATATATATTCCCTTTGATGGTTTATTGTATATTCTTTTAACTTCACCCACTCTTTATATTCCCTGAGATTTGCTCTCAAGGAATACACTGCAAGGTTAGAATGAATATATTTTGCATTAATTGCTGTTAACAGTATTTTCATGGACCCTCCTTTTTCAAAAAAGAACCTGTAAACTCTTGTTACAGGTTCTTTTTATATTTAACTTTACTTCTTTTTCAATTCAAAATATTTTGCAATTCCTGTTGCATTTGCCACACCAAGCTTTTTCTGTCCTTCTGCCGATGTAAGTACCCCGTAATCATGACTTCCATGTAAATAACCCTCTTCCACCAACACTGCTGGAATATTTCTGGCTACCGTATTTCGTATTACTGCATAGAAATCTCCACTTTCTCCTCTTACAGTTCTTACACCACGGTTGCTCATTCCCGCTGCCTGCAACTCTGCCAAAATCAAATTACCCATTCTGGCTGTAGGAGTTGCAAAATTAGGATTTAACGAAGCATATACCTCCGAGCCATTCATTGAAGTGGACTTGCTTGCAAGCGAGTTGCAGTGAATACTTACAAAAAAGTCTGCTGAATTATTGGCAGCAATAACACTTCTATTTAGTAGTGGGACAAAAACATCCGTAGTTCTGGTCATCTCAACTCTTACATTTTCATAAGTCTCCAGTTCCTCTTTAATGTAAAGCCCTATCTGCAAATTAATATTTTTCTCTAACGCACTTCCGTAGGTGCATCCAGAATCATTCCCACCATGGCCTGGATCAATCACAATTACATACTGACTTACTGTCACTTTACAAGTAGCTGTCATTCCATTACTTGCTGTAGCAGTAATCGTACAGGTACCATTTTTCTTTCCTGTTACAAGTCCGTCATTTGTCACTGTTGCAACCTTTTTGTTGGATGTGGACCAAGTCAATCCAGGGTCATTTGCACCTGCTGGCAAAATACTTGCTGTCAGCTGGAATGCTCCCCCACACTTAATACTCTTTTCTGTAGCATTTAAAGTAATCTGAGTGATAGATGTGTAGGAAGTCTGAACATATTTACTCTGTACATCATCCTTTGTTGCATAAATTCTAAAATAAGTTGTGCTATTAGAAGCAAGGCTTACTGTTGCACTGTTTGTTTTCACTGTCTTGACAAGTCGATAACCTGTTTTTTCCTCTGATGACACATACACCTGATAGCTGTCCGCATCACTTTGCTTATCCCAGCTAATCTTCACTTTGCTTTTTCCTGCGGATATGATAGACACATTCTTTACCTGATTTGGTTTTGCCCTCACAGCTTTTGCTGCACTAAGTTCACCTTCGTATCCATTGATTGCTGCCGCAACTTTGTAATAATACTTCACACCGGTTTTTGCGGTCTTGTCTGTATATGTTACCTTCTTTGTGGTGCCAATTTTCTTGTAAGTACCATTCTTTGAAGTAGCTCGGTACACGCAATATTCTGTAGCACCTTTTGCTGCTTTAAAGCTAACTTTTACAGAAGTAGATGACTTACTCTGCACTTTTAAATTTGTTACTGTCTTTGGAACTGCTACCCCGGTTACTACTGTGCCCTGGCCTTTCAAGCTTCCGGCTACAGAAACTACTTTGTAATAATACTTTACTCCACCTTCAACCTTATTATCTGTATAGTTAAGACCTGTAGTGGTTTTTAGTCTCTTATATCCTGTAGTTTCCTTGGTAGAGCGATATACATAATATTTTGTTGCTCCGGAAACTTTTTTCCAATTTAATGTGATACTGTTATAATCATTGCTTTTGACGCTGACTTCCTTAGTAGCAGCTGTTACAACCGTTCCATTGGCTGATGCACTCTTCTTACTCACAGAAGTTCCTCTCACAGCCTCTATTTTGTAATAGTATTTGTCTCCTAATTTTAAGCCCTTATGAATGTAAGATGTCTTTTTTACATTGGAGGCAATTTTTTTATAAGTGCCATTTTTGGAAGTAGCAGCATAAACATTGTATGTTTTTGCTCCCGCCACTGCATTCCATGTAATCTTTAAACTAGTATAAGTATATCCTGTTGCCTTTACATTCTTTGGTGTTGTCAATACCGGCTTTACAGATTTTGCACTGCTCATAACACCGGCGCTGACTACATTATTTCCTACCTCATAGGCCTCTACCTTATAGTAGTAGGTTGTCCCAGGTGTAAGATTTTTATCAGTATAGCTAAGTGTAGACCCATTATTTGTTGCTATTAATTTATAGGTTCCATCTGCCTTGGTGGAACGATATATTCTGTAATTTGTTGCTCCATTTACCTTATCATATTGCACAGTGGCTGTATTGTAACTCTTAGATGTTACCAATACATTTGCAGGAGCCGGATAAACCTTAATCAGTTTCCCTTCATTCTCTCCTATCGCTACATCTGATGCGTATGGCTTGATATTATAAATATAGAGTGTATCGTCCTGTTTCTCTGTATAATAAATGTTAGAATTTACAATAACCCTGTAGGAAGTATCCTTCACCAGGTTACTGTTTTTCATCATCTCTCTGGTGACAACATACTTGTTTGCACCCGGTACCGCATCCCAGGTAATACAAACCTTGTCCCCTTCGGAGGTGGTATGGATATTCTTTAGTGTTTCAAAATTTAAAGATATGTGGCCAAAGCCAATCAATCCACCATCCACTTCTACTTTATACCAATATGTCTTACACATAGACAAGCCGGTATCCGTATAAGTAAGATTTGTTGTTGTCTTAATCTGTTCATATTCTTCATCTTTTGGTACATCTGAGGTTACCGTAACAGTATGATCCACTTCTGCACGCCAGATTGTATAACTACCATTGCTGTTACCACTGGCATTCCAGGAAAGTTCCACACTGTTATATCCAGTCTGACGAATCCTGAAACTGTCCTCTGCTTTTGCTACAATCCCTGATATGTCCATATAGGTCATACATAGAATCATAGCTAACATAGTTATCAAAATTTTTGTAAACTTGTTCTGTCTCAAACCTAACATTTTTATCTCTCTTTCTTTTTACCAACCCAATACTCTTCCGTAAAGGTCTTCATACTTCTTTGCTGCAGTGTTCCACGAGAAATCAACGCGCATTCCACGCTGTGCCATACGGTTCCACTTATCTCTCATATCAAAGTATACACGTTTTGCATAGTTAATGGTAGCCAACAGTTCGTCCCCATTATAATTATAAAAAGAAAAACCGGTTCCATATTCATCATACTCGTTAAAAGCTTCCACCGTATCTCTTAAGCCACCTGTCTCACGTACAATTGGTACTGCTCCGTATCTGAGGGAAATCAATTGTGTCAGACCGCAAGGTTCAAACAGTGATGGCAACAATACTGCGTCACATCCTGCGTAAATTCTATGAGCCATTCGTTCTGAGAAACATATATTTGTAGAAACCCGATCCGGATACTTACTTTGGTAATAGCGGAAGAAATCCTCATACTTTTGATCTCCGGTACCTAGAATCACCATCTGTACATTTCTGTCCACAATACCTTCCATAGCATATTTTACCAAATCAAGTCCCTTCTGGTCTGTCAGTCGTGAAATGATACCAATGGTCATCTTATTGTCATCAATGGGAAGACCCAACTCTGCCTGGAGAGCACGTTTACTAAATATTTTTTTATCAAAATTATCTGCATTGTAATGTATGGATACATATTTATCTGTTTCCGGATTGTACTCATCGTAGTCGATACCATTGACAATACCACGTAAGGAGTGATTTTTATATCGCAACAGACCGTCTAGACCTTCCCCGTAAAACGGTGTCTGTATTTCCCCCGCATAGGTATCGCTTACTGTTGTTACATAGTCAGCGTACACGATTCCCCCCTTCAGCATATTTGCATCTCTGTCATATCCTCTGGTATAGCCCATGTCCGCCTCTGAAAGGGTATAATCCGGAAGTCCTGTAATATACTTAAACGTTTTTTTATCCCAAATTCCCTGAAATTTTAAATTATGTATGGTCATAATACATTTTGTACCCCAGAAAAATCCATTTTCCCTGTAAAGAGTACGCAAATACACTGGAACCAAACCTGTCTGCCAGTCGTGGCAGTGAATAATATCCGGCTTAAAATTGATTACTGGCAAAATCGCCAAGGCTGCCTTTGAAAAGAATGTAAATTTTTCTATGTCATATCGAATATCACCGTAAGGTTTATCACCACCAAAATATTTTTCATTGTCAATAAAATAATATGTAACACCCTGATATACATATCTCATAATTCCAACATGTTGCGCTGGAAGATTTCCCATATCCATATAAAAATGATGCACATACTCAAAGTGCTGTCTATATTTCCACGGTATTGCTGTATAGTTTGGTATTACCACCCTTACGTCATAATACTCTTTATTGAAGGATTTAGGTAAAGCTCCTACTACATCTGCTAATCCACCGGTTTTTATAAACGGTACACTTTCCGAAGCTACAAATAAAATTCTCTTCATAAATAATTCTCCTCCTTTATTTTATATCCTTATTTCTTATACGCTGTATCTAAACATACAGACATATCTTATACGATTTTCTTCTATTTTACAAGTAGTTTATTGTAAGAGTTCAGCCAATAGGCTAAACTCTTACAGTTTATTTCTCAAGATATTAAAAAAAGGTTGACAAAAATAATCTTTTTGTCAACCTTTTCCTGTTTTCCTACCATCTATTTGGATGTACGCAACTTAAATACCGCTACCATTCCTTCCAGATTTTCTGCCTGTGCCGAAAGTTCCTCACTGATAGCTGAGGTTTGTTGTGCCGCCGCTGAGTTGCTTTGTACTACAGTAGAAATCTGCTCAATACCCGCCTCTATCTGTTTTAACATATCTGCCTGAGTACGGGAACTCTCTGCAGAATTCGATGCCACATTTGCAAATTCTTCCATACTTACCAGAACTTTGCCGATTTCTCTCATGGTGCGTTCCACAATTTCATTGCCATTTTCAATCTCTTCTAATGCCTTTCCAATCAGCTCTCTTGTGTTTACTGCTGACTGGGCACTGTCTGCGGCAAGCTTTCCTATCTGATCCGCCACAACAGCAAAGCCCTTTCCTGCCTCTCCGGCTCTTGCCGCTTCAATCGAAGCATTTAACGATAACAAATTGGTCTGAGATGCAATATCTTCAATGGCACCAATAATGTTTTCAATTTCTTTAGAGGTATTGGTGATACGCTCCATGGCACCAATTAACTGATTAATTTCATCTTTGCTTCTCTCTGCATCCTGAACAGACTCTTTCATCTGCACAGACGCCTTCTGAGCATTTTCTGCACTGTCCTGGGAAATATTTGCTACATCTTCTACTGTTGCAGTAAGTTCTTCTACTGCTCCCGCCTGATCTGTTGCGCCTTCCGCCAGTTCCTGTGCACTCTGTGCCAACTGTTCTGCCCCAACAGATACCTGTTCTGACGATTCGTTAATATTTCGCAATGTGCCGTCCAACTGACGATTCAGCTTTCTCATGCTTTCAATCAAAAGTCTGAAATCCCCTACATAGCTTTCTTCAGCTTTCGTGGTAATATCAAAATTACCCTCTGCCATGTTACTCAACAAGTATCCAGCATCATCGATAACACTGCGCATTTGACTACATGCTTCATGGAAATTCTGTGCCAAATCGCCTAATTCATCCTGACTTTCATAATCAATGACAATATCCAGTTCTCCAGCTTTTAATTTCTGGGCTGCCTCCTGAAGCTTTTTCACAGGCTCGATTAAGAATCCGCTGATTACCTTTGCAAATGTTACACCCAGTGCAATGCTCACAATACCCACAAGTATATTCAGAACAATTACTATTATCCCTGTGAGGCTTGCAGCTTGATAGGATGCAAGTGCCTCTTCATCTGACTTCTCCCCAATCTGCATTAATATTTCCTGAATTTTATCTGCAGCCTGTGTATACTCACCATTAAACACTTCCAATGCTTTGTCATTGTCCCCTGCATTTACCAATTCCATAACATTGGCCCTTGCTTCTTTTAATTCCTCCAACGCTGTATCCAACGAAGCCACCATATCTTTGTTTTTGAAATTCTTTTCCAATTCTAAAACATTTTCTCCCACATAGCCGGCATAGGTGGTTGCCACATCCATCTTTTCCTGAGCCTTTTTCTCATCTTCCATTGTTACTGCCCACAATACATTCTTACCAACCATCTGAATATCCTTTCGGATTTCCAGTTGCAGTTCGGTATTTTTATAGGATTCTTCATAGAAAGACTTCAACATTGTGTTAATGAAAAAAATCCCCACCAAAGCCACTACCATGGCGACTACAAAAGCTACTAAAATTGTAAAATAGGATTTCTTTAGTTTTTCCCCAACTTTTAGGTTTTTTAATCTTTCTTTCATATTTTTTTCCTCCTGTACATTTTTATATAGTTTTCTAGTAATATAATACAACATTATTTGGATTCCAGCAACCTTTTTGTTGATTTTTTCTATATTTCAAAAAAACAGCCTTCGAAAAGGCTGTTTTCTAGTCTAGTGCTTTATTTTATTTATTAATTTTTACACTCTTTGGTACTACCTGATATTTTCCATATACCTTCTTGCCTGTAGAGTCTAATTTGTAAGCTCTTACCTTTACATAATAACGTTTTCCCTTGGTCAGCTTTTTAATTGTCTTGGTAGTTCCTGTGAAACTTACCACTTTCTTTCCAGACATAGTAATCTTAGTTGCATAAGCTACCTGATATCCTGCTGCACCTGTCACTTTCTTAATCTTTACAGACATTGTCTTTGGCTTACTGTTTTTCACGGAAGAAATGGTGACTTTCTGTACAGTTACCTTACTCCATTTTGCATAGAAGGTTTTGTTACCTGTGCTTCCTTTTTTAATTACAGTTACAGGATTGCCCTTTAAGTTACTCTTTGTATACCAGCCAGCAAAGGTGTATCCTTCTCTCACTGGTTCCGGAAGTACCATCTTAGATGCTGAGCTGTAAGACTCTGCAACTTCCTCTTCAAATTCACCACCATTTAGCTCAAACTCTACATCATAAGTGTTGACAACCGGCTTTGGTGTAGCTGTTGGCTTTGTGGTTGGCTTTGTAGTTGGTTTTGTAGTTGGCTTTGTGGTTGGTTTTGTAGTTGGCTTTGTGGTCTGTGTTGGTGCTGGAGTATTTGTTGTCCCTACTTGCTCTTCAAACTCAATGCCTTCTGATTTTGCAAACTCCTCTGCCTGACTTCCCGCTGGTGCAACAATCTTCACACCCTCTACTCCTGTAAAAATTTCTTCTCCAAAAGTTACTGTCTTTGAGGAAATATTCACTGTTTTCAATGAAGAACAATCATAAAACACATGATCAGACATACTAAACACTGACTGTGGCACTGTAACCGTTTCCAATGATTCACATCCATAAAAAGTATTATTCTCCAATACTTCCACTCCACCTAAATCAATTGTGTCCAGATTTACACACATGGCAAATGCCAACTCTCCAATCGTAGTAACGGATTCCGGAACAGCAACCTTATTTAAATTTGGACAATTAAAGAACGCTTCTGATTCGATGGTGGAAATTCCATCTGCAATTGTCACGTTTCTTAAATCCTCATTACTTGAGAATGCTGCTCTTCCAATAGTAGTTACATCCACTCCATCAATCTGTGCCGGAATCACAATCTGACTGTCCGTTCCGTTATATTTCAAAATAGTCCCTGACTCTACATCAAAGTCAAATTCTGATTCCGAAGCATACAAACTCTCCTCGATAGCAGCCTTCTCTGTAGCCATAACAGAAGTAGTTCCTGCAAACCCGGAAGCAATCATCGCTGCTGCCAACATTGAACATAATACTTTATATTTCATTAATTTACTCCTTTCAAATCCTTTATTTACATTTTTTCCTAGTTTTCATTTTCTATATTAATCCCCCAGGGAGTTCTCCCTGGAGATTAATTATAAATTACTTAATAAATGTATCCTTAATATCCGCAGCTACCTGTCCTGGAGCCGGTGTCTTATCTGTACTTAATACATACACTCTCAAGTTACCCTTTCCGGAACAGTTAGCTGTCAGAGTTCCATTGGTTACTTCCTGTGTATCTCCTGTACACGCATCAACATATGTACCGTTTGGTATGCCTGTAAAGGTTGAGCTTCCTGATAAAGTGATCAATGCAAAACTGTCTATCTTATCACTTGTGTAGCGGCGTTTGTAAGCTAAGCTTCCACTACATCCTTCTGTGGAGTACTGTCCCTTTCTAAGAGCCGGTATTGCCGCACGAATCTTATTCAACTTACGCAAATGAGTACTTAATGGATGGCTTAACGTAGTTGCCACTTTTCCTGACGCTTCATAATCACCAAAGTCAGATGCTGTTACTGTTCCTTCCAGATTATCTCCATAATAAGCACGTCCGGAGTTTTCCAATGGGCTTCCCCAGTCATCAATTTTTTGACCCTTCTTAAACTCAATCTCACTTCCATAATAGATACATGGAATTCCTCTAAAGGTAAACATTAAATTCAAGTTTTCAGCCCATGCATCTGTACCACCTGCAAATCTCTGTGTAAGGCCACCATCATTATTTGGACCATAATCATGCGAATCTACATATGTTACATTCCAGGTAGAATCATTAAACGCCGAATCTTCCTGTTTTGCCACTCCAAAGGCCGCATTTGCATTTGCAAACTGGTGATGCATATAGAAATCAATCATACCCATACCTGAAAATTGTGAATAATCCGGTTTATGGTATTCATTTCCTTTCAGGAACGCATTGTCGCTGACTGGCTGGTTGCCTACTGTTTGATCTTCATACAACTGGAAAGCAGCTGCTTCGTTATGTAAAGTGGCTTCTAGTGTTTTATCACTTCTCCAGCCATAATCTTTACTTTCCTTCCATGTGTAGAACGGAACAGAAATTGCAGGTTTGTTATCATTCCACACTTCATTTCGAAGTACACACGCCTCTCCGAACATGAAGAAATCATCCCCACCAGCTTCTTTAAAGAATGGTAAGAAACCATTGTTAAAGCTTAGTCTGGATACATGTTTTACAGTATCAATTCGGAAGGCATCTACGCCCATGTTAATATAATTTACATAACAGTTTTTCAGGTAATCTGTTACAACAGGATTTTCTGTATTCAAATCCACACAGTTAGCACCCATCTGAGCAGTCTGTACGGTGTAACCTTCCCACTGCATATTTTTTTCATGATGATAAATACGCTCTGTATCTTTATCATCCTCTTTCATTGCATCCATTCGAGATGATCCTACCTTCAGAGAAAGAAGATCATCTACGATTCCCTTAGACCTTCCAAAATCGGTCAGCTTCATAGCAGTGGTTTCTTTTGCCAAATCCGCAAGATTATCACTTCTTTCATATATCGGATATAGATTTTCTTCTCCGTACTCACTACTATGGTTCAATACAATATCCTGAATAATTTTAATTCCTTTTTCATGGCAGGCATTAATTAAATCCTGATATGTTGCACCCTCTGATTCGTATCTGACATCTACCTTAGAATGGTTGATGGCATGATATCCATGATGGTCATAGTTGGAAGCATTCTTTACTACTGGTGTAATCCAGATTGCAGTAAAGCCTAACGCTTTTATGTAATCTAATTTTTCAATTAAGCCCTTAAAATCTCCACGCCAGCCCGGATCACTTGCAGGGTTCACTCCCTGAGATGTAGAATCTCTCCAGGTAGATACATTGTTGCTTGGATCTCCATCATAGAATCTGGTTGTCATTACAAAGTAGATAGTTTCATCTCTAAAATCCCATTCTGCATCCCTTGGTACCGGTGTTGCTGTAGGCAAGTTCGGATCTCTTGTAGGGGTTGGTGTATTGGTTGGTCTTGGTGTATTGGTAGGTCCCGGGGTCGGAGTTGGACCAGATGGGTCTAAGTTTGTCCATTTGCCATCCTTGTACCACCACTCTCCTTCTGCCTGTTTCGTATCCTCTGTCTTGGCATTTGTATTCGCCTGGTCTACAAAAAGAAGGTTCGAAGCCGTTGCGCCGTCAATGGTATAGCTATACCAGTTGTTTCCTTCTTCTGTCATGGCTACTCCTGGCCATTCTGTAGATGTTTTAGAAGCACCTGTGGCCTGCCAATAATGAATCGCCGGCTTTTCCCAGCCAGAACCATTATAGAAATGAAGCACCATTTTTCCCTTTACCGGTGGCTTAGTTGGTACCGGAGTGGATGTTGCCTCCGGTGTTGGAGTCGCTTCCGATGTTGGGGTTGGCTCTTCTGTTGGAGTTGCCTTTGGTGTAACAGATACTTTTGGTGTGGGCGTTGCTTCCTGTGTTGGGGTAACCTTTTGGGTGGGGGTAACCTTTTGGGTAGGTATAATAGTTGCCGTAGGTTTTACCGTGATATCCAACTTCTGAGTAGGTGTCGGTGTATTCTCACCTGGTCTGTAATTGTCTGGTCTCTTATCAAGAACCTCATCACCCACTACCCAGTGTTCTCCACTAATGATGATATTCTCTTCGGTAATTCCCTTTCCTGGCAAGAATACTACCGTGGCACTTTTTGCCTGTTCAATGGTATAGGTATACCAACCATTTCCCTCTGAGGTCATAGCTACACCTGGCCATGCTACCGGTGTATTTTCTCCTTTGCTTACATTGTAATAGTATACGTTGACACCATCATTTCCTTCATAATAATAATGAAGTGTTACCTTCTTAGTTGTGGCCGGTAAGGTAACCGCCGGTCCCTGGGTCGGTGTTGCCTCTATCTCTTTGGTAATTACAGGAGTTGCCGTCGCCTTTTGTGTTACTTTAACAGTAGGTGTTGCTGTTGCCTTCTGCGTAATCTTAACAGTAGGCGTTGCGGTTGCCTTCTGCGTAATCTTAACAGTAGGTGTTGCGGTCGGTGCCTTTGTTGCTGTTGGCAACGGTGTAATCTTTCCTTTGTCTGGATTGTCCGCATACCACTTCCCGTTTTCCAACCAGTATTCTCCTGCCACCTTATTGTAATGCGTTGTCTGTTTCTTACCAGAATTAAACATCAAATCTACAGAGCCGGCATTATCGAATGTATATGTATACCATCCATCCTTTTTCGTCATAGCCTCCCCAGGCCACTTAGAATCTGTACTGTATCCTCCTCCTTTATTCCAGTAGAAAACATTCATACCATCCCAATCTGACTTCACATGGACAACTATATCATTAGTAGCCGCACTGGAATAGATGCCATTTGAAGTCATGGGTATGGCTGTCACTGCCATGGCTGTGGACAATATTGTCGCAATAGCCTTTTTTACTTTCATTTTTTATCTCCCTTCCTGTTCATATGAATTTAACACTTTTGTAAAATTTTAGCATCTATTAGATAATAAGTCAATAAATATCACCCTGATATGCTTTTTCAATTACAAAATTGTTGTTTTAAACATGTTTTCCTTTCTTTTTTTGTGCATTTTTTGTTTTTCTTAAAAAAAGGTGCACAAATCCTTATGCTGGATTTGTGCACCTTCATCAAGTTATTTTATTAATTTTTAAGCCTTTGGACCTGCAGCAACTAATGCCTTACCTGCCTCATTTGTTTCATACTTAGCAAAGTTCTTTACAAAACGACTTGCAAGATCTTTTGCCTTAACTTCCCATTCAGAAGCATCTGCGTATGTGTCACGAGGATCTAAGATTGCTGGGTCTACTCCTGGAAGTTCTGTTGGAACTTCAAAGTCGAACATAGGAAGTTTCTTTGTTGGAGCTTTTGTGATTTCTCCACCGAGAATTGCATCGATGATACCACGAGTATCCTTAATAGAGATACGCTTTCCAGTTCCATTCCATCCTGTGTTTACTAAGTATGCCTTAGCTCCACTCTTTTCCATCTTCTTAACTAATTCTTCAGCGTACTTTGTTGGGTGTAATTCCAAGAATGCCTGTCCGAAACATGCTGAGAATGTTGGAGTAGGTTCTGTAATTCCACGCTCTGTACCTGCAAGCTTAGCTGTAAATCCAGACAAGAAGTAATATTTTGTCTGTTCTGGTGTTAAGATAGATACTGGAGGAAGTACTCCAAATGCATCTGCTGATAAGAAAATTACATTCTTAGCTTCTGGTGCAGAAGAAATTGGACGTACAATGTTCTGGATGTGATCAATTGGGTAAGATACACGAGTATTTTCTGTCACACTCTTATCTTCGAAATCAATCTTTCCGTCTGCTGCTACAGTAACGTTCTCTAACAATGCGTTTCTCTTGATTGCATTGAAGATGTCTGGCTCAGATTCCTTGTCCAAACCGATAACCTTCGCATAGCATCCACCTTCAAAGTTGAATACACCCTTGTCATCCCATCCATGTTCGTCATCACCGATCAATAAACGCTTTGGATCTGTAGATAATGTTGTCTTACCTGTTCCAGATAATCCGAAGAAGATTGCTGTGTTTTCACCGTTCATATCTGTGTTTGCTGAACAGTGCATTGAAGCAATTCCTTTTAATGGAAGATAGTAGTTCATCATTGAGAACATACCCTTCTTCATTTCTCCACCGTACCAAGTGTTGATGATAACCTGCTCGCGGCTTGTGATGTTGAATGCAACACAAGTTTCAGAGTTAAGTCCTAACTCTTTATAGTTTTCAACTTTTGCCTTTGAAGCATTGTAAACAACGAAATCTGGTTCAAAGTTTGCTAATTCTTCAGCTGTTGGCTTGATGAACATATTTTCTACGAAATGTGCCTGCCAAGCTACTTCTACGATAAAACGTACTGCCATTCTTGTATCAGCATTAGCTCCACAGAAAGCATCTACTACGAATAACTTCTTGTTTGAAAGTTCTTTCTTAGCGATATCCTTTACTGTAGCCCATGTAGACTCTGACATTTTGTGGTTATCATTAGGATACTCTGCTGAATCCCACCATACTGTGTCCTTAGAGTTTTCATCTTCTACAATATACTTATCTTTAGGAGAACGTCCTGTGTAGATACCTGTCATTACGTTTACTGCGCCAAGTTCTGTTTCCTGTCCCTTTTCATAGCCCTCTAAATCAGCTTTCAATTCTTCTTTGTATAAATCCTCATATGATGGATTGTATACGATTTCTGTTGTTCCGGTAATACCATACTTAGTTAAATCAATGTTTGCCATTTTCGTTTACCTCACCTTTCCTTTTCTTTTCGCTGGGCGCATATTTCTATGCATTTGGGTTAACCCTGTCATCTAAAAATTATAACACTAAACCCTATTTCAGTCAACTCTAACTATTCCCAGTCAATATCTTTTGCAAGAACCTTGGCAGGAACACCTCCTACCAGGCAATGTGGCGGCACATCCTTGGTGACCACCGCTCCTGCCGCAACCACCGAATGTTCCCCAATGGTAACACCTTTTAGAATCGTAGCATTCTTTCCAATCCATACATAGTCCTTGATATGTATGGGCTTTGTTGCTTCATATCCTTCTTTGATAACCACATGTTCATCATGATCTTGTATCGATACATTAGGAGCAACATAAACATGGTCTCCAATGGTAATTTCGCTGGCACACTGAACTGCTACCCCATGGTTAAAATAACCGTCTTTCCCCACACTAAGTTTTCCATTGTCCTTTAAACATATATAGACATTGTGATAAACAGTATGTTTTCCTTTGATTGTAAATTTACTGTTTTTTCCCAGTTGTAACGTCGTCTGATTCCAGGGATATAAATTTCCCCCACTATATCCTAGAGAGAGTTTTCCATCAATCTCAAGCCTGCATTCCTTATGAAGGTTCAGCTTCGTATACCGATACACCACTGCATTTCTTATTCCTCCTGCGTATTTTCTTCCAAACCATAAAGTCCTAAGCACACTGATATTTTTGATTTTTTTTATGAAATTTCCCATTGATTCCTCCCATTGATTCCTGCATAGCAGTTTTATCGTAACAGTTCAGCCATAGGCTAAACTGTTACGTTTTATCCTAAAAGCTCTAGCAACTCCTGTTGACTTAAACTGCTGATTCCTACCTGTTCTCCGTTTACAATCTGATCAGCTAAATCCTTCTTTGCCTCCTGTAACTTCTGTATCTTCTCCTCAATAGAACCTTTGGCAATCATTTTGTAAACCGTCACCTTCTTGGTTTGTCCCATGCGGTAAGCTCTGTCTGTGGCCTGATTCTGCACAGCTACATTCCACCATGGGTCATAATGAATCACCACATCTGCACCGGTAAGATTCAGTCCCACGCCCCCTGCTTTTAGAGAAATCAAAAACACTGTGGTATCATCTTTGTTAAACTCCTTCACCAACTGGAGACGTTTTTCTTTTGGTGTACTTCCAGTAATCACATAGTAGGATATTCCATTTTTTGTAAGCCGCTCTCCGATTTTTTCCAACATAGAAGTAAACTGTGAAAACAACAGTATCTTATGTCCCCCGTCTTTAGCATTCTCAATCAAATCCACACAGGCTTCTAATTTTGCTGAGCTTCCCTTAAAGTTATCATAGCAAAGTCCCGGGTCGCAGCAAATCTGTCGAAGCTTGGTAAGCTCCGAGAGAATCTGTAGCTTATTTTTGTTAAATTCCTCCTGCCCCTGTGCTTTAATAGTAGTCTGCATATGAAGCAATTGAGCATCGTATAATTTTTGCTGTTCTGCCTCAAAACGAACATACCTGTTTTCTTCTAATTTATCTGGCAAATCCTTTAAGACATCCGTCTTTAATCTTCTCAAAATAAAAGGGGCTACCATACGCTGTAAACGTGTCATCGCATCTGCATCCTGATTTTTCACAATTGGGGATTCCAGTTCTTTTTTAAACACATCATATCCATATAAAAATCCTGGCATTAAATAATCAAAAATACTCCACAATTCACTTAAGCGGTTTTCAATAGGAGTACCCGTAAGGGCAATTTTATGTTTTGCTTTTATAATTTTTACCGCTTTAGCTACCGCTGTAGTATGATTTTTGATATATTGGGCCTCATCTATAATCTCATAATCAAAATCTTTCCCCTCATACTGGTCAATATCCCGCTTTAAGGTATCATAGGAACATATTACCACATCATATTCTTTATAGTGTTCCAGCAAGTCATAACGTTCCTGCTGTGTACCCGTTAAGGTGCATGTCTTTAATTCCGAAGCATAATGGCTCACTTCCTCCTGCCAGTTATACACAAGCGATGCAGGGCAAACAACCAGGGACGTAGCAGATTCCATCTCTTCTTTCCTTGCCAATAACAAAGTAATCACTTGCAAGGTTTTTCCAAGCCCCATATCATCCGCCAAAATGCCTCCAAAACCATAATTTTCTAAGGTACGCATCCATTTATACCCATTTTTCTGATAGTGACGTAGCGTCTTTTGCAGGGATTTAGGCACATTATAATCCGCCTCTTTCACTGTCTTGAAATTTTTCACAATCTGTTTAAAATGATGATCCCTCTCATCGTACACAGCTTCATGTTCTTCTAACATTTTATCCAGATAAAGGGTTCGATACAAAGGAAGGTGCATCTTTCCCTTGGCAAATTCCTTTGGGGAAATACGAAGGGTTTCCATCATCTCTGCCAACATCTGAACAGACTCATCCTGCACATTTAAAAAATCTCCATTTTTCAGACGATAGTATTTTTTTGTTGGAGTATAGTGCTTTAGGATATCAAGCAAGTCTTCCTGGGATACGTCTTCGGTGGTAATCTCCAAATCCAAAAGTCCACCAGATACAGACACACCCACCGATACCTTTACCCTTCGAATAATATTTAAGTTTTTAAACTCTCTGGTGCAGAACACTTCCCCTAATTCCTCTAAAGTGTCCACCCCATGTTCCATCACCTGAAACATCAATTCTTCCTTCCTGTCGCAATGCACCACTTTCCTCTCTGGACTATAAAATGGAAATAGCTGATGAACAAGGAAAAGAACCTCCTGTTCCTTATCGTATAAGCGGATAGGGTCCATGAAGTTGTCTTCTATATGATCGATAAGTTCAAAGCTTTTCTCTCCGTAGAAAGCCTTAGGTTCACAGGTGATATTCCCCTCCCCTGCATCTAAATAAAAGCGAAATTCCGGTTCCGGAGCCAGATATTTCTGAATAAATTCTCCATCCGATTCCTCAATATCAATCATCTCTGAAAGATTTGGAAGAATAGAATAATAAAAGGTTGATAATTCATTTCTGCCCACACTAAACTGAATTGTGCCATGAGAGTTTAATTCAAAAAAAGGAGTCATAGTTTCCATAAATTCATCGCTCACCCGATGGAATTTCTCCTCTTCCAGATAATAACCGGTATTGTTTCCGTGATAAAATTCTGGAAACGCCATGGCAGCCTCCACGCCTTCAAACTGTCCTCTGTCCATCTTTTTTTTGATTGCCATAGTAAGGCTTGGATTTTGGTAATCCAAGACTAAATCCTTCTTTACTTTTTTATTGGTCACCTGGTCTGTATATTCATAAACCACCGGTAAATCCTGTGCCATAGCAAAGAATTTATCAAGCCTCCACCCGTACAGCTCGATATTTCCCTTGACATACTGTTTTTCCTTCCAGGTCAGCTCCGAGATTCTCTCCATGCTTTTTTCTTCATCCTTCATCATCTGTTGAAGAAAACCAATCCATTTTCTGGCATGGGCATCAAAATTATCTATGTTGTGATTCACCTCATAACTGCTGCCATAGATATCCGTATTCCCCTCCTCCACATTTTTACAAAACTGAACAAGATTCTTCACCACATATTTTTTTTCTCTTCCAATACGGAAGGACAACATAAGCTTCCCTTTTTGAAGCGAGAGCTTTGGTTCTAACTGCAATTCTTCTGTTTCCTGTTGTACCTTGGAGATCACCTGATTAATTCTCTGTTTTTGAAATGACCTCATAAGTTTCATTGCCCTTTTATCTGTGGCATCTCCAAGATCATGCTCCTTTAAGTAATCCTTCAATGCCTCCATCATACCCCAGGTATAGGCACAATGACACATACCATAATTGGAATAGTACCTGTAATAACCATTTCTACACTCCTTACAGCTACAGTCCATATGAGTCACCTGATGTTTCTTAAAATATGCCGTAATTGGAAATTCGCTTCTCCCCTCCTTACCCTTACACTCTATAAATCCATATATCTCGTCATCCCCTTGAAGGTAAACTGTATCTACACTTTCAATGGTAATATTTCCTTTTTGGTACAGTTCTTTTCCCTTCGTCTGTTCCTTTCTTTTATGTGGAAGTTCTCTTTTCATCATTTCTACATCAAAATAATTGTATGCCATATAACTATTTTCCCCTTTTCTATTCTTTTCACTGTATAAAAAAGAGACAGGAATCCCTGCCTCTTCACCAAATTTATACTATTTTATTTATTTTTTGACGCTGCCTCAATAAACCCTTTAAACAATGGATGAGGTCTGTTTGGTCTTGACTTTAACTCTGGATGAGCCTGGGTGGCAATAAACCATGGATGATCCTCAAGTTCAACCATCTCCACAATTCTCTTGTCTGGAGATAGTCCACAAAGCTTCATTCCATTTTCTACCAGGACTGTACGATAGTCATTGTTTACTTCATAACGATGTCTGTGGCGTTCATTCACAACTTCCTCTCCATATACCTGATATGCCTTAGAAGACTTATCTAACACACAAGGATAAGAACCTAATCTTAAGGTTCCTCCAATATCTTCAATTCCATCCTGGTCTGGCATCAGATGAATCACCGGATGGGTGGTATCTGGCTTTAACTCCACACTGTGGGCATCGGAGTAATTCAGTACATGTCTTGCAAATTCTACAATGGACAACTGCATTCCCAGACATAGTCCAAGGAATGGCACTTTATGTTCACGGGCATAGCGAATAGCAGAAATCTTTCCTTCCACACCTCTATCTCCAAATCCACCTGGAACCAGAATACCATCTGCATCCTTTAACAGTTCTGCTGCATTTTCATCTGTCACTGTCTCAGAATCAATCCACTGAATATTTACAGTAGCTCGTTCTGCGATTCCCCCGTGCTTTAAGGCTTCTACCACACTGATGTAGGCATCATGAAGCTGAATGTACTTTCCTACCAATGCAATATTTACTTCTTTTACAGGATTTCTTAATGCTTCTACCATTTCTTTCCAGTCTGTCAAATCTGGTTCCGGGCAATCTAAATGTAAACATTCACATGCCACTTGCGCCAAACGCTCCTCTTCCATAGCAAGTGGAGCCTCATATAAATATTCCACATCAAGATTTTGCAATACGTGATTCTTTGGCACATTACAAAATAGTGCTAACTTATCCTTCAAGCCTTCTTCTAATGGAAGCTCGGAACGGCACACAATCACATCCGGCTGAATACCCATTCCCTGCAATTCCTTTACACTTGCCTGGGTTGGCTTTGTCTTCATCTCTCCAGAAGCACGAAGATAAGGAATCAAGGTAACGTGAATCAACATTGCATTTTCTCTTCCCACTTCATGCTGGAACTGACGAATGGACTCTAAAAATGGCTGGCTTTCAATATCACCTACGGTGCCACCCACTTCGATGATTGCAATAATGGTGTCATCATCTGTATAATTGCGATAGAAGCGGCTCTTAATTTCATTTGTAATATGCGGAATCACCTGTACAGTTCCTCCACCAAAATCTCCTCTACGTTCCTTTTGAAGCACTGACCAATAAACCTTACCGGTAGTTACATTAGAATGCTTATCCAAATTTTCATCAATGAAACGCTCATAATGTCCCAAATCCAAATCTGTTTCTGTACCATCATCTGTGACAAAAACTTCACCGTGCTGAATGGGATTCATAGTACCTGGGTCAATATTGATATATGGGTCAAATTTCTGCATTGTCACCTTATATCCTCTTGCCTTTAACAATCTTCCAAGAGATGCTGCAGTGATACCCTTTCCAAGACCTGATACCACACCACCTGTGACAAAAACATATTTTACAGCCATTTACATTTTCCTCCTTGTGTCAATTTTTATTATGATTACTAATCCTATAACAATCAAAAGGCTTATCCGTCTTATGAAAAGAGTTTTTTTTTTCATTTCTAAGACAGACAAGCCTATGCTTCACCGTATTATCCTACGAGTTTCTCACTCACAATTACGATTATTATACAATATGGATTTTCTAAAGTCAACGTGTAATTTTGCTGCCTTCCTGGTTATTTGATATTATGTTACTCTCCCATTTTACGTCTTAATATCCGCTCCACCGACTGGTCAATACGCTCTTTTGTGACCACTCCATCTGCTACTGCCTGAATCACTGCCTGGTATGCCGCCTTAAAATCTTCTGGCATAAGCACAATATCCGTCCCTGCCTGAATTGCTTTTACCGCAGCCTCACCACTGCTATATTGTTCTGTGATTGCCCCCATATTCATAGCATCTGTGATAATAATACCATCGTACTTCATTTCATTTCTCAGTATCTGAGTCTGTATATACCGGGATAAAGATGCCGGCTCCTCTCCCGCTACACTATTAGGTACGCTGATATGGGACACCATAATAAACGATACCCCTGCCTCAATTCCTTTTTGAAACGGAACAAGCTCTGTTTCTTTTAGTTCTTCCATAGTTTTTGATGTATAGGAATATCCCCGATGAGTATCTCCGCTGGTACCTCCATGTCCTGGAAAATGTTTCAGGCAAGCATAAATATTGTTTTCTTCCAATCCCTTCATTTCTGCCAAAACCATATCTGAGGTTACCGTAGCATCATTGCTAAACGCACGCTTTTGCACCACGGTGTTTTCCGGATTCGTCAACACATCTGCCACTGGTGCAAAATCAAGATTGAATCCAAAGGTTTTTAAATACTGCCCTATGGACGCTCCTACCTCATACGCTCGTTGGGAACCTTCCTGTCCAATGGTTTTCATATCTGCAAACTTGGGCACATCAAATTGTGGGTTATCCGCAATTCTTGCAACGCTTCCACCTTCCTCATCTATTCCAAGAAATAAAGGTATATCACAAATCTCCTTAGAATATTTCTGCAGGTTTCCTGTCATTTCCTTTAGTTGTTCTGGTGTCTCTATATTATTGGCAAATAAAATAATTCCCCCTACCTGATATTCTTCCAATGCCTTACGGGTGACTTCGCCTGCCGATGTTACTTTATTGTAATCTGTCAATTGCTCCGGGGTAATCATAAACATCTGGGCTATTTTCTGTTTTATTGTCATCCGGGAAATTATTTTTTGAATTTCATCTTCCGCTTCTTCTACCTCTGCCTGTGGGGTTACCACCTTTGTTTGCTCTGCATTGTCCCCATCTGAAACAATGGATTTGCTTTCCTGTTTTTTCTCCTGAAGTTCCTTTTGCACTTTCTCAGTTTGAGTATGACTTAAAATCTCTGTTGTCTTATGATTCATCCATTTCCATACTCCAAACGCAAAAAGAAAGCACACTAACAATACAATTACACTTGTAATTACTTTTTTGAACAGTTTCATTTTCCTATCTTCCCTTCATTTCGCTATATGTATACTTTTAATGGCAACAAATACCGCAGATATTTAATACCCTCCACATATTTTGCCACATCAAAAAATACAGGGTATATCATCAGATTTACAATCAGTAAAGCCAAAACCCAAGATACATTCCAGCCTCTTTTCCCTGTAAGGCGTTCCACCAACAATATCCAGATTCCACTGCAGACCACAAACAGAATTATTCTTCCGCACTCTATATATAACTCCCTGGACTGCCCAGACATCCACACACATATGAGACCTGTGGGAACCAGCACAGAAACACTTGCCAAAAGTCCTGTATATCTGTACAACAACCTATTCTTTCCACTTAATTGAGCCAAAAAGTTCTTTCCTGCCCCATATCCTGATTCTTCCGCAGCAAGTAACATTGTCATAAAAATAATGATGCCTATCAGCCCTTGAACAGGATAAGTTACCTTGTCATAATTTTTTTCTGCAAATTCTCCTTCTATTTCCTGTATATGTACCTGATATATATCATCTCCATTTAAGTATTTTTGATTTGCTTTCAGTATTTTCTCCATTCTCTTGCTATTTGGCTTTTTGAAAATCTCATTTTCACTACGTCTTAACAATACCTCACTATGCTGTCGAAACACTTGAGCATAAACCGTCTCTTTTAATATCTGGTGTTTCATAGAATACGGGGTAATAATACATTCAATAGAATGATACATATCCTCCCCTTGAAATATCTGGTCATAGTTTTTATCAAAAATAAAAGCACTCTCCAGGTTTCCTGCTAAAATCTGTTTTTTCATAAGTGCTATATCAGTAAATTCCTCAAATTCAAAAGCCGAATTTCCCTTACATAGCCCCTCATATATTTTCTTCGCCTGCTGACTATCCCCACAATAAACCCCTACACGAATATTCTCCTTTGTAGGAATATGTATATTCGAAATCAATAAAACTACCATAATCATTCCGCAAAACAGGCACCATGTACTTTTTCTCTTTATAAAAAACTTTGTCCACAGTATAAACCAGGTTACGATTTTTTCCATGATACAGCCACTCCTATCAATAATTCAATTAAAATACATCCCCACATTGCAATTACGTTTTCCAGAGAAACCCCTGAAAACATCCAGGCACTAGTATAAGCACCCCAGATAGAAACCGGAAGAAAATTTTTGATGACCTGAATAATAGATGGCATATACGCTACTGGTATTACCATACCACCACATAAAATCATCACCACATTAAGAAGCAGCAGCAGCAAGGCTCCTCCCACACCTTTTCCCGCTCCCATATATACCACATAAAAATATCCTGAAATTGCTATGCATAATAAAAAGAGCCATATCACTCCTCTAAAAGAAAAGCAAACGATTCCCAAGGAGAAATATTCACTAATAAGTGCCCCTGCACAAAAATAAATGCTCCCCATAATCCATAACACAACAGACATTACCAGGAGTTTATTTGTCATTAGTGATATATGGTTTAATCCTTCACTTTTTAATTTTAATTCAAATCCCTGGTTTTCTGTTTTGAATAAAATCGAGAAATTTATGCCAAACATTAGCAGGACAATCAATAATACTGATTGAAAATAATACTGATATGTATTAAGTTCCCCCGTTGGAGATATAACATTTTCAGTAAAAACCAAGGTTCTGTTAAACATTTCTTTCACATATAGTTTCGTCAGATAATAACCTACTCGCCCCCTTTTCATTTTTAATCCATAACCTTTTGTATTTTCACAAGTTGCATAAATTCCGGATTCTGCTGTCTGTAGCAAGGACACACCGTCTATCAAAACTTCCTGAAACAGCTTGCTTTCCAACTCATTTTGATTTAAAACATAGATTTTTGCAGGCGTATTTGTCCCATATTCAATATCTTCATAAAAATTTGCAGGCAGTATAATCACCGCCTGCAAATCCCCCTTTTCCAATCGATTTAATGCACTCTTTTCATCTTCTCTGATTATGTTGCATATGCTTTTTACACTGTCCATGGATGAAATAAACTGCACTGCAATATCTGATATTTCCTCTTGATCCGAAACTACTACTCCAACATTGATTTTGTTCAACATCTGCTGCTGCAGCATTCCGTAACTAACTACAGCCACACCACCAATCATCAACAGCAGCAACGCCAAAATACACAGTGCTGATTTACTCACTATCTTTCCTGTTCTCTTACATTCAAGGCAAAAATATTTTAACCACAGCATTATAAATCACCCAGTGCCTCCCAATCATCAGCCAAATCTTCCCACTGACTCTCTGTCATTTCAGATAAATCCCATTCACTACCAGATAATTTTTTTATCTTAGCACCTTTTTTTATGGTACAACTTCCATCCATTGTAAAAGACATGCTTCCTATTTCAACTTCTCTGATATCCACTTCCAACTTATTTGCAGAAGATTTAAGATTTGCATCCACAGATGCCCCCAGGTTAAACAGACTTGTACCTGCCTGGGCATTGAAATTTCCGCTTTTTTTATCATAATAAATCTCACCTAATTTTATCCCTTGTACTTTTAAAATCAATTCTTCACTGGTACTGTCCTGTTCACCAATTAGCTCTATTACCCGCTCTCTATTGTAACGTACATCCAGGTTTTGCCATCTGCACTTACCACCTTTGAATTCTACAGATACTCTTTCTCCACCACAATATACTTCTACGCATGCAAGCTTGTTTTTGTAAATATAACATGTAACATCCACATCCGGCATGCCTCTTAATTCATCACGAAGTTCAGACATAGCCCTTCTTGCTGTGCTCTCTACCTCTGATGATTGTGCCGCCAACACCGCATCAAACATATCCAAACAATTTTCAGAAGTGATAACTGTGCGATATCCCTTACACTTACACATTTTTCCATTTACTTCATATGTTTCAGTAGCCACCTTCTGAAAATCCAGCTTTCTGTATTCTTTCAGTAAATTTTTAACTGTTCCATTTATAGTTTTTTTCTGACTACTCTTGGAAGCTACGCTTGCCAACATTCCATTCACTGCTTCTAAGTCGATACCTTCATCTTCCGCTACTTCCCACAAATAAGAATTTCTATTTACTTCATCAAAACTGTAACTATAAATTTTGCTGTCTATTGTGGGAATCTGCACTAAGATTTTATTCTGTGTCATAATCCCTGTAAATTCTACACTTGGGATATCTTCTAACCGAACTTCTCCCGTAACCATCTTTTGTTTTTTCGTATTTGCGTACTCTATATTTAATTCATTTTGTTTTATAGCTGCATTCAAACTAACTGTACAGGAATCTTTTTGCAATAATTCTAATGGTGTCAATGCTTCACAAATCAAATCCTTGTCATTTACTGTATTATACATTGCAAGCAATACTTTATCCGGTGCCCCTAAGAATACACCACTCTTAATCACACTAAACACAACGAAAATTACCGCTGCCACTGCAACAAGTGCTGCACCCACACCCATAAGTCCTCTGGATGATTTTTTTCCTTTACTGGTTACATGATTTCCCTGTTCTATGGGCTTTCCCGTCATGGGGTCGAATCCAAAGGAATTCGTAGCCATACTCTTTTTTATTGGTTCCCCTGTCATGGGGTCATATCCTACAATTTCTTCCTCTTCATTTGATTGACTGCCTGCAAAAATGGGCTCTCCTGTCATAGGATCATACCCTACAATTTCCCCCTTTACGTTGTCATCATCTGTCTTTATTAGCTCTCCTGTCATCGGATCGTACCTATTCTCCATATTTATCTCCTTTTCTGTGTTCTTCAAAAAAACACTCTCTGATGTATCCCATTGTTTTTTTCTCATCTTTTAATTCTTCAAGATATCCCTCTCTCATAATATAGCATCTACTGGCTTCCATGATTTCCTTTTCCTCATGGGTAGTCAATATTACAATTCCATTACGTTTTTTATATTCCAACATCCACTGCTGTATTTTCTCCTTGTAATAAACATCCATGGCTGTGGTTGGTTCATCTAATAGCATAATTGGTGCTTTTTCCAGCATTGTACACGCAATACTCAGACGCCGTTTCATCCCTCCAGACAACTTCTCTACCGGAAATTTTAATATATCCTGCAGCTCAAATTCTTCCAACAGCCAAGCTATATCTTCGCTGTTTTTTGCACCCCATAATTTCAGATTATCCCACACATTAAGTTCTTCCATCAATGGATTTTCTTGGGGTACATAGCCACATAATTTCCTTCGTTTTGCTTTCTTTTGTTCACCAAAGTATGAGATTTCTCCTTCACTTGGCTCTATAATTCCGGCCATTATTTTTAACAAGGTGGATTTTCCACAACCATTCTGGCCCACAATTGCAATGGATTCTCCAGGCATTGCAGTAAACGTAATATCCTTTAACACCTGCTCTTTTCCGTATTTTTTACTTACACCCGATATCTGTATCAAACTATCTCTTACCTCTTTCGTCTTTACTCTGAATTACCGTTCTATTTCAATGATGTAGCCGATTCTTCCCTGATACCCCAAATCCAGGCTAAGCAAATCTCCCACAGTATCATTCCATACATATCCATTAGCACGTTTTAGATAAAAGAAATCCATATATCGTTCTTCCACATCCAGCGTTTCGTCATATAGGGAAGGTTCATTTTCCAGCCACATAGAATTTTCATTGAGTCTTTGTCCTACACTATTTAATTCTGTGTCTATCCAGTAATAATCATCACTGTTCTTGTCACGCATTCCTCCAATCCAGAACACTATATTCTGGAGTCCCTCTTTTTCTATCTGGGCAACAATGACATCCATTTCTTCTTTTGAATTAATATGTGCCAAATAACCTCCTTTTACCTGCTGACTTTTCGTGTATGCTTCTGACCACGTAACATCATCTGTCACCAGCTGGTATTCATGTATGGCCGTTGGATTTAATGAGTCATCACCTAAGATACTCTTTTTTTCCTCTATTCTCTCAGATGCCTGCTCTTCACTTTCTTCCTCAACATCTGTTTTTTCTTCTGACAATCCCACATCCTTTTTTAATATATCATCCTTATCTTCCACGGCCTTTGTTTCTTTCTCTTGCTGTTCTTTTGTGTCTTCTTCTACAACTTCCCCTTCTTTCACTTGTTGTATCTTGGTATCTTCTGTCCTATCCTGTCTAAAACTTAGATAAAATACTGCACAGACAGCCAGAGATATGGCAATACATCCCGCAATAACGGCTATAACTACACCAATTCCCTTCTCCTTGGTTTTTGCTTTAGAATATTTCTGATTCTCCACTTTACTTCCACATTTTGTACAGAATTTTGCATTTTCTTTTAACTCTGCCCCACATTTCCTACAAAACATATTATCCCTCTTCTCTATTGTATTGTATTTTATTCTGCCTCAATCCAGATACCTTCATTTTCTTCACTGGTACAAAAATTATCAACACCACTATCTAATCGTATAATTTCATCTTTTCCATTATAAACCTTTAGAATATCTGACTGTAACATAACAATACGCTTGCTATTAATATAGCTGTATATACTGACATCATAAAAATCAACCAGTTTGTTCCCTTTATTATTGTATACATATAAGTCGTTTCCGCTATTTGAGCCCACATAAATGCTGTTTGTATAACAACCATCTGACTGAAGACATACACTATCATAATCTTCTACGTCTTTCAAAACAGTTTCTGTCTTGCCACTTGAATAACAGTTTACATCTGCACAATCCGAGCTGATATTCGTATAATAATAATAGTCATTTTCTACCCAGGAGGCTGTGTTGATATCTTTTCCTTCTGCTATACTATATTTTTCTATACTTTCTTTACTGCCTACAGGATAAATGAATAATTCCTTATACTCATTTTGTGAATCGTAATCCATAAGTGCCAGCAGTTTTCCATTCGCTGAATATCCACATACTGTTATATCTTTTGTTCCTCCCAGTTCTGTCTCACTTCCATTTTCGATTTTACAAAATACTGTGCTAGGTAAACTATCATAAAAATCTTCTACATCAGAAGTATACTCTATTTCTGACAATTTCATTTTTGCAGGCTCTGTTTTACAGTAAACTACACTACTGCTCTTTACATTTCCTGACAAAACTACATCTACGTTTTCCAATAATAACTGGCTATTACCATTTTTACTGTATACATATACGTTGTATTTGTATCTGTCAAAAGATTCTTCGTTCAGCTCTTTCAATAAATCCTGGCTTTCATTTTGTGATTCATACTTTTCATAGGCTTTATTGTATAAATCTTCGTCCAGTTTGTACCATTTCTTGTCATCATAATCATAATAATAATACTCATCTGTGTCTTCATTGTAATAACGGGACATCTCTACATTGTTATCATAACCTAAATCATCATAGAATTCTTCCTTTGTTCCGTAATCATAATAATAATAGTCATCATCATCCTCATCATATGGGTGATTAGAGAAATAATAGTCATAGTCATCCTCTGATACCGCTTTCTTTTCACTGATTTCTGACATAAAATCTCTATAATCCGGTTCTGATATGTTGCCATCCACGCAGTCATTATCCACATACTCACCAAGACTTACAACCTCTTTTGTAGCTGTCATATACATTACTTTTCCCGACTCTGTATCCAAATCCAGAACACTATAACACTGGTCACTGATTCGTTCCGGTGTTTTTCCCAGGCTTGCAACATACAAATCAGAGGGGTTTTGGTAATCATAAGTTTCAGTGTCTTCATTCCATGTGGTTTCTTGGTCTCCACCTTTACAGTATACCATAAAGTTCAGATTTGACTTATCTGCAAGATATTTAACATCTCTGTCCATTTTCTCTACCTGTATTTGTTTTCCCAAAGTGGCATAATACAAGTCATAATCTGATTCCTCCACTTTTTTTGCATAATATACTTTATCCAGTTCATCATCATAATTAAAATAGGCAACATCCCTATCAATTTTTTCAGCTTGTTTTCCATGATAGTAATATAAATCATTGCTGGATCTACTGTATAAAACGCCATAATTTTTTGTTGTTTCCACTGAATACGCCTTTACATCAGTATCTATTTCCTGAATTTTTGATTCATTCTTTTCCGTATTATTTTTTATTTTTGACACTTCAATTCTGCACAATCTACCTGTACTTCCTGACATTCTGGTGAAAAAATACAAGTATTTTCCACCATCAGAAAAGAAATATCTTGCTGATTCTTCATCTTCCGAACGCAATCTGGCTACTTCTTTGATTGTCTTCTCACTATCCATGTTTTTTACAAAATAGAGCGTATCATTTTTTACATACGCCATTTGTTTTGAGATATCACCATTGGAATGTGATAATAATCTTATTCCCAAGAATCCGGCTACTACCACAAGGGCAATTACAGGTAGTATAACAAACAATTTCCCAATGCCTTTTTTCTTTGCTATTTGTTCATTGGCTACTTGCTGTCCGCAGTTTGGACAAAACATGCTTCCATCTTCCATTTGGCTACCACAATTTGGACAAAACATATAACTCCCCTCCTTCTATTCTAATTTAACGGCGAACCACATTTTACACAAAATTTGTAATTCGCAGCATTTTGTGTTCCACAGTTAGCACAATATATACACTCTCCATCTATAGCAGATTGGGATTTTCCATTTCCTAATATCTGTTGTTCCTGACGGGTAATTTCTTCAAGTCTCTCTTTCTGGATTCTGATTTCTTCCTTTTTGTTATGAATCGCACTTAACAGTTCCTCAACACACTCCACGGAAAACTCTCCTTGAAGCCACTTTTCATACAAAATTCCTCCCATACGTCTTTCCAACTCTGCAATTTCAGTTTCCAGAGTAGATATATACGTATTTATTTTCGTCTGCTCCATAAAATTGTTTGTCTTTACATTAATCGTTGTTAGTCCCTTTGAAAATTTGTCTTTAAATCCTGCCATCTTTTCTTTCTCCTTTTCTGTGTATTATTAATCCTTATCGATATCCCTGTTCTTCTTCGTATGACACAATCAAATCCCGATTGGCTATTTCATAATCATTGAGCATGGATTCTTTAAAGTCATCACCGTCTATCATACCTCGATACCAATCCTTTGACTCAAAATATTTTTGTAATCCTTCATCGTTAAATATTCTTCCATGTCTTGCATACAATTCGTTTCGGGCTAATCTGCACTCTTCTTGTGTGAAGCCTGCTAAATCTGCTGTTGTAAGATATTTGGTATCACTGTCAGGTAAGAGGTAGTCTTCCTCCTCATGGGCCACATTCCATGCTTTTGCATCATATTTATCTTCTTTTCCTTTTTCTGGGTATGTATATAAATGCAGTTCTGAGATACAACTAATATCAAATTCCGTACCCTTCCTTGCATTAATTATTTCTACCTGTATCGTATCTGTATAGAAAGGCTCCTCAAAATCTATATACTGATACGAATCCGAAAGATAATCAAAATCCGGCGTTTTGATATCAATATCTACAATTTCTGTTTTATCTCCCGCCACCACTTTTACTTTACTTGGACAGGCATACTTTACATAATTACTCTCACTTTTCAGATTTCCTGGTAAGATTGCCACTCCATAAATATCTGTTTTCTCAGGAAAATGAAATTCTATGTATTCCCCTCTTCCTATTCCCTCTCCATTTTCAGCCCATGCCGTATCTGCATCGCCATCCATAATTCCCGTAGCCGAGAAATTTTCATCTAATATACATGATGAAGCAGTCACCGAAGCCGTCAATGGTATGGGTAATCCTTTCACCACATTGGTTTCCTCTACTTTTTCTTCCTTTCCTTCCTCTACCTGTTCCACTTCCTCTTGAGTTTCTTCCACCGAAGACTCCTCTTCTCTTTTGACCTCTGTAGATTTCTCTTCTTCATATCTTTCTATCACTTCAGAATCACTATTGTCAGAATTATTCAGATACCAATAGGCTCCCATGCCACCTGCTGCCAAGACTGCCAAAAGTACAAATACCAACAGAAGAATAAGAATTACTTTTTGATTTTTTTGATTTTTTGGTCTCATTACATCCTGTCTTTGCCCGCAGTATGTGCAGAATTTTGCATTTTCTTTTAACTCTTTTCCACAGGAAACACAAGTTTTTCCCATATTTATTTGCAACATGCTACCACATTTTTTGCAAAATTTGTTTTCTGAACTGTTTTCACATCCACACTCACTACACTTCATATTTCTCCCCACTTTCTCTATTGTAACAATGCTCTGTAAACCTGGTTTACAAAATAAGCCTTTTCACCATCTTCCCGTTCATATACTCTGGTTTTAAATTTCCATTTTCCATCCGAATCTTTTACCATGGTTAGTTTTTCATAATTGCTGATATTAGATTCTATCTGGAACACGGATTCAGGATTCACATTATCACCGTAATACTCATATATTTTCTGTTTCTCTTTATCAGATGAAACGCTAGAATATTTTTTAACCTTACTTACATCATAATTAGAGACTCCATATACCACATATCCGTCCCCCTCTTTATACACATTGAGCACATCATGAGATACCAACACTTCAAAAACATTGGACTGTCTTGTTCCCACTCCCCCTGTGTTGATAGCTTCCTGGGATTGATAAGCCACACAATTTTCATCTTTAAACGCTTCCTCTGTTGTAACAATAATACCAGAATCTAACAGGTTTCTTTCTCCTTTTGTCTGACAGTCAATTCCTGCCACTAAAAATCTACTATACATTACATCAAAGAAATCTTTAGGTAAAATTTCGTAGTTTTGTGCATAACCACCATTCTTATCATCCGTTCTTACATAAATATCCAGATTGCAGGATGCGTCGAAGTCATCTGGATTTGATATATCATATTCCAATAAATATACTTCCTTCTCCTGCTTATAAATACTGTTGTATATTTCTTCTAACGATGCTATATCATCAATATTTTCATATCGTCCACCTGTTTTTTTCGCAATATCTTTTAATGTTGCTTCATCGCACCCGGTTCCAATGCCCACCAAAAATATTGGAATATTATACATTCTGGCATAGTCAATGACATCCTGGGCTTTGTAATAGCTTTGGTTATCCTGACCATCTGTAAATCCAATGACACATTTCGCATTTTGTCTTGAGTAAACACGGTCTATTTCACTAATCAAAGTATCATATAATCTGGTACCTCCGTCTGCATACATTTCATCAATGGCACTATTAAGTTCATTTCGATTGTTTGTAAAACTATTGCACACGTATGCGTTATCGCTAAACTGGGTAAGTTCCACCTCATCCCCCTTATCAAACTGCACAGTACCAAGAAAATTTTTCATAGCACTTTTCGTCTGTGGCAAAACATACTCCATACTTCCACTGATATCTGCCACAAGGGCAATACTAATACCTTCGTTTTCATCTAACTGGGTAACATTAGTGATTGTCTGACGCTTCATTTCACCTTTTATACTTCTCTTTTCATTTAAGTAAAATGAAGATTTATTCAATCCTTTGATAAAGTTTCCTTCACTATCTGTAACATCCACATATATTCTCAAAGTCGGATACTCTGAAATATCGTGTTGTTTCACCGACACCTTATAGGTGTCTAATGGTGTAGTAATCAGATTGACTACTTCTTGCCACTCTTGCAAATCCTCCCAGGCTGCAGCATAATTTTTTTCACTGATACTGCCCTCCACACTTTTTCTTAGTTTTTCAATGGTCTTTACATCATCTTCCAGGCCCTTTGATATGTCTGCTGACTCCAGTTCTTTTTTAAGTTCCAATACCATATCCACATTTTCTTCTTTTACATCTTCAAGAAATTCTACAATAGCAACTTTTTCTTGATCCAATGTTTTAGTATCGGCTTCCCCATCGTTCATATCACGCTGCAGCTTTTCGATATCATCCTCATATCTTTGCTTTTCCTCTTCTGAGAATACATAATTGATATTCTCAGTTTCTTCCTGCTCTATCCACGAATTCAACTTTGCTACATATTCGTCCCTATGGGACATCTTTTGATAATCATAAAAACATTTCCCCCCTACAATACCCGATATGGTCAGGACAATTAAAAGCACTAAAACTCCAAATATCTTAATAACTGTCTTTTTATTCCTATTTGTCGTTATTATTTTTTCTTCTTCTGGTTGTCCCGCCGTTATCGGGGTGCCGCATTTTGTACAATATCTCCCATTCTGTGATATCTCACTTCCACAATTTCTGCAAAACATAACTCCCCTCCTATCTTTCGTCTTCTATAAACCACGCATCCAAGTCCGTTTCTCCACTAATACCATCTACATATCCCTTTTCTGTATACTGCCAGAATTTAAAATGATATGGTGTCTGAGGAACCTTTTCATAATCTGCATACCAAATAGGATATTCTGATAACTGCTCCAAGTCAAACAAAAACGCTTCCCAGTACATATTGCTGTAAATCATGGGTTCATAACCTGCTGCTTTTATCTTTTCACAAAAAGCTATGGTATTTTTTGTAAACTGTTCTCCCGTAACATTGTCTGTCCTTGCATTGCCTTCTCTAATCAGTTCAGGATCAAACACAACCGGCAGTTCTAAGGTAATACCTTCCAGATTATCAATAACCAATTGTGCTTCTTCTAAAGCTTCCGCTTCGTTCACAGCTTGTGAAAAAACATATACCCCCACTTCTAATCCCGCCTTTTGGGCATTGATAATATTATCATAATATTCCTTGTCCAAATTCAGACTTCCTGTAGTGCCATATCCCCGATAGGCCATTCGGATAAACGCAAAATCATACCCTGCCTTTTTTACTTTTTCCCAGTCTATTTTCCCCTGATGATGAGAAACATCTACCCCCTTTTTTACAGTATACCCATCGCTCCCTTCATATGAGATATCATCCCCATCTCGCCTTAGGTATTCCCAATGATAAGTATGTTTCTTAACTCTGGGATTAATTGTGGTTTCAAACCACTCTCCCCACGCATCTACAAATTTAAAAGGCTGATCATCTAAGGGCTCCTGTGTTTGTGTTATCCTTGTTGAAACCTCTTCTTGTTCATCCGGTGTAACTTGATTCTCCTGAGTCCCTTCCTGGCCCATTTCTTCATTTTCTTTCACGGTGTCTTCCTTGGATGTTATAACATCGTGTTGTGTTATTCCACACCCCCATAAGCCCATCACCATAACACCCATACAAAGAATTTTTATCATTTTGTATTTCATTAATTATTTAGACTCCTTATTTCTGCTTGATTCCGTTTTTTCCTAATCTATTCAAAATAACTGAACAGATACGTTAAATCGGGCAATGCTCACGCATGTAAAATTGCCCAATTTTTGTAAAATGCACATTTTCTTACGGTCTCAGCAGTAAATGCTGAAACCTGCACTGAATAGTTACCTTTCTTCTTACTAAATGTATCATATTTTTTGCTTAAAGTCCATTATTTTTAAAAAAAACAGGGATACACACCACTTTAAATATAGGGTGCATCCCTGTTTTACTATTCCCTGGTATCCTTAGATACTCTATGTAACAATAGATTTCCTACCAGCACAAAGACCAGACTAAAAATAATTAAGATAGCCCACACCTTTAGTAAATGCTCTGAGGTTGCATCAAAACGGTCCTCAAATTCATGGGGAACGGTAGGTACCTCCATCTGAATTTTTAACTGCAAGTCATTTAGTCTTGCAATACTTCCCAAGGCTTCCATTCCCCAGCGGCTAATCATCACATAGGATAACTTGTCTGCCAGTCCTTCCATAACGAAAAGAATCCCGGAGAAAATCAACTGCACAATCAAAATATAGGGCGCCAGCACATTAGCTGCTTCTTCCTTTTTCACCAGACAGGAAATCAAAAGTCCCATCATATCCGCTGCATACATCAATAGTAAAATACTAACAAAAAATTCTGGTAAAGGATTTCCCCAGATAACACCTTCATCCGGAAGCTCATTATCATAAATTTTGGATACCCCAATATAACTTAATGTAAGAATTGCACTTTGAACTACACATAAGAAAAACTGCAGCACTGCTCTTGAGGCTGTATAGCATCTTAGTCTGGCTCCTGCCACATAGTTTCTTTTTACATTCTTTCTATCCTTTACAATAATCTGGATGGAATTAAACAACCCTCCCCAAATAGCAGCACTTACCACCACAAAGCTTCCCGACTTTGTTCCATCATAATGTACAAACATATTCTCCCCGGCAATCCAGATAACAATAATCGCTGCTACTACCGGGAACAAAAGAGAAATAAGCAAATTCTTCTTATCTCCCATCATAATTTGAAAATATTCAATAGTAAATTCCTGCCACTGTTTTAACGCACTAATCTTCTTTTGTTCCATTGTCTATGCCTCTCCTTGGTAAATATATTTTTCCGGGTTCTGTGCCATAAGCTGATACACATCTTTGATATCCACACCAAAATGTTCCCTTGCTTCTTTCGGTGTTCCGGCAAAGGCCAATCGCCCCACATTGTCTACCTTATTCATGATAATCACTTTATCAAACAACTGAATATCTGATACATCATGAATAATGGTAAGAATACTCTTTCCGTCTTCATGGGCTAATTTCTGTAAGGTTTCAAACAACCTTCTCTTGTTTCCCGGGTCTAGTCCTGCATCCGGCTCATCCAGACACAAAAGCTGTCTGTCTGCCACTAATTCTATGCCGATATTGACACGACGTCTTTCTCCACCGCTACACTTGCTGATTCTATTCTTTCGAATGCTTTCAATGCCCAACTGGCGAAGGGTACTATTAACCCGCTCCTTAATCTCACTTTTCTTGGTATCCCCCGGCAGGCGGTGTCTTGCCGCATGGGTTAATTCCTGTTCCACTGTAAGGCTTTCGTGGAATACCTCTGACTGTGGCACACTTCCAATCAAATACTTCATCCTGTCAAAATGCTTGATTAAATCTACACCATTATATTCCACAGTACCAGTCATACCAGCGGTATCCATACCATTCATACAGTTCATCACCGTGGATTTTCCAGCACCGGCACCTCCAAGCAGTGCCACCAGTGTTCCTTCCTGCACCTCAACCCTCACGTCACGAATCAATTCTTTCTCACCATGTCCTTCGTTGCTTGGAACCTTTCGACTCTGAATATTGGCTTTGAGCACCACAGGTCTTCCTTCTATGTAATTATCCGGAATGCTGTTTTGTACGGCACTATTCTGTCTTGCCGATTGTCCTGGCTGTGCAGCTTCCATAACAGGCTCCTGTCCGGACACATGTACCTGCACCGGCTCAGGTGTCTGTTGTGCCTGTATATGTTGATTTTGAACCTGATTTTGATTTTGCGACGCCATCATCACTCCCGATGAGTTTTTCTTTTTCACTTGCACCGGAGTATTCAAAATAATCTTATCCCCGGTAAAGACCATAAAGCAATCACAGAATGCAATTTTGTCTTTTTCTCTTAAAGGCATGGCTCCCTTTACCGGTTCTCCATTTAGCCAGGTTCCTGCCATGGAGTTACAATCCATGACAAAATATTCCCGTCCATTATGTATAATTTTCATATGTAACCCGGATACATAGGGTAGTGGAATCTGGATATCATTTAATTTAGGGTCACGACCAATACAGGTTTCTTCCTTATCCAGGGTTATGGTTTCCCACTGTTTTCCCACTCCTTCTGTGGAAAACATCATCCACACACCACAATCTGCCGGATTATCCAAATCCTTAGAATCAATACGAAGAACATCCTGATTATTTAGTTTTATGGCATCGAATTTTCCATTGGCATCCGGCATAATTTTCTCACCATTGTAGTAAGTACCATTTAAACTTCCCATATCCACATAGTACCATTCCCCGGCAATGTTCTGTATGCATCCATGGCGACGGCTTGCTATCTGGGAATTTAACATAATATCCTGTTCAATATTTAAAGAACTTCTTCCAATCAGCCACAAGTTTCTCATTTCTAAGGGATAGCTTCTCACCTCAGCGTTTTCCACTACAATCAGACAATGTTGTGGTGGTTTTTTCTGGGTTGCCAAAGCTTCCGGCTCTTTAGCTTCCACCTTTTGTTTTGGTAATTCCCGTGCTACTGTTTGCAGTGAATCGGAAACCTGTGCAGGCGATGTAGCGGCAGTACTAGAAGCTACAGGTTGCTTGGCTGGCTGTGGTGTTTCCTCCTGAACACCACTATAATAGTTCAACATATCCGGTAAACCAAAATTATAGCCAGAGGCTACCGCCCCTACTCTCCACTCATTTTTCTTGTAGATTTCTCCCGAAATAAACGTCAGCTCATTCTTAAAATGAGAACCATCTATGGCAAAATGAAACAATTCCTTTCCATTCTGACTTAAACAAAAATGATGCTCTGACATTTCTGCCACCGTGCCTTCTCCATCAATACTCACGGTGAAGGCCAGCTTTTGAATATGTTCTGGCAAAGCCTGTAAATTTAACTGGAAAGTAGCCTTATTTTTGGCCTCAATATATTTGATGGCACCATCCGGTGTCTGTGGCTGGTTATAGAAAACCAGATAATCCTCATCTGTCAATTTTTCTTTTGCATCTAACCCAAAACAACAAATATCGTAGGTAGCCTGTCCCTTTACGGATACAACCACCTCAAAAGGAGCATTGGTATCGATACCACAATTTAATAATTTATCTCTAAATCCTCTCTGAACTAACATTGTCATCCCCTTCTCTTGTCAACCGCTTTTATTGTTATCTATCTCTCACAAAAAAACACCACCTTATGGCAGTGTTTTTCGCATACATTGTAACATTTCTATTTTTCGGTGTCAACTGACAAAAGCTATCGTTCAATGTAAAACTAAAACTTTTGACCCTTGTATAACAATTATAATGACCTAGACTTTGCAGTACAGGCCTTCATAGCTTCAATAATTCCGCTGCGAAGTCCCTTTTCCTCCAGTACTCTTACTGCTTCGATGGTAGTTCCTGCTGGGGAACATACCATATCCTTTAATTCTCCCGGATGCTTTCCAGTTTCCAGTACCATCTTGGCACTTCCAAGCACTGCCTGGGCCGCAAACTTATAGGCCTGAGCTCTTGGCATACCATCGGATACCGCAGCATCTGCCATGGCTTCGATGAGCATAAACACATAAGCCGGCGAACTTCCGCTTACGGAAACTACCACATCCATCAGATGTTCCGGTACCACTTCATAACTTCCAAAACTATTTAAAATCTTTCCTGCTTCTTCTAACTCAGCATCTGTCACTAATTTATTCAGACAGATTCCTGTAATTCCTTCTCCTACCAGTGCTGGTGTATTTGGCATACAACGAATTAACTTTACAGGTTTTCCAAAGTGTTCATCCAACCATCCCAAGGTTTTTCCTGGTGCAATGGTAATCACCAGCTGCTCGTCCTTTACCACATTCTTAATCTCGTCTATGACAACTTCGTAAAACTGTGGTTTTACGGACAGTACAATAATTTCTGCCTTCTCTACCACTTCTTTATTATCTGAAGTAGTCATTACACCAAGGTTTTCCTTTGCCCTTGTCAGACTTTCCTCCAAAGCATCCGATACTATGATTTCCTCTGCCTTATATAGTCCTTTGTTGATAATTCCACCAATCATGGCACTTGCCATATTTCCGCATCCGATAAAACCTATTTTCATTTCCTCTGTCTCCTATTTTTAGATTAACTGATTTTGACTCATATGTTTTTATCGACTCTGAGCCGATAGAATTAGTTTTGCCGTACCATAAATACCTGCATCATTTCCTAAGGTTGCCAGTTCAAAACGAGTTTCCTTACATCCATGAAATGCTGTTTCCAAATAATATTTTTTGATATAGGTCAGCAGAACCTCGCCTGCTTTTGAGACACCGCCACCAATAACAAATACTTCCGGGTCTACAATGGCCGCAATGTTTGCCAATGCATTCCCTAAATATTTTCCAAACTGTTCTGCCACCTTAACTGCCAAAGCATCCCCTGCCTTAACTCCGTCAAAAACAGCCTTAGCTGAAATTTCACCATTTCTAAGCACACTGTCCTGTGAAGTTTCACTAAGCATCTTCTTTGCCAGACGCACTACCCCTGTTGCAGATGCGTACTGCTCTAAACATCCTTTATTTCCACATCCACAGCAATCTGTTTCATTATCTTCCACATGAATGTGTCCGATTTCTCCACCAGCTCCATGAGCTCCTGTTACGATTTCTCCACCGATGATGATTCCACCACCAACACCGGTTCCAAGGGTTACCATTACCACGTTTTCACTTCCGGCACCGCCGCCCTTCCACATTTCTCCAAGGGCTGCCACATTGGCATCATTCCCTGCTTTTACCGGCATATCAATCAAAGCAGAAAGTTTTTCTTCTACATTAAATTTCTCTGTCCAGCCAAGGTTTACTGCCTTGTTGATAAATCCTTTGCCATCCACAGGTCCCGGAACTCCAATACCTGCCCCAATCATATCTTTCGCATCTATATTTTTTTCTGCCATCTTATCTTTGACTGCTTTTGCAATATCCGGCAATATGTTCACACCACCATTTTCCGAGCGGGTTACAATTTCCCATTTGTCTAACACAGTTCCCGTTTCATCAAAAAGACCTAGCTTTACCGTGGTTCCACCTACATCAATACCAAAACAATACTTCATACTTTTTTCTCCTCTATATCTATATTTCTTTTATCAAATGGATGTTACTCCACTTTTGCTCCCAAACTATTCTGAACTCTGTTGTAAAGTTCTCTTGCCGCATTATAACCCATCTGTTTCTGACGATGGTTTACCGCTGCAGTCTCACAAATAATGGCAAGGTTACGACCTGGACGAATTGGAATGGAATGGCAGACTACCTTATTTCCCAAAAATTCCGTATATTCTTCTTCTAATCCTAAACGGTCATATTCTCTGTCTTTGTTCCAGTCCTCCAACTTGATGACCAGGTCAATAGATTGTGTTTCTTTAACACTTTCCACACCAAACAGATTCTTCACATCTACAATACCAATGCCTCGAAGTTCAATAAAGTGTCTGGTAATATCCGGTGCTCTTCCTATCAAAGTCTGATCACTTACTCTACGAATTTCTACCACATCATCCGTTACCAAACGATGGCCCCTCTTGATAAGCTCTAAGGCAGCCTCACTTTTACCAATTCCACTTTCACCCATGATAAGCAGCCCTTCCCCGTACACATCCACCAACACTCCATGAATGCTGATACAAGGAGCCAGCTCTACATTCAACCATCGAATTATTTCTGCCATGCAGGAGGAGGTTGATTTTTCAGTCATCAAAATTGGAATCTCATGTTCTGTTGCAATGCGAAGCATGTCTTCATCCGGCATGGACTTGCTACAGTACACCAGACAAGGAATCTTGTAAGCACACAACTGTTCATAGATTTCAATCTTTCTTTCTCTACTTAGTCCTTCTAAATAAGTATACTCCACATATCCAATAATCTGTACACGTTCATTTTCAAAATGTTCAAAATATCCCGTCAGCTGTAACGCCGGACGATTGATATCCGGTGTGGTAATCTCTCCATCCAACGAAATGTCCGGAGTTAGATTTTTTAAATTCATTTTTTCTGCAAATTTAGAAATTTTTACACCTTCCATAAGAAAATCCCCTTTCCATATCCTCAATTTTTATTTTACAGTGTATCTGTTCAGTACCTTCCAGATACCACTTCTCAGCTTTCTTTAGAATATCACACTTTTCCTATCCCTTACAAGTAGTGATTTAGAAAAATAATATCCTCTTATTTGTGGAAAAATCCATAAACTGCTTCTGCCGCTTTCCTATTCATAGTTTCTGTAGCTTCCAGCTCCTCTATGGAGGCCTCCTTTATCTTCTCTACGGATTTAAATCTTCGAAGTAATGCCTTGCGCCTCTTCTCTCCAATTCCTTCTATGTCATCTAACACGGAGTGTACCTGGGTCTTACTTCGAAGAGAACGGTGAAACTCAATGGCAAAACGGTGGGCTTCATCCTGAACCCTGGTAATGAGCTGGAAACCTTCCGAGTGAGTATCTATTGGAACCTCCCTATCATGAAAATATAAGCCTCTGGTTCTATGATTGTCATCCTTTACCATTCCACAAACCGGAATATTGATGTGAAGCTCCTCCAACACCTTTTGGGCAACATGCACCTGGCCCTTTCCACCGTCCATCATAATCAAATCTGGAAACCTGGTAAAGCTTCCCAATTCTTCTCCTTCCCCTGCCTGCATATTTTCTCTTTCCTGTAATCCATGAAGAAAGCGTCTGCTCAACACCTCTTCCATGCTGGCATAGTCATCCGGACCCACCACAGTCTTTATCTTAAACTTGCGATAATCACTTTTTTTAGGTTTTCCTTTTTCAAACACTATCATGGAACCCACTGAATTATATCCGCTGATGTTTGAGATATCAAAAGCCTCTACCCTGTTAATATTCTCCAATCCCAATAAAGCTGCAACCTCTTTCATTGCCCCAATAGTACGTCCTTCTTCCCTTTTGATTCTCTCTTTATCCTGGGACAAAACCAGGGCTGCATTCCTCTTTGCCAGCTCTACTAACCGCTCCTTGCTTCCCTTTTTTGGCACCCGGATATAAGTATTCTGTCTCCGCTTTTTGCTTAACCAGGCCTCTAACAATTCTCGTTCTTCGATTTCTTCCTGTATCAATAATTCTCTAGGTATAAAAGGAGTCCCCGCATAAAACTGTTTGATAAAGCTGGCAATACACTCTCCACGACTCTCCTGCTCTGAGATATTCATATGAAAGTGTTCCCTGCCAATCAATTTGCCGCCCCGTACAAAAAACACCTGCATAATTCCATCCTCCCCGGAGGTTTCCAGGGCAAGAATGTCTTTATTTTCCAGCTTATCGCTATCTGTCATCTTTTGTTTTTCGGAGATGGCACGGACACTTTTGATTAAATCCCGGTAAATAATGGCTTCCTCATACTCCATATTTTCAGACGCCTCATTCATCTTCTGTGTCAGTTCCTGAAGGGTCTCCTTATAATTACCATTCAAAAAATCTATCACCTTTTTAATGTTGCTTTGATAGTCTTCCTTAGAAATGTAATGGTTACAGGGCGCATCACACTGCTTCATGTGGTAGTACAGGCAGGGTCTGTCGTTGTTCTCTCCCTCTTTGATACTCTTAGAACAGGTGCGTATTTTATACATTTTTCGAAGCAGTTCTAAGGTATCTTTTACCGCCTGGGCATTGGTGTATGGTCCAAAATACTTTGACTTATCTTTTTTTGCCTGGCGTGTCATCATTACCCTTGGATAGGCTTCTCCTACCGTAATCTTTATATACGGGTAGGTCTTGTCATCTACCAGCATGGTATTATATTTTGGCCGATGTTCCTTGATGAGATTGCACTCTAACACCAGTGCCTCCATCTCTGAATCTGTTATAATATACTCAAATCTTGCAATATGACTTACCATCTGTTGAATCTTGGCTGTCTTATTTCTGCTACTTTGAAAATACTGACGAACACGATTTTTCAGACTGATTGCCTTTCCCACATAGATGATTTCATCCTTTACATCATGCATAAGATAAACTCCCGGTGATGCCGGGAGTTTCTTCAACTCTTCTTCTATATTGAATTCTTTGTTATATGAATTTGAATTTGTAATCAGATGTTCTGACATTCCTTTTACCTTTCATTTTCAGCATTAAGCTCTACTACCACACCATCTTTTTCCATCACTTCTGACTGCAATTTCTCAGTGTTCTCTTTCTTCTCACAGATTTCTTCTACAACTTCATTATCTATGTCATCCTCCTCTGAAATTCCTTTGATTTCGTGAAAGATTTTCATAAATTCTTTTCCAGTGATCGTTTCTTTTTCTATGAGGAACTCTGCAATCTTATCCAAACATTCTCTGTTTTCTGTCAAAAGCTCTTTTGCCCTGTCATAGCTTTCCTTTAACAAAGCCATAACTTCCTTGTCAACCTCCGCTGCGGTTGCATCTGCACACTGCATGGAAGCTTTGTTGCTTAGGTATTTGCTCTCTACAGTTTCTAATCCCATTAAGCCAAACTTTTTCGACATACCATACTGGGTCACCATGGCTCTTGCAATGTCTGTTGCCTTTTCAATATCATTGGAAGCTCCGGTGGTCACATTCCCAAATACAATTTCCTCCGCTGCACGGCCTGCAAGGAATTTCACCAGCATAGTTTTTAACTCTGCTTCTGTATTCAGGAATTTTTCTTCTTCCGGAACATTCATAACATAACCTAGGGCACCCATGGTTCTTGGCACTATGGTAATCTTCTGTACTGGTTCTGCATCTTTTTCCAGGGCAGAAATCAATGCGTGACCCACCTCGTGGTAAGAGACGATTCTTCTCTCTTCCAGACTCATAATACGATCCTTTTTCTCTTTTCCCACCAATACAACCTCTACCGCCTCAAATAAATCCGCCTGGGACACCAGCTTTCGTCCATGTTTCACGGCATTGATAGCAGCTTCATTAATCATATTGGCAAGGTCTGAACCCACTGCACCAGAAGTTGCTAGGGCAATGGCATCCAAATCCACGCTTTCGTCCATCATTACATCCTTCGCATGAACCTTTAAAATTTCCACACGTCCCTTTAAGTCCGGCTTATCTACAATCACACGACGGTCAAAGCGTCCTGGACGAAGCAAAGCTTTATCTAGAACTTCAGGACGGTTCGTAGCTGCAAGAATCAGAATCCCCTTAGAAGTATCAAATCCGTCCATCTCTGCTAACAACTGATTTAAGGTCTGTTCACGTTCACTGTCTCCACCATATCTGGCATCCCTGCTTTTTCCTATGGCATCAATTTCATCTATAAAGATAATACACGGAGCTGCCTTTTCTGCCTCCTTAAATAAATCACGTACTCGGGAAGCACCTACACCTACGAACATTTCTACAAAGTCAGAACCTGCCATGGAGAAGAATGGTACATGTGCCTCCCCAGCTACTGCTTTTGCAAGCAGGGTTTTACCGGTTCCCGGAGGTCCCACCAAAAGTGCTCCCTTAGGAAGCTTTGCACCAATAGCACTATACTTTCCAGGATTATGAAGAAAGTCAACCACTTCCTGCAAAGATTCCTTTGCCTCATCCTCTCCTGCCACATCTTTAAATGTGACACCGGTTTCCTTTTCTACATAAACTTTGGCGTTACTTTTTCCAACCCCCATCATGCCGCTGCCTCTTGCCATCTTGCTAAACAGAAAGCTAAGTAACATCCACATAATTATCAGTGGGATAATAGTCATCATAAGTGACTCTAAAAAACCTGTTCTATCCGGAATCTGTCCCTTGACACTAATACCTGCATCCATCAGTTTCTGTGGAAGATTTTCATCCTCCACAATACCAGTGTAATACATGATTACCGGTGCTGCCAACACACTATCGGTGTTAGCGCTTTTCGGTGTAATCAAAATAGAATCAATACCAATAACCACACTCTTCACCTGGTTATCATCTACCATCTTCATAAATTCATTGTAAGTAATTTCTTTTTTTGTACTATCTGTCAGCAAGTTATTGACAAAATTAAAAATCAACAGTGTAATTATAGCTGCCACAACAAGTATCACGGCAGTCTGCGGTCCTTTATTGTCTGGTTTGTTGTTCTGATTGTTTCCACCATTACGATTATTGTTATCCATATATCCTCCTATCTATTTTGTATAATGCTATAATTTCTATCCTTATATCACAGATTATAGTATATGGATTTTTTTCATATAAATCAACCTAAAGATTGTGAAATTTTAAACACAATTATAAATCTTTTCTAAAATTATCTTATTCTTCTTGACTCATCTGTGTTATACTAGCCTTAAGTTCACTGTTAATTAAGACAATTTGTAACTATTCAGTACAGGTTTCAGCATTTACTGCTGAAACCGTAAGAAAATGTGCATTTTACAAAAATCGGGCAATTTTGCATGCGTAAGCATTGCCCGATTTAACGTATCTGTTCAGTAGTTCTGAACAGATACGACAATTTTAAGAAAGAAGGGATTTTCGTGTACAAAGCAGACTCACTGAAAGCAGAAGAATTTATTCATGATGGAGAAATTCTAGACACATTACAGTATGCCCAGGAAAATAAAAAAAATATAGAATTAATCGATGAAATTCTTGCAAAAGCAAGAAAACGTAAGGGACTATCTCATAGAGAGGCAATGGTTCTCTTAGACTGTGAAATTCCCGAAAAAAATCAGGAAATCTATGAACTGGCAGAACAGATTAAAAAAGATTTTTATGGCAACCGCATTGTAATGTTTGCACCACTTTATCTTTCAAATTACTGTGTCAACGGTTGTCTGTACTGCCCATATCATTTAAAAAACAAACACATTGCAAGAAAAAAACTAACCCAGGAAGAGATTCGCAAGGAAGTAATTGCACTTCAGGATATGGGGCATAAACGACTTGCCATCGAAGCTGGTGAAGACCCTGTAAACAATCCTATTGAGTATATTTTAGACAGCATCAAAACCATCTATAGTATTAAACACAAAAATGGAGCCATTCGAAGGGTCAATGTAAATATTGCCGCCACTACCGTAGAAAACTATAGAAAATTGGCTGATGCCGGCATTGGTACCTATATTTTATTCCAGGAAACCTATCACAAACAAACCTACGAAACTCTTCATCCAACAGGTCCGAAACATGACTATGCCTATCATACGGAAGCCATGGACCGAGCCATGGAAGGGGGCATTGATGATGTGGGAATCGGTGTGTTGTTTGGATTAGAAAAGTACCGCTATGAATTTGTAGGTCTATTAATGCACGCAGAACACTTAGAAGCTGTCCACGGTGTAGGTCCACACACCATTTCTGTTCCACGAGTGCGAAAAGCCGACGATATTGACCCGGATGCCTTTGACAACGGCATTGATGATGACACCTTTGCAAAAATTGTATCATGTATCCGCATCAGTGTACCTTACACAGGCATGATTATATCCACAAGAGAAAGTCAAAAATGCCGTGAGAGGTTGCTACATCTTGGAGTTTCCCAGATAAGTGGAGGTTCCAGAACCAGTGTAGGTGGTTACGTAACACCAGAGCTTCCAGAAGAAAATTCCGCGCAGTTTGATGTGAGTGATACCAGAACATTAGACCAGGTAGTTCAGTGGCTTATGGAATTGGGATATATCCCTAGTTTTTGTACTGCCTGCTACCGCATGGGACGTACCGGAGACAGATTTATGAGTTTATGTAAAAGTGGCGAAATACAAAACTGTTGTCACCCCAATGCCCTGCTTACCCTACAGGAATATCTACAAGACTACGCCTCTGCTAAAACCAGGGAAATTGGTGAGAAACTCATAGAAGAAGAAATGAAAAAGGTTCCTCGGGAAAAAGTACGGGAAACCGCTACGAAATATCTTGACCTTATCAAAAATCAGGGTCAAAGAGATTTTAGATTTTAAAAAACATCTGCAATAGGAGGTCATGTTATGTCACTAAATCAAACACCTACATCAGAGAGAGTTCATATTGCACTGTTCGGAAAAAGAAATGTAGGTAAATCCAGTATTATCAATGCTATTACCAATCAGGAACTGTCCATCGTATCACCCATGGAAGGAACTACCACAGACCCGGTATATAAATCCATGGAAATCCTTCCCTTAGGACCTGTAGTTCTAATCGATACTGCAGGATTAGATGACGATGGTGTCCTGGGAGCACAGCGCATCCAGAAAAGTTATCAGGTGCTGAATAAAACAGACATTGCAGTCTTAATTGTAGACAGTACCAGAGGACTGTCCCAGTTAGACTATGATTTAATTGAGCGTTTTCATAAAAAAGAACTACCATTTGTAATTGCGTTTAACAAAGCGGATATGTGTGAGCCTCCCATCCCTTACGATATGAAAGACCATTGTATCGATGTCAGCGCAAATTCCGGCTACCATATCAAAGAATTAAAAGAATTGATTGCCAGGATGATTCCTCCAAAAGACAACACCAAACGAATTGTAGGGGATTTGATTGAACCCTGTGACCTGGTTATCCTTGTCATCCCCGTGGACTCCTCTGCCCCCAAGGGAAGACTGATTCTCCCCCAACAGCAAACCATACGGGATATTTTAGATGAACATGCCGGCTGTATCTGCGTACAACCCCAGGAGCTTTCCCTTCTGTTATCCAGACTGAATATAAAGCCCAAAATGGTAATTACCGACAGTCAGGCCTTTGGTCAGGTAGACAAAATTGTTCCAAAAGATATCCCCCTGACTTCCTTTTCTATTTTATTTGCCAGATATAAAGGAAATTTGTCCAGATTAGTTCAGGGGGCGAAGACCCTGGATTACCTCCAGGATGGAGACAGTATTTTGATTAGCGAGGGCTGTACCCATCATAGACAATGCGAAGATATTGGTACTGTAAAACTGCCGGGCTGGATTAATCATCATACCAGTTGCCAGCTAAACTATGAATTCACCAATGGAACACAGTTTCCTGAACAGCTTTCTAAATATAAACTAATTATCCACTGTGGTGGTTGTATGCTTAATGAACAGGAAATGCGGCACCGTCTAACCCAGGCAGAACGATGCCACGTTCCTATAACAAATTACGGAACTGCCATTGCCTATATGCATGGCATCTTGAAACGTTCTCTATCTCTTTTTCCAGAAGCATCTGATTTGCTAGATAATTAAGGGAAGAAAAAACGCAGTGCACAGCACTGCGTTTTTCCTTCCCTATTTCTTCTTTCGTAGATTCGTCGAATGGTGAGATTAATCCTCCTCTGCCTCTACCAATTCAACTTTTACTTTCAAGCCAACTGCGCTGGCATAGCGCATCATCCCTTCTAAGCTTGGAGTATATCTCATGGACTCAATCCTAGCAACATTTGCACGTTTCATTCCAATCTTATCTGCCACATTCTGCTGTGACATTCCCTTACTCTTTCGGCATTCTACCAGGTGTTTGATAATTCTCTCACCAATTTCCTTCTTTTCTGCCTGAAGATTTAACTCCCGTTCCTGAACCTTGTCTGTTTCAACGTTACTCATGTGTTAACTCCTTTTTGCTTACAATGATTTCATTTGCATGATATACAACTAAACAATATTGTATCAATGCAAAAGTCAAAAGTCAATACCTAGCGAAAAATAAAGCAATATTTTTGTAACAGTTAACATTCCACTTTCAAAAACTGTGCTTTGCCATGAAGTTTTACCGGAATAGAATTGGCCGGGAGAAAAATACAATCCCCCTTGTAGAAATTAATCATACCGCCATCTCCCTCCCAGTACATTACACCGCATCCTTTGGTACACAAAAGCACTTGAAAAGAATTGCTGCCTGTCTGAAACTGTGCCATTTCCCTGCAGATTTCAGTATTTAAAAGCATTCTCTCCACTTGAAAATATTTACATCGGCTCAACAATTCCGTGGCATAGCCCTTCTTAAACCGCAATACTCTCATAGGCTGCCTTGGCTCCCTGCTGCTCTTTAAATTAGCAACTTCCAACGCTTTTTCCAGATGAAGCTCTCTTTTCTTTCCATTCTTGTCCACCCGGTCATAATCATACATACGATAAGTTATATTGGAATTTTCCTGAATTTCCGCTATCAACGCACCAGCACCAATAGCATGGACAGTCCCTGCCTCGATAAAAAATACATCATTCTTTTTGATGGGCACCTTTTGAAGATGCTTTTCCAGCACTCCCTCTTGAATGCTCTCCCTCAAGGTTTCCTTCGTCATGTCATGGTGAAAGCCATAGACCAACTTTGCATCTTTTGAGGCATCCAAAACATACCACATTTCTGTTTTTCCCAAGGAGCCGTTTTCGTGGATTTTGGCATACTCATCATCTGGATGAACCTGTACAGATAAATCTCTTTTGGCATCTATAAACTTAATCAAGACAGGAAGCTCTGTATTGCTATCCGGGTGGGTCCCAAGGAATTCCGGGTGCAACCTTAGCACCTGCCTTAAATCCATCCCCGAAAACTCTCCCGATGCCACTGTACTCACTCCATCCGGATGGGTAGAACACTCCCAGGTTTCCGCCAGGGGTTCCATGGGAATATTCTTTACAAAATCTTCATTTAAACGGTTTCCACCCCAAAGATAATCTTTCGCTGCCGGCTTTAGTAAAAATGGCTTACAGTTCAAATTCAAACTCAAATTTTTGTTTGTCATCCACCCGAATCTCCTTACCAATCTGTACCTCAATAATCTTCAACTCTGTCTTTGCAATAATGGTATGACGACAGCCTGCCTCCATGGTAATCACATCCCCCGCTTTTACCTCCTGCTGCATCCCATCCACAATGGCTGTGCCCTCTCCGGATATTATGTTCCAGATTTCATCCCGACGCTCATGGCTGTGATAATTCATCTTATGCCCAGGATTTAAAGTTACCTTTATGGTCATGCTTTCCTCTTCCACATCCACCACCCGGAAACTTCCCCAGGACTTATCCGCAAACATAACCTGACCATCCAATTGTTCTACAATAGGTTTGATATAGCTGGACTGCTCTTTATCAGAAACTAATATTCCTTCCGGTGAAGCAGAAACTACCACATCCTTTAACCCCATACATACTACAGGCATATCTAATTCATTTACTACATGAACATTTTTACAGGTGTCATTTAAAATGGCCTCCCCTACACTTGCCTCATCCATGGCTTCTGTCAAAGTATTCCAGGTTCCTAAATCTTTCCATTCCCCTTGAAATCTCATCACCTGTATTTTGTCTTCTTTTTCCACCACAGCGTAATCAAAACTGATTTTTGTCAAAGTGTCATACTTAGCATACAAATCATCATAATCTGTAAAATCTATAAGCTCATGTGCCTTTTGTAAAACATATTTTAATTTATAGGCAAACACACCACCATTCCAAAGGGCACCCTCCTTTATGTAAGCCTGGGCGGTCTTGGCATCCGGTTTTTCCTTAAAGGTTTTTACCATATCCACTGATTGTGTACCAACCGGTATAATATATCCATATTTTTCACTGGGGTAGGTGGGTTCAATCCCCATAAGCACCAGATTTGCCTCACCCTTTTGCGCTTGGTTTCCCAGTTCCTCTAAGGCTTTAAAGTATTCATCCTCCACATATGGGTCCACCGGACACACCACAACTGCCTCCTCTAAGGAAACTCCCTGAACATAGTGTAGATAAGCAGTGGCAAGTACAATGGCAGGAAAAGTATCTCTTCTGCAGGGTTCCACACTGATGCCCACATCGTCCCCTAACTGATTGTGAATTGCAGATACCTGGGTCTTCGAAGTGGCTATGGTTACTGTGGCATCCTTATCCACCCGTTTAATCTGGTGATAAACCCGCTGAACCATGGACTCATACTCTCCATCTTCCCCTTTAAATATCTTGATAAACTGCTTGGAGCGTATATCATTTGAAAGTGGCCATAATCTTTTTCCGGAACCACCGGACAACAATACAATATTCATTCCTATCCCCCTCTTTTATCTCTCTGCACGCATAGGATTGTTTAAGAAGTCCTCATAAGACAGACGGATTCCATCTTCCAATTCTGTCTTATATTTCCATCCTAATTTTTCTGCCTTGCTCACATCCAATAGTTTTCTTGGTGTACCATTTGGCTTTGTGGTATCCCAACGAATTTCTCCGTCATATCCTACTACCTTTGCCACCAGTTCAGTCAATTCCTTGATGGACAACTCCTTACCAGTTCCTGCATTCACAGTTTCGTCTCCACTGTAATTGTTCATTAAGAATACACATAAATTTGCCAAGTCATCTACATACAAAAATTCACGAAGGGGTGAGCCATCTCCCCAACAGGTTACGTATGGCAGATTCTGCTCCTTCGCTTCATGGAAACGCCGAATCAATGCTGGCAATACATGGGAGTGAGTTGGATGATAATTGTCATTTGGTCCATATAGGTTGGTTGGCATCAGGGAAATATAGTCCGTACCATACTGCTTATTTAAAAATTCACAGTATTTTAACCCTGAGATTTTTGCCAGGGCATAGGCCTCATTGGTCTTTTCCAGTTCTGAGGTAAGCAGACAGCTTTCCGTCATGGGCTGTGGAGCCATACGGGGGTAAATACAGGAGGAGCCAAGAAATTCTAATTTCTTACATCCATTTTTCCAGGCTGCATGGATTACATTCATCTCAAGAATCATATTCTCATACATAAAGTCAGCAAGAGCGGATTGATTTGCCACAATTCCTCCTACCTTTGCCGCTGCCAAAAATACATATTCCGGCTTTTCTTTGGCAAAAAATTCTTCTACCGCTTCCTGTCTGGTTAAGTCTAACTCGCTGTGGGTTCTTGTGATAATATTATGATAGCCCTGTCTTTCTAACTCTCTTACAATAGCAGAACCCACCATTCCTCTGTGTCCTGCCACATATATTTTTGCATTCTTTTCCATCCTTCATTCCTCCCCTAGGCATTCTTTAGGGCCGCTTCCCTTTTTGCAAGTGCACGGTCATGTTCTGCCATAATACGAACCAGTTCTTCGTAGCTTGTCTTTTGTGGATTCCATCCAAGGACTGTCTTTGCCTTTGTGGGATCTCCCCAAAGATTATCTACATCTGTTGGGCGGAACCACTTTGGATTGACACAGACCAACATCTTTCCAGTCTCGGCATCGTATCCTTTTTCATCCACTCCGCTTCCTTCCCAGCGTATCTTAATTCCATTGGCCGCAAATGCCTTCTCAGTAAAATCACGTACCGTATGCTGTTCTCCTGTGGCGATAACAAAATCTTCTGGTGTATCATGCTGAAGAATCATCCACATACATTCCACATAATCCTTTGCATATCCCCAATCCCGAAGAGAATCCATATTGCCCAATTCCAGATGGTCCTGAAGCCCTTCTGCAATACGTCCGGCAGCCAGGGTAATCTTACGGGTCACAAAATTCTCGCCACGTCTTTCGGATTCGTGATTAAATAAAATTCCACTGACAGCAAACATTCCGTAAGCTTCCCGATACTCTTTTGTAATCCAGAAACCATACTGTTTTGCCACTGCATAGGGACTGTAGGGATGGAATGGTGTTGTCTCACGCTGTGGGACTTCCTCTACTTTTCCATATAATTCTGAAGTCGATGCCTGATATATCTTTGTTTTCTTGGTCAATCCTAAAATGCGAACTGCCTCCAAGATTCGTAACACCCCAAGAGCATCTACATCTCCTGAGTATTCCGGTACATCAAAAGATACCTGTACATGGGACTGGGCTGCCAGATTGTAAATCTCATCCGGCTGAACCAAAGAAATAATACGAATCAGGGAACAGGAATCTGATAAATCCCCCTCATGTAATGTAATGCTGTTCTCCTGAATCAAATGATCTATTCTTGCTGTATTGGAAATAGAAGCACGTCTTACAATTCCGTGTACCTCATAACCTTTATCCAATAAAAATTCCGCAAGATAAGAACCATCCTGTCCTGTAATACCTGTAATTAACGCTTTTTTACTCATTTTATCTCCTTTCGGGGACGTTCCTTTTGTCACAAGGAGTGTCCCTTTGTCATGAATGTCTAGATTATATTTTCAAGCTTATCATAAATTTACCCACAAGATTAGTAAAAATGTTGACTTTTTATTGGACTATATTGACTTTTATAATTAAAACAGATAGCTTTACCAATTTTGTCACTGAGGTAGCAGAGTATACCGGGGAAATTCTTCTGGTTGGGTAAATTATGAGGATGACAGTAAGTCAGAAAATTATAGTGTGATTGAGAAATTTCAGATAGATTAAACGAATAAAAGAGGAGGTCTATACCGGCTGGTATAGGTCTCCTTCTTTATTCGTTTCTGCCTGCCAATCCCTTCCGCTGTTAATATTGGGTTTGCGTTGTCTCACCCACTTTTATCATCGGATAGGATACCCTTTTACTTGTTTTTTTATTTGTATTTTTCTGTGTAAATACCAGATTTCCTTTTCTTCCTTTTAGTTTTTTCTCACTGATAAAAATTTGTACCACCGAGGAATCTACGACCTGTTTTTTGAGTACTTTCCCATTATTTTTTATAATAAGTAAGCTTCCGGCTTCTGTTCTCACATCACAGGTAATCCCTTTTTCTGTCCGTGAGAATCTAATACATTCCGGTTTTAAAGTTACATATCTATCACTTTTTATGGTTTTATTTTTTGTGATTTTTTCATTTTTACTGTTGACTCCATATAACTGAATAATTTTTTCGTTTGTATACTTAAATTCCACTTTAAATTTTCCAGCTTTTACTTTTGCAGTTTTTTTCACCTTATCGTAGTTGGCAATTACCTTTTTGACTCCTTCTGCTTTTCCTGTAATAATAATCTTGTCATTACTATATTTTACTTTCACATTTTTCACTTCCGGTGCATCTATATAAAAATACTCCGTTTGTGTAATAGTTTCTTCTGCATCTCCCACTACGTCATTATTGATTTTAGTAGAATATCTTTTTTCCATTCCTCTGACATCACAATCTTTTATTCCATAGATTCTATTAGCCGGATTCATAACCGATTCACTTCCCTGGTTATTATGTGCTAAACCTAATGCATGACCCAATTCATGTTCCGCCACACATATTCTCTGGGATTTTGTATAATCGTATTTGTCCAATGCAGCCCTATTTAATAAAACTTTATTCTTAATAATATATCCATCTTTTATTCGATAAGTTGTTGTACACTTCCCTGCTATTTTCAATCCTGCCTCGCTGGCATCTGAATATGTTGATACACTTGTCTTGGATTTATTCGCCTTTACCCATTTAAACCCCTTATCACACCACTTATTTGCCGCTTTGGACCATATATCTTTATATTCATCTAAAGTAGAATTAACTTGGTAATTTGCTGTTTTATTCACATAACGCCATGGATTCATAGGTGTTACACTTTTTGTTGCAGCTGACACCTCATTCAAAGATAACATATTTGCAATCAACATGGCCACTAAAAAGATTGGAATCAACCCAAACTTGTTTTTTTTCTTTTTCATATTCCATTACCTCACATTTCTTCCTATTACAATTACATTTACTTTTGCTTCTGATGCTATTTTGCATCTTGCATTACTTTTTTCTACTTCTTTTTCTGTCACATATGCCACTGTTCTTAACAGTTTGTTTGAAAAATTTGTTTTCATTATTATAATCCGCCTTTCTGCGAAAGGCACCAATGCGTCATGAAACATGTTGGCTGACTTTCGCTTTTTCTATTTTCTATTTTAGTTTCCTTCTGATATATTATTTCTTATAAGACTGACACACTACAGAACAC
>JBGVDD010000280.1:0-2599 GCA_045119215.1 Lachnospiraceae bacterium | reverse complement strand
CCATATATTCCTACCGTTTTAAGCACATTAAAATTGTTCTCTTTATGAACATTGGCTCCAAATTTCTTATTTCGCATATCTGCTTTCATTGAAAATGTAATATCATCCTCAAATGCATAACAGTTTTTTGCTCTTACCTCTATAATCATGGTTAATTCCTCCAAGTCACTTTTCTCCTTTACTTATCATTATTATATCACGGATTATTTTTTATGCAACTTTTTTTCATAAAAAATAATTACTTTTAAGAATTCATGATATTCCATACAGAAAAAAGGCAGCCTCTCAGCTGCCCCTCAACATATGCACTACATTACATTAGTTCCATTCTCTAATCTCACTCAATGCAATTTGCCTCTATACTTTCTTAATTGGATGTCTGATTACAGTTCTCCATTTTTCAGGAGCAACCTTTCTTGCATCGGACATATAAATCTCATGGTGTAAACGCTGTTTATTTATATCATTCTCATAGCCTTGCTCCTTAAGGAAAGCCTCCATCAAAGCTACTGTTGCAGGTTCCGAATCAAATGAACCTTGATGCATAATCTGGACACAAAGCCCTTCATCAATCGTTAAAAACTCTGCCAGTGAACAATCTATCTTTTTCTTCTTGGTTGCTGTTTGTACCGCCCATGCAAAATCTTTTTCGGTTATAAAGTCAGGCAAACGTATAACAGAAATCCAATTAAATGTATCTTTGTTACTATAATCAATTCCTTTGATATTTTCTCGCTTGCCGGCTCGGTCGGTTCGCACCTCACCATCCACCGGATGCTGCTCACCCTGCCACCAGAAGCCTTCCAGAGGCGGTACTACATATTCAAAAAATCCTTCAATTTTATAATCTGTCTTATAACTCATTTTTAATGTATAAGCAACTGCATATAAAATGCTTATTGCATGCTGGTAATCACCACCCTCTACATTCGGATTTCCCTTTCCTCGAACTGCAACATAATTCATTGAAGGAATTTTTACAATTTCCGGTTTATTCTTCGGCATATAAAATTCCTTGTATTCTTTTTTAAAATCAAATGCCATCTTTTTTCATCCTTTCTTTAATCTGTCTACTCGCTCCTGTATATTACGTTCGAATTCTTCCTCTGTAAAAACAGGGTCTTTTGTTTTTCTCCATATCTCACAAGGAATATGCTCGCACTCTCCACATCCTTTCATGTCTTTTTGATTTACCACGCATTCATATATTGGACATGCCTGCCCCTTCGGTGCATGAAATACTTTTCCAAGACTTGCATTACACCCCTTGCACATATTTCTAAAGCACCCGCACTTGGAGCAATCTGCGCCGCAACAGCTTATTATATTTACCGGTTGAACCACTTCTAATATTTCCCTCTGCTTCTTTTTACTAAATCCGCCAAGCACTAGTTGATACGATTTATCCAATAAGTCCTTCAATAAATCATCAGGCACTTCACCATCTGGCTTTACCGAATTCCAATGGGTTTTATTCATATAATATCCGGGAATAATATCCTCGTACTGTTGACGCAAAAAGTCACCTTCCGCCGGTTCAAGCTTCAGCGTAATATAATATGGCTCATCACTCTCACCCAAACAAACAGCTGCAAACATTTTCCCACCTATTTGATAACGAACCCAATTCCAGTCCTTCTGAAGATCTTTTGTCACTCCCGCCTTACTAAGTAAATATTCGTCAATCCATGTATATCTCATAAATCATTTCTCCTTTTTTTATTTTATAACCGAAATTTCACCTTCATATTTCTTTTTTATACATTCGATGCTGACCTTAATTTCCTCCCGTATTTCTTCTGGTTCCAGTAATTCTACCTTTTCCCTGAACGATAACAGCCACGTAATCAGGTTATCCTTATCTGTATAATCTGCGTGAAACAAAAGTTTTCCATCCTGCTGTACACTGAAACTGGACCTATGTCAAGACTTTGGACACAAAAAGTTGAACTATTCTCTCCCTACTTAATCGCAAGGAGAGATGTTTCTTATGCTGCCAGAGCCTCATCTTCAACCTGTTGTGGTGTCTTGTAATCAAGAGCACTATGGCGCCTTTTTCGGTTGTAGAAAGACTCTATATATTCAAAGAGTGCAGTTTGTGCCTCCTCAAATGTGTGGTAAGTGGTAGTGTAGACTTCTTCCTTCTTGAGTACTGAATGGAAGGACTCTATACATGCATTATCATAGGGATTTCCTTTTCTACTAAAAGAATGAATTATCCCTTGATCCTGTAAATACTTTTCAAATTCCTCACTGGTATATTGGCTGCCAAGATCACTATGAAGAATAATTCCTTTAGTATCTGGTATGTTTATGCAAGCATTTTTGACAGCCTTTGTAGCAAGCTCTGCAGTTATATTTTTACCATAGGCCCATCCTATTATTTTGCGATCATATAAATCCATTACTGATGCTAGATAGGTCCAACCTTCATTAACTACATGTATGTATGTTATGTCTGTTACAAGCTTTTTGAATACTGTTTCAGCCTCAAAATCTCGATTAAGAATATTTTCCTTGTCATCAGGAACAGTGCCTTGATTCTTTTGGTATTGATACTTTTTGACAACAATGCTCTTTATCTCAAGCTTTTTCATAT
>JBGVDD010000279.1:0-2446 GCA_045119215.1 Lachnospiraceae bacterium | reverse complement strand
GAAAAATGAAAATGCACCACAAGAAGGAATTGGCGTATTCTATCATTTGGCAGGATTGTTCGGACAAAGATTGTATTTTAGAAATAAGACAAAGAATTATACAGACAAATTAAAAATTGATGCACAAAAATGTATTGGTTGTGGGAAATGTGTTTCGTTATGTCCGATGAAAAATATTACAATAAATAATACAGTGGCAGTTTCCGGGAACCAATGTACCATGTGTTATAGATGCGTGAATCATTGTCCGAAACAGGCAATTACGCTGTTAGGCACTCATGTTGTGGAGCAGATTGTGGTTGAAAAGTATTTATAGAGAGTGGTAAAAATACAGAAGCTACTTATGTGGGAGAAAAAATAATAAATGAAAACAGTTATCGTGCTATTTTTTGTATTTATGCTGCGCTGTATATAACACTCATGTATTTTAAAAGAAATTTAGCAGAAATCCAGTTAGCTTTAGCTGAGTGGATGAATGCGTCAATCATAGACAGATTGTTCTAAAACAATCGTCTGTTGCCGATAAATCAAGGAAAGGAGATTTGTAAGTAATGGGCGAATGGAAATCTAAAAACCATAGTAAATATTTGTTGCAGTATCATCTGATATTTGTTTGCAAATATCGAAAGCAATTATTATCGTCAAATTCTATTAGCAGTGATATAAAGTCATTGTCCGAATCCATATGTAAAAAACATAATGTGATTATTAGATATATGGAAACAGATAAAGACCATATTCATTACATGATTGAAACAGAACCAAATATCAACTTATCTGACTTTGTTAGAACAATAAAAAGTTATACCACATATCATATTTGGAAGAAATACCGCAATTATCTTTCCAAGTGCTTTTGGAAAGAACATACTTTTTGGACAGATGGATATTTTGTATGTTCCGTAGGCAATGTTAGCGAGAACGTTCTAAAAGAATATATCGAAAATCAAGGATAAGGCGAACAAGTGTTTGTAAAGTATAAGGAAATACTGTATAATAGGAGTAGGAAAGGCAGGTGTAACAGATGATACAAAAAGCATATAAATTCCGATTATATCCAAACAAAGAACAAAGAGAATATTTTGCTAAGACCTTTGGTTGTGTGCGTTTTGTATACAATCGTATGCTTGCTGAAAAAATAGCTTATTATGAAGAAACAGGAAAGTCGTTGACTGTCACCCCTGCAAAGTATAAAACAGAGTTTCCATGGCTGAAAGAAGTGGATTCATTAGCACTTGCAAATGCACAGATGAATTTACAAAGTGCATATCGTAACTTCTTTCGTGACAAGTCAGTAGGTTTTCCCAAATATAAGAGTAAAAAGAGCAATCATAAAGCATATACAACGAACAACCAAAAAGGCTCTGTTGCGATTGTTGGAAAGTACATAAAACTTCCTAAAATCGGTTATGTAAGGTTAAAACAGCATCGTGACTTCAGTGGTACTATTAAAAGCGTTACTGTCTCACAAGTGCCAAGTGGCAAGTACTATGTGTCTATTCTTGTAGAGACGGAACATACAGAACTACCACATACGGAACATAAGGTTGGATTAGACTTAGGAATTAAGGACTTATGTATCACGACTGATGGAAAAAAATATGAAAATCCAAAAATAATGAGGAAATATGAAAAGAAGTTAGCAAAGTTGCAACGACAGCTTGCACATAAAAATAAGGGAAGTGTAAATTTTTATAAAATGAAACGCAAAATTGCAAGATGCCATGAAAAGATTACGAATATCAGAAAGAATAATCTGCATAAAATCTCACATCAACTTATCAGCGATAACCAAGTGATAGTAAGTGAGAATTTAGCAATATCCAATATGATAAAGAATCACAGTCTGGCAAAATCAATAGCAGACTGTTCATGGTATGAACTCACACGACAACTGGAATACAAAGCAGAATGGAACCATCGTCAATACATTAAGATTGACACATTCTATGCAAGCAGTCAGTTATGTGGATGTTGCGGATATAAAAATACAAATGTAAAAAATCTTGCAATAAGAAAATGGTCATGCCCTGTATGTGGTACAGAACATGACCGAGACATCAATGCAAGTCAGAATATATTAGCAGAGGGACTTAGAATGCTTTCTGTATAATATAATGAAAACAACTAGGGTAGGAACTACCCGAAGTCACGCTTGTGGAGTTAGTAAGTTGCGAGGACGTTGAAGCAAGAAGCCAGTAAGCTTTAGCTTAGTGGTAGTTCACCAAAAGAGGAGGAAAGTGTGGAAGATGCGAAAAAAAGGATTGCAAAAGAGCAAAAAGAGCGTGAGCAGACAATGAAAGCAGATATGATAAAGAGACAGCAGGAACAACAGGATATGATAAAGGAAAGTATAGAAAAAAGCAGAAATGCGGGATTGAAATAGAAGATTTGAAAGCAGATATAAAACAGGTTATGGATTTTGGAAACATAGCCTGTTTTTTTC
>JBGVDD010000278.1:0-2384 GCA_045119215.1 Lachnospiraceae bacterium | reverse complement strand
GAGCATTGAGGTGACGGATAACAACATCAAGTCTTTTGAGAAAGTGGCAAAAAAATACAACGTAGATTTTGCTGTGAAGAAAGATAAGACAGTTGCACCGCCGAAGTACATGGTATTTTTCAAGGGCAAGGATGCCGACGTGATTACGCAGGCATTTAAGGAATTTGTAAAAGTTAATGAGAAAAAGCATGACCGCATCTCCGTAAAGGAGAAGCTGGCGGAGTTCCGGGAGCAGTTGGGGAAGGATAAAAACCGGGAGCGGGCAAGGGAACACCAGAAGGACAGGGGGCAGTCATTATGAGTAAAATCGTAGAAGGCATTGCCAAAGACTTAAAATCCATTCCCGAAAAGCTCAAAGCAAAGACGGGGAATGTGGATAAAAAGAAACTTCTCCTTATGAACCTGCCTTATGTGCTTGCCGGATATTTCTGCGACAAGATAGCGTGGCTGTGGCGGGTATCGCCGGGGCAGGACGCTTCCGCAAAGATGATGGCGGTCATGGCGGGGATGGAGGACTTATTTTCTAACCCATTACCGAGTTTTTACCCAAAAGATTTATTGATAGGGGCAGGGTGCGGCGTTGCGCTCCGCCTTGTGGTGTATTTCAAAGCCAAGAACGCCAAGAAATTCCGGCATGGAATGGAATACGGTTCTGCAAGGTGGGGAAACGCAAAGGATATAGAGCCTTATGTCGATCCGGTTTTTGAGAACAATGTGCTGCTTACAGAAACGGAAAGGCTGATGATGTCAGGCAGACCAAGACAGCCGAAGTATGCAAGGAATAAAAATATCCTTGTTATCGGCGGTTCTGGTTCAGGCAAGACGAGGTTTTTTGTAAAACCGAACCTGATGCAGATGCACTCAAGCTATGTTGTCACTGATCCGAAGGGTTAGATTTTAAGAATACAGAGAAAATAGGTCATTAAAAAATGAAGTGTTTTCTGTGTGTTCTTATTTTTTAGCATTATGAAAGGAGCTGAGAAAATGGCTAAAGATAACAGAATAACAGCACTTTATGAGCGTCTGTCTCGTGATGATGAGATTCAAGGAGAATCGAACTCCATAACAAATCAGAAACAATATCTTGAAGATTATGCGGTACAAAATGGTTTCGAGAATATCCGACATTTCAGTGATGATGGATATTCAGGAACAAATTTCAACAGACCGGCTTTCAATGCACTTTTGGCAGAGATTGAAGCCGGAAGAGTTGGAACAGTGATTGTCAAGGATATGTCACGATTTGGCAGAAACTATCTGCAAGTAGGGTTTTATACTGAAATGATGTTTCCAAAGAAAGGTGTCCGCTTTATTGCAGTTAATAACGGAGTTGACAGTGCCAATCCGACAGATAATGATTTTACACCATTCCTGAATATTATGAATGAATGGTATGCAAAAGACACCAGTAAGAAGATTAAGGCGGTATTTAAGGCTAGAATGAGAGACGGAAAACGTGTCAGCGGTGCTGTGCCTTATGGGTATTACAGAAAGCCTGAGGATAAGCAGACTTTGTATGTTGATGAAGTATCCGCTTCGGTTGTCAGACGCATTTTTCAGTTTGCTTGCGAAGGAATGGGAGCAACTGCAATAGCAGATACCTTGTCAGCGGATAAAGTGCTTATTCCGTCAGCTTATGCGAGACAGAACCATCCTGAGGATTGCCAGTGTACGAGATACCATGATGCTTATACATGGAATGCAACAACAGTCGGCTATATTCTGAGCAGACGTGAGTATTTGGGGCATACCATTCTTGGAAAGACAACAAAAGACAGTTTCAAGACGAATCGAAAAAGAGTCGTGAATGAGGACGAGCTGCTTATTTTCTATAATACTCATGAAGCTATCATAGATCAGGAAACTTATGATAAGGCACAGAAAATGAGGAAACGAGTTTCACCTAGACGAAACAGTGAAAAGCCTACGCATAGGCTGTCAGGACTCCTTTATTGTGCGGATTGTGGAAGCAGACTGGCATATATCAATTCACAGTCGAAAGACGGAAAGACCTATGACAGTAATCAGGCATTCCGTTGTAGCCGGTATCACAATAAATATCATTCATGTACCGGTCATTATATTAAGGCAAGTACAGTAGAAATGCTGATTTATCAGGCAACTAAGAGAGTGTCACAATATGTTCTGAATGATGAAAAGGAATTTGTGGAACAGTTGAAGGCACAGTATGAAATACAGTGTGAAAAGGACAATACCAATGATAAAAAGGAGCTATTGGAAGCTAAGCGTCGCATGATGGATTTAGATGATCTGATAAAGGGATTGTATGAAAATTTCACTTTAGGGCGATTGCCGGAAAGACAGTTCAATCGTCTTATGACAGAATATGACACCGAACAAAGCAACCTAGAGCAGAGAATTTC
>JBGVDD010000277.1:0-59156 GCA_045119215.1 Lachnospiraceae bacterium | reverse complement strand
TCTATCTTTGATAGCACTTATAAAGTGGGAAAAATTACAAAAATTAAAAAAAGTAGTTCCACAAAAAATACATGTTTAAAGAGTATTGATATGAGTGAGGCTGTATATCTGACGGAAATTGGAAGCAGTACCTTTGCAAATTGTACTGCACTGAAAAACGTAAGTTTTCCAGACAGTTTGTCAAAGTTTGGTACGGCTGCCTTCAAAAACTGTGATAGCATAGAAGAAGTTACCATGCCGAAATCTTTCGAAAAATGTGCAACTAGCGGAATTTTTCCAGATTGTGATAATCTGAAAAAAATTATCATTCTTGAAGGGGTAAAGGAAATTCCAACTGGTGCCTTTCGAGATACCACAGGCTTAACTAGTGTTGAGATTCCAAATTCAGTAACTACAATTAATTCCAGTGCTTTTCGTGATTGCATAAATCTGGACAATGTTGTGATTCCTTCTAGTGTACAAAAGCTAATGTCAAACTCCTTTGATGGATGTCTATACTTAAAGAATCTTACCATATCCGAAGGAGTGAAAACTATTTACTCTGGAGCATTTGAAGGGTGCAACAGCCTGGAAGAAGTTACGATTCCGTCTACGATAACATTTTACGCTTCTTCTTTAGGTAAAGTGGGAATTTTTTATAAGTGTACTGGATTGAAAAAGGTTGTGTTTTCCAATGGAACCAAGACAATTGCAGCCAATATGTTGGCAGGTACTACCGGTTTAGAGGAGGTTGTGATTCCCAACACAGTAAAAAGCATTGGAAAATATTCTTTTTATCAGTGCATGGGATTAAAAAGCATTGCAATTCCGGGAAATGTAACTGAGATTGATGATAAGGCATTTGACGGTGGAATACTAGAACAAATAATTGGAGCAAAAGACAGCACAGCAAGTGCGTATGCACAGGCAAACGGGTATAAATTTATTGTAGATGATGCATATGCAACTCCTACCCCAAAACCAACGGCAACCAGTGCTCCAAAACCAACGGCAACCAGTACTCCAAAACCAACGGCAACCAGCACCCCAAAGCCAACGGCAACCAGCACTTCAAAACCAACGGCAACCAGCACTCCAAAACCTAAAGCAACCAGTACACCAAAGCCTACAGTGATTAGCAGACCTAAGACACCAACGGGAGTGAAAATCCAGAAAATATCATCCTCAAGTATGAAATTAAGCTGGAAAAAAGTGAAAAATATAGATGGTTATGAAATTTATGTTGCAAACAAGAAAAACTTCAGCGATAAAAAGATTACAACAGCGTCAAAAAGCAGTGTGTCAAAAAAACTGACAAAGAAGATGAAGGGAAAGACATATTATGTGAAAATCCGGGCTTATAAAAAAAGTGGCAGCAAGAAGATATATGGAAAGTTTAGTAAGGTAGTGAAATGTAAATTATAAAAAACAGTGGGTGCATCTCATAAACGAGATGTCCCCACTGTTTTTTTGATTACTATTCACCCAGATTTTTCCATATTTCATCCGGCACATTAAGATTTCCACGTCCAACCCCCAAATCAATATAGGGTTTGTTCTTTCCGTGGAAGTCAGAACCACCACTTAATTTTAAGCCATACTGCTTGGCAAGCTTCCGGATGAGGGCTTCATCTGCCCGGTTATAGGTAGAATAAATTGCCTCGATACCTACAAGTCCATGAGAACTTAAATCCTCTATCAATTCTTCTAACTTTGGCACAGGAAGCTTGTAGAGGATAGGATGGGCAAGTACCGGGACTCCCCCGGCCTCCCTGATGAGTCGGATAGCCTGGGTAGGGTTTACCTTTTCCCTGGGCACATAGCAGGGACAATTGTCCCCGATATATTTTTCAAAGGCTTTTTCACGATTGGAGATATACCCTTTTTCGTACATGAAGCGAGCCATATGAGCCCGGGTAATCACAGAGTCCGGATAAGCCTCCTCTAAGTCTTTTAAGGTCATAGGAAAACCTGCCTCAGTCAGCAGTTTGCACATCTTTTCGTTTCTTGTGTCTCTGGAATCAATAAAACGTTCTAATTTCTCCAAAAAGAAGGGATTTTTATAGTCGATATTCAATCCTACAATATGCACATCTTTTCCATTGTATTCCGTAGAAAATTCAATTCCTGGTATTACCTGGATGGGTTTGTCTTTGGCATAATCCATGGCCTCTTCAAGACCGGACACCGTATCATGGTCTGTGATGGCAATGGCAGTCAGTCCTTTTTCTATGGCATAGTCAACCAGCTCTGTTGGGGTATAGGTTCCATCCGATGCAGTTGTATGAGTGTGTAAATCTACCATAAAATACCTCCTGGGTCCAAGGGGATGCGACCCCCTCCAAGGGGATGCGACCCCCTTCTGAATTAGTTGTCGTCTTCGTCAGTCTCAACTTCAAAAATAGTACGTTTCTTTGCAAGTTCATCATTTTCCAGGTACTCATCATACGTACACATTTTATCAATCAATTCACCGTTTGGCAAAATCTCCATAATTCGATTTGCTGTGGTCTGAACAAACTGGTGGTCACGGGAAGAGAAGAGGATAACACCAGGATACTTTATCAGACCATTATTTAAAGCCGTGATGCTTTCCATATCTAAGTGGTCTGTAGGCTCATCAAAAATCAATACGTTGGCACCGCTAATCATCATCTTTGACACAAGGCAACGTACCTTTTCACCACCGGATAATACATTTACTTTCTTTACACCGTCATCTCCGGCAAATAACATTCTGCCTAGGAAACCACGTACATAGGTTACATCTTTGACTGGAGAGTACTGTGTCAGCCAGTCTACGATTGGAAGGTCGCAGTTGAACTCTTCGGTACTGTCTTTCGGGAAGTATGCCTGGGATGTGGTAACACCCCATTTGAAAGTTCCAGAGTCTGGTTCCAATTCCCCGGTTAAAATTTTGAATAATGTAGTTTTTGCCAATTCGTTTCCACCTACAAAAGCAACCTTATCTTCACGGTTGATAATGAAAGAAAGGTTGTCAAGTACCTTTACACCGTCAATGGTCTTGGAGAGATTTTCTACCATAAGTACATCATTTCCGATTTCACGTTCCGGACGGAAATCAATGTAAGGATATTTACGGCTACTTGGCTTGATTTCATCCAATTCAATTTTTTCCAATGCCTTCTTACGGGAAGTCGCCTGTTTTGACTTGGAGGCGTTGGCACTAAAACGGGAGATAAAGTCCTGTAATTCCTTGATTTTTTCTTCCTTTTTCTTGTTGGCTTCCTTCATCTGCTTTACAAGTAACTGGCTGGATTCATACCAGAAGTCATAGTTTCCGGCATAAAGCTGGATTTTAGCATAGTCAATATCTGCAATATGAGTACAAACCTTATTTAAGAAATAACGGTCATGGGATACCACGATGACAGTATTCTCAAAGTTGATTAAGAATTCTTCCAACCATTCAATAGCTGGTAAATCCAAGTGGTTGGTAGGCTCATCCAACAGTAGAATATCAGGATTTCCAAACAATGCCTGGGCAAGCAATACCTTGACTTTTTCCGCACCTTTCAAATCTCCCATAATAGCATAGTGAAGCTCGGTAGGGATTCCCAGACCATTTAAAAGCATAGCAGCATCAGATTCGGCCTCATAACCGTTCATCTCAGCAAACTCACCTTCTAATTCTGCGGCACGGATTCCGTCTTCGTCAGAAAAATCTTCCTTCATGTAAATGGCTTCCTTTTCCTTCATGATGTCATACATACGTTTATTTCCCATAATAACCGTATCTAAAACAGGAAACTCATCATATTTAAAGTGATCCTGCTGTAAGAAAGACAGACGCTGGCCCGGTGTGATGATAACCTCACCGTTTGTGGATTCAATCTGTCCGGATAAAATCTTTAGGAATGTTGATTTTCCGGCACCATTGGCACCAATGAGACCGTAGCAGTTTCCTTCGGTAAACTTAATATTTACGTCCTCGAATAATGCTTTTTTACCAATTCGCAGTGTTACATTACTTGTACTTATCATATTTTCAACCTTTCTAGAACAATTAATTTACTTACTTATTTTACATATACCTCTCCTATTTTACCTAATTTTTGGGATTTTGCAACCCTTTTGTTTCAAAAACCTTTGACGGAAATGAAGAATACATGATACTATAATGATGAGAGTAAAAGAAAGGGTTTATGTTATACAATGAAGAGAAAAATTACCAAAATACGGAAAGAATATTTTGAAGGAGCATCCTTGGCACATTCTGTGTTGGCAGTGGTTTTGTCCTTACTTACCACATATTTGGCAGTGGTTTTACTAAAGGGATTCCTGTATCATCACATCACAGAATATGATTCTTTCGTTTCAGGGAGCACTTCATACTACAATTACTACAAGGCAGGAGATAAAACGGTAGTCTATCTGTTCTTACTTGGAACAGTGGCAGGTTATTTCTTTTGGACATTTTTTATTAATTTTGTAAGAAAATATGAGCTGTATCAGGAGATTTCCTTTTATGGGATTTGTGGAGTGGCAGCTTTGACTATTTATCAGCGATTGAATCGCACATTGAGTATCAATCATCTGCTGTGTTATGGGCTGTTAATTTTACTGTTGGCACTGTGTTTGAAAAAGAAAGAAAGATTGTATGCAACGTTACAGTTTCTTATATACACAGAAATTCTTGGCACATCTTTGGTGATGTTAGGAACGAAAGTTTATATGTACAAGAAAGGACGTGAGATTTCTGGATACACAGAACTATTGTTTTTTAGTCAGTGCGCTGTTTTGGTATTGTCCATTATTTTTGCTGTTTTGTATCAGCGAAAAATAAAAAAAGCCACAGCCCACAAAATGATTTTTATGATACAGTCAGCTACACCTGTCTGGATGCTGTGGTACTGTGGTTTCGTATACTTGTACAGGGGAGAAGTGGTTGTACGGTATGGGTCAGCTTTGTTGATTGTGTTTTTTATGGCAATTTTTGCGTTATGGTTCATCAAGAATTTATCACGGCTTGGGACAGAGGATTTTAAAAAATTAGTTACGGCAAACGGGGCATTGGAAGTAGCTGCCATGTTTACCTATGTGAAGATTCCGGTAGGAGTGATTCAGACAGAACCTATTTACATGTTCCATTATGGAGAGTATGCTGTATCTACCCAGCAGCTCTTTTCCTATGGAAAGCTTCCTTTTTTTGATTATTTCCCCATTCATGGATTATGCGATTACTATTTTGGAGTGGTGAATAAGATTTTTTATCAGGGAACCTATGCCACCTTTGAGGCAGCCCTGGTGGTAGGAAGCGCTATTCTAATGGCTGTCCTGGCCTGGGTGTTAAAGAAAAGTACAAAGAATCACACTTTGCTGTTGGTTATGATTTTGGGTTTATTTAATTTTAGTCCTGCTTTTGAGTTGTATTACATTCGCTGGGTATTTGTGCTGCCTTATCTGTTAATACTGAATTTAAATGGGATTTATAAAAATAAAAACCGCAGGGTATGGTTGTATGTGATGCTTTCCATCGCTTCTATCTGCTGGAATCCATCCATTGGAGGAAGTCTGGCAATTGCCATGTTGTTTGGAATGTATCGGGATATTTTTGAGGTTTTAAAGGAAATTGTCTATTTTGCTATGGGAAAAAGGGCAAAAGTTCATCTTACAAAAAGATTCTGGATTTCTTATGGGATGATGCTGTTAACAGGAATGGGATTTGTTTATCCATTTTATAAGATTGTAAAGTACATTTTGCTACACATGGAAAATCTTGAAATTGTCAACAGCAATCCTTTGCTGTACGCAGTGCAGAAGTATGGTGTAATGGATGCACTTAGCTTAGAGACCTTGGAGAAGAATTATTTTTATCTTTTATTTGCCTTTTTGATTCCTCTTGTTTTGCTGTTTCTCATCAAAAGGATTGCGGTTCGTGAGAATAAGGCGCAGATTGGCAATGTGATTTTGCAAATGGTTGTGCTTACCCTTCTTATGACCAATTATATTTTTGGATTGATTGGAGAGGGGGAGAGAGCATTTATTTATGCAGGAATACTGATTCTCTTTGTCATTTGTATTTTGGCGGGAACCAAAGTGGAGAGCAGATACCGCTGGGTGAGGCTGGCACTTATGTTCCTGCTCTTTATGGTGATAAAACCGGTGAATCTTACAGATTATGTAGATACCTCAGAACAGTTTGCAAATATGAAAAGCATTGATGAAGAGGCAGTATATGTGGGAGATAATGAGGAAGTTACCTGTCTGGCTCAGTTGAAAGATAGTTATATGACACTGGAAGGGTTGGGATATCTAAATCATTTAAATGATTTAGCCGGCATGGTTGGCGATAAAAATGAAATCTTTGATATGAGCAATATGGTAAGCAGCAATTCCATTTTGGATATGAATTTAATGACTCCTTACTCTAGTGCATTCAATATGTATAATGAGACTATGCAAAAGCATGTAGTGGGAATTTTAAAACAAAGACAGCCAAAGGTGGTGCTGTTGTCCCCTTACTTTTCTGACAGTCGTCCATTATCAGCAAGGAATTATTGGCTGATTCGGTATTTTCAGGAAGAAAACTATATTCCTTACACTTATGAAGATATTCTCTTTCTGGCAAGAAAAGATGTAGAGGTAACCCTTGGAACAAAAGATATAGCCTCTTATGCAGAATTTATTACCCCCTCTAATTTAGAGCATCTGGCATATTACTGGGGTGGGGGACAGGTGAAAGAAAAATATATCGCAGAAAGTGAAAAACTGTTTTTGGATTATACCAATGTGGAAGTGGGAAAATATATTGACGTAAATTCTGTATCAGAGCATACAGACTTTGTCAGAATTACTGCCTATGCTGAGAATGAATTTCAGGGAAAAGCGGTGTTATACGTGAAATTAAATCAGGGACAAGTGATAGAAATGTTATTTGATATAAGAAATGGAGAGATGTTGATTCCGGTGGGATTAAACCCCTATGTGGCAGAGAAGGGGAACATCCAGGGAGTGGCCCTGCAGATTCTGGAGCTGTCTGAAATGATTCCGGCAGAGCTTGGAATTTATGCAGAAACTTCCATTGATGTAAGTCAGTGGCAGTAAATTTATGAAATAAGAATGAAACATGAAACATGAAAATAGAAGGGATGATGAAGTATGAGCAAGGTATATGAGCAGGTAAAGCATTGTTTTGAGAGTATCAAAGACAGAATCCCCTTTGAGCCGGAGGTAGCTCTGGTGCTGGGTTCCGGACTGGGAGATTTTGCAAATCAGGTGGAGATTGCTGGGGAAATTCCTTATGGTGAGATTCCGGGCTTTCCAATTTCTACCGTAGCAGGTCATGACGGACGTTTTATATTTGGTAAGGTAGGAGAGAAAAAGGTAGTCATTATGAAGGGGCGTGTCCACTATTATGAAGGATATGAAATGTCGCAGGTGGTTCTGCCCATTCGAATGATGAAAATGATGGGAGCAAAGATTTTGTTTCTCACCAATGCAGCAGGTGGAATCAATTCCATGTTGGAGCCGGGAGATTTCATGATGTTGACAGACCATATTGCACAGTTTGTACCATCTCCTTTGATTGGGGAAAATCCGGAAGAATTTGGAGTACGTTTCCCGGATATGAGCAATATTTATGATGAGGCATTGCAAAACCATATCAAGGCGGAGAGTAAGAAACTGGGAATCCCTGTAAAACAAGGGGTTTATATCCAGTTTACCGGGCCTGCCTATGAGTCTGCGGCAGAAATCAAGATGGCAAAAATATTAGGAGCAGATGCCGTTGGGATGAGTACCGCCTGCGAGGCAGTTGTGGGAAAGCATATGGATATGAAAGTGTGTGGAATTTCCTGTATCTGTAATATGGCGACAGGAATCAGTAAGAACCCGTTATCCCACAAGGAGGTACAGGAGACAGCCGACAGAGTTTCGAAAGATTTTAAGAAATTAGTCTGGAACATTATTGCAGAAATGCCGGTATTTTTTTAATAAAAATCCAGGAGGGGTTTTATATGAAGGAAAAGGAATTGATTGAAAAAGCCATAGAAGCGCGGAAATTTTCTTATGCTCCCTATTCAGGGTTCAAAGTTGGAGCAGCCTTAGAAGGGGCGGATGGTGAAATTTATCAAGGATGCAACATAGAAAATGCTGCCTATACCCCCTGTAATTGCGCGGAGAGAACAGCCCTTTTTAAGGCAGTCAGTGAGGGAAAACGAAAGTTTAAAAAAATTGCAGTGTTGGGCTGGAGTGCACAGGAGGAAAAGGCAAAAGACTACTGTCCACCCTGCGGGGTTTGCAGACAGGTGCTAAGAGAATTTGTAAATCCCAAGGAATTTCAGGTTGTTGTGGCAAAAGATATGGTGGATTATAAGGTGTATACCTTAGAGGAACTGTTGCCGGAGAGCTTTGGTCCGGAGAACCTAAGATAGATAGAAAGTAAGATAGACTTGCGGAATTCATAGAAATTCATTATAATAAAAATCACGAGATAGTTTTAATGTAAAGGAAGAAGAAAATGAAGATTAAAAGTGTAAAAGGAACCAACGATTATTTACCGGAACAGGCCAGAGTTCGCGATTATCTGCAGAACAAGATATTGCAGGTATACACAGAAAATGGATTTGAACATATTATCACTCCAATTATTGAGGATGCAGAGAATCTTGATAAGAGTGAAGGTGGAGACAACTTAAATCTTGTTTTCAAGATTATGAAACGTGGTGAAAAGCTAGAGAAGGCAGTGGCAGAGGGAAAGTTAGATGAGCTTTCCGATATGGGGCTTCGCTATGATTTAACCCTTCCTCTCAGCCGTTATTATGCAAACAATAGAAATGAATTAATCTCACCTATGAAGTGCATTCAGATTGACAGAGTGTACCGTGCAGAAAGACCACAAAAAGGAAGATTAAGAGAGTTTATCCAGTGTGACATTGATATCCTTGGAACTTCTTCGATTACAGCGGAAATCGAACTGATTGCCACTACCACAAAGGCGTTATTAGCCATTGGTATGGATGAATTTACCGTAAAAATCAATGACAGAAGAATCTTAAGAGCAGTGCTACTTCACATGGGCTTTGAAGAAAAGGAGTTAGACAGTGTGTGTATCACATTCGACAAGATGGATAAAATCGGTGCAGATGGTGTGAAGGCAGAATTGTTGGAAAAAGAATACGACAGCAAAATTGTGGAAAGCTTTTATGAATTCTTGCAAAAGGGTGATTTTTCATTAGACACCATAGAAAGCTTGATTGGAACCAATGAAGCTATTGACAATGTAAAGAAGATTATCACATCGGCAACAGCTATGGCAGATGGAAAATATGATATCCGTTATGATATCTCGTTGGTAAGAGGACAGGGATATTATACAGGTACCGTATTTGAAGTGGAAAGCAATAAATTCAAGGGTGCCATTGCCGGTGGTGGAAGATACGATAATTTAATTGGAAAGTTCCTAAATGAAAGCGTTCCAGCAGTAGGATTCTCCATTGGATTTGAAAGAATTTACGCTATTTTAAGTGAACAGGGTATCAAAGAGGAGGATACAAAGAAACGAATTGCTGTGCTATATGAAGAGGAGGAAATTGCAGCGGCATATGCCAAAGCAGAAGAGCTTCGTAAGGAATATTTAGTTGCTTTGTATGTGAAACCAAAGAAGATGGGGAAATTCTTAAATAGATTGGAAGAGAAAGGTTTTGCAGGTTTTGTAAACTTTAACCAGGCAGATGAAATCAACTTTTTTGGAGCATAGTTAAGATGTAAGGTATTTATTCAGTGGTTTTTAAAAGATACGATGAAAGAGTATAGTCGAAAGATTATGCTCTTTTTTGTTATAATTATTTACATAAAGTTAATTGAAATTTAAACAAAATACGTGTAAGATTACTATAAATAAGGTGATGAGAACATAGCTATAAGCGGGAAGGGAAGGTGTGGGCATGAAGAGAGTCAGATTTGCAGCAATCTATATTCGTTCCTATGAAACCGGTATAAAGATATATGAATTGTCAGGGAAACAGGGAATGAAGGAATTAAACAGTGTGATAGACCATTTAGAGTTGGGGGCGGATGCCTTTACAAAGGAAAAAGTAGGTCAGGATATGATTGATAAGCTTTGTAAGACATTGAATGACTTTAAAAAGTTTATGAAAGAATATGACGTGGAAGAATATCGTGTGTGTGCCACCTCCGCACTTCGTGAGGTGATAAATACCCGGATTTTGTTAGATCAGATTAAAATAAAAACCGGATTTGATGTGGAAATCTTAAGCAACTCAGAACAAAGATTCATCGGATATCAATCCATTGCCTCAAAGTGGGACGACTTTAATGAGGTGATAAAGAAGGGAACTGCCATTGTGGATGTGGGAGGTGGAAGTATCCAGATTTCCCTCTTTGACAAGGACAGTCTTATTACCACCCAGAACATTAAATTAGGGTCTTTGCGAATCCGTGAGACGCTGTCTGCATTAGAAGACAGAAGTGGTCATTATGGACAGTATATTGAGGAATTAATCAATACAGAGACCTATCACTTGAAGAAATTTTATTTAAAGGACAGGAATATAAAAAATCTAATTGTCACCGGGGAGTTTATCACCAATCTTATCGATTTAAGTGACAGCCATGAGCTAAATAAGAGTGCATCTGTGGAAGAGTACATGAAAATATTTGATAAAATTGCCAGTCTTACCCCTTTGGAGGCTGCAAAAAAGCTGGGGGTACCAGCGGAAAACGCCCGCTTGATTTTACCCTTTGCCATTATCTATAAGCAGTTTTTGCAGGTGACAGAGGCAGAACGAATCTGGGCACCAGACAGAGATTTGGGAGATGGAATCGCCTACGATTATGCACAAAAAAATGGCTATAAGTCTCAACACAATTTTGAAGACGATATCATTGCCTCGGCAAAATGTATGGCCAAACGGTATCAGTCAGGAAAAAATCATATTAATACCATGGAAGAGATTGCAATGAAGCTCTTTGATGCCACGAAAAAGGTACATGGATTTGGGGATAGAGAGCGGCTGCTTCTTAGAATTGCAGTGATTCTATGTGATTGTGGAAAGTATATCAGCAGTGTACATAGTGAACAGTGTTCTTACCAGATTGTTATGGCCACGGAGATTATTGGTCTATCCCATGCAGAGCGGGAAATTGTTGCCAACATTATTCGGTTCAGTGGGGAAGAATTTTTGTATTTTGAGGAGTTTTCCAAATCTACCAGTCTGGATGTAAGAGATTATCTGGTGATTGCAAAGCTTACTGCCTGTTTAAGAACGGTGTTGGCCTTAGACAGAAGCTATCGGCAAAAGTGCAGAAATGTAGTCTTCGCTGTAAAGGAGAAGGCGTTAATCATCACAGTCACCACCAATGATGACATTGCACTGGAACGGGAAAAGGTGAATGAAAATATAGACTTTTTCAGGGAAAACTTTGGAATTACAATAAGCATGAAGCAGAAGAAGAGTATCTAAGGAGGGAAGAGTTATGGAGAAAGATTTTGGGAAACCCTTATATTACACCAATAGAGAATTGAGCTGGATTCAATTTAATGAAAGAATTTTAGAAGAGGCTAGGGATAAGGAAAATCCTCTGTTTGAAAGAATGAAATTTTTAAGTATTACCTCCTCGAATTTAGATGAGTTTTTTATGGTTCGTGTGGCATCTTTAAAAGATATGATTCACGCTGAGTACAGCAAAAAGGATATTGCCGGTATGACGGCTCAGGAACAGCTCCTTGCAGTAAATGAGAAAACACATAAGTTTGTTGAGGAACAATACCACATATACAATAAGATGCTGCTTTCCGGACTGGCAGAAAAAAATCTGCATATTATTACATCCCACGAAGAGCTAAATGAAGCTCAGGCACGGTTTGTAGATGGATTTTTTGAGGATAATGTATATCCGGTGGTAACACCTATGGCAGTGGACTCATCCAGACCATTTCCGTTAATTCGAAATAAAACGTTGAATATTGGGGCATTACTTTCCAAAAAGGGAAGGGAAGGGGAGTTGGAGTTTGCTACCGTTCAGGTGCCGGCAGTAATTCCAAGAATTGTGCCTTTACCGGACGGGGAAGATGGCAGCAAAAATGTGATATTACTAGAACAGGTAATTGAAAGAAATATTGATAAGCTGTTTTTAAGCTATGATATTGTTTGTGCTTTTCCTTATCGTATTATGAGAAATGCAGATTTGAGCATCGATGAGGATGAGGCAGAAGATTTATTGAAAGAAATTGAGTTGAAACTAAAGAAAAGACAGTGGGGGCAGGCCATTCGTCTGGAAGTAGAACAGGGAATGGATAAGGGATTATTGAAAATACTAAAGCGGGAGCTTGGCATTAAAGAACAGGATATTTTTATGATACATGGACCCCTTGATTTGACCTTTTTAATGAAAATGTACGGTATGGAAGGCTTTGAACACTTAAAATATGCAAAATACACTCCTCAGCCAGTGCCGGGACTAAATCTGGATGAAAATATTTTTGAGCAGATAAAAAGGGGAGATATTTTATTGCACCATCCGTACGAGACCTTTGACCCGGTGGTAGATTTTATAAAACAGGCTGCAAGGGATAAGGATACTCTTGCCATAAAGCAGACTTTGTATCGTGTCAGCGGAAATTCTCCAATTATCGCTGCCCTTGCCCAGGCGGCAGAAAATGGAAAGCAGGTATCGGTTCTGGTAGAGTTAAAGGCTCGTTTTGACGAGGAAAACAATATTGGCTGGGCAAAAATGTTAGAAAAAGCAGGATGTCATGTGATTTATGGACTGGTGGGATTAAAAACCCACAGCAAAATTACTTTGGTGGTGAGACGGGAAGAAGATGGTATTCGAAGATATGTGCATTTAGGAACCGGAAACTATAATGACGCCACAGCTAAGCTGTATACAGATATGGGAATTCTTACCTGTGCTGAACATATCGGGGCGGATGCCACAGCAGTGTTTAATATGCTTTCCGGCTATTCAGAGCCTAAATCCTGGAATGCTCTTACCTTGGCGCCCCTTTGGTTAAGGGATAAATTTATGCAGCTAATCAGGAGGGAACGAGAGAATGCCTTAGAAGGGAAAGAGGCAAGGATCATAGCAAAGATGAACTCTCTTTGTGATAAGGAAATTATTGAAGCCTTATATCAGGCATCAGCAGCGGGAGTACAAGTGGATTTGATTGTGAGAGGTATCTGTTGCCTAAAGGTAGGAATCCCGGGAGTCAGTGAAAATATCCGTGTTCGTTCCCTGGTGGGAAATTTTTTGGAACACAGTAGAATTTTTTATTTTTTAAACAACGGTAACGAAGAAATTTATATGGCAAGTGCGGACTGGATGCCCAGAAATTTAGACCGAAGAGTGGAGATATTATTTCCGGTGGAAGATGAGAAACTAAAGCAGGAGGTAAAGCATATTCTGGACATTCAGCTAGCAGATACTATGAAGGCAAGGATTCTAAAAGAAGATGGTTTGTATCACCGGGTAGATAAAAGGGGAAAGGAACTTCTATGTGCTCAGGATTATTTTTGCAAGGAAGCCAAGGAAAGAGTACATCGGGAAAAGGACTTAGAACATAAAAGAATCTTTGTGCCTGAGGAGCCGGCAGGAGAGTAGGAAAGCAAAAATTTTTGAATATATTGTTTCTGTGAATAGTAGACAATAAATATGGAAAAATTTCTCGGTTTTTTCTTATTGAAAAACTAGGGATGATGTGATATATCTAATAAAGGTAGAGAGAAACCATCACGGGAAAAGAATAGGCATTGAGGGAGAAAAAATGACAGAACAGGAATATGAAGAATATCAAAGATATATTGAAGAGCTACTTTCAGATGAGAGAATATCAAAAATGGATGAATTTATCCAGCATGGCAATACAACCACTCTTGCCCACTGTAAAGCGGTTGCCAAACTTTGTGGAGAGATAGCATATCGTTACCATATCAAGGTAGATGTGAAAAGTCTGGCAAGAGGCGCTTTGCTACATGACTATTTTCTCTATGACTGGCATGAACAGAAATTAGGAAACTTACATGGATTTTACCATCCGGGAATCGCTTTGAAGAATGCAACAAGGGATTTTGAATTAAATCCCAGGGAACAGGATATTATCAGAAAACATATGTTTCCGTTGACATTGTATGTGCCTAGATATCGTGAGACTGTTTTGGTATGTCTGGCAGATAAGGGATGTGCTTTGAAAGAGGTTTATAACCGTATCTTCCGGGGAAGATTTGCCAGTGCTTAGTATGTTTAGTAGCTTTGTATAGAAATAAAAACACCGCATTTCCTTTTTAATCTAATAGGAAATGCGGTGTTTTTTTGCCTGTCAAAAGCAGTTTAAATGGGCTAAAATCATTATGAATTTTGATTTTCTAAACGTTTGTAAGCTGTTGACAACATAAGTTTAATTCGGTTTAGCTGGTTTACTTCGCTGGCACCTGGGTCGTAGTCAATAGCTACTACGTTGGACTCTGGATAGCGACGTCTCAACTCCTTGATGACACCCTTACCCACAATATGGTTTGGCAGACAGCCAAAAGGCTGGGTACATACAATATTATTGGCACCGGACTGAATAAGTTCAAGCATCTCACCGGTTAAGAACCAGCCTTCCCCGGTCTGGTTTCCGCAGGAGACAATGTCACTTGCCATTTCTGCCAAATGGTCAATATGGGCAGGAGCCTCAAAGTGCTTACTTTTCTCAAACTCATCTCTGGCAGCGGACCTAAACCACTCTAAGGCTTTGATTCCTAAATTACAATTACGTGCTGTAGACTTTTTCATTCCCAGTTTTTCGTATTTAAAGTTTGCATTGTAGAAGCAGTAGAGGAAGAAGTCTAACAGGTCTGGAACAACCGCTTCGGCTCCCTCGGATTCCAGTAGTTCTACAAGATAATTATTGGCAGCTGGCATGAATTTTACCAGGATTTCGCCTACCACACCAACACGGGGTTTCACAATATCCAAGCGCTCTAAATGATCGAAGTCACGAATGATTTCACGACAAATCTTTTTATATTTTCCGTAGGATGGGATACGATTCCCACTTACGAAGTCAATACAAATTTTTTCCCACTTTTTATGCAGTTCGTTGGCAGAACCCGGCACAGCCTCATAAGGTCTGGTGGCGTAAAGACAGCGCATCAGCACATCACCGAATTCTAAGGCGTACATTCCCTTGATAGCAAGCTTAGGTGTAATCTTGAATCCCGGATTCTTTTCAAAACCGCTCAGGTTTAAGGAAAGCACAGGAATGTCCGGATAGCCTGCTTTTGCCAGGGCACGGCGGATGAAACCGATATAGTTTGTGGCACGACAGCCTCCCCCGGTTTGGGTAATGATAACCGCAGTTTTATTTAAGTCATACTTTCCAGAGAGTACAGCCTCCATAATCTGTCCCACCACCATCAAAGAAGGATAGCAGGCATCGTTGTTTACATATTTTAATCCAACATTAACGGCCTCCTTGCCATCATTGTTTAATAATTCTATATGATATCCACAACTGCGCATAGCAGGCTCTATAATAGAGAAGTGGATAGGAGACATCTGCGGACAAAGAATGGTGTAATTCTTTCGCATTTCCTCTGTAAAAATAACACGTTCATAGTTTGCAGGAACAATTGTGCGGGTTACCTTTTTCTGCTTTCTCACACGAATGGCAGAAAGTAAGGAACGGACACGAATTCTTGCAGCGCCCAGGGAATTTACCTCATCAATCTTTAAACAGGTATAAATTTTTCCAGAGTTATTTAAAATATCGCTTACCTGGTCGGTGGTAACAGCATCAAGCCCACAACCAAAGGAATTTAATTGAATTAAGTCTAAATCTTCTCTTTGTTTTACATAGTTTGCAGCAGCATACAATCTGGAGTGATACATCCACTGGTCCATTACAATCAATGGTCGTTCCACCTTTGAGAGATGGGAGATGGAATCCTCTGTAAACACAGCAACACCGTAGGAGGTAATCAATTCCGGAATACCGTGGTTGATTTCCGGGTCAATATGGTAAGGACGGCCGGCAAGAACAATTCCGTGTCTTCCTGTGCTTTCTAAGTATTCTAAGGTTTCTTCCCCTTTTCTTTGCATTTCTTCGTGAACATCTGCCATAGCCTGCCAACCGATTCTGGCGGCCTCCCTAATTTCTGTGGAAGAAATATCCGGGAATTCCTTGGTGAATTCTTCGATTAGTCGCTTGGTCAAAACTTCCAGATTGGTAAATGGAAGGAAGGGGTTCATAAAGTTTATGTCCGGATTTTTCAAGTCATCCATATTGTTTTTGATATTTTCCGCATATGAGGTTACAATCGGACAGTTGTAGTGATTGTTGGCCTCTGGGAATTCTGTTCGCTCATATGGAATACAAGGGTAGAAGATAAAGTTTAATCCTTTGTTTATCAACCATTGTACATGACCATGGGCAAGCTTTGCCGGGTAACATTCAGATTCACTTGGGATAGATTCAATTCCCAGTTCGTAAATCTTTCGGTTGGACTCGGGGGACAGAATCACTCTAAAGTTTAATGCCTTGAAAAACTCTGCCCAGAAGGGATAGTTTTCATACATATTCAAAACACGTGGAATTCCTACCGTTCCCCGTACTGCATCCACTTCGTCCAGGGGTTCCCGGTCAAATAACAGCTTTGTTTTATATTCAAACAAGTTAGGAATGTTGTCTTTGTTTTTCTGTCCACCAATACCACGTTCGCATCGGTTACCGGTGATAAACTGACGGCCACCGCTAAAACGGTTGATGGTAAGGAGACAATTGTTGGTACATCCTTTACAACGTGACATACTGGTATTAAATTCCAAACTGTGAATTTTATCTATGGAAAGCATAGTAGTAGTCTTGCTTTCCTGATAACGCTCTCTTGCAATCAGGGCAGCACCGAAAGCACCCATGATACCTGCAATGTCAGGGCGGATTGCTTTACAGTCAGCAATTTTTTCAAAACTGCGCAACACAGCATCATTATAGAAGGTACCCCCTTGAACAACGATATGGCTACCTAATTCAGAGGCAGAACTTACCTTAATTACCTTATATAAAGCATTTTTAATCACAGAGTAGGCAAGTCCGGCAGAAATATCGGCAACATCAGCTCCTTCTTTCTGTGCCTGTTTTACTTTTGAATTCATAAATACAGTACAGCGTGTTCCCAAATCAATGGGATGTTTTGCAAAAAGTGCGGCCTGTGCAAAATCCTGTACAGAATAGTTTAGGGATTTTGCAAAGGTTTCGATAAAGGAGCCACATCCGGAAGAGCATGCCTCATTTAACTGCACACTGTCTACGGTCTGGTTCTTGATTTTGATACATTTCATATCCTGACCACCGATATCGATAATACAGTCCACCTCAGGATCAAAGAAGGCAGCAGCATAATAGTGGGCAACTGTTTCCACTTCCCCCTCCTCTAGCATCAAAGCATTTTTTACCAAAGCTTCTCCGTATCCGGTAGAGCAGGCGTGAACAATTTTCGCATCCTTTGGAAGCTTTGTATAAATATCCTTGATGGCACGGATGGTAGTGGCCAGAGGACTTCCGTTATTGGTGCTGTAGAAGGAGTAGAGCAAATCACCGTTTTCTCCAACTAAAGCCGCCTTTGTGGTGGTGGAACCGGCATCAATTCCTAGGTAACAGTTTCCTGAGTATGTAGCTAAATCTCCGGTAGTCACAGAATGCCCTTTGTGTCTTGTCTGAAACTCCTCATAATCTCCCTCATCCTTAAATAGAGGTTCTAATCGTTCTACTTCAAAGGCAATTTTGATTTCACCGGAAAGTTTTTCTTCTAATGAGGAAAGAGTCATTGTATTTTTTTTGTCGGCAGTTAAAGCGGAGCCGGCAGCAGCAAACAGATGAGAATTTTCAGGAGTAATGCTGTGCTCCTCATCCAGTTTCAGTGTGCGGATAAATGCCTGCTTTAATTCAGAGAGAAAGTGCAAGGGTCCACCTAAAAAGGCTACATGGCCCCGAATTGGTTTTCCACAGGCCAAACCGGATATGGTCTGATTGACCACTGCCTGAAAGATAGAAGCGGACAAATCTTCTTTTGTGGCACCTTCATTAATTAAAGGCTGAATGTCTGTCTTGGCAAATACACCACAACGGGCTGCGATTGGATAGATTGCCTTGTAATTTTTTGCATACTCATTTAACCCGGTAGCATCTGTCTGTAGTAAAGATGCCATTTGATCAATAAAGGAACCAGTACCGCCGGCACAGATACCATTCATACGCTGTTCCACATTACCGCCTTCAAAATATATGATTTTGGCATCTTCTCCACCAAGCTCGATGGCTACGTCCGTTTTTGGAGCATAGGTAGAAAGGGCGGTGGAGACGGCAATGACTTCCTGGGTGAATGGAATCCCCAGGTGATTTGCCAAAGCAAGACCTCCAGAACCCGTAATGACAGCAGAGACTTTAAGGTCCCCAAGTTCTTTATATGCTTTTGAAACTAAATCGTATAACGTTTCCTTTATGTTTGCAAAGTGACGCTGATAGTCGGAAAATACAATTCCATTTGTGTCATTTAAAACTGCAATTTTTACAGTTGTAGAACCGATATCGATTCCTAAAGTATATAAATTAGTGTTCTCCATATATTTCATGACAGTAAACTGTCAACCTCCTGTTAATATATTATGTCTGCAGTATTACTAAAATGTGTAATTACTGAAAACGTATTGGTACAATTTGATGATGTACCTAGGTTCACGATTTCCAAACAAGAATACATTATACGACAGGAAAAAATAAAATACAACAGTAAATCCTACCAAAATCCCTACCTTTATAGCCTCTTGAATAAAGCAAGAAGGCATATGCAGCACAGCATATGCCTTCTTTGCAGTTAGAGATCAAGCAACCTGGCAATCTCAGAGAAATTGATAAGTAAGTCATCATAAATATTTACCTTAACAGTGGAATCGAAGGAGTATTGGAGATTGAGAATATCACCCTCAAAATAATTGACTGTCACAGTTTTGCGCCGAGGGTCCACAATCCAATATTCCCGAACTCCGGCATTTTTATAATAGTACAGCTTGCGAACATAGTCATCGGAAGGATTGCCGGGGGAAACGATTTCAATGATGAAGTCCGGGGCACCGTTACATCTTTTTCCATCCAATTTATCTTTATCGCAGATTACCATGATATCGGGCTGAACGATGGTAAGGGGCTTGTCAGACAGTTTTACGTCGAAGGGGGCACTGAATATACTGCACGGACCCTTTTTGTACAGAATATAGTTGTTAATGACTGTGGAAAGCTGCATAGAGATGGACTGGTGTATCTGTGACGGACTTGCCATATCGTAGACAACACCTTCAAATATCTCTACTCTTTTGTCTTCTGAGAGAGCCTCATATTGCTCCAGAGAGAAGATTTCCGGATGTGGTTGTAGTGCTGGTGGCATAAATACACACTTCCTTTCGTGGTTTATGATAAATAGGATAAACTAGAAACATGAAAAAGTCAATAAATGTGTATTTAAGCTTGCATCTATACAGTAACAACTATTATATTAAATTTATGAAAACTCCTTTAATTCTGTTTACAATCCCCCAAAATGGTGCTAAACTAATACAGTTGAAAATTTTCATATTTTATAGAAAGGATGTGTGTTCCATGGAAGGTGGGCCTGGTAAGGGACGAAGGCGCCCGAAACAAAGTGAAAAAGTACATATAGTATGGGCCGGGCAGTTCTGTGGAAGAATAAGATAAGAAAACACACATCTGTTGTGTAAATGTGGTGAAATTATCTTGGTGAAAACTTCTTTTTGGACAGGACCCGGTGGAAAGGAGAAGTTACCATGATGAAAATTTTTAGAACCATGGAAGATGGAATTCGGCAGATTAGTGAGATTCAGGAGGGTAGCTGGGTACATTTATCAGACCCTACAGCTACAGAATTGTTAAATATTTCTTCAGAATATGGAATAGATATTGACCACTTAAGAGCACCTTTGGATGAAGAGGAACGTTCCCGTATTGAAGTGGAGGATGACTACACTTTGATTTTGGTGGATATTCCTGTGATAGAGGAAAGAAATGATAAAGAATGGTATGTGACCATTCCTTTGGGTATTATCCTGACAGAAAAGGTTATATTTACGGTGTGTCTGGAAGAAACCCCCATATTAAATGCCTTTATGGATGGAAGAGTGCGCAATTTCTTTACCTATAAGAAAACACGTTTTATTCTGCAGATTCTGTATAAGAATGCTACTTTGTTCCTACATTATCTGAGGATTATAGACAAAAAGAGTGAAGTGATTGAAAAGAATTTACACGAATCCCAGAAGAATTATGAATTGATAGAATTACTGGAATTGGAAAAGAGTCTTGTATATTTTACTACCTCGCTGCGTTCCAATGAAGTAGTATTAGAACGTTTACTAAAGAGTGAAAGTATAAAAAAGTATCCGGAAGATACCGATTTGCTTGAGGATGTTATTATCGAAAATAAACAGGCCATAGAGATGGCGAATATTTACAGTGGAATTTTAAATGGAATGGTGGATGCATTTGCATCGATTATTTCTAATAATTTGAATATTGTAATGAAGTTTCTGGCAACGGTAACTATTGTAATGTCCATACCCACCATGATTTTTTCAGCCTATGGAATGAATGTGAAAGGTGCGGGAATGCCATTTGCAAACAGTCCTTATGGCTTTTCTATCGTAATAGGAGTTTCATTGATTGTCAGCATTGCAGTTGCCATTATTTTCTCAAAGAAGAACTTATTTTAAAAAAGGAAGGTAAGTATGAATTGGTTAAATAAATTAGAACGTAAAATTGGAAAGTATGCGATAACAAACCTGTCCATCTGGCTTATCGGAGGCTATGTGATTGGGTATCTGCTCAGCTTTCTGGCACCGGGACTGTCCTCATATCTGCAATTAGAGCCAATGCTTATTTTGAAAGGTCAGGTATGGAGAATATTTACCTGGGTATTGGTGCCACCCACAGGTTTTGGTATTTTTACATTTATCATGCTGTTTTTCTATTATTCTTTAGGAACGCAGTTAGAGAGAACCTGGGGAACTTTTCGGTATAATGTATATATTTTTTCGGGAATGCTGTTTACTGTGGTTGGAGCCTTTTTATTGTATGCATTGTATTATCTTATTGGTGGTGTTACGGTGTATGGAATGGGGAGCGTAATCAGTACGTATTATATTAATCTGTCTATCTTTTTAGCATTTGCCGCCTGCTACCCGGATATGCAGGTGATGTTGTATTTTATTATTCCTATCAAGATTCGCTGGATGGCTTATCTTGATGTGGCCTATTTGATATTCCAGTGTCTGGCAAGCAGTTGGCCGGAGAGGGTGATTATTATTGCATCAATACTTAATTTTGTTGTATTTTTCTTTACTACCAGGAATTACAATCGTATTTCACCGGCTGCTATGAAGAGAAAACGGGATTATCACAAAAAAGTAAATACAGCCACAATAAGGAAGCATAAGTGTGCAATTTGTGGAAAGACGGAAGCCGATGGGGATGACATAGAATTCCGTTTTTGTTCAAAATGTAACGGAAACTACGAATACTGTCAGGACCATTTGTTTACTCATGAACACAAAAAGTAGGAGGATATCATATGGATCAGGAAAGTTTTGTTGCAGCTATTCAGGCATTAAAAGAATTGGCAAAAGCCTATGAAAATGTGCTTGCCATGGAAGATATCAAAGAAGAAATCAAGGATTTGCATTTGTCTCAGGAGCAGTTAAATGCAGTATGTGATTATCTTCTTACACAAAAAATTGAGATTGCTGATTATAAGGTGCAGGAACAAAAGAAGGAAGTCTTGGAAGAGACCAACGAGGAAGATGCAAAATTTTTGCAAATGTATTTAGAAGAGATTAAAGATATGCCGGAGCTTACCCAAAAGGAGACAACAGAGCTGTTTGCCCAGGCGCTATCTGGTGATGAAAAGGCAAAGGAGTGTTTAGTAGCCGGATATTTGAAAAAGATTGTGGATATTGCAAGGCTATATAAAAATCAGGGTGTCTTTTTGGAAGATTTGATTCAGGAAGGAAATATGGGGATGCTTTTGGGACTTGCCACTGCAAATACAAAAAAAAATATTGAAGATGTAGAACAGTATCTGGTAGAGATGATTACACAGGCAATGGAAGGTGCCATCTGTGAAGCGGATAGTGACGGGGAGCAGGAAGAGGAATTGGTAAAACAAATGGAGGAAGTGGACCGCTATATTACCATTTTTGAACAGGAAAATAAAAGAAAGCCTACAGCGGATGAACTGGCAGAAATGCTGAATATCCCCACAGAACAAGTGAAGGCAATTATGGGATTAGTAAAGTCAGTGTAGAAACTAGGATGTGTTTTGAAGAATAACAGATATTACGATAGAATAAAGGGAGAATGAATTATGGAACAATATGAAGGAATTGGTGTCAGAAACATTATGGAGGACATAGTTTACGAAAAAATGGACGAAGTGATTCATTCACTTGGGTGCTGTACCTGTGAAAAGTGTCGGGCAGATATTGCAGCCTATGTATTGAATCATGTGTCTCCTAGATATGTGGCCTCGGAAAAGGGAGAGCTGTTTTCAAAAGTACAGGAGCTTAATCAGAATAATAATACAGATATTGTAATGAAGATTGCCAGTGCGGCAGAAATTATCAAAAATAGTCCAAGACATGCAAGATAGAGTTGTTGGTTTAGACTGATTTTAAGGGGCTGCAAATTGCAGCGGAATAGGAGAATTATGATAAAGAAATTATGTGTTTGTACCATAACAGCAGCACTTCTTACAGGGTGTGGAGCTACGAATGATGATGAAATTATAGGAAATGTAAGTGTTAATGATCAGAAAACAGAAGCACTTCAAGAGAGTCAAAATACCGATGATGTGGGAAATACAGAAAATAAAAAAGATACACGAGACCAAAGTATTTTAGCAGAAGATCATGACTTGGAATTAAAGGATGCAGAAGAAATAAACAAAGAAACAGACGGGGTCGAAGCAACTCAGACACCTGAGGAGGTTGATGTTCCGGATTATGTCATTGAAGAACAGTCATCAACGAAAAGTTCTTTGTTTAAAGAATTGGATTCCATTCCAACAGATGCAGATATTCAGGCTATGTCATCAGAATCCAATGGCTGGGGACAGGGAGTGCAGACAGATGATTTGAATCGCCCTGGGGGATGTTTACAGTTCCAGCAAAAGTATGGAGAACATTCCGTTCGTTTTATTATGGATGATTCAGAAGAAAAAAATATTTATCTTACTTTTGATGAGGGCTATGAGAACGGATATACCGGGCAGATTTTGGATACCTTAAAAGAAAAGAATGTTAAGGCGGTATTTTTTGTTACCATGGATTATGTGAAAAAAGAGCCAGAACTGGTGCAGAGAATGATTGATGAAGGACATGTAGTGGGAAATCACAGTGTGACCCATCCATCGAAGGGTCTGCCATCACTAAGTATTCAAGAGCAGGAAAATGAGATTATGGAATTACATAATTATGTAAAGGAGAACTTTGGATATGAAATGTATTTGTTCCGTTGTCCGGCAGGTATTTTTTCAGAACAGACCCTAGGTGTATTTGATAAATGTGGATATACTGGAGTATTCTGGAGCTTTGCTTTTCATGACTGGGATCCGGAGAATCAGATGGCACAGGATGTGGCATTGGAGCAGACTGTAAGCAGCCTTCACCCTGGGGCGATTTACCTGCTTCATGCAGTTTCATCTACGAATACAGCAATTTTAGGTGATTTTATTGACCAGGCACAAAGTCAGGGGTATACATTTAAATAATCAAGAAAAAAATAGTACAGCAGAGGAGTAGCTTATGGAGAAACTGATTAGTGTAGTAGTTCCGGTTTACAATGTGGAAAGATATTTAGAAAAATGCATAAGGAGTATCATAAATCAAAGCTACAAGAATTTAGAAGTGATTCTCGTAGACGATGGGGCTACAGACCATAGTGGGGAACTGTGTGATAAATTTGCATCTATGGATGCCAGGATTAAAGTGATTCATAAAGAAAATGGTGGATTGTCTGATGCCAGAAATGCTGGAATCGATGTAGCCACTGGTGAATATCTGGCTTTTGTAGATTCAGATGATTTTATCCACCCTAAGATGTATGAGACTATGGTGAGGATTATGGAGAAAGACCAGGCGGAAATGGCAATTTGCAAGATTGCTCATGTAAGAGAGGATGATTCCATAAATCAAAACCTCTCTATTCCTACGGATAGTAAAAGAATGGTAAGCGGAAAAGACTTACAGCATATGTATTTTGATAACAGGTACGCACAGATGGTGGTTGTAGCATGGAATAAAATTTATAAAAGAGGGTATTTTGAAGAAATTAGATATCCTAAAGGAAAGATTCATGAAGATGAATATACAACTTATAAAATAACATATCCATGTAGTAGAATTTCCATTATTGATGCCCCATTTTATTATTATGTTACCAGGGATACCAGTATTATGGGCTCATTTGACGGGAAAAGATTTGATTTATTAAAGTCTTATATTGAACGAATGCAATATTTTGCGGAACATAAAGATGCAGAAATAGCGGGCTGTTATGCAAAACGTTTTGTGAGAATGGCCAACCAGTATCAGATATGGAGTCAGGAAAGTGGAAAAGATTTTTCTGATATGGCTGGAAAATGTAAAAGAAGGTTTGCGAAGGTGTACCAGGATTGTGAGAAAAAAATCAAACTGTCACCTAAGGTCAGAATGGAGATATTGCTTTATTTGAGAATGGAAAAAGTTTATTTTAAGATTTGGAATCTTAAAAAAAGGTAGGGGAAATAAAGGAGGAAGGGTATGCAGCACAAACATGGGATTCCCAATATTGTAGATTTTATTCGGTACAACGGGGAAAAGGGCATGACCATCAAGGCTTATATATACGCAGCTTATTTTCGATGGTTTATTTTGCGATATCAGAAGAAAAATCCACAGAAATTTCGTAGTGTTTTGGGGCAGGAGAATGAGGAAAGTTCCACGGAGGTAAAACCAGAGGAATTAAAAATCGTTCGTTTGGTATCGAGGCACGTAAGCCGTGTGGCTGGAAATACTCCCTGGGAAAGCAAATGTCTGGTTCAGGCCATGACAGCCCAGAAATTACTTAATGAAAGGAATATCGAGACTACCTTGTATCTTGGAGTGGGGTATGAGAAAGATGGTAGTATGAGAGCTCATTCCTGGTTAAGATATGGTAATTACTGTGTGACTGGTGGCGGAGATACGGGCTGTGCAGTGGTAGCAAAATTTAAGAAGTAGTTTATTGGTTTGAAATTAAGTGTAGAATTGTAAAAAACACACATATAACTCTGGGAAAAGGAGAATGTATGTGTGTTTTTTACTTTGGTTTACAAAGTGGAGACAAGAATATATGTTGTTACTGTACAGACGCAAGCTTAACACTTGCTGTTAAGCTATGCGCCAAGAATGATATTGCATGAAATTTCAGCCCCATGCATCGTAGATGCATTTTTAATGGGCTGAAATAGTTACTGTGCACACATGGTGTGTACAGTAACTATATGTTAAAATGACGAAAAAATGGTACTATCTCTCTATGGCTTTTGTTTAAAATATGTACTATACTAAAAACAGTCAAAATGATATGTAAATGGCAAACTTGTGGAAACACAAGGACGCAAAGCCAAGGGCCTAAACTTAGTATAGTATGGCAGCCGGCTACCAAAATCATTGAACCTAAAAAGGAATTATCAATGTAGTTGCTATTTACATTTGAAATAGTAAGGCATTGGTAATTCCTTTTTTGTGCCAACATATCACTTATGACCATATAACTACTGAAAATAAAAGTAATAAATGGGAGGACCTAAGATGAAGAAGAGCAATAAGTGGATGAAGACGGTAACATGTATGGCATTAGCTGGAACTATGATGGTGGGTGCAATGCCACCAATGGATACAAAAGCGGCGATTACAGCATCACAACAGGCAGCGTTAAGACAGGAAATGTATCAGATGATTGTGACAGGAGATACCACAAAACATGATGTAAGTTCCTATGGGGTGACGGTATCTGAGTTGTCAGATATTTTTGATGATTTAGAGAAAAACGAGGCTAGTATAGCTATTAAGGTAACCGCAAATCAGTTCGTTTCAGTGACAAAAGAAAATGGATATGCAAAATATATGTATTTGTACAATCAGGATTCGGGATTTCAGGAAAGATACAAAAAGGTTCAAAGTGCGGTCAGTGAAATTATGGATAAGATTGAACCAGAGATGACAGATTTGGAAAAGCTTATTATTGTTCATGATTATATTGTGGAACATAGTTATTATAAGATAGAGAGTAAAACATACATTTCCTATGTTTTGGGAGGACCATTGGGAGAAGGATATGGATGCTGTATGGGATATGCAGATGCTTTGATTAGGGTGCTTGGCCTATTGGGAATCGAGGCAGATACAGTAGATAGTGCGAATCATGAATGGGTTAAGGTAAAGATTGATGGGGAATGGTATCATGTGGATCCTACCTGGGATGATACCAGAACCAGAACTTACGGAGAGACATCACATTATTTTTTGATGAGAAATGACAAAGAATATGCTACTTCTCCTTATAGCCCTCATGCGTCCTGGGATGAGACTGTGTCAAAGTCCACGAAATATACTGATTGGTATGTACATGATATTGAAGGCGATATGATGTATGAGAGTGGAATGTGGTATTACGAGAAAGGGGGGTCTATTTGTAAAAATGATATTGAAGGTAATTCTTATAAATTAGTACTTGCGGGAACAAATATGAAATTGGTAGATGTTGAAGATGGTGTGATTACTTACAAAGAAGGGGGAAAAACATATCAGTCTAAAGTTGAAGGTGATAGTGTTTCAGTTGAACCAAAGCCAACGGCAACCAGTACACCAAAGCCAACAGCAACCAGTACACCAAAGCCAACAGCAACCAGTACACCAAAGCCAACGGCAACCAGTACACCAAAGCCAACGGCAACCAGTACACCAAAGCCAACGGCAACCAGTACACCAAAGCCAACGGCAACCAGTACACCAAAGCCAACGGCAACCAATACTCCGGTGCCAACAGCAACCAATACTCCGGTGCCAACAGAAGCCGGCGATTCTCAAAAGTATACACCAGTGAAATGTGTTGAGATTTTAAGCAATGATTGGCAAAATTCATATTTTGAAACTGGGGTCAATTTAAAAAAGGATTATGATATTGAATGTGTGTACGAGTTTACAGATGAAGATAATAGAGGCAGCGTATTTGGATATACAACAAAACCAGGAACTCACGTGTATTTATACCAGTGTGCCGCAAAGTCTGTTCGAGTAGGTTATGACTGGCTTTATGAATGGAGAGATTGTAACTCGGTAGGAGAAATTAATGTTTATAAGAAACAGGGGATAGCAATTTATCTAAATGGAAAAAAAGTTGTCAATGGTGCAAATATAACTTATAAGGAAGCTAGTGACATAAGACTGGGAACAACAAAATGTAAAATTTATAGTACAAAAATTTGGAATGAAAGTGGTAAATTGATACGTGATTACGTTCCGTCATTGGATGAAAAGGGAGTAGTTGGATTATATGATAGGGCTAATGATGAATTTGTTTATTACTCATCGGATAGAATTACATATGAACAATAAGAAATAAGGATAGTTTAAAAATTCCAGCAGTTTTACTGCTGGAATTTTTTGTTGATTTTGTAATTGATATTCCATATAATATGTAACATATAATGCCACAAAAAATATTCGGTGGTTTGGATAAAAGAAAAGGAGTGAGACTATGTCAGCTATTTGGGGCTTTATCCCCATAGAGAAAGAGGGGATAGATAAGAAGCTTCCGTCTTATCTGGATGGAAAAACCAAGATGAAACAGTATAAGATAGACCGGGTGGAAGAATACAGAGAAGATGGTATGAACATTGGATGTGGTATACAGTACTTTACCAAAGAAAGTGTAAATGAAGTGCTCCCTATCATAGAGGAGGAGTACATTTATACGGCAGACTGTATGTTGGATAACCGCGAAGAAATCATGGAGATGTTAGAACCTAGGGTATATGAGAAAAATTGCCCGGATGGAAGGTTGATTTTTGATATATACAAGGAAAAAAGGGAGGACTGCCTAAATGATTTGCTTGGCTCCTATTCTTTTGCATTTTATGATAAAAAAGAGAATGTGGTAGAACTGGTAAGTGATATTGCTTGCACCAGATGCCTTTATTATCGGTTCGAAAGTGGGGTTTTAGAATTCTCGACTACCATGGAGGTCTTGCTGGAACGAAAAAAGGCGCCTCTAAATGAACGGTGGGTAGTGGATTTTCTGGCTTTAGATAATCTGGCGGGAATGACAGAGTGTGAGGAAACAATTTATCAGGGGATTTACAAGGTTCCGCCTGCAACCATGTTAAAGTTTAGCAAAAAAGGAATGGAAAAAATCTGTTACTGGCATCCGGATACCAGCGAGGATAAGGGAAAGAGTGATGAACAGTATAAAGCAGGGATGATTCAGGTGTTTTCAAAGGCTGTAAAAAGTGTTCTTAGAGAAGGACCGAAATATATGATGCTGAGTGGAGGATTGGATTCTTCTTCGGTTGTCAGTTTTGCGGCACCTGTTTTAAAGGAAAAAGGCGAGGTAATGCATACGCTTACCTCCATTCCTGAGAAAGAATGTATTGCTGAGAGTTCCGGATATGTGAATGATGAGAGTGGTAAGGTGAAAATGACAGCAAAACATTTTGGAAATCTGGAATGTGATTTTATTAAATTGGAAAAAGTAAATCCTTGGGCAGAACATGGAAAAGAGTTAAAATGCTTAGAGATACCTTATAAATCATTGCAAAATCTTTTGTGGATAAAGGAATGTATGAATAGAACAAAAAGAGATGGTGGCAGTATTGTTCTTCATGGAGCCTATGGTAATGTTACCATATCATTTTATAGTCTGGAGGTCATGTTTAATACCTGGTTGAAAGAAAAAAGATTTCTTCATTATGTAAAAGAATGTATAAATTTTGGAAAGAAAAATGGAATAGGTCGGAAACAGACCATAAGGGCAGGACTTCACATGATGAAGAATTATTATGGAAAACCAAAGCAGGAAGAAAAACAAATGTCAAAAGAAGAAATTCGAAAACAATTATTTGGGGAGTCCTTCATATCAGATAAGATGATAGAGAAATATGATTTGGAAAATAGATTTAGAAAAATTCAGAAGGAAAATACATATCATGGAATGCATATGAGAAAAATGGCCCAATTGATGAAAGGGGATATACAATTTAGCCACAATGGGGAAATTGATACAAAATATTCTCTGGAGACAGGTGTGATATCAAGGGATCCTACCTTAGATAAAAGGGTGATAGAGTATTGTATGAGGCTTCCTGTAGATCAGTTTGGCAATGGTAAAGTGCAAAGAAGGATTGTCAGAGAGTACTTTAAAGATATTGTGCCAGATCATATTACCCAGGTAGAGGATGTGGGTGTTCAAAGTGCAGACATGCATTTGAGATTTGAAGACAACTGGGTAGAAATCAAAAAGGATTGGGAAAGAATTTACAGGGAAAATATAGATAGTAGTATAGTGGATTGTGAACGGGCCTTGAATGATATTGAAAGAATCACAAAGAATCCCAAAGACGCAGATCAATTTGATTATCTGCGGTTGGGATATACTGCCATGATGTTGGAAAAAATTCAAGAGATTGGTGAAATAAATGTAACAGTTTAGCCATAGGCTAAACTGTTACGAAATCGGGCAATACTTACGCATGCAAAATTGCCCGATTTTTGTTAAATGCACATTTTTACACGGTCAGCGCAGTAAATGCGCAGACCTGCCTGAACTGTTACAAATAAATGTAACAAAGTTGTAAGAAAAGTTGTAATTATAAAATAATTTCCATATAATTCAAATGTAATGTTGAATGAATCAATTAATTGAAAGGTGGAAGTAAAAATGAAAAAGACTTTTGAAAGAGCTTCAATGGAAGAATTAAAGATTATGCAGACAGCAGGTGGACCAATCAACAATTACAAAGTTGATAACAAGTACTATGCTCATTATGATGACGATGGAAATGTACTTTACTGGTCTCAGGATTACGGAAAAGAAAAGGGTTCAAACTAGTCTTTAGCTGGTAATGAAGAAAGGTGGTTTTTGTTATAGATGAAGGTCTATGGCAGAGACCATTTTTTTGTATGAAAATATGTGGTTGTATGATATAATGTATGAAAAAAAGGGGGTAGAGACATGTACTATTATTCTATTTATGGAAAACAGATTGCTTCAGATTATATGTTAGAAGAAGCTTATGAATCAAGAGAAAAAGAAATAAAACCGGATATTACAATAAAAAAAGCCAATCTGGAACGCTTTATAGAGAAAGGAAGAAATTTTGAAGCTGATGAATTTCTCATATATTGGTATGATGAAGGTGGAAAAGTATATAAAGCACAGCAGGCAGGATATATGTTTGTAAAGGGTGGTAGTGCCATAGAATATCAGTTATATGAAGATTATAATCCCCTTATGGCAAATCAGATGTTTTTGTGTGCGGGGATTCCTATGGCGTTAACCCAGCAAGGGCAGCTTATGCTACATGGCAGCGGGTTATTGTTTGGGGAAAAAGCGATTGCGGTGTCTGGTTTCAGCGGAGCAGGAAAGTCTACTTTGTCTCAGGCTTTATTGAAAAACGGCGGTATTTTTATGGCAGATGATACGGTGGCTCTGGTGGAAAAAGATGGAAAAATTTATGCTCAGCCAGCTTATCCCCAGCAGAAAATCTGTGTGGATGCTATTGATAAGACCCAGGATACAAGTCAGCTGATTTTACTGCCAAAGGATGATGAAAAAGAAAAATATGCAGTCAGATTAAAAAGCGGCTTTTGTATGGAAGAAAGACCGTTGCAGGCAATGTTCATATTAAAGGCTGTGGATATCCCCACAATACGGATGAGCCGGATTAGTGGAAGTGAAAAATTAAAATATTTAACTGACAATCTGTACAATAGAAAAATATATCTGGAGCTTGGTATGGGAGTTGAAATGATGAAGAAGTGTATATCTATTGCAGATAAGATTGAGATTTATCTTATAGAACGGCCTTTGGTGGGAATGTCCACCAGTCAGCAGGTGCAGTTGGTAAAAAGTGTATTAGGAGAGAATGTATAAAGGAAGAATCAGATGAGAGAAATTATTGAGAAAATAAAACACATTGATTTCAAGAAGGAGTATCTTACCTGGCTGGCCAGGTATACGGTTCCCTATCTGCCGAAAATATTACTTATGATGGCCTTTTCCATCTTCACATCCTTAATTTCAGCCCAATTGGCAATTCTATCGAAAAATATTATTGATAGTGCCACCAGTGGTAATTTTGTACTGAGGACAATATTGGTTTATGTGGGATTTGTTGCAGCATCCATGGCAATTTCAGCCATTGCTTCGGTGATGTCTATTGTGTTAGACGAAAAATTTTCTTTTGGAATCCGGAAGAATATTTATGAAAAGATTATTCATTCTTCCTGGCCACATATTAAGAAATACCATTCTGGAGATTTGATGACAAGGCTCACCAGCGATGCTACCAATATCTCTAACGGGATTATTTATACTTTACCTAACATTATTAAGTTGGTAATTGAATTGATAATTATGTTTTGCATTTTGTATTATTATGAACCGGCACTGGCACTGATGTCCTTGTTTATTGCACCGGTAGCAGGTTTAACTTGTTGGGTACTGGGTAGAAAACTAAAAAAACTTCAGGTAAAAGTGTTGGAGTCTGAGTCAAAATACCGTTCCTTTTTACAGGAAAGTATTGCAAATCTTTTGATTGTGAAAGCTTTTGGAAATGAGCAGTATTCCACAGATAAGCTGGTAGAACTGAGAGAAAATAGATTCTACTGGGTGAAAAAAAAGGCCAACATGGGAATTGTCAGTTCCAATATTATGTCTGTAAGCTTCCAGGCGGGATATCTTGCAGCGTTTACCTTAGGAGCTTTTAAAGTGGCAGATGGGAGCATTACATATGGAACAATGACCTTGTTTTTAAGCCTGGTGGGAAGAATCCAGTCTCCTATTATGCTACTGGCAGAACAGATACCAAAGGTAGTGTCTATCTTTGCATCAGCAGGGCGTGTAATAGAAATTCAAGAAATCCAAGAGGAAAATTATGAACCAAATCATATGATTGCAAAAGACATTGGTGTGAAAGTGGAAGATGTGACTTTTGGATATGAGGAAGACAAGAAGGTGCTGGAAGAGGTTTCTGCCCATGTAAAGCCAGGAGAATTTGTGGCTGTGATAGGTGAGTCCGGCATAGGAAAGACAACGTTGATTCGGTTGATGATGGCCTTTATGGAACCGGAGCAGGGAAAAATTGGATTCTATAACGGTGATGGGCAGAAGGTGCCTGCTAGTGCAGGAGCCCGGGCTTTTATGTCCTATGTGCCCCAAGGAAATACTTTGTTTAGTGGAACTATTCGGGAGAACATTCTCATGGGAAAAGAAGATGCCACAGAGGCGGAAATCATAGAAAGTTTAAAAATTTCAGCCGCTTATGATTTTGTAATGCAGCTCCCTAAGGGATTGGATACTCAAATCGGTGAGCGTGGTCATGGGATTTCAGAAGGGCAGGCTCAGAGAATTGCCATTGCCCGGGCGGTTATCAGGAAAGCACCGTTTTTGATTTTGGATGAGGCTACTGCATCCTTGGACGAAAAGACAGAATTGTCGGTGCTAGAGGGAATCCGTGGTTTGACTCCAAAGCCCACCTGTCTGTTGATTACCCACAGGCGTTCCGTGTTGGACTATTGTGACAGGGAAATCAAAATTGAACAGAAACATCTTAAATAATTAAGAAAATGCAACAAAAATGTTAAAAAATAATTTTTTGCTTGCAAAATAGGTACATAAGTACTATACTGACATAGAAGACAAACGTACTTAAGTACCAGAGTGGTACCCCAAGAAAGGAATGGAAAAAATGAAGAAAACTTGGAGTGAAGCAAAGATTGAAACATTAGATATTATGAATACTCAGGGAAAGGGTGGAGATCCTTTCGCTCCTACTGGAAATGGAAATGGTCATAGCAATTCTAATGGTTGTGGACATGGAATAAATTGTACGATTCCCGGACATATTAAGCATGGATGCGGAATTGACATCCTAGAGCCTACTCCGGGAACACAGCCGAGTTTTTCATAAAAAAGAAGAAGAAAAAAGACGAAGCGGACGGCTTCGTCTTTTTTTTGAAAAAAAAAGTGATTTTATAGATGAGATGTGATATAATCCTAAAGATATATTATGCTTTGATAATAAAGGGAGGGGATATGTATGCAGAACAAGGTGATTCAGTTCCTAAAACTGATGAATTACTCCATACATTCTGAATGTGAAAGAGAACATATAGAGCTGTCGCCAATGGAGGTAGAGGAAATATACGTCTGGGCAAATAAGGCAAAGCTGGCACCGGTGATGTGCAATACAGCATTGGAGGTTTTGAATTTAAACAAGGAGATGGCAGAGGCCTGGAAGAAGATTTCTATGGAAGGTCTCATCTGCCAATACGGGAATTATGCCAGTTTACGAAAGATTTTAAAAGAGGGCAAGGAAAGAAAAGTAAAGTTTGTTGTTTTTAAAGGATGTGTACTGGCTGATTTGTACCCACAGTACACTTTAAGATATTCCTGTGACAGCGATATATTTGTTTATGAAAGGGATAAAGAGGAAGCTATTAATATTCTTAAGGATTTAGGATATGAAATTATAGAAGATCACACCAATCCCCAGGTATATGTGTTTTACCATCATGCCAGTAAGCATTGTGTGGAGTTACATTTTTGCTTATGGGAGAACTATGATGGCCCTCAAATGCGGTTGTTGGAAAGCATGGGCCTTGATGCAGAAGAAAAGTTGATTGAGTTAGAGGTGTGTGGAGGAATTCATATCACCACTTTGGGGCACGAAGAACATTTGATTTATCAAATGTTTCATATGGTAAAACATTTTGTGCTTCAGGGAATCAGTGTCAGATATATCAGTGATATTTCACTGTTTGTAAATGCATATGGAAAGCAAATTAATTGGGAAAGTTTCTGGAAAAAAATAGATGAATTAGGATACACAGAGTTTGTGAAAGGTGTCTTTACTCTTGGCATTCGTTATCTGGGAATGAATGATGAGTGTATGAAGGGGAAAAAATACCCAAGTGAAAGGATTTTAGAAAATCTGTTGATGGATTTTATATACAAAGGAGAAATAACAGGGAAAAACGTTGCAAATTGGCAAATTCTTGGAATAATGACTCCTTATCTTGAAGGAGGGGGAGAAGTGGAGGACACACGTTGGAAAAGGAATTTAAAAGTTATGTTTCCTAAGAGGAAAGACTTGACAGATGACTATTGGTATGCTCAAAAAATTGCTCTGTTACTGCCTGTTGCCTGGGCACACAGGGCAGTGAAATTCTTAATCAAACGTGTGCAAAGAGGAAAAGAATGGTACAGTATGGAAGAAAAACTGGACATTGTAGAATATCGACTCATGTTATTGAAGGATTTGGAATTGGTAAAGGAACATAAGCATAGCTAAAAAGTAAGCGGAAAGGAGAAAGATATGGGGAAATTTAACAGAGATGCTAATACAAATTTGATGTATATTGCCTGTGATATTATTTTTGCATTCTTTGCCTTTGTGTTGGCAACTATTGTCAGCGGAAAAGATACAGATATCTTTCAGGAGGGATATTACACCATTATCGTTGCTTTCTTGATGGTATACATTTTGGCTGGAAAGAACGAACGATTGTACAATGTGACAACATTTTTTTATGCAGACAGATTCCTAAAGAGAGTAACAAAATCCTACTTAATTGCGGTAATTGTGGTATCTATTTTGCTGCTCTTTGGCGAGGATGACAAGCTGGATTTGAAATTTTATCTTACTTTTCTTACACTTTGTTATTTTTCGTTATTGTTAAGTGCCTTTTTTGACCATTTTGTTTTGAAAAAAAGGTTTGTGGCAAACAAGAGAACAATCTTGATAGGAAGAAAAAGCAGATATGAGAAATTTGTCAGATTTCTGGAAAAAAGCAATACAAGCGATGTTATCGTAGGTTTTGTGTCTTTGGATGAGGATGAGTTTGAAGAGGAAAAGTATTTAGGAAATATTAAACAGATAGAAGACATCATCCATGAGTATGCTATAGATCATATATATATCATGGAACGACAGTACGGAGATGTGATAGATGTGCAGCCCTATATCAATATGTGTGTTGAGATGGGGGTTACAGCGAAAATTATTATGAATGCATACAGCGGTGGAGCGGCTCAAAGCTATGTAAGCAGTGTAGGAACCTATCCTGTCATTACCTATCACACAGTTTCTTTAAATGTAGGCGCAAGGGCATTTAAGAGAACGGTGGATATTGTGGGGGCGTTGGTGGGAATCACCATCTTTGCACCTGTAATGCTGGTGACCGCAATAGCTATCCGTTTAGAATCGGATGGACCAATTATTTTTAAACAAAAAAGAGTCGGGACCAATGGACGATACTTTAATATGTATAAATTCAGAAGTATGTGTGCAGATGCAGAAATAAAGAAGAAAGAATTGATGTCTCAAAACGAAATGGGTGGAGATTTCATGTTTAAAATGAAGGATGACCCAAGAATAACCAAAGTGGGCAAATTTATTAGAAAAACAAGTATTGATGAATTGCCACAGTTTTTTAATGTGTTATTAGGAGACATGTCTTTGGTGGGAACCAGACCGCCTACTATTGATGAAGTAGAACAGTATGAGAGAAGACATTGGAGAAGAATCAGCATAAAGCCAGGTATTACAGGTATGTGGCAGGTAAGCGGACGCAGTACCATTACAGATTTTGATGAAATCGTAGAGTTGGATACAAAATATATTGATTGCTGGGATATATTTATTGACTTTAAAATTATGCTACAGACAGTTTTTCAGATTTTTCAAAGGGATAGCGGAGCATATTAAGTTTGGAAAGGAATAAAGGATGATTGAATTATATGGAAATGATAATCAGATGATGTGTGATGCCATAGATAATATCTTGGTAAAAATCCATGCATATAAAAAAAAGACGGATGCCAAATCTTTTCTGCTAACAGGGTGTGGTGCACAGGCAGGTACTACCACTGTTTCCATAAACTTAGCGATTGCATTGTCCATGGCAGGATGGAAGACCTTGCTGATTGATTGTGATCTTAGAAAAGGTGGACGGTATAAAAGGGTTGGAGCTATGCAAGAGACTGGACTGACCGAGTACTTGTCAGGGGAGTGTGAATACGAAAAATGTATTCATGATACCAACTATGAGAATTTAAAATATCTTCCAAATGGTAAGGAATGTAAGAATCCGGTTCGTATGATTTGTTCGGCAAAGATGGAGGAAATGGTTGCAAAAGTAGCTGGGGCTTATGATTACATAATTTATGATATGCCATCCATTAATGCGGTAGCAGATGCCACGATTTTGTTTTCACAGGTGGATGGGGTGGCATTAGTAGCAGGTATCCGAAAAAACACCAGACGTCAGATTCATGATGCGAAACGTAAGGTAGCCCAGATGGAAGCAAAGTATCTGGGAATGATTGTAAATAATGTGGATGAAGGACAGTACAAACGATATGTGAGGGATTATGATTACTTTTCCGGCAAAAATATGGAGAAGCGGAATGCAGAGAGAATAAAGAAAACGGCAAAAAATAAAATTTTAGAAAAAGACATGACAAAAAATAGGACAACGGAAGATACAACAGAAAAGAAAAAAAAGAAAGGAGATAGAAATGGTAGAAAAAAATAAATTCAAATGTTTTTTTGTTCTTATTTTTGCTTTTTATCTCCTGATAGGTCAAATAGATATAGCACAGGCAACCACAGTACATGGGCAAAAAGCCAGAGTTGCAGTGGAGAGCTTTAAGATTTCAGGAGATGCTATTGTTCCGGGGGAAGAATTTGAATTGACCCTTGTAGTGAAAAATAATAGCAATACAGATACAGTGAGAAGTATTATGATGAGCTTTACAAGTGATGCAGAAGGGGTGTATACCGTATATGGTCAACCGGATCAGGTCTATATTCCCCAACTGCAGCCAGGAGCCACATATAATGTTAATCTTTCTATGAAGGCAGCAGACAAGATTAAAGATTCTGTAGTGAAGTTTACAACAGAATTTACCTATGAGGATTATATTTCCTCTGAGAATACCAATAAGACTTCAGTACAATTGCCGGTTACGACAACCAGTAAATTTGAGATTCAGAATGTCTCTTTCCCGGAAGAAATTTATCAAGATCAGAAGACACGGATGAGAGTGACTTATAAAAACAGTGGTGGAGATGATTTTTATAACATTGTTATGATGGTTTCTACGGAAGGTGCCATGGATGATGAGCAGTATAGTCTGGGAAGTTTGATTGCAGGTAAAGTTAGTTATGCAGAAACCTATGTGACATTAAGTAATGTAGGAGAGCAGAGTGTAAACGTTACATTCAGCTATGAAGATATTGAAGGAAACAAATTTACTACAAATCAATACGAACAAAAGATAAAGGTACTGGAAAGCCAAGAGGAAGAAGAACTGATGGATGAACAGAATGTTACATTTTCTCGAAGTAATGATTTATATTTATTGATTATAGCAGTGATTGCTATGGCGGTGGTAGTATTTCGGTTATATAGAAAGTATGAAAAGTAGAGAGGAAGAAATATGCGAGAAGAAATTTCAATAGAAGATTTAAAATTTTGTATACAAGCATTGTGGAAAAAGAAATTATTAGTAGTTGCAGCCACCATATTTACTACTTTGATAGGACTTATTCTCACCTTTGACGCAAAAATTGTAAATAGCTATAGTGCAAAAACAACAGTGTATAGTGTCAATGTTTCTTCAACATCAGAAAATAGTGTGCCAGCTATTTCCAGTTACACAGATATTATTACAAGTAAGAAAGTTTGTGAAAGGGCAGCCTCCATTGTGGGAACAAATTCGGGGCTGGATGCTTCGAGTATTCAGCAGATGGTAGGAGTATCGGCTGTCAATGACTCAATTATTTCTATCAGTGCATACTCTACAGACCCGGATTTGGCAGTAGATGTTTCCAATGCCCTGGCAGAGGCTTTTGTGCGTGAGGCTACCAGTATGGCGGGAAATGATTCTATTCGTATTTTGGATGCGGCAACATCATCATATCTTACGAATGATGGAAGAAAAGATGTGCTTTCTAAAAGAATTATGTTTGCACTGGTGGGGGGAATCCTGAGTGCGGCATTGATTGTGGCAAAAGAATTAATCTCCCAGGAAATCAGAACAGTAAGTCAGTGTGTTGGAGAGAATGAGGACGAGATTTTAGGATTGCTGCCAAGGGTGTGAAGCTTTGAGTTTGTCAACGTGGTTCTAGGAAAATAATGTAAAGGTGAGAGATATGCAGAAAATATGTTTTGTGGCATCTTCGGGAGGTCACTTGGAAGAAATATCAAGATTATCTGAAGTAAGGGATAGGTATTCCTCTTTTTTAGTAACGGAAAAAACGGAATTCACGGAGTTGAATTTTTGTGAGAAAGTATATCATCTTCCACAGATTAACAGAAAGGAAATCATGTTTTTGTTTAAGTTTATATGGATTTTCATTCTGTCATACAAAATTATGAAAAAGGAGAATCCTGACTGCATTATTTCTACAGGTGCATTGGCAAGCTGTCCTATGTGTTTTATTGGAAAATGGAAAAAAAAGAAAGTGATTTATATAGAGTCGTTTGCCAGGGTGGATTCACCATCACTTACAGGAAAGATTATGCACAGATTTCGTGTTGCTGATTTGTTTCTGGTTCAGTGGAAAGAAATGTTGGAATTTTTTCCAGAGGCTGTATATGTAGGTGGTATCTTTTGATAGATACATAGAAAGAGGAAGCTTATGATATTTGTGGTATTAGGAACACAAAAGTTTCAACTGAATCGTTTGTTGAAACTTTTGGATGAATATGTAAAACTTGGAAAGATAAAGGAAGAAGTGATTGCCCAGAGAGGCAACTCAGATTATATTCCGAAGAATTTTGAAAGTTTTGAATTTTTGGATAAGGATACCTTTGACAGTTATATAAAAAAAGCCAATATCGTGGTGACCCACAGTGGCGTTGGTTCTATTATTACAGCACTAAAATCAAAGAAACCAGTGATTGTTTTTCCCAGGTTAAAAAAATATGGGGAACATGTGGATGACCATCAGTTGGATATTGCCACTGCATTTGCAAAGAAGAATTATGTAATGTGTTGTAACGAGCAGGATAATTTGTTAAACCTGCTGTTTCAATGCAGGGAAAGAAACTTTGAAGAATATGTCTCCCAAAGAGAGCAAGTGGTAAGTACGGTAATAGAATTTTTGGAAGGTAAATAGAGGTGTAGATTATGGCGAAAGTCAGCGTGATTGTACCGGTTTACAATGTAGAGGATTATTTGGATAAATGCCTGAGTACGTTGGTAAATCAAACATTGCAGGATATAGAAATCATTGTAGTGAACGATGGGGCCACAGATGATTCCCAAAAAATTATTGAGAAATATGCAAATGAGTATCCTATAGTTAAATCTTATGTAAAGGAAAATGGTGGCCTTTCGGATGCAAGAAATTATGGTATGCAATATGCTACCGGGGAATATATTGGTTATATTGATTCAGATGACTTTGTGGAACTGGATATGTATGAAACAATGTATAACAAGGCAGTAGAGGGGGACTATGATATTGTAGAGTGCAATTTGCGCCATACTTATCCGGATGCAGAGGATATTGAAATAGGTAAACATATTCAGGATAAAAAAGAGATGTTGATGTTTGGGCGAAGCGTGGTGTGGAACAAAATATACAACAGAGAATGGCTGGAAAAAACAAAGGTTATTTTTCCTAAGGGGTGTATTTATGAGGATGTGGAATTTTTTCTAAAGCTGGTTCCCCATATTAAACGATACGCGTATGTGGAACCAGCCTGTGTGCATTATGTACAAAGAAGCAGTTCTATTAATAATATGTCCTCTGCAAAAACCCTTGATATTCTAAAGATTTTGGACCACATTTATGATTACTACAAAGAAAATGGTTATTTTGAAGAATATGAAGAAGCATTGGAATTTTTCTTTGCCAGAATTCTTTTGTGTAGTTCTTTTCACAGGATGTGCGGTGTGGCAGACAGAAAAGAACGAAAGCGAGTGCTGAAAATGAATTATGATAAACTTGTTTCAACTTTTCCACACTGGAAATCTAATCCGGTGTTAAAACGAAATGACGTGAAAAATATAAAGTTTATGCGTAGCGTGAATGGATTTACATATAAAATATATGCCATTTGTCTTCCGTTTATATTCAAAATGAGAAGTAAAGTTATGAGCAAATAGGGGGGATTTCTATGGACTTGAGTATTATTATACCGCTATACAATGCTGCAGAATTTATTCAAACATGTATAGAAAGCATTGGATATAGAGAATACCCGGATTTTGAATATGAGTGTATTATAATTGACGATGGTAGTCAGGATAATTCGGCAAATATCTGTAAAGAACTGATGAAAAACCGTGAGAACTTTTCCTATTATTACAAGAAAAATGGAGGTGTTTCGTCAGCCAGAAATTATGGATTAGAGAAGGCAAAAGGGGAATATATTCTTTTTTTGGATGCAGATGATATGTTAACATCAGATGGATTAAATCATATTGTTGGCGTAGTGAGAAAGCAAAAAACGGATTTTATGGCGTTTAGTTATATCACCTTGTTTTCAGATGGAACACAAAAAAAAGAACGTTTCTCCTTTGACGAAGACAAGACAGCAGATCTGAACAAGGCAAGGGAACTTATGTATGCCTCTTCTCAGTTTAATGCATGTTGGGGAAAGCTGTTTCGGGCAGATATTATAAGAAACAATAAACTGGAATTTCCAGAAGATTTACATGTAGGTGAGGATTTGGTTTTTGTGTCAGCGTACTTTAAGTGCTGTCAGACGGTTTATGTAACTCAGGAACCTGTTCTTTTTTATCGTCAGCATCCGGAAAGTGCAATGAGAAAATATAATCTTGCACAACGATTAGAGTATACCCGGATATTGTACGATAAAAACAAATTGGATGTGGTCGCTATGGATGATATGGTGCTGCTTCAGAAAATGTATAATTATTATATTCGTGTATTGACAAACCTGTTCTTGGAATTTTCAAAGGGGCGTTCTGTTTTTAAATTGAGGAAAGATTACATGGGGGCATATGATTTAAGCTGTGTTCAGGAGTTTGTTGAAAAAAGTAAGGTTAGTGAAATGCCAGGATTCAAAAAGATAGAATGTATTTTCTTGAAAAGAAGGTACTGCTTGTTGATGGCGCTGTATTTTAAATTAAAGTCGTTGTATCCGCTTTGATTTTATTGGAAAGTCGTAACTATTCAGTACACAATGTCAGGGAGGTGAGAGGATTGGATGAAAGAGGGAAAAAAAACAGGCAATCATTGTTTGAATTAGCAATGATTATCTATACGATAAAAGATATTTTAGAACCAACTGAACTGTTTCGAAGACCTGAATGGCTGGATACTTTGTTTGTTCTGGCGTTTCTGGGTGTGATAGCATGGAAGCTGCTATTGGAAAAATATACCTATCTTCAGCTTGTATTGATGGTAGCAGGTGCTGCTATGTGCACTTATACCTGTGTAAAAGGGAACTATTTTTATGTATTAATAAGTTATATGTGTATTTTGGGTGTAAGACATGTTGATTTGCAAGCTGTCATGCGAAAGGTGGGCTGGATAAAAATTGTTGCTGTAGGGGTACATGTGGGATATTATGGAATTTGTAGAGTGATAATGCCTTCAAAGATACATTATATCTGGAGAAATGGAGTGAAACGTTCTTCTTTCTTCCTCTCGCATCCCAACACGTTTTCTATGGTAGTGCTGTGGGCTACTGCAGCTTTAGCCTATGGATACTATAAGACCATCAATCGAGGGCAGATAGCGTTATTGTGGGGAATCAATTTGTTTTTTTATTGTTATACCAATTCAAATACCTCTTTGATGGTATCTACCATAATATATGGTTTGATGTTGTTAGATAAGTCTAAAGTAAAAATAGATTTTGGATTAAATGCTGCAAAGTATGTTTTTGGTATGTTTTCCGTTTTGATTCCTTTGTTTGCCGCAGCTTATACCAGACTATCAGGACCTTTGTTGAGTATTTATGAATGGCTCAATGACTTTTTTACAGGTCGATTATTGTTTGGTTCTTATGTATATGATGTTTATGGTATTTCCTGGCTGGGAAGATCCTTGTATTTCCCGCCAAAGATATACTGGCATGGGCACTGGTTTGATGAAATGGTATTTGACAATGCCTATCTTTGGATGTTTGTAATTTATGGATATGTATATATACTTATACTGAGTGTGGCCTTTTTCCTTGTGGGAAGAAAGGCCAGCAATTTGGAAAAAATTATGATGATAGGTTATTCTTTTTATGGAATTATGGAAGCATATATTTTAAGCGCATCACACTGTTTCCCATTGATGTTTATAGGACTGTATTTATATCAGTGGCTGGACAGAGATGCAAAGAAGAATAAATCAAAATATTTAGAACCCAAATTAGTATGGAAGACGGAAAGGAGTGATAAACATGGAGGCGAAGATTAGTGTGGTAATTCCTGCCTATAATGTAGCCGGATATATAGAACATTGTCTGGATAGTATTTTAGCCCAGACTTTTAAAGATTATCAGGTTATTGTAGTAGATGATGGTTCTACAGACAATACCCCAAAAATTATCGATGAGTATGCCAAAAAGGATCAGAGGATTCAGGTAGTTCATAAGAAAAATGAAGGAGTGTCCATTGCAAGAAATACAGGAGTCAAACTGGCACAGGGTGAATATATTTTGTTTTTTGATGGAGATGATTTTGTAGAACCATATTGTATGGAAGAGTTATATGAGATTGTCAGGGAAAAAGAGGCAGATACTGTCATCTATGGATATCATAGGTATGAAAATAATAGAATCAAGGAAACAACATTACCTATTTTTCCAGAGGGGATGTATCAGGGGCAGGATATTTTAAAAAAACTGGCAATCCGTTTTATCGGCGTATCAGAACAGGGTGTGAACGATTGGCTGGCTGGTAAAAAAAATGGACTGTATGTAGAAAATCCCGCACTTTGGAGAACTATGGTCAGCACAAAAATTATCAAAGAAAATCAGCTGATGTTTGATAAGAATTTAAAAGTTGGGGAGGATACAATATTTATCACGCAGTATTTAAGTTTCGCTAAGAAGTGTTATGTTCATAAAAAATGCTATTATTACTTGGTAACAAGAGAAACCTCTACGATATACATGTATGAACAGGATCCGGTAGCGAAACTGAAGGGAAAACAAAAACTTATGGACGCTAGAAGTGTTCTGACAGGAGACATTAGAAATCGTTGTGATTTTGATTTGTCCAAATACTGGTCAGGAACTGTGGTTATGTCTGCAATTGAACTGGCTTTTTTGTTTTCAAAGAAGAACAGAAATTACAGTTTTATGAAACGGTATAAATTGTTTAAAAGCTATTTGCAAGATGAAAGAGTAGCAGAGATTGTGAAAGGATTTTATGTGGGAAATAAGGGGGGGATTAAGAGAATTCCCTTTGGATTACTGAAAATGAAAATGTATTTTGTTTTATATTTGTGTACTGGCATTTTGAATTTAATTCATTATGAATTTAGCAGGTAGGAGGCAGCCATGAAGATAGCATTTTTAAACTTGTGCCATTGTGAACCTGAAATCGTGGCAAGAGTGGCAAAGAAACTTACTCAAAATGAGGATTTTGACATGTTTGTTCACGTGGATGCCAAACAGGATATTGCTCCATTTGAGAGGGCTCTGGAAAATATAAAACGGGTAACATTGCTCAAAAACAGGGTTAAAGTGTATTGGGGGGGGTATAACGCTATTGAAGCTACCATTCAAATGCTAAACCAAGCGTTGGCATCAAAACGTGAATATGATTATTTTGTTGTTTTGCAAAATTTAGATTACCCAATTAAGAGTAATAGAGAAATTGAAGAATTTTTTGAAAAGCATAAAGGAAAGGAATTTATTAGAGGTTGTAAGATAGCAAAAACAAAAGATTGGCATTATGCAAGGAAATACCGGATTTATAATAAACGGGATGACGATTTTTATCTTAAGAATAAATCGAAGGTATTAAAAATTCTGCATGACGGTCTGCTGGCGTGTATCAGTGTGAAAACCATATTGTTTGATGGTGTAATACGGGAAAAAGGACAGTCCTTAGAAATGTATTATGGAACGGCACAATGGGCAATCACCAGGGATTGTGCAAAGTACATTGTGGATTTTGAGAGAACCCATCCTAAGTTTAATAAAATAATGCGACATGTGCAATTTCCCGACGAGGAATATTTTCATACCATTGTTCATAATTCTGAATTTAAATACCGTTGCATAAAATATGATGAGCCAGAGCAAAGATGGCTGGTGAATTGGAGAAATATTCATTATTTCGAGTATCCAAAAGAAATTACGGTTTTTGATGAAAAAGATTATGAAAAGCTTATGGCAAGGGAAGAATTATTTATCCGCAAAGTGCGAAAAGGGATTTCAGATAAGCTAATGGATATGATTGATCAGGTAACTTAGTATGAGGGAAAAAATAAGAAATCAATTGGTATCCGTGATTCTTCCCGTGTATAACAATGAAAATACCATACAAAAATGTATTGAATCTGTATTAGGACAACAAAATGCAAATTTGGAATTAATTATTGTTGATGATGGCTCTCAGGATAAGAGTCAGGAATTATGCCGAGTTTATGAAAAAAAGGATAGTAGAGTAATATTCCAAAGAGTGATGCATGGGGGGGTAGCACGAGCGAGAAACTATGGTCTGTTACATGCCCGTGGAGAGTATATTATGTTTGTGGACGCGGATGATTTTTATTATGATGGTATGGTATCACTTATGGAAAAGGCAATGGAAAAATCAGGGGCAGACCTTGCGGTATGTACATATTATAAGAAAATAGGAAACTACCGTATACCATGTACTATAAGAGAAAAATCCAAATTATATTCAGTGGAAGGATATTTGAAAAACATATTAAAAGACCCGGGGCATCATTATTATGGTGTGGTGTGGAACAAAATGTTTCGCAGAAGTGTTATTATGAACCACACATTGTTTTTTGATAAAGATGCGGGGTTAGGGGAAGATTTTATATTTAATCTGAATTACATGAATTGTATTAAAAAGGTGCAGGTGATTGGAAAACATTTATACTGTTATGATTGTACTAAGGAGAAGTCTTTGTCCAGAAAGGAGAATAAAATAATTCAGGATGTGTGGTATGAATATCAAAGCAGAAGGAAAATTTTCCATACCTTTCAGGAAACCTTTCGGGAAAAGGGGATATATGAATCAGAAAAAAGAAAAATCATGCATTATTGGATTTCTTTTTATATCAGGCAAAAGTATCACCTTAAAAGAGAGTATTTGGGATGGAGAAAAGAAGATAAAGATACACTAAATGATTTTCTGGAACAGGATGAGATGATACAGGAATGTGTTAGGGAGTACAAAGGACAAGTATGCAAAGAACTAGTGATGTTTTTCTTAAAACAGGATATGAAAAATAAAATAAAATTAATTCTTGGGATATCAAAACCATAGAGAAAGTGAGGAAAAATATGGATAGAGTAATTAAAATTTTAAAGAGACCAGATGTATCAGAGCTGGCAGGGGAAAAGGTAATGATTGATTTTGAAACTGGAAAATATTTTATGCTGAAAGGTTCGGCAAACGATATATGGGAAATGTTAAAAGATGACATTAAGGTATCTGATATTGTAAACGGCCTGTTAGATATCTACGAAGTAGAAGAGCCGGAGTGCCAGGAATCTGTAAATGAATTCCTTGGGAAATTGGAAGAAAATGGATTTATCAGTCTGACATAAGAAAGGGCAGCCAATGGCTGCCTTTTTTGGATGATGATATATAAAGGTTATGATTCTGATAGTAGGGGAAGGGTAATATGAAAAACACTGCCTTTGTTTTGCTGGCTCTCACACCAGACTTGTCCCCGAAAGCTTTCCACAGCTGCTTTTACGATAGCAAGCCCCAAACCGGTACCTGTAGTGGAAGAAGGGGTTCGGGCATCTTCAACCATATAGGAAGTATCAAATATCTTTTTTAGATGCTTTTCTTCTATGCCAATACCTGTATCTGCTACGTAGATATGCACTTTAGAGTCTTTTTTTTCTGAACCTAAGGTGATGGATGCACCGTCAAAGGAATACTTTAGGGCATTAGAAAAAAGATTATCCAGTACCCGCCAAAACATTTTGGTATCAATGGATACAAGGCATTCTAAATCTTGAGGAACTTTCAGGGCAAGATTCCTGTGTTGAAAACGACTTTCCTCAGAAACAGTAAAGAAAAATTCCTCTAAAAAATAAAAAATCGGTACAGTTTCCAAATGAAGTTTTTTGGTGTTTGCACTGATGGAAGACAGCAGGAACACGTCATTAATCAGATGCTCTAAGTATATACTACGCCGCTGTATTAATTCCAATGAGGTGGTTAATTCCTCTTTTGATACATTGTCTAGGGAGAGAAGATATTCCACGGAGTTTCGAATAGCTGTAATGGGAGAGCGCAAATCGTGGGATATATTTGCAAATAATAAATCTTTTTGCTGCTGGGTTTCTTTTAAAAGCTGGTTGGATTGTTCTAATTTCTGTGTGACCTCATAAAGGGCTTTTGATAATTCTTCAGTGTTAAGTTCAGGTGGTGAAAATGAAGTTTTTTTCGTCATGATAGTCTCCCTTCTTTCTGATTTAATTAGGTCTAATTGGGACTAAATTTGTATCCCTTGGACCATACGGTTTCGATATATTCCTGTAAACCATCATAATCGGCTAATTTTTTTCTGAGACGACTGGCAATGACCATAATGGTACGTCGATCGGAATCGCTATAAGTTCCCCAGAGGTTTTCACCAATTTCCTGAAAAGTCCATGGGGTATTGGGTTTAGAGGCCAGCAAGGCTAGAAAACTATATTCTTTGTTGGAAAGAATGATTTCCTCGCTCTCATTATAGTACACATTGTGTGTGGTAGTATGGATGGTGAGGGGAGGAAAGGATAAAATGTTTTTGTTATCCGTATTCTGCTGTTTCCTTAACTGGACCATGATCCGAACTTCTAATTCCCGGAGACTATATGGTTTTACCATGTAGTCATCCCCTCCAAGTAAAAGACCATTGATTTTATGATCCTCGTCGGTACATCCAGTGAGAAAAATAACAGGAGCATCTGTTAATTCCCTGATTTTTGGAAAAGCATGGAAACCCGACACTTTAGGCATCATAATGTCCATTACAATACAATCTGGCAATATAGTGGGGATATTTTTAATGGCATCCAGGGCATTATTCATAGTAAAAACCTGATAACCTTTGTTTTCAAAATATTTCTGATTAATGGCTAATACCTCCGTATCATCATCTACCAGCATTAGTTTTGTCATACTAACCGCTCCTCCTTTTAAATGTCATAATCTTTTGCTTTTCAGTATATCATAATTGTGCTATACTTTCCACAAAAATGAAGAATGAAGAAATGAGAGATTACAGTGAAATATAATTACAAATTAACCTTTATGTATGATGGGGGAAGATATCAAGGATGGCAGAAGCAGCAAGGAAGACTGACCATAGAGGGTACGATGGAAAGTGTTTTGGAAAAAATATTGGGGGTGAGTCCCATAAAGCTGATTGCATCAGGAAGAACGGATGCAGGGGTACATGCTTATGGACAGGTGGCAAATTTCCAGGTGTCGGACAGATACAAAATAGAAAATATTGGAGAGTTTCAAGAAAGGCTAAATAGGAATTTGCCAGAGGATATTCGGGTATACTGTATGGAGGAAGTGTCAAAGGATTTTCACAGTAGATTTGATGCAGTGGAGAAAGTCTATTGTTATAAAATTGACAATAGAGAGCGTCCAGGTGTGTTTACCAGACGATATACCTACAGTTTTCCCCAAAAGCTGGATTTAGGGGAGATGAACAGGGCAATTTCCTATCTTTTAGGGGAGAGAGATTTTAGGGCATTTTCTTCTGAAAAACGAAAAGATAAGGATACTGTTCGTATTCTAAAGGACATTGTGATTCAGGAAAAGGATTCCTTGGTATACATCTACTTTCGTGGAAACGGTTTTTTGTATCATATGGTGCGCATATTAACTGGCACTTTACTTGAAATTGGCACGGGAAAGAAACGTGTGGAAGAGCTTCCATATATTTTTGAATCGAAGAATCGGTTTCAGGCTGGTTTTATGGCACCAGCCCATGGTCTGGCACTGGTAGAAGTAAGTTATAAGGATGTAACAGTTCAGCCATAGGCTAAACTGTTACCAAATCGGGCAATGCCGACAAATGCAAAATTGCCCGATTTTTGTTAAATGCACATTTTTGCACGGTCAGCGCAGTAAATGCGCAGACCTGCCTGAACTGTTACATAAGGATGAACAAAATGAAAAATAGATATAGACAAACCAAAAGACATTATGATATACTATCGAAGTATTAATCATTAGCCAATATTCAGAGCTTGGACTCTCCGACCGGCATCTTAATATATGGCGTTTAAAAACAAGGAGGAAATGAAAATGATTTCAAAGGAAAAGAAGCAGGCAATCATCGCTGAATACGCAAGAACAGAAGGAGATACAGGATCTCCAGAAGTACAGATCGCAGTTTTGACAGCAAGAATTCAGGAGTTAACTGAGCATTTAAAAGTACATCAGAAGGATCACCACTCAAGACGTGGTCTTTTAAAGATGGTAGGTCAGAGACGTGGTTTACTTGCTTACTTAAAGAAGACAGATATCGAAAGATATCGTTCCTTAATCGAACGTTTAGGAATCCGTAAATAATTATAGCTTTTGCGGGAAATTCCCAAATCAGAGGGCGGAGATTTCCGTCCTCTTTGTGTTTTTTTAATACCCAGGTAGAAGTGAATTCCCGAGACCACAAAAGAGCTCACAAGAATTTGCAGGTTCTTTTGTAGTTTCGGTATCTTCTACCCAATCTAAGAAAAGGAGATACAAAATATGTACAAGAGTTTTAAAATGGAGCTTGCAGGGAGAACACTGGTTGTAGATGTTAACAGAGTGGCAAAGCAGGCAAATGGCGCAGCATTTATGCATTATGGAGACACAACCGTTTTATCTACAGCAACAGCTTCAGAAAAGCCAAGAGAAGGAATTGACTTTTTCCCACTTAGCGTAGAATACGAAGAAAAAATGTACGCTGTAGGAAAAATTCCAGGAGGTTTTAATAAAAGAGAGGGAAAAGCTTCCGAGAACGCAGTGTTGACCTCCAGAGTAATCGACAGACCTATGCGTCCTTTATTCCCAAAGGATTACAGAAATGATGTGACTTTAAACAATTTGGTTATGTCTGTGGATCCGGAATGTAGTCCGGAGCTTACCGCAATGCTTGGTTCAGCCATTGCAACAGCAATTTCAGACATTCCTTTCGATGGCCCATGTGCTACCACCCAGGTAGGAATGATTGATGGAGAATTTATCATCAACCCAAGTCAGGCACAGATGAAGGTTTCTGATTTAAAGCTTACTGTGGCATCCACAAAGGAAAAGGTTATCATGATAGAAGCCGGAGCAAATGAAATTCCGGAAGATAAGATGATAGAGGCTATCTATAAGGCTCATGAAGTGAATCAGCAGGTAATCGCTTTTATTGACACCATCGTGGCAGAATGTGGAAAGAAAAAGCATGAGTATACAAGCTGTGCAATTCCCGAGGAATTGTTTGGGGCAATCAAGGAGATTGTTCCACCAGAAAAGATGGAAGAGGCTGTTTTTACCGATGACAAACAGGTTCGTGAGGAAAATATCCGTGCCTTAAAAGAACAGTTAGAAGAAAAGTTTGCGGATAATGAAGAGTGGCTTGCTTTGATAGACGAAGCAGTATATCAGTATCAGAAAAAGACAGTGCGTAAGATGATTTTGAAAGATCACAAGCGCCCGGATGGCCGTGAATTGACACAGATCCGTCCTTTGGTAGCAGAGGTGGATATTATTCCGAGAGTACACGGCTCTGCCATGTTTACCAGAGGCCAGACACAGATTTGTAATGTAACTACTTTAGCTCCATTATCAGAAGCACAAAAATTAGATGGTTTGGATGAATTAGAAACAGGAAAGAGATATATGCATCACTACAATTTCCCGTCTTACTCTGTAGGTGAAACAAAGCCATCCAGAGGACCAGGACGTCGTGAAATTGGACATGGAGCGTTGGCAGAACGAGCTTTAATTCCAGTGTTACCAACAGAAGAAGAATTCCCATACGCTATTCGAAGTGTTTCAGAAACCTTTGAGTCTAATGGTTCCACATCTATGGCATCCACATGTTCTTCCTGCATGTCTTTGATGGCAGCAGGTGTGCCAATTAAGAAGATGGTGGCGGGAATTTCTTGTGGACTTGTGACAGGGGATACAGATGATGATTATGTACTGCTTACTGACATTCAGGGATTGGAAGACTTCTTTGGAGATATGGACTTTAAGGTGACAGGAACTGAGGATGGTATTACTGCTATTCAGATGGATATTAAGATTCATGGATTGACACGTCCTATCGTAGAAGGCGCCATCAGAAGATGTAGAGAAGCAAGAATGTTTATTATGGATACCTGCATGAAGCCGGCTATTTCTGAGCCTAGAAAAGAAGTGGGAGAGTTTGCGCCAAAGATTATTCAGATTCAGATTGACCCAGCCAAAATTGGAGATGTGGTTGGACAGCGCGGAAAGACCATCAATGAAATCATAGAGAGAACCGGTGTGAAGATTGATATCACAGATGAAGGTTTTGTGTCTGTATGTGGTGTAGAACAGGATAAGATGCAGGAAGCTGTCCAGATGATTAAGACTATCACCACAGATTTTACGGAAGGCTTGGTTCTGACCGGTAAAGTTATCAGCATCAAAGAATTTGGAGCTTTTCTTGAGTTTGCACCAGGAAAAGAGGGGATGGTTCACATTTCAAAGATTTCTAAAGAGAGAATCAACCGTGTAGAAGATGTGCTGACTTTAGGAGATGTTGTGAAGGTGGTTTGCCTTGGAAAAGATAAGATGGGCAGAATCAGCTTCAGTATGAAGGACGTGGAGTAGGGAACTGGTTTCATTGATGTTTGCCAGTAAGTCTTGAAGACAGAAGGAGGAAAAAGGGATGAAGAAGCTTGAAGAATATGTAAGAAGCATACCGGATTTTCCGGAACCTGGTATTGTGTTTAGGGATATCACCACTGTTTTACAGGATGGGGACGGATTACAGTTATCCATTGATTCTATACAGGAATTATTAAAAGATACAGACTTCGATCTTGTGGTTGGGCCGGAATCCAGAGGATTTATCTTTGGTGTTCCCATCGCTTATATCAATAAAAAAGGCTTTGTTCCGGTGAGAAAAAAAGGTAAACTGCCCTGTGAAACTATTTCACAGGAGTATGACTTAGAGTATGGAAGTGCGGTACTGGAAATACACAAGGATGCCATAAAACCGGGACAGAGAGTTGTGATTGTAGATGACCTGATTGCCACAGGGGGAACTACTGAGGCGATTATTAAGCTAGTGGAAAAACTTGGTGGAAAGGTAGTGAAAGTTGTATTTTTGATGGAACTGGCTGGATTGGAAGGAAGAAAGAAACTAGAAGGTTACGACGTTCAGACAGTATTACGTTATGAAGGTAAATAGTTACAACAGAATTAACTTTTAAAACTTGCAAGAACAAAAACGAAAAAGTGGTGATGAAAATGGCTGAAGTGCAAGAAAACAGTAATGAAATAAAATTATCAGAAAGAGAGAAAAAAATCAGTGATGGTAATGTAAAGACCATGCAGGATTTTACCAGTCCTCAGGTGCTTTATGATGAACTGATAGCCAGTGTGCGCAGATATCACCCATCTGCGGACATTTCAATGATAGAAAAAGCGTATAAAATCGCTAATGATGCTCATCAGGGTCAAGCTAGAAAATCAGGTGAGCCCTATATTATTCATCCGTTATGTGTGGCTATTATCCTGGCAGATTTAGAATTGGATAAAGAAACCATTGTTGCAGGATTGCTGCATGATGTAGTGGAAGATACTGTGATGACAGATGAGGAAATTGCCCGGGAATTTGGGGAAGAAGTTGCATTGTTGGTAGACGGTGTGACAAAACTGGGACAGTTAAATTATTCTATGGACAAGGTAGAACTGCAGGCAGAAAATTTAAGGAAAATGTTTCTGGCTATGGCAAAAGATATCCGTGTTATTTTGATTAAACTAGCGGACAGACTGCATAATATGCGTACACTAAAGTACATGCGTCCGGAAAAACAGAAAGAAAAAGCCAGAGAGACTATGGATATTTATGCGCCCATTGCACAAAGACTTGGTATTTCCAAGATTAAAATTGAGTTGGATGATTTGTCACTAAAATACCTGGAACCTGAAAAATACCAGGAATTGGCTCAAAAAATAAATTTGAGAAAGAGTGCCAGGGAAGAGTTTGTCCGGGACATTGTGGCAGATGTGAAGCGGAATATTGAACGTGCCGGAATCCAGGCCCAAATTGATGGAAGGGCAAAACATTTTTTTAGTATTTACAAAAAAATGGTGAATCAGGATAAGACATTAGAACAGATTTATGATTTGTTTGCAGTTCGTATTATTGTAGAAACTGTCAAGGACTGTTATGCGGCTTTAGGTGTTATACATGAAATGTATAAGCCGATTCCGGGGCGATTTAAAGATTATATTGCAATGCCAAAACCAAATATGTATCAGTCATTGCATACCACCTTGATAGGACCTAGCGGTCAGCCTTTTGAGGTGCAGATTCGTACCTTTGAAATGCATCGTACTGCTGAGTATGGTATTGCTGCACATTGGAAGTATAAAGAGGCATCTGATGGAAAGAAAGTAGAAGCACAGGAAGAGGAAAAGTTAAGCTGGTTACGTCAGATTCTGGAATGGCAGAAAGATATGTCAGATAACAAAGAATTCTTAAAACTGTTAAAAAGTGACCTGGATTTGTTTTCTGAAAATGTATACTGTTTTACACCGTCAGGAGATGTGAAAAATCTGCCAAATGGTTCCACTCCTATTGACTTTGCTTACAGTATTCACAGTGCTGTAGGTAACAAAATGGTGGGGGCCAGAGTAAATGGCAAGCTTGTGCCTATTGATTATGTAATTCAAAACGGAGACCGTATAGAGGTCTTGACATCCCAAAATTCCAAGGGACCTAGTAGAGATTGGTTGTCCATCGTAAAGAGTACCCAGGCGAAGAATAAGATAAATCAGTGGTATAAGAATGAATTAAAGGATGATAATATTGTAAAAGGAAAAGAACTTTTAAATCAGTATTGTAAAGCTAAGTCCATTAATATTTCGGACATATTGAAGAATGAGTACATGGAAGCTGTCATGCATAAGTATGGATTCAAGGATTGGGAGTCCGTGCTTGCAGCAGTAGGCCATGGCGGCTTGAAGGAAGGTCAGGTTGTTAATAAACTTTGTGAGATATATGACAAAGAACACAACAAAAAAGTTACTGATGCAGAGGTTTTGGAAAGTGTGGCGGAAAATCATGACAAGCTGCCAGTATCCAAGGTAAAAGGCGGTATTGTGGTAAAGGGAATTCATGACGTTGCGGTTCGATTTTCAAAATGCTGTAGTCCGTTGCCTGGGGACGAGATTGTTGGATTTGTAACCAGGGGACGTGGTGTTTCCATTCACAGAACCGACTGCGTCAATATTATTCATCTTCATGATTTTGACAGAGAGCGTCTTATTGATGCAGAATGGCAGAAAACAGACGCAACTAACGAAAAATATTTGGCAGAAATCAAGATATACAGCCAGAATAGAACAGGCTTACTTGTGGATATTTCAAAATTGTTTACTGAGCGCAAAATAGATGTAACTTCTATGAATGTTCGTACAAGTAAACAAGGAACAGCAACATTATCTATGTCCTTTGATGTTTCGTGCAAGGAAGAACTGATTCGTCTGGTAGATCAGATCAGACAAGTAGAAAGTGTCATTGACGTGGTCAGAACAACTGGCTAGGAGGTTATATGAGCAATATAAAAATTGGAAGAATGGTAGTAGGTCCGGTACAGACCAATTGTTATTATGTGTTAAATGAGGATACAAAGGAAGCTGTGGTAGTTGATCCGGCCGATCAGGGCCAGAGAATTTATGAAGAAATTACAAAGCGTGGTATGAATATTAAAGGGATTTTGTTGACTCACGGCCATTTCGATCACGTGATGGGATTGGATGCACTGAGAAAGGCAGCAGGTGTAAAAGCGTACATTGGAGAAGGGGACGTGGCACTGATAGAAAGTGCGGATTTAAATGTGTCCCATATGTTTGGTCAGCCCTTTAGTACAAAGGCAGATGAAGCGGTAAAAGATGGTCAGATTCTGGAATTGGCAGGAATGAAGATAAAGGTCATTGGTACTCCAGGGCATACTGCCGGAGGTGTGAGTTATTATTTTGAGGAAGCAGGAATTGTTATAAGTGGAGATACTTTATTCTCAGAATCTGTAGGGAGAACAGATTTTCCCACCTCCAGTTCAGCACAGTTAAGGCAATCTATTACAGAAAAGCTATTTGCATTGCCAGATGAAGTGTATGTATATCCGGGACATGGTCCTGTCACTACCATAGAGCATGAGAAAGCAAATAATCCATTTGTGTAGTTTGAGGATAAAGGAGAAAATCAAGTGATACAGATAGATTTGAGTATCGACTATTTTCAGTATGATATATATACATTAGTACAGGCTTTTTTTCCTGGAGAGGAGATTAAGGTTACCTTTCAGGAAGGAATACCAAAAGACTTTAAAGGAATTTTCTTGGAAACGCTATATACGGAATCAGGAGTTAGTTTCTTATTAAAGAATTCAGAATGTGAAGATTTCTGGAAAAAGGATGTTTCTTGGGATAATGATGATAGAAAGTGGCGTAAAAGGCAGATGAAAATATGTCTTTATCATATGTTGTCAGAATATACAAGGAAGATACTACCTTGGGGAAACCTTACGGGAATTCGTCCGGTGAAGATTGTTATGAATATACTGGAACAAGGGAAAACAGAAGAGGAAGTGCGAAAAGAATTAAGAGAAATATACTGTATGACGGAGGAAAAAATTGATTTAGCCATGGAAATTGCCAAGGCAGAGCTTGCAAAACTGGCTGAATTTGACTATCCTACGGGATACAGTTTATATGTGGGAATACCTTTCTGTCCTACTACTTGTTTGTACTGTTCGTTTACTTCTTATCCTATTATTCGCTGGAAAGAACGTACAGGAGAATATCTGCAGGCGTTATTTGAAGAACTGACCTACATTTCAAAAAAAATGAAAAATGTTCGTTTGGATTCTATCTATATTGGAGGTGGAACTCCTACCACTTTGGAAGCAGAGCAGCTAAAGGAATTAATAGGATTTATACGTGAAAAATTTGACTGTTCTTATGTGAAAGAATTTTGTGTGGAAGCGGGGCGCCCTGACAGCATCACAAAAGAGAAATTAATAGCGTTAAATGAAAGCGGTATTGACAGAATTTCCATTAACCCTCAGTCCATGAACGATGAAACTTTAAAAATTATTGGCAGACAACATTCAGTTGAAGACATACGTAAAGCATTTTACCTGGCAAGGGAGGTGGGATTTTCCACCATAAATATGGATGTTATATTGGGATTGCCGGGAGAAAATGTGGAACATATCAAAAAGACCATGGAGGAAATAAAAAAATTGTCTCCGGAAAATCTGACAGTACATACCTTGGCGTTAAAACGGGCTGCCAGATTAAAGCTTCATATCGATGATTATGAGAGTGATATTAACTCAGCACCGGAAGATATGATGAAAATAGCAGCCCAGGCAGCGAAAAGTATGGGGATGAAACCATATTATTTGTATCGGCAGAAAAATATGGGCGGTAACTTGGAAAATGTAGGTTATACAAAAGATGGGCACACAGGTTTGTACAACATTCTCATTATGGAGGAGAAACAGACTATTGTGGCAGCAGGTGCAGGTGCTTCTACGAAATTCTTGGTAGAGGAAGGGCAAATTCATCGAGTAGAGAATGTAAAAGATGTATCCAATTATATGGAGAGAATCCATGAGATGATTGATAGAAAAGAGGAAGTGTTGAAAGAATATGACTCTCAAATTTGTGGAGGATTATGTTGAACAGGAAAATCCGAATCCAGAAGATGAAATTGTTGTAGGTGATATGAAGGAAGGGCTGGAGCATGCTGTTGTGGTTAGCAATTTGGCGTATTACTTAGGAAAAGAATTAGGGGAATCCCAGACGATATGTTTGGAGTTAGCCAATGCAGGTATGGTTCACGATATTGGAAAGATGAAATTAAGCTCCTATTTGTACGGCAGACCAAAGGAATTGCTGAAAATTGAGTCTAATAAATATATGCATTTACACCCGGAAGTGGGATATGAAATCCTCGGTGAACGGGACTATTCTCAGTTTGTTCTGGAGACGGTAAGGTATCATCATGAGAATTTTGATGGTTCAGGATATCCTAATAACTTAAAGGGGGAGGAAATTCCCTATGGTGCCAGGATTGTAAGAGTTTGCGATGTGTTTGCCGCTCTTACCTCAGACAGGCCTTATAGGAAGGCATTTGATAAAGATACAGCTATGGAACTGATGGCAGAACAGTTTAAAGACTTTGATATGCGAATATTTTTAGCATTTCAAGCAATGATATGCAGTGGTTCCATGGATGAAATACTAGAAGAAAGACAGTTGAAATTAACGGATTAGTTTAACGATAGGTACAACGTAACTATTCAGTACTTCTGAACAGATACGGATAAACAGTTATAATGTGATTGATATGGAGGATAAAAACATGGCAGAAACAATGAAAGGCCTAAAGAGAACGCATCGATGTGCAGAGGTAACCAAAGAGCAAATTGGAAGCACAGTTACCTTAATGGGCTGGGTACAAAAAAGCAGAAATAAAGGTGGAATTATTTTTGTGGATTTACGGGACCGTTCCGGAATTATGCAGATTATTTTTGAGGAGAGCGATGTAAAGGCGGAAGGATTTGCAAAGGCAGAAAAATTAAGAAGTGAGTTTGTAGTTGCGGTTGTGGGTAGAGTGGAAGCCCGTTCCGGCGCAGTCAACGAAAATCTGGTTACAGGCGAAATAGAGATTCGGGCAACAGAGCTTCGTATTCTTTCAGAGGCACAGACACCTCCATTTCCAATTGAAGAGGACAGCAAAACGAAAGAGGATATTCGATTAAAATATCGTTATCTGGATCTTAGAAGGCCGGACATTCAAAGAAATTTAATGCTTCGCAGTAAAGTGGCAACCACAGTGCGAAATTTTCTTGCAGAAGAAGGCTTCCTGGAGGTTGAAACTCCCATGTTGATTAAGTCTACTCCGGAAGGAGCCAGAGATTATCTGGTGCCAAGCCGTGTACATCCAGGGAATTTTTATGCACTGCCACAGTCTCCACAGCTGTTTAAGCAGTTGTTAATGTGCTCGGGATATGACAGATATTTCCAGATTGCAAGATGTTTTAGAGATGAAGATTTAAGAGCGGACAGACAGCCGGAATTTACCCAGATTGATATGGAATTATCCTTTGTAGATATTGATGATGTAATTGAGGTAAACGAAAGACTGTTGAAAAAGGTGTTTAAGGAAGCCGTTGGAGTAGATGTACAGCTGCCAATTCAAAGAATGACCTGGCAGGAAGCCATGGATAGATTTGGCTCAGACAAGCCGGATACCAGATTTGGTATGGAGTTGAAAGATATCTCGGATTTGGTGAAGGAATGTGGATTTGGTGTATTCACATCGGCACTGGAAAACGGAGGAAGTGTTCGTGGTATCAATGCCAATGGTCAGGGAGCTATGCCAAGAAAGAAAATTGATGCTTTGGTGAACTTTGCAAAGGAATATGGTGCAAAGGGTCTTGCATATCTTTCCATCAACGAGGATGGAAGTTACAAATCTTCTTTTGCTAAGTTTATGACTGAGGAAGAATTATCTGCCATCGTGGAACGTATGGAAGGAAAGCCAGGAGATTTATTATTCTTTGCAGCTGATAAAAATAGTGTAGTCTGGGATGTGTTGGGAAATCTTCGATTGGAACTTGCCAGAAATTTAGACTTGCTGGATAAGAAACAGTTTAATTTCTTGTGGGTAACAGAGTTCCCATTGTTAGAGTGGTCAGAGGAACAGAATAGATATGTGGCTATGCATCATCCATTTACCATGCCTATGGAGGAGGATTTGGATAAGCTTACTATAGATCCAGGCAAGGTGCGGGCAAAGGCATATGATATTGTCTTAAACGGTACAGAAATTGGTGGAGGAAGTGTGCGTATCTTCCAGAATGATATTCAGTCAAAAATGTTTGAAATTCTAGGATTTACTCCGGAACAGGCAGAGGAGAGATTTGGATTCCTGCTGAATGCATTTAAGTACGGTGTTCCACCACACGCAGGTCTGGCTTACGGATTTGACCGTTTGGTAATGCTGATGACAGGTGCTGACAGCATACGAGAGGTCATTGCATTCCCTAAAGTTAAGGATGCATCCTGCTTAATGACAAATGCACCGGATGTGGTAGATGATAAGCAGCTAGAGGAATTATCCATCGCTATTACTGCTGATGAAAAAGCAACTGTAGAAGATGAATAAAAATTAATTAAAAAAAGTTGTAATTGCAACACCTGTGATAGTAATATTGCAGGTGTTGTGTTTTCTTGGTGTGATTTAGTAACAGTTCAGGCAGGTCTGCGCATTTACTGCGCTGACCGTGCAAAAATGTGCATTTAACAAAAATCGGGCAATTTTGCATTTGTCGGCATTGCCCGATTAAGTAACAGTTTAGCCTATGGCTGAACTGTTGTTACTGTACAGACGCAAGCTTAACACTTGCTGTTAAGCTATGCGCCAAGAATGATATTGCGCGAAATTTCAGCCCCATGCATCGTAGAT
>JBGVDD010000276.1:0-3047 GCA_045119215.1 Lachnospiraceae bacterium | reverse complement strand
ATAGCCTCTCGGATTATTGAAGAGAAGGTTAATACTGATTTTTGACAACTGAATATTTTGGGATTTTGATAGGATTTGGTAAAAAAGGGCGCACTTTACCTAAGGAAAATAGATGAATTTTTTTTGGAATTGTGGTATAATGATACTGTTTTAGTGTTGAGAGAATGCAAATATAACATCTATGTATGTTGGCATTTTCCATGCGTCAAGATGTTGCAGCATCATAATGGCGTAGAGACGGCAGTACCACATCTTAGAAGAGCGGTGTCTGCCGTCTTCTAATTTATAATCTATTTTTTCTCGTTTGTTTGAACGTTCGACCGAAGTTCGTTTGTTGTATTCCGATTTCCATTCCTTACTATCTCTTGGCGGTATGCAAAAAAATCTAGGATTGTCTTTTTGAAGAAGGTGAACGGTTCTGCCATATTTTGAGTCAGAACAAGGCTTTTCGCAGGTACAACCATTTTTACGAGAAGCAAGAGGACAACGAAATTTAGCACGATGACGCGATTTTTCAACACCATCGTGACGCATACGTAAGCCCATTTGGCAAATAGGTACACCATCCGCATCAATAGTAAAACTGTCTTTATATTTAAAGTTACCTTTGTTGCCAGAGTTTAGATCAATAAATGGAGTTATGTTGTTTGTTACACAGTAATCGTATACTGGATATGCATCGTGAGCAGCATCGAGAAACAGTTTTTCGATAGTAAACTCTGAAAGATATGATTTCATTGAAAAAAATGTATGCAGAAAAGAAAGCATATCATGTCTGGATGCACGTTCGAGCATTGGAAAAACAGGTAAATCGTTTTCAGAATCAGCAGCAACAAACATGTACAGGTGATAGCCATAAAAATATTTTTCTCTGGAAGAGTCCCAGCCCCAACTACAATCAGGTTGGGAAAATTTACGTTTACAATTACAGCTAGAACCTTTTGGACAATTACAGATGCGCTTTGAACGTTCCATTCTTGCAGTTACAACGGGAGAGCCATCACCAGCAAGACTAAGATTACTAGGAGAAATCAGGCCTTTTGAAATGGAAGTATCCAAAAACTGTTCTTTGTATAAGCGGAAAATCAAATAAAAAGGATTGGTGTTAGGTAGTTGAAAACGTTGTAAAAAAGGAAGAAGCTTTGAAGCAGCACTATTGGTATTGCAAGGAGTTTTATCACCGGTTTTTTTACCTTTTTTCGGTTTTACTTTTTTGTATTTGATTTGGTTAATGTAATTGTTTTTGTCGCTTTGCCATAGTCTGTTGAAGAAGTCATAAAAAGTACCTACACCTGGAGTATCATCCACTGGAAAACCACTGAGAATAGCGTAAAGTGGAGTGATACGAAGAAGCTCACACCATTTTGTGATAGATGGAATTTGTAGAGCAATAGATAGTAGGTAAGAACGAAGTAATGCGGATGGGAATCTGGATGCAGGTTTACCGGAAGAAGGGTAAAATGGAGCCATGATGGTATCGGTTTCTGAAAGATCAAGGTACCAAAATTTCACGATTATATCCCAAGTACTCTTAGGAATAACATAAGGGTTAGGATAGAGTTTCAAAAATTCAGTAACAAAAGTATCTTGATAGGTGGAATGACCACCGATGTTAACAGGTAACATAAAATCGCCTCCAATCAAAAAATTCATATCGCAGCGCGCGAATATATCTTGATAACTAAGAGGCGCGAAGCGCCGCATTTTTTGATTGATTTGTCAAGTGTTTTCTTGAAAAAAATGGGGGGATTTTTTAGAAATCGGAATTGAAAGTCGCTTAAAATGAGGACTGGAGAATCCGAGAGTGTATTAAAGAAGAAAAGGGGGAATAAAAACATGTATATAAAAAATGCTTTTTATTATTGGCGTAAGCACAAGAGTATGTATCTATCCATGCTTGTAACCATTGTACTTGGTATGATGGCAGTGATGACTGCTGCATTTCTGATAAGAAGCCAGGTGGTGACAAAGTTAGAAGAAACTTTGAACAATGGCGGGTTTTATGATTTGGCAGTTTATGATGTTTCTAAGGAGTTAAAAGAAGAAATGAAAAAGGATAATCGTTTTGAATCAATAGGAATGGTATCCTGTCTGGGACAGGCAGTCAGCGAAAATGGTATAGAATTTCCCATTGGTTCGGTGGAGAATAAGGCAACGGAGAAAATGTTTCATCTGACACCCATAGAGGGACGATATCCTGAAAAAGCTGGTGAAATTACACTTGATCGGATTACCATGCAGTGTATGGGGATGAAGCCGGAAGTAGGCGGAGTAATTCAGTTGGAACTTAGGAACAAAGATAAGAAAATCCTGTCAAAAGAGTATACTATTGTAGGAATCATTGAACAAAGATATATGTCAGAGGAAGGCTTTATTTATTGTAGAAGAAGATATGATGCTACAGAGGCAGGAGAAGGGGCAGGGGATTATATTGCCTGTCCTTATGGTTATGTGCATCCTTCGGAAATAGATACATTTCAAAGTGCAGAGCAGGAAATTTTATTTGCAAATGTAAAAACGGGGCAGGGCTTTGATGAAACGGATATCATTACCGAACTACTTGAGAAGTATGGGGAAGACCTGAAATTGGACTTTAACTCTTTTGGAAGATCCCATTATGCAGACGTATTGCTAGGGTACAAAAATGTAGAAGAAATGAATGTTGCCTATGGCTATCAGGAGGCTTTAGAGAGAATTGGATCGGATACAACAAAAAAAGATTTTTATTCCAGAGTATTGATACCACTATTTTCCATTCTGATTGCAGTAATTAGCTTTTTCTCTTTGTATGAGGCATTTGGGAGTTTCATATTATCCAGAAGAAAAGAGATAGGTATGTATCGGTGCCTTGGTATGAATAAAAGACAGGTACTTGGCATGGTGATCATGGAACTTCTGTATCCTGTCATTCCCGGATTATTTCTTGGTTGTGCCGGGGGATTGTTAGGATATGGAGGAATTTTGCTTGTGGCAAATCAAATTTTTGATTTAAGAATGCAACAGGCATTTATACTTCCAGAGTATTTCGCACCTTTTATCAAGGCGGC
>JBGVDD010000275.1:0-2411 GCA_045119215.1 Lachnospiraceae bacterium | reverse complement strand
AAAGTTCAATACTTTCATTTGCTCCATCTCATATTGAACACAAAAAAGGACTATCACCAAATTGGCAATAATCCTAATCCATCATTTTCTTGTATTCAGTTTAGACAGAAATAACACATGCTTCATTTTATCATGATTTTTTCCGGTTTCGACATATGCTTAATTGTTGTTTCCCATACAGATGCCGTACTGTAATATATTTCATTTTGAGAATCCAAAATCAAATTTCTTGCTTTTTCTGATAACTTTGGGTTATCATTCATTGCCCATAACACAACATGTGTATCCAATAAAAGCTTCATTACATCACCCCAAACATCTTTGCAATATCATCATTCATTTCATCAAAATCATAATCGTCATCATATAATCTCTGACCTTTAGCAACTCCGATTCTTTTGAAATCAACTTCCGTTTCAGCCATTTCTTCCGGCTGCATAAAACGATTGATCATATCCAAAATAAATTGCAAATTATCATCAGAAAGCTGGTTCTTCCGCATTCGTTAGTAATTAGGTGGTGTTCCGATACATTAATTTTGCCTCAAGCAATTGTTTACTACAGCGTCCATACATGGTACGCTTAACCATTTTCAACTTGCTATTAGTACCCTCAACAAAACCATTACTTAGATTGCTTGCAACTGCATTCTCGACAGCACAAATATCTTTTTCCAAACCGTTTGCAAAGGAAGCAATCTCTTTGATTTCCGAAAACTTATAGCGTTCTATAAACAAGTACAGATTCGGCATACTTTTTTTATCAAAAATCTCACGAAACTCTCTGATACATCGTTCCATCTCTTGAAGAATAGGTAGCTGTTGCCACAGGTAATCATGATGAGCTTGGGTCAACTCTGTATTCATCCATAGATAATTAAAGATACCTTTTCTGGTAATATAATCTAACTTGGGTTTTACAGTGCCATCATCATTGTATCGCGCTTGCGTGTTACTATATTTTGAAATTTCCATTCCATATTGAAGTGCAATGGTACGTATGTACTGTCTTGCATTTGAAATCGTTCCAGTATAACCTAAAGTAGTTAATTCTTTGGCAATTGCAGACTGGATCATACCCTTTTGTATACACTTGGTAATAAAATCTTTATACCCCTCTAAACATCCATGTTTATTACTACGACATAATTCATCAGGATTTCCTTCTATATATTTTTTTACAGTTTTGCGTTCTTTTCCGGTAATACGAGCAATTTCACGGATAGAAGCACCTGTTTTGTAAAGTTCCTGTATTTGAACGATTAGTTTTCGACGTTTTGTTTCTGCTTCCGACAAGTTATCCACAGTCATTGCGATTTTTTTTACCCTCTTCCTCTAGGGAAGTGGATAAGTTTTCTCCATTGCCTGATGATATATCTGACTCTACAGGAATTGCATTAGTAGCTGGAATCTCTCGTCCAAGAACCTTATTTACAGCATCCATTAAATTTTGATGAAGATGGAATCGATCTGCAATCTGCATACAGTCAGGAAGGATTTCTTCAACCGCTTTAGCATAGGCAGATGCACGATCCCGAGTTACAGTAGTCACATGCTTATTCTGTTTCAGCCAATCCTTTAAGGTGGTACCGTCTCTTCCTTCAAGGACAGCTACAGGTCTATGCGTTATTTCATCAACAATGATGGTTCCGTAAGATTGTCGCTTTTTAAATGCAAAATCATCTACACCAACTATTGAACCACATATCTCACTAGGCTGTTTCGAATATCTCTTCAATAGCAAACGGATAATTGTATCTCCGCTAATTTTTACATTCATGGAACGCATAATCCGAGCACTAGCTTCGCAACTTGTTTCAATAGCAAGCAGACAAGCAAAATCTTCCAGTCGATCAGTCATTCTGCTATTATAGCTAAGAAATCCATCAAATGTTTCTGTTGCTGCAAATGACTTGCAAGTATCACTACAACATTCATAATCGAATATTTGCATATCCAGCATTACTCTTTTTCCTAATATTGGAAGATCTTGCACCGTACGGTGATGTGAACCGTGATGCTTATCTAATAAAGTTCCACACTTATGACAAGTACAAGATTTGCTACGTGAATGCATGCGAATAAAAATTGTGTCATCTGTCTCATCTATCTGATATATTTCTAAATCCGCAGGGTAAAACGACTGTAAATTAAGGTCGGAATTAATAATAGCCATGTCTGAATCCTTTCAATTGTTTTGTTACTATTATACTCCTATAGATAATTTTTGAAAAGCCAAAATACTAACAGATGCGGAAGAACCAGAAAGCTTTGTCACCTTATCAACTACTTCTTGCTGTAATACTGACATAGATATCACCATCCTTTTTATAGTTCAAACTTGCCTCGTATATTCATATTATACACATATTACAGCCTCTATACAATCACTTTTTACAACCCAAATGCTGC
>JBGVDD010000274.1:0-4230 GCA_045119215.1 Lachnospiraceae bacterium | reverse complement strand
GCTAGTTTAATAGGAGTTAATACTCCTATTTTTTTCATATTATGAAAAAAATAAAATAAAAAAGAGAAATGTCGAAATAAAAGGAATATATAAGTAAAACATTTTTAGAAAGGAGTTATAGTTATGATCAGTGTAGAATATAAAGGTAGAAAGGTGAATATTACTTACCGCAATGATGTCATTTTTAAAATGACTTTAGGAAGTGATGATGATGAATCAAGAGAATTATTGAAGTTTGTAGTAGAGGCAGTTACAAACAGGAAGTTTAGAACACTATGAGTGGTCAATACGGAGAGTTTAGGAAGATTTGTATTGGACAAAAAGAATTTTCTAGATATTAGGGCAGAGGATGAAGAAGGAAACATTACAAATATTGAGATGCAGTGTTCAGATATCGGAGAATTTGATATCAAAAGATTTCAGGGATATGTCTACAGACTTGCAGGAAATCAGTTAAAGTCAGGGGATGATTATGGAAGTACCGGAACAGTAGACCAGATTGTTTTTACAACAGGATATTTCAATGGGAAACTCATAACTGAATACAAGCTGTTGATTTGCAAATTAAATTAATACTTTTGGTCACTTTATTTTAATGTATATTTGTATATTATTTTTTTGTCTGATTTATTTTTGTATGCACTTTATTTTACAGTTTTTTACATTTTAATATATACAGAATTTATAGTATCCAAAAAATAATATAAAAAGAGCTTTCACAAGCTCCCTTTAAAACGACGATAGATTTCAGCTATGCCCTGTGCTATAGCTGATGATATATTATAGTCATGAAGTTCAGCATTAATACTATCTGCATTCCAGTAGACATCATCTAGACTGCTTAATTCTGCAAGGTAATTTTTTCTCCTGCTTATATCGCTTTCACTTACACAGACTATATGAATTTTCCATTCAAAACTACGTAGTTTATCCACAATACATGTATATACCTTATTTTTAACACATACTGTGAAATCATAAGTTGGATCAATCTCCACCTGTGAAACGCTGGCTATATATTTAGCTTCATTTTCATCTCTATAAACGTAATCAAATTTTCTAAGCATCATCATCATCCACTCCCTCTGTAATAATGTTATTTCATCATCTGTTTTTATTATTGTTTCTACATATTTATCTCATTGACCGCATTCATTACAATCTCATTATTTATATCTCTGCATTTTTTATTTGCTCCTATAATAAGACATTGCGTAACTATGTTGTTTAGTTTTCTTATTGAACCCTGACAGCTGTTGGCGACTGATATATATGCATCTTCAGTGAAAATTGGGACATTTAACCCAGCAGATTCAAGTTTCTTTATTATATAATTCTTTACTTCATCAGCTTCTATTCCCACAATCTGATACTGTATTGTGATTCTCTGTCTTATAGCCTCGTAACTGGCATATCTTAGTGTGTTTGACAGTGCTGGAAGACCTGCAAGTATTATGACACAGTGATTGACAGAGTCCATATCAAAATTCATCAGTATCTTTAGGTCATTCAATATCTCACTCTTTAGATACTGTGCTTCATCAATAATTATGACTGGTGTTATTCTTTTTTCATTATTCATTCTTTTTATATAGCTCTGTATATTTATAAAATTTTCAACTTTTGAGTGTTTTACCTCAAGCCCCAGTGAATCTGCCAGATATCTGTAGAACTGCATCGTCGTTAATGTGGACATAGGCATATAGACCACCTGATATAGTGATGGCGACAGCGAAGATGTAAATATTCTCAGATTATATGTTTTGCCAGCACCCGGATTACCAGTAAATACACCTATGCCTTTAACCTCACAAAGATATTTCAGTCTTCCCTGCATCTCCTTTGTATCTATTGTTTCAACTGTCACATCTTTTGAATTCTTTTCAAATGGATTATGTGTTAATCCATAAAACATTCTCATATCCATAATATCATCACTCCTCCTAAGAAAACAGCGGCTCTTTTCTTCTGATGTGGCTGTTCTCAATTTTATTGACTTTGAATATCTCCTTGAAACTGTCATTTTCATATATATATACATGACTCATGTCAGGTTCGTATTTTATGACAACTCTTTTTCCTATATGGCTCTGATCCGTTTCATATGATTCGGTATTTATTCTAACCAGCGCATCATTTCCTACTCTTCTTTCTATCGTGTGAAGAAATGCATGTCTGATTGCTTTCTCGCTTTTTCTGGTGATATACTCAGAGTCCTCAAGAAATCTTTCGATAGGTATTTTTTTGGTTATTGAATGAGCTGTGTTGTTTTTATTGTTTATGAAGACTGCAAGACTCTTCTGCAGCTCTTCTAGAGAATGAAACTGACTGTAGTCAAGATTGTACATCCATCCTTCTTTTATTGTTTTAAAAGTTCTTTCTATCTTACCTTTAGAATTCCCATGATAAGCCTGTGCATGTACAAGAGAAATACCAAGGTGTGCACATATAAGGGACAGCTGAGTATTCCTGTAAGGTGAACCATTATCTGCATAAAGTCTTTTTGGGACACCATATTTCATTATCGCATCTTTTAGTGTCAGCTGAACATTGACGGCATTATCCGCAAGATAAAATCCATAGCCAACAATCAGTCGTGATGCGTCATCTATAATAGCCACAAGATAAGTTTTATACTTAACATTATCTATAGTTATATAAGGGCCATGTGTTGTATCTATCTGCCAGAGATCATTTGCGTTTTTCATTTCAAATGCACGCATATCCTCACCTGAAACGATATTCAAGGTCGATCTTATTCTGCCGACGTATCTGATGACAGTTGCGAGGGATACTTCTGTGCTTGAAATAACGCCTTCATCAATCAGTTCATTGTAGATGGAAGTGGCAGTTTTCCTGAAGTTTTCCTTCTTTTTCTCAACAATAAGTGATCTGACCTCGGAAGAGAGAACTCTTGATTTACCCTTATCACTTCTCTGGCTGGTAATCAGACCATCAAAACCTGATTCCCTGTATTTTCTCAACCACCATTTAAATGTTTCGTGCGAGAACTGTCTGACAGTTCCATCAGGCAATGTATAAGTGTTCTTCGACATTCTTATACAGTAAGCACTAATAGAAGTATCAGTCTTTGTATATGTACCATTAACTAATGGAGCTATAAGATTGTACTTGAAAAGTGCCATTTCGTTGCTTAAATTATTGTTCATATCATTTTTTCCTCCCTGAATTCACTATAAAATGATATTCTGAAAAAGAAAAGTCAACATCTATGTGACTGAAGAAATATAAAAGGCGTGTCTTTTTTTGTGGTGTGGGGACTGCATAAAGAAAAGATGAAATAGAGAAAAATATTCATTATTGAAAGACTGATCAAAACTGATATTAAGGCAGGAACTGATAATATTAAAAAGTTGATGATGATGTTTTTCAAAAAAAGAGACAAGCGAACATGCACACTGTATAGAAATATGAAGAGCACAAGAAAGCTGACTTAAAGAAAGACGATCCTTTAAGTAAAGAGAAAATAATCTCATGATAAAAGGTGAAGAAAAATAACGATTAGGTATAATGACATCAGGTAATAATGCATGAGTTGTATGACATGCCTCACACATTATACGTTTAACGACAATAACCGAATCAGAATCAGATAGATATCTTTCATACTTTGCATGAAAATGAAAAAAACCAACAGAACCACAGACAGGACATTTGCATCTGTATATATTCAGTGAACGAATGTCATTATCATAATTATCCTGACTGTATTTAAATGTTTCTGAATGGTTATTGAAAAATAGTGATGGAAATGATATCATATGTATGGTTGTAGAAGAGAAAGATAAAGTGGGGTCCAATCCAGATTGTCTTTCTCTTTTCCCTTTCTTAATGGTTGTATAATATGATTATACAAAAAACAAATTAAACTACAAAGAAATAAACAGCTATTAATTTAATTTGTCTAGATAACAGCTGTTTTTATTATTATAAAATGTTAATTAACAAGATAAGAATCAAAGAGAACTTATCTCTAAGACAATTGGGTGTGTGCGTTTTGTTTATAACAGGATGCTTGAAGATAGAATCAGGTATTATAATGAAACAGGATTATCATTAAATAATACACCTGCAATGTATAAGAAGGAATATACATGGCTAAAGGAAGTGGATTCACTTGCTGTTAATTAACATTTTATAATAATAAAAACAGCTGTTATCTAGACAAATTAAATTAATAGCTGTTTATTTCTTTGTAGTTTAATTTGT
>JBGVDD010000273.1:0-2429 GCA_045119215.1 Lachnospiraceae bacterium | reverse complement strand
TCCTGCCGGAATTGCATCATCCAGCATGATAAGATTTAATTTTTCTTCTCCTGCTACGTTATGAACTGCTGACATTAACATACCGCAAGAATCGATTCCCATCATTTTTCTAGGTGGAAGATTTGTAATTGCAAGAAGTGTTTTGCCTACTAATTCTTCTGGTTCATAGAATGCATGGATTCCAGAAAGAATGATTCTGTCTGTTCCAGTACCATCATCAAGTACGAAATGTAAAAGTTTTTTGCTCTTCTTTACAGCAGAACATTCTTTAACCTTTACTACACGGAAATCTGATTTGCTGAATGTTTCAAAATCAACATATTCTTCAAATAATGGTTCTATCTCGATAGCAGATTCTTTTACTTCTGTCTCTTCGTTCACTTCTTCAACAGCTTCTACAACTGTTTCTTCCACTTTTACAGTTTCTTCACTCATGTTTGTTGCCTCCAATATTTCGTTTTATTCCCAACCTACGATAGTATAGCACATAATGCAAAAAAGTTGGGAAGAAATTGTAACAAATGTGAAACCTGAAATTTTCGGATCCTTATACCTTTGCACACTTTAAAAGTAATATCCCTTTCATTACTAATAGCAGAAATACTACAGCCACTGCATAGGATTCTCTGGTTATTGCAAATAATAACACCGATAAGGTACTAATCGACATTGATACCTTTGTTGCCACCTTATTATATCTTTGCATATCTAATTTTATCAGTATCAATTTTATAAATCCGATCACAACAAGAAAAACAATCATAATCCAGTACAATGAACGGTTCAATGATGTAGTCTGAATGTATGCAAATAGATTTACTGAATAGACAAATCCATCCACCACATTTGGATAAAGCGGTAAAACAATTAAAACAATTGCGAATACATCCAATAACCCAAATAATAAATCACACATTCCTTTTAGATTTGCTCTATTTTCCTTTTCTGCAATGGAAAGCAGCTTATCCGTCGATAACAACTCATCAATGGTTACCGAAAAATAATTTGATATTTCCTTTAATGAATCAATGCTTGGATATCCTCTTCCCGACTCCCACTTTGATATAGCAGTTCTCGACACATATAATTCTTCTGCCAACTCTTCCTGAGTAAGTCCTCTGCTTTTTCTTAATTCCTGAAGTTTCTCATGAAATTCCATAGCAGAACCTCCTTAATTTTCTCTTTTATAACACAACAAGACAGCTGCTTTATAAATACAAAACAATCCTATACTGAGCATAATAGAACCTACAATATCCGTCAACCAATGCACACCGGAAATCAGTCTGCCAAATACCATAAAAGCAGAAAAACAAATGACCAAAGCTTTTATAACCTTTTTAACAATTTCATTTTTAGACCTGCGATTTATTTGTTCGATAAGTGTCGGCATTACGCAAAGTACAAGAAGTGTAGTTGAGGATGGATAAGACGCCTCCATAAATCCTTCAATGAGTATCGGTCTGTAATTGATTGGTATCATTTCAAAAATCAGATACCCAAAAACTACTAAAATGTAATATATCCCTAAGAGACTAATATCATAGTCCACTTTAAACAAACTTCTTCCTTTCATCAATTGAACACAACCAATCCCACCAAATATCATACAAATAAAAATCGGAACAAGTCCTAACCAGTCTGTGATAGTATAAATTTCCATATGCACACCAGTTAATTGATGAAACCAGCAGTTAATTGTTGCAAAACCTATATCAGTCCCATTTACTCCCAAAGGCTGCACATCTACCCTTTGTATCAATAATGTCCAGATAACAAATCCTACAACGAGTATACTTCCTATACCTAAAAATCTTTTTCCCTTTTCTTTCATTATTCGTAGTCCTTTCTCTTTTCGTTTTGCCTATCGGTTAATTTCAAAGTAGCAAAAGACTCCCTAAGCATAAAGAAACGCAGTGTCACATACGTGACACGATTCGTGCCACGCATGAAAACACTGCTTCTTACTCGTTTAATTAGAAAAGTTGTCCCGGAAGTTTTAGTTTCTCTTTATAAGAAAATCCTTTATCAAATTCTTCTGCTTCGTCTTCATCCACAAAATATCCTTGCGGTGGTGTATACTCACCCGTCACTCCACTTAAATATCCCGGAATCAGTTCCTTACAAAGGAAGAATGATGCATCTGCATCTTCAGGTAAATCATGATAACGAATACCAAACTCGCTTGCGAATGTAAATCCACTTTTTCCATAAAAGTTGATATTACCTTCGAAGCACAACGCTCCACAACCAAGTTCCGCTGCTTTATTCAAAGAATAATCCAACAATTTTTTTCCAAATCCCTGTCTTTTCAACTCTGGTGTAATGCAGATTGGTCCCATTGTCATAATAGGAATATCTCGTCCATCATCTGCTTTGATGTTTGCACGCATGAACATATTTTGTCCAATCAACTGTCCGTCCCTCTC
>JBGVDD010000272.1:0-21276 GCA_045119215.1 Lachnospiraceae bacterium | reverse complement strand
ATTAAATAATATACAAAAGGATCTATAGTGAAATTTTTCTCTATAGATCCTTTTGTATTCTCAAAGTAAAAATTATACATAATGATATCGTGATCTTAGTTTCACCAGAAAAAATCCCGTCACTGCAAGCGCCAGCAGCTCTGCTACCGAAATAGATGCCCAGACTCCATCAATTCCAAAGAAAACAGGCAGGACAAGAACAGCCGCCACCTGGAACACAACCGTTCGTAGGAATGAAATAACTGCCGATACCGGACCATTGCTTAATGCAGTGAAAAATGAAGAACCGAAAATATTAAATCCACACAGGAAGAATGAAACTGCATAGAATTCAAATCCTCTTTTTGTCATTTCAAACAATTCTGCGTCGTATCCTACAAACACCTTCGCCAGCGGTGCCGCAAGTACAAATGCACTGACCATTAATACCAGCCCCGCAGACACCGTAAGAATCATACTCTTCTTAAAAATATTCTGCATTTCCTTATGGTTCTGTGCTCCATAGTTATAACCAATGATCGGCGCTGTTCCAATGTTGTAGCCGATAAAAATCGCAATGAAAATAAACTGCACATACATGATGACACCATATGCCGCAACACCGTTTTCTCCCGCAAATTTTAAAAGCTGTAGATTATAAAGCATTGACACCAGTGACATGGAAATATTGGAAAGGAATTCCGAAATACCGTTCGAACAGGTCTTCCAGAGTGCATCCCACATAAATTTCGTTTTTGTAATCTGAAGTAAGCTGTCATTTTTTCTTGCAAAATAAATGAGCGGAACAATCCCTCCCACGCATTGGCTAAGTCCTGTCGCAAGTGCTGCTCCCGTAACTCCCCATTTTAATCCTGCAACCAGTAAAGCATCCAAGACCATATTCGTAATCCCGGCAACTACAGTTACCCAGAATCCCATTCCCGGTTTTTCTGCTGTAATTAAGAAACTCTGAAACATAATCTGGAGCATAAATGCCGGCGTTGCAGCCATTAAAATGCGCCCATAAATCACACAGTCGCGAAGCATCGCTTCATCTGCACCTAGAAGCAAAGCTACAGGCTCCATAAATGTAATTCCGACGATTGCTACAAATGTACCTGAAACAATCGATACAATTACCAGAAATGAAAAAATCTGATTTGCCAGTTCCCGCTTTCCTTCACCTAATGTTTTCGCAACCAACGCATTTCCACCAGTACCCAGCATAAATCCGATGGCACCTAATACCATGGTAAATGGGATAATCAGGTTAACTGCTGCAAATGCGGTTTTTCCCCCAAAGTTTGAAATAAACAATCCATCTACCACACCATAAATAGATGTGAAAATCATCATTCCAATTGACGGCAGAACAAACTGAATTAATTTCGTATAAGTAAAATGATCTGACAACTGTATATTCATAACAACCTCCAAAGTGTTATGAATATATCAACTGCCAGATCACTTGTCAAGTCTATCCAAATTCCTAGCGCCTCCAAAAAAACATCAATTAATAACAACCTGGGTTTTCAATTCCTCTACCAGTTCTTTACTTGGGGGTTTTGTACCGATTGTGGTAACCGCTCCTGCGGAAGCCGCCATGCAGAGGCAAATAGTCTCTTCTCTGTCTAATTTATTTTTCCACGCATAAGCCAACGCTGCTACCATAGCATCTCCAGCGCCTACAGTAGAATGTGCCTTTACCGAAAGGGCAGGGCATTCTGCCTCATATCCATCCCAGAAGAACTGTCGCACCTTTCTTATGTAACAATTCTGTCAGCTTTCCATAAATTTCTTTGTCTACGCCCTTTGGAATACTTCCTGAAAAAACAAATAATGTCTCCTCATTTGCATAGCCTTCCAATTTTCTGATGAGTTCCTGAAGCTTTTCTTCACTAATGACTGCCCCCGGTTCATTTAATTCTGTAACTTCTCCCGTACTTTCAAAAACCTTTGTATTGGTTCTTGTTTCACCGTCCACGTATACAAAATCACACGGAATCCCTTTTTCTTTTAAAACCGCCTCAATGGTCTTTCCTGCATTTCCACCAAGAAAACCAGTTGCAATGCTCGTTCCACCAAGCTCATGAATTGTCTTGGAAACATTAATTCCCTTTCCGCCTGCGTCATATTCCACTTTTTTGATTCTGTTCAGTCCGCCCGGAATCAGTCTGTCAATTTCAACAGTCTTGTCTATGGCAGGATTCATACATACTGTGATAATCATTCTATTTACCCAAATATTTTTTTGATTTCTTCATAATTCTGTGCTGTCATCAGCGCAGATTCGGAAATTCCTTTAAATTTTACAATATATGTCCATCGCCCGTAAGGCTCTATCTTCGAAATTTTCGAAACATTGATAATATAGGACTTATGGCATCTCATAAATTCTGCAGGGTTCAGTTTTTCCTCAATCGCACCTAGCGATACGGAAGTTTTATAAGTTTCCTCCTCCGTCACGATGCTGGTGGAATTATCGCTTCGCTCAACAAAGACAATGTCTTTTTTATCTACAAACACGATCTGTTCCCTGCCCTTGATCATCAGCTTATCACTCTGCTTTTCCGACTGAATAACTGTCGCAGCCGACTCCTCCGCTGCCTTATTTTTAATGCGGGAGAGTGTCTTTACGACCCTCTCCACATTAAACGGTTTCACCAGATAATCAAATGCATAAATTTCAAAGGCGTTCGCCATATATTCGCTGTGTGCTGTGGCAAAGATCACTTTCAGTTTTGGATTCAGTTCCATCATGACCTTCGCACATTCCAGGCCGCTCTCACCCTTTAAGTCAATATCCACAAAGGCCACATCCGGTCGGTATTTTGTAAAATCTGATATTGCCGAAGCAAAATCTCCGCTTTCCGATACCACCGTAAAACCGTCCTGTTTTTCCACAATCATTCGAAGAAGCTTTCGGATTTCCGGTTCATCCTCAATGATACATACTTTTATCATAGTTTCTGCCTATTTCTTATCTTTGGTGTAGTTTGTGATTCCTTCACCAATATCCTTTTTCATTTTTGTATCAGCCTGCAGATTTTTCAAATTATAGTAATCCATCACACCGATATTTCCGCTTCTGAGCGCTTCTGCCATGGCTCTTGGAATTTCGGCTTCCGCTTCCACTACCGCTGCTCTCATTTCCTGTTCTAAGGCAACCGCCATCGCACGACGTTCTTCTGCCTTCGCCTGAGCGATCTTATTATCAGCCTCTGCCTGCTGGCTCTGTAAATCCGCACCCACGTTTCTTCCGATATCAATGTCTGCAATATCAATCGAAATAATTTCATAAGCAGTTCCTGAGTCTAATCCCTTTGCAAGTACCAGCTGTGAAATTTCATCCGGGTTTTCCAGTACTTCACTGTGAGTTCTGGAAGAACCAACCGTTGTTACAATGCCTTCACCGATTCTTGCAAGTACTGTAGATTCTCCGGCACCGCCGATCAGACGTCCAATGTTTGTTCTCACTGTCACTCTTGCTTTTACAAGAAGCTCGATACCGTCCTTTGCCACAGCGGAGATCAATGGAGTTTCAATTACTTTCGGAGTTACACTCATTTTCACTGCTTCAAAAACATCTCGGCCGGCCAGATCAATTGCGGATGCCTGCTCGAAAGTTAAAGAGATCTGTGCTCTTTCAGCCGCGATCAATGCATTAACCACGCTGTTTACATCACCGCCGGCAAGGAAATGCGCTTCTAACTGATTTAACTTTGTATTCAATCCTGCTTTTGTAGCTTTGATCATCGGCATCACGATTCTTGCAGGTGCTACGCGTCGAAGTCTCATACCGATCAGGTCAAGGATTCCCACCTTCACACCGGATGCCAGTGCAGAGATCCATAATCCTACAGGTACAAATGTAAAGAATAAAATGACGAGTAATAAAATGATTCCTAAAATAATAATTCTGCCTATCATAACTGTCCCTCACTTTTAGATTTCTTTAATCATGATCGTATTCTCATGAATACGGCTGATCTTCACTTTAGTTCCTTTTTTGACGTATCGGATTTCTGCCCGCACATCAAATTCTATGCCTTCAATGTCACATTTACCAATCGGTTTTAAATCTGTGGATGTAATACCCTCTTTTCCTACCAGATATTCCAAATCCGAAGAATTTAAGTACCCCGGTGTTGCCTTCAGCTCATCCTCCAACACGAACGGCGGCTTGAATCTTTTAAAAAATAATAGAATCAGAGTAAACATGACCGCCAGAATTACTACCACGATCATGGTAAGCGTAAGTCCCTGTTCAATATTTTTTGCTGTCATAATGATTCCGCCCACCAGACAGGCAATGCCGCTGATTCCTGGAGCTCCAAAGCCCGGTATCACCATCTCAATTCCTACGAGAATAAATCCTGCAATTAATAGGAGTATTCCCAAAACTACCATTGTATCCACTAAAACTTCACCTTCTTTCTTCTTTCGGGAGAGAAAATGAAAAGGTCGTTTCATTTTCTTTTGACACCAGCTTGATTGTTCCTTTGTAAGATTTCAGCACATTGGACACAATGTAGAGTCCCATGCCATGACCTTCCCCTTTTTTTGTTGTAATTCCCTGCTTAAAAATCGATTCCTGCATTTCTTTTGGAATCATTGGACCGTTATTGGAAACTGTAAACAGGTAAGACTCCCTGTCCTCCGTAATTTCCAGCTCAATTTTCTTTTCTCCTGATTTTTCGGAAAGTGCAGTCATCGCATTGTTCAAAAGATTGGAAAGAACCTTGCATAGCTCCCAGTCCTCTACATGCAGATCCTGCAGATTGGATTTTACTTCAATGTAAACATCGATTCCCTTGCTTTCTGCTTCGTCCATCTTTGCTTTTAACAGTGCATTGATGGCAGGCTTGGAGGTCTTTAGCGCCTTGCCGGTCTTTAACATGTCTTTATACACCGGTTGGAGGTAATTTCGAAGTTCTTCATATTCCTCCATTTCCATCAATCCGTAAACCACCTGCAGATGATTTAAGTAGTCATGGCGCTGAGCCCTTAAATTACTGTTTAGTTTTTCAAGATTTTGATAGCTTTCCCGCAAAGACAGGTAATGTTGTTTCATTTTCCAGGAATAAATTATCAGGAGAATGATACAGATCGCAAGTACTGCTACTGCAAAAAAACCGAACATTAAACTGATTGTCATATTGTCTCCTCTCTTTGACTATATCATATCAAAAAAGCTGCAAAGGGGGAGTGATATTTTCTGAAACATACACTTTTTCAATTGAAGTGTCAGTTTAAAATCAAAAAAGCGATACCATATAGATATATTCAGTCTATACAGTACCGCCGCTTCTATCAAGTGTTCCGCCAAATCTTCAAAAATCCTTAAGAATTATATAATTTCAAAATGCCGTAATGCATTCCATAATCCGTTTTCATCAATGTGGTCTGTCACATAATCTGCTCTTTCCTTCACCATATTCGTTGCATTGCCCATGGCTACACCGATTCCGACAAATTCCAGCATATCCACATCATTGTCACTATCTCCAAATGCAATGGTCTCCTCTCTCGTAAAACCGTATGTTTCCAGGATTTTTTCAATACCTTTGGCTTTTCCGCCATCCTTGGAAATAATATCAATTCCCTGTTCAAACCACCTTGTAATCTTGCAGTTTGGAATATTCTTTGCAAACTCCGCTGTTTCTTCTCTGCCCATATATCCAATGAATTGATATACAGGCGCGCCTTTGTATTCTTCAATGGCATGCATTTTTATCGCAACTGCTGCCTGCGCTTTTCTGACATTATCATCAATATAATTCAAATAGATTCTGTCCTTTTCTACAATTGCCAGAGGAATCTTTTTATTTACAAATGCATCAAATAGAAATTCTGCATCCTCCCCCTGAATCGGCGCTCCATAAATAAGATTCTGTTCTGCATCAAGACAGATCTGACCGTTCAGTGTAACATATCCATCAAAGGCAAGATTACACCAGTCTATAAGTTTTATAGACTGTATGCCTCTTCCAGAAGCAAGAAACACCTTGATTCCTTTTTCTTTCAGTATACGCAATGCCTTTTTCGTACTTTCTGGAATCTCATGCTTTGTATGTGAAAATAATGTTCCGTCAATATCAAAAAATGCTGCTTTGATCATTTTCCATTACTCCTGTTACAAGATTTCAAAATGTTTTAACGCATTTAAGATTCCATCATCATCAATATCTGTGGTCACGTAATCCGCAACCGCTTTAACTTCTGGCTCTGCATTGCCCATAGCTACACCGATGCCCGCAAACTGGAGCATTTCTATATCATTTTCACCATCACCAAAAGCAATCACTTCTTCCTGACCAATTCCGTGCACTTCCAGCATTTTTTTGATTCCTGTTACTTTTCCGCCTGTCTTAGAAATCACATCAATCCCAAAAGGACACCATCTGGTAATTTTACAGTTTGGAAGTTTCGGTATCAGCTCCATTTCCAGTTCCTTACCGCCATAGCAGATAATCTGATACACCGGATCCCCTTTATATTCCATCACCTCTGGAATTGGAGACGAAATCTCGGCCTGTCCATTAATTACAATCTCATTGACCAGATTAATATATAATTTGTCTTTTTCCACCAGCATAACCGGCATTTCTTTTTTCTTAAATTCATTCAGTAAATATTCAGCATCTGCCCCGTCAATGGCATTGCCAAAAATCACATTTCTTTTCCCATCAGTACATAACTGACCCGTCAGCATTACATATCCATCAAATGGAATTTTTCCCACCGGGAATTCATCAATCTCTGAAAAATGTCTTCCTGTAGCCAGAAATGTTTTAATACCTTTTTTGCGCAATGCCTTTAAAGCTTCTATCGTACTCTCTGGTACACACTTACTCTCATGGGAATAAACTGTGCCATCTACATCAAAAAATGCCGCTTTGATCATCTGTATTTCCTTTCAATTCCAATCGTTTTCTTTTTTATTATACTTGGAAAATAGGAATATACAAAGAGTTTTCTTTTAAGATTTTATTAAAATACGCCTGTCACAAAGATTTCAATGCCGATAAAGATCAGGATTACACCACCTAAAATGGATGCCTTATTTGACAGCTTGTTACCTACTGTTTTTCCAATCTGTAAACCGCCTACACAAATAAAAAATGTAACTACCGCAATGATCAGTGAACAGACAAGTGCCATCACAAAGCCGTAATCTGCAATGGTGAATCCTACAGAAAGTGCATCGATAGAAGTTGCACCCCCCTGTACCAGCAATGCTTTAAAACCAACTCCATGACTTTCTTCCTCTTCCCCGCCTTTGATTCCCTCAATCAGCATACTTCCACCAATATATAAGAGCAGGAACAATGCAATCCATGGAATAAATTTTTCAAACATTTTAAAATACTGAACTACGGTATGGACGCAAATCCACCCAACCATCGGCATTAAGAACTGAAAGAATGCAAATACACCGGCAATTCCACTCATTCTATTTTTTTTCATATCAGGCTCGTTCAAACCATTGGCCATAGAAACAGAAAACGCATCCATAGCAAGACCTACGCCAAGTAAAATACTGTTAAAAAAGAATCTGAAATTCCACATCTTAATGTTTTCCTCCTAAATGTAAATATCATTTTATACAATAAAAAACCCAAGTACAACGTAAGTCATACTTGGGTAAAACTCTAAAAATATATAGACTCCATGTATAGCTTACCAGTTATACATGAGTCTCGCAATTTAAAACAAGCCAGACCTTTCGGTCAGTATGTTGACTTGCTACGCTTCCGCGCTCGCTACTCCCTCATGGGATTTTTCATACTATGATAATTTAGCATTCTTCCAGTGATTTGTCAACTCTTAATCCTATACCAATGTCCTTCTTCCGAAAGCCTTGTTCCAGTTTTCTGTGAATTCTCCCACTGCAATTTCTGTTCCAGGATGGTTGATCATCGCATAGGCAACATCTACCGGTACTGTTACTGCCTGAATTCCTGCTACGATCAGTTCATGAACCTGCTTTTTGTTTTTGAAAGATGCTGCTACTACTTTGGAATTTAATCCATTTACACGCAGCATTTCGATTAAATCTTTTACCTCTTTGATACCATCCCCATAGTTTTCCATTCGATTTACATACGGTGCAAGGTAATCTGCGCCATTCATCGCTGCCATAAATGCCTGGTCTGCAGTATAAATTGCAGTTGCAAGCACGCCGATTCCCAGTTTCTTACATTCCTTAATTGCCTTTAGACCTTCATGTGTTACTGGAATTTTCACATAAATATTTTTTTCTCTTAAAGAATCGATATATTTTGCTTCCTCCACGATTTCCTCGCAGGTAGCAGAGATTGCCTGAATAAAAAATGTCTGTTCTTCATCCAGCACTTCAATGATTTCCTTCACTGTTGTTTGAAAATCTTTTCCGCTCTTCGTGATAATCGTCGGATTTGTAGTAACTCCCGCAACTGTAAGAAGCTCATTTAAGTTCTTAATTTCCTGTACGTCCGCTGTATCTAAAATGAATTCCATGTTCATCCTCCTTATGTTTTATTAGCTTTATCATACTAGGTTTCAAATTTCTCAACAAGACTTTTCGTCAAAAAAACGCCTCTTTTCAGAGACGTTTTTCCAAAAGCACAATTCTTAAATTTTTTTCACATTTTTACCTGTTCAATGTTGTTTTTTAGAGATCAATCCACCTGTACTGCGTTAGGATAAATGCGGTGCATTCTCTCATCATCAAAGCGTTCATCCATAATCTGCTGCCAGCTGCTATTCGCAGGGACTCCATTGCTTCGCTCATTTACTCTTACCAGTGCCATACAGGATACCGCAATATTGCAGATCATGAATACCAATGTGATCCATGTAATGATTTTGCCCGGCTTTACTGGTATTTTTTCAATCCAGGCAGAGATTTTCGGATAGCAGAACTTAATCCAGACAACCGCTGCAAATCCCCAGAAGAAGCAGTAAAGAAGATTGATTCTTCCACCAAGATTAAATGGCATACTGCTGTAGTCCCAAAATACCTGTCCAAATACAATTTCTGTAAAGACGCTGCAAATATATTCGTAGGCGCCTCCCAAAAAGGTTCCAGCCACAAAAATAAAGGCATCTGAGCGGTCCTTGTATTTATAAAGAAGTAATGTAGCTGCCGCAATGGCAAGTCCCCAAACAATGCTGAACGAACCCCAGACCACACTGCTTCGGCTCATCCATACGCCGCCTGCAATACGACAGTAGATTGTCTCCACGATGTCTCCTAAAAACGCACCGATAATAAACAGCCACCAGATTTTGTGAAATCCGCAGCCATAGGCAAATACCTGAGGATTCTTTTCCTCTGCACTCTTATGAACTGCTTCCGGGTATGCTTTGACAATTCGCTTATTTACATTTCTGTAGATGCCTCTGCTCAGAGCAGAGCTTAAGCTGTCCATCCATGCATCAATGTTTTCCCAGCGTTCCAGATTTTTGCTTCTGCCCTGCAGGATGATCACGGTAGCCAGCACATCCAATGTAAGAAGGCCAAGGATCACCCATACAATGATTTTCCCTGCCAGTGCAGGAATCATATGATACAGCTTTAAGAGAAGCCCATTTGCCCATGCTACCGCAAAAGAACAGAGAAATCCCCAGAGGATGGACATTGGCAGAGAAATATACCCATCCAGGTTCCATTTATGTTTCGAATAATCCCACCATTTTTCATGGAAGAATTTCTCAATCATGTGACCTGCGGTCCATTCGATCAGTGCCGCCATCAGACTAGCTGCAACAAAGAGCCAGATTCCTGTCAGCTCATGGAAAAATATAGTCACGGTCACAGTTGTCACACCATATATGATACACAGCGGACCATTAATCAGACCTTTGTTTGCAAAATGCTTATGCTTAACTGCTGCTGCGATTGTTTCCAGAAACCAACCTAATAAGCTATAAGTCAGAAACAACCACAACAGCTCTATTATATTTAAATTCATCTGTTTTCCTCCCATCTGTCTGTTTTATCCAATTCCGACATTATATGACAAATGGGAGAATTTTCAATTTAGAAACTCTAAAATATTTCTTATATTTTTATAAAACAAAACACCTGACAAAATTGCCAGGTGTCATGATCATGAAATTGCTTTCTTTTTCCAATGTCCGATTTTATAGAAAATAAGGGTTAAAATTGCGCCCATTACCCAACAGGTCAGGAGGGAAATGGAAATACATTCAAACCGACCATACGGAAGCTCCGGTGTTCTTGTAAGATAAGATAATCCATAAGCAATCGGAATTCGGATAATGATAGTTGTCACTAAAGAAATCAGCATCGGTGTTACCGTATCGCCTGCTCCACGCATTACCCCTGATAAACTCTGGGTCACTGCCACTGCAATATACCCCACTGCCAGGATTCTCATCACATAGACACTTAAATCTACCAATTCTGCTGTTTCTGTAAAAATCATCATCAGATATTTTCCAAAAAGCAAAATAATGATCGTGATCAGAGTGGAACAGGCAACCGCAAGCAGTGTCCCCTGCTTTGCACCCTGGGTTACACGGTCATATTTTTTTGCACCAACGTTCTGTCCTGTATAAGTAGTCATTGCTGTTCCAAAGGAGAGGTTCGGCATCATAGCAAAACCATCCACGCGCATGACGATTACATTGGCCGCAATAAACATTTCTCCAAAGCTGTTTGTCAAAGACTGCACCACGATCATCGCTGAGGACATGATTGCCTGGGTCACACCTGATGGAATTCCAAGACGGATGATCTGTCCTGTGTGACGTTTTGTCATTTTCAGTTGTTTCAGACCCAGATCAAAATATTCTCTCATTTTCATAAGCTTTAACAGGCACAGAAAAGCGGAGATTCCCTGGGCAATGGCTGTCGCAAGAGATACCCCGGCAACACCCATGTTCAGACTCGCAACAAAGTACACATCCAATACAATATTTAATACAGTGGCAATGAGCAGATAGATCAATGCAGAAAAAGAATCTCCCATTCCTCGCAGGATACCGCTCAAAATATTGTAGTACGCCATACCTGCGATTCCATACATCAGGATTACAAGATAGGCTGTACAATCTTCTAAAATAGATTCCGGCGTATTTAATGCAATCAGCATAGACCGGATAAACGGCGGAGCTGCAATCATCAGAAGTACGGATACGATGGCCGTCAGTGTAATACAAGTTCCAATGGTACTGGACAACTCGGCTCTGTTCTTTGCCCCAAAATATTGGGATACCATGATCCCTACACCAGCGGAGATTCCTACAAACAGTACAAGGAGCATATTAAACAGCGGTGTTGCACTTCCTACCGCTGCCAGAGCATTATCTCCTACATAATGACCTACTACGATACTGTCAACTGTACTGTACAACTGCTGCGCAATGTTTCCAACCAGCATTGGAATGGAAAACATGGCGATACTTTTCCATGGCTTTCCCACCGTCATATCTGTAGGCTCAAATAGTTTCTTGATATTTACCATATAATTCCCTCGAAGCTCTGGCATAAGCCTTCCAGAACCTTTTATCTTCGAATATTATAATTTAAATTTTAATAACAAAGAGCCAAGAGAAGTAGTCACTTCTTCTGCTTCCGGAATTTCAAAAACTTCTTCTTCGATTTCCTTTGCTGCCACATCCTCCAGCGCTTTCATACTAAGACTAAGTTTTCCGTCTTTAATTTCAGTAATCTTTACTTTGACTGTCTGACCTTCCTTCAGCACAACACCCGGATGTTTAATACGATTCTGGCAAATCTGAGAAATGTGTAAAAGACCTGATAAGCCATTTCCCAAATTTACAAATGCTCCGTATGGTTTCAGAGTTTCTACCACGCCTTCTGTTACCAGACCTACTTCTACATTTGAAATCTTTTTCGCACGTTCCGCATCTGCTGCTTCTTTCAAAATCTCTCTTGCAGACATTACAAGACGCTTATTTTCTTCCTCTACATTAATTACTCTGACTTCCAAAGATTTATACAAATAGTTTTCCAGATCTGCTTCATCTACATACTCTAAGGAAAGCTTGGAAGCTGGGATAAATCCGCGAATTCCTTCCAGATAGCCTACCGCACCGCCTTTTGTGATTTCTGTCACTTTTACCGTAATATTTTCCTGGCTCTCCAGAAGTTCTTTCAATTTATCCCATGCAAGAACTGCTGCCGCTTCTTTCATAGATAATAAAATGTGACCTGCTCCATCATCTCGCTTGATCACTGTCGCAGAAACTGTCTGTCCCGGTTCGATATCTGCTTTGATTGAAAACGCAGGATTGTCGCTGATATCTTCCAAACGCACGATACCATCTGTGTAATATCCCAAATCTAAAGTAATTTCTGTTTCACTGATTCCAATGACTGTACCTTCCAGAATGTCACCTACATTGATTTTTCTAAAGGATGCTTCCAGTTCTGCGGCGTAATCCGCCATTGTTTTATTTTCTTCCATTTATATATCTCCCTGTTATTATCTTCTTATAAAACGGATTTCACAAATATCATCGCCTCTTGCAATGGTCTTTGGTAAATCAAGTTCACATCCAAAGCTTTCCGCGATTCCTCTGTCGCCGCACATTGCATGATCACATAAAAGCTGAATTTCTTCATCACTGCATCCCTGTTTCTGCCATGCTTTCACTAATGGACAGTAATGAAAATCAATGTCTAAATTGTCATCTGTACAGCGTTTGACATCCATCTCAAATACCCATTGTGCAGGCTTTGTAAATAATGTCTTCTTCAAGCCTTTTAAACTTGGACTTCCACCTGCTTTCGCACGCAGATTCGCTCCCTGATAAAGACCACAGCGTTTGATTGCTGCCGGTGCATATTCTTCCGGTGCTAAGCCTTTTTTCTTTGCTTCATCACAAAGCAGGTACATCCAAAGAGCTCGATGTTCTAACTGTTCACGGATTGCTACAATCAACGGATTCTTGATTTTTGCTTCATTTTTGATACTCATTCTATGTACTCCTCTCTGGCAAGTCTTTCCACTTATAAAATATAGTAACATGAAAAATATTGAGTTGCAAATACTCGTTCTTATTGACTCTTGCTCGCTTTTTGTTCAATTCTACCTATTATTTTTCAAAATATATTTTTAATAGGTAATATTTCAGCTTTTACGAACCTTTTTACCTATCACGCAATATTTATTAAACTACAATAGGTAATTTCTTGATGGATTTTCTTATTATTACCTACTATTCAGCTAGCCAAATTGCTTAGTATGTAATTCTTATTTACAATTTTTCTTTAATGCTTCTGATATTATATCAGATATGTTTCTATATAGCTTCTAAGCACTCTTGTATTAAGCGGATAATTTGATGTTTCATGCAAAAGAATCAAGCTTTCCCCTAATAAAATTTCATTCCTTTCATATATATCTAATTTTTGCATTGTTGATTCAAAATAAGACATTCGATCTAGCAATCCGAAATGTTCTATAATCCACTTCTTTCCCGTTCGCCTGTTCAATGCAGTAAAATCCGAATAAAATATCACTTTTTTATTTCCTTCCTTAAGTTCTACAGGCATTTCATATTTATACGGAACACGATACCTAAAAAGCTCATCTGCAATTATTTTTTCAGACTTTGATCGTACACGTTCCCCTTTCATAGTCAAATAAGCTGTTTCGTCATCTTCGGAAAATTCTTTTCCTTTATATTGAATATTTTCAAATTCGTCTATAATTTCTTCCACTGACCTTACCAATGGCTCCACAAGACATTTTCTTCCTGGATGGAGATCTCGATATACTGCTTCTAACGCATTATCTTTATAAACTGCTTTTAATTCTTTTAACTTCTGCAAGCGTTTTTCCAAATTTTTATTCAGCTTTGTACAATATTCTTTCTGTGCAACCTGCTTTATATACTCTTTCTTGTCATCTCCAAGATAGGTATTTCCGCAGTAATATTGATAGTAGCCTTTATTAATCGCACATCTGAGTTTTCCATCTGGAGCACACTTTATCATTGCATTACTTTGGACTTTTATCTTTTCTAATAACGCAATTTCTTCTTCTATTTTTTTAAGCACAAAATCCTCCTTACTTCATTATGTTTTTACACATCTGGCTTTAAGTTTCTCTGGTGCAAGTTACTTTCTTTTTGTTTTACCTACCAATCTACTTTACAGCTCTTTTTATAGGTAATATTTCAGTTTTTGCGAACCTTTTTACCTATCATGCAATATTTCTTAAATTACAATAGATAATTTATACTTAAATCTTCTTATTTCTACCTACTATCCAATCAACTAAATTGCTTAGTAGGTAATTAAACCATTTCGCACGCAATTCTGCTGTAAAACGAATGGCAATATTTGTTTTGTTTGGGAATTTCAATTCTGACTTGAATTGTTTTAGAAAATATCAGCCCTCTGGAAATCCAGAGGGCTGAATATAAATTTTGAATAAATTCTTATTTCAAATTACTCGATGATAGTAGCAACACGGCCTGAACCTACAGTACGTCCACCTTCACGGACCAATTTGTCGTTTTTTCTGTGTTTTTCACGTGTTTTTGGTGCATTTTCTGTCCTTTTTTGTCCTAAAAATGACCGATTGTATCTCGTTTTTCAAATAACAAGATCAAAACAAGATCAAAATCATTTTTCATGTTTTAACCATGTCCTTATAATGTGCTCCCAATCCGTTCCGTCTTTTAATACCCTTAGCATTGTAACAGTATTGGTTTCCGCATTGACGATATAAAATAACAAATATGTACGATATGGTTTAATATAAATATCGTACCCACGGTACTGTAAACCTATTTTATCAAATCCTGTTGGAAACACTTTTAAGCTTTCAGCAGCCTGCTTCATTATTTTGGTGAAATTCTCACCATATTCACGGTACTTAAAAGTATTTAATATGTACTTTTTCGTCCGCTTCATGTCCTCACGGCTGCTTTTCGCATATTCAATTTTGTATCTTTTTGTACTCACATGACACCTACTTACTAGATTGCATCGAGTTCGGCAAACACTTCTTCCTCAGAATATACTCGACCATTCTCAATGTCATCAATAGCTTCATCTAAGTAAGAAAACAGTACACCCATTGCATCTTCAATATTATATCTTTCTGTTACCTGAGCAGCTTCCATATTAACACCTCGCTAAATAATGATTGTTTATGGTTATACTTAGTATAACACATATTCTGAAAGGCTACTATTATTTTTTTGAATTTAACATTTCTGCTAATTTCTTCTGTTCGTTTGGATATAGATGACCATATGTATTTAAGGTAATTCGTATATCCTTATGCCCCAGTCTGTTTTTAATCAGAAGCGGTTCCACACCTTCGTGAATCAGATATGCAACGTGACTATGTCTTAAATCATGCACGCGAATCTGTTTCACTCCGGCTAATTCCATATGCTGTTTCATCATTTTTTGAACCGCCCTCGCACTGATCGGAAACAGTCGCTCAGTTTCCGGATATTTATATAAGCTGTTCATGTATGATTTTAATTCATCAATCAGAAACTGTGGCGCATCAATTGTTCGCACAGAATTTTCTGTCTTTGGGGTAGTAATAATATCCTGCCCCTTTGCCCTGTGATAAGTTTTGTTAATGCGAATCTGATTATTGTAGAAGTCGATATCTTTCGCCGTAAGTGCTAATATCTCTCCTTCTCTCATTCCGGTCCAAAACAGGGTTTCAAAAAGGGCGTAGTACCTATCGTCCTTTGCAAACGTGTCGATAAACTGATCATATTCTGCTCTGGTCCAAAATGAAAGTTCATCCGCATCAGATTTTCCCATCTTCTTTACCTTCTTACAAGGATTATCCGTAAGACCGTAGATATTCGTTGCATGCGTAAACAAAGATGTCATCTGGTTTTGAATCATTCTAAGGTATGTATCTGCAAATCCCTTTTCTCTCATGGCATTCTGCCACCAGATAATATCCGCCGGAGTTATCTCATTCATTGGTCGTTCTCCCAAGTACGGAAGAATATACTTTTCCATCATATATCGCTTTTTCGTAGTAGTACGCTCTTTCAGTTCCATCTTCTTGTCTGTAAAATAGATTTCCACGAAATTCTTTAAAAGTACGTTCATAGCAACTTCTTCTGTTGCCATAAACTGTGCTTCCCACTGCTTTGCTTCTCTCTTTGTTGCAAAGCCACGCTTCATTTTCTGCTTGGAAATTTTCTTTCCATCATTATCAACGGTTTTATGGTACGTGCGTACATACCATGTGCCTTTTTCTTCATCTTTGTATACTGGCATTTTTCCTCCTACTATTATGATCTCTCGGAATCCTGAGTGATTATAGCCAGCAACGTTGGCAATGAACTTTGAAAAGTAAATATTATCGAAATTAAAGAAAAATGGGTACGAGAAAAAGACATAACTGTTGCTATGCCTGAAAATAGTGTATAATGCTTTATAGGATTATGCCGTTCGTTGAATCAACTTTCTCAGGGCAGATTCGTTAGGCAGATCCCATGCATCCAGATGTTGTAACATCAGGGTGTGATAAAGGCGGCAGTACCACATCTTAGTAGAGCGGTGTCTGCCGCTTTCTAATTTAAAGTCTATTTTCTCGCGTTTGTTTGAACGTTCTACAGAAGTTCTTGCATTATATTCCTTTTTCCATTCTTCGCTGCTTCTTGGCGGATTGTTAAATAATCGTGGATTGTCATTTAAGACTAAATGAACCGTTCGTCCGTATTTTGCATCAGAACATGGTGTTTCACAGGTACAGGAAATGCAACCGTTTTTCCTGCACATTTTAGGACACTTAAATTTCATTCTGCCTTTTGCAGCTTCAATCCCGTCACGATGCATACGACAGCCAGCAGGACAGATGGGAACCCCATCATTATCAATGGTGAAGTCATTTTTATAAACAGGCGGTCTGCCACCTTTGCCGTTCAGATCAATAAAAGGTGTTATATTTTCACGTTTGAAGTATTGATAATAAGGCATTGCATCGTGTGCGGAATCCAGAATTATTTTTGAAACTTTATATTCTGGAAGAAATGCTCTCATCCTGAAAAAAGCGTGCAGAAAGCCATGTGAATCATGTTTGGATGCACAAGAAAAATGAGGAAACACAGGAAGATCACTCTGCGAATCCACAAGCATGTATAAATCATAGCCATGATAAAAACAGTCACGGGAAGAATCCCAGCCCATGTCGCAGTCAGGCTGTGAAAAAAAACGGTTGCAATCACACTCGGTAATGCCGTTTTCTTTGCAGTTGCAGATACGTTTTTTGCGTTCTCTATGTGAAGTGACAACAGGAGTTCCGTCACCGGCTAACGCAAGTGAATCCGGATGGATCAGATCTTTGGAAGCTGAAACATCCAGGAATTCTTTTTTATAAATCCTGAACAAAGAAGCATAAGGCTGATCGTCTAGATGAAAGTGTGAGTTTTCTAACTGTGGAAGGAGTTGTGCAACAGTAACTTTTTCAATGGAATCTGCTTTTGTTCCTTTCATTTTCGGTTTTTTGACTTTTTTCTTTTTTATAGGATGCTCATGAGGTGAAAGATTGTCATCCTCAGAGTTCCATAGTCTGTCAAAAAAGTCGTAAAAGGTTCCAATGCCGGGAGTATCGCCGAATTCAAAACCGCTGAGGATGGCATAAAGAGGATTGATCTTTAGTTGAGCAGCCCAATCAGTGATGGAATCTACTTTAAAATCAATAGACAGCAGATAGGAACGCTGCATACAGGAAGGAGTCCTTGGCTTAGGACCAAAGACAGAATATTTTTGCCGAAGCAGATCATCCGTATAGGAAAGGTCGAGATGCCAGAAACGTTCAATGATATCCCAGGTAGCACGGGGAATCAAATCAGGATTTGGATAATATTTACGAAGATTTTCAGTAACAAAGTTTTGATAGGCGGAATGACCGCCAGTATTTACAGGTAACAAAAAAACGCCTCCAGTCGAAAAAATAAAATATATTCAATCGGCTTCGCCGCAAATTTTTGGCGATTTGTCAAGCGTTTTTTTGACAAAAAGTGGGGGATTTCAATAAAAAAGGAATCTGAAAGCCTTGATTTTACTGGCTTAAAGATTCCGAGAGATTATATTACAAAATAGGAGGAGAATCTATGATTATAGATGCCCACTTACATCTTTGGGATAAGCAGCATGGTATGGTAAACGGTAAGCCGGTCTATGATATCGGCGGCGGGCGCAGTGACTTTGGTGGTGTGGTAAAACAGATGATGCCGCCTTATATGACAGACGGTGTAAATTCTGTGGAAAGACTGATCGCAAATATGGATTTTGCCCAGGTAAATGCTGCAGTTGTAGTTCAGGAATACATTGATGGAAATCAGGATGAATATTTACTCGGCTGTAGGGAAAAATATCCAGAGAGAATCAAAGTCTGCAGCTTGTATGAAGAACATGACAATTACAGACTGGATGGCTTTGACGGAATCAAGATCTGCGGCGGCAGATTGAAAACGGTGAAGCTGGAAGAATTAAGTCCGTTGTTTCACAAAGCAGAAGAAAAAGGAATGTTTGTGGCAATCGATCTGGCAGATGGTGATGCACAGGTTCCTGCCATGAAGCAGCTTATTAAAGAATGTCCGGATCTTCGAATTGCTATTGGACATTTCGGTATGGTCACTGTTGAGGGATGGCAGAAGCAGATCGAGCTTGCCTGCAATCCAAATGTGTATGTGGAAAGCGGCGGAATCACATGGCTGTTTAATTCGGAATATTATCCGTACCCGTCAGCGGTGGATGCGATTCTGGAAGCAAGAGATATCTGTGGCATCGATAAGCTGATGTGGGGCAGCGATTATCCACGAACTATGACAGCGATTACTTACCGCATGTCACAGGACTTTGTGATTAAGTCAGAGAAACTGACAGCAGAGGAAAAAGAAAAATTCCTTGGACTCAATGCAGCAAAGTTTTATGGATTTGAAGTGAAAGAAAATCTGCCATATATTAGTCACATGGCAGAGTAATGTAAATAATTTCTTGTGGACTTTTTTTGTCAAATATATTAAAATTAGCCTAGTATATTGTTTGTGAGGGACAGGTTATGAAGGATAACAGAAGCGTAGGTAAATCGTTAACGATGATTTCGCAGGTGAGTATCAGCATGCTTGTTCCTATTTTTTTATGCTGTATGCTGGGAATGTTCTTAGAAGACAAGTTTGGCTGGCCTGCATTTATTCCATTGTTTATCCTTGGTGCCCTTGCGGGAATGCGAAACGTATACGTTTTACTTTCTTCTATATATAAGGAGGATGATAAAAAGAAAAATGGCTAGCTGGAAAAGAACTCTATTAGAACTTCTCACAGGCATTGTCCTTTCAGGAATTGTGTTTGAGGTGATCGGACTGATTTTTGTGAAGGACAGGCTTTCGCATTCCATTGGAATGCTCCTAGGCATACTCATAGCTTTAGCTATGGCAACCCACATGGCGTTTTCTCTGAACAGTGCCCTTGACTGGGATGAGGAACAAGCCAAACGCTCTATATGGAAAAGCTACATGCTGCGATATGTGTCAGTAGCCATATGCATAGGGCTAATCGCTTATTTTGGAATCGGAAATGTAATCTCTTGCTTTTTCGGGATTATGTCTTTGAAGGCAGCTGCATATTTACAGCCGCATCTTCACAGATTCAATAATAAGTATATTTTAAAAATTGAAGAAGAAGGAGGGTGTGTAGATGGAATCATGGATGCCAATGGCGATGCCGAAGATGATTCTGGCGACTGGACAGAGTGTGGATTTTATGATTCATGGTCTGATTGAGTTTGAACTGTTCGGACAGAAATTGTGGATCACAACAACCCATGTCAGTCTCTTGATCGTTATGACATTGATCATCGTTTTTGCACTGTTTGTCAGAGCAAAACTGAAAAGTCCGGATGAGACGCCGGGACTTTTACAGAGTGGTATCGAGATTGCCATTGAAATGTTGGAAAATATGGTTTCCGGTGTTATGGGCGCAGATGCAGCCGGTTTTGTAAATTACATTGGAAGCATTTTTGTCTTCATTTTAATCAGCAATATTTCTGGTCTCTTTGGACTTAGACCACCAACAGCGGACTTTGGTGTAACGCTTCCATTAGGTCTTATGACATTTTGTATTATTCAATATCAGAATGTGAAATGTAATAAGGTTGGAGCTTTTACAGGTCTTTTTGAACCGTTGCCATTTCTGTTTCCGATTAACTTAATCGGTGAAGTGGCGACACCGTTTTCATTAGGACTTCGTCTCTTTGGTAACGTTCTTTCCGGGACTGTTATCATGGCATTATTCTACGGTTTAGTGCCTGTATTGTTAAAATTTGGTGTGGTTCCGGCAGTATTGCACGCGTATTTCGACGTGTTCTCCGGATGTATCCAGACATACGTATTCTGTATGTTAACAATGACTTATGTAAAAGATAAGATGTAATTTAATTTCAGGAGGTAATTTTTATGTCACAGATCACAAACGAAGGTTTAATTTTAGCATGCTCAGCAATCGGTGCTGGTTTAGCTTGTATCGCAGGTATCGGACCTGGTGTAGGTCAGGGTATTGCTGCAGGTTTCGCTGCAAGTGCAGTAGGTAAAAATCCAGGTGCAAAATCTGACATTACATCTACAATGCTTCTCGGTCAGGCCGTAGCTGAAACAACAGGTCTTTATGGTCTGTTAATTGCTTTCCTCTTACTCTTCGTAAGACCATTATTAGGTGCTTTATAAGATTGATCCGAACTAATTTTGAGACAACGAATTGAGAGGAGGCGAGACCTTGGAGAGATTATTTGGACTTGACGCCCAGCTGATTTTTGAGCTTTGCTTAACAGCTTTGGCAGTATTTTGTCTCTTTATGGCTTTGTCTTATATCCTGTTTAATCCTGTCCGCGATATGTTGAAAAAACGTCAGCAGATGGTGCAGGAAACAAAGGATACTGCAAACAAAGAAAAAGAAGATGCCCTTGCGTTAAAAGCAGAATACGAAGCGAAGTTAAAAAATGCAGAAACTGAGGCAGAAGAAATCTTAAGTCAGGCCAGAAAACGTGCTCTGAAGAATGAAAGAGCCATTCTGGATCAGGCAAAGGAAGAGGCTGCCGGCATTATCGCAAATGCGAATGTACAGATTGAGCTTGAAAAGAAAAAAGCAATGGATGATCTGAAACAGGAAGTTGTAGCAATTGCAACGATGATGGCAGGCAAGGTAGTAGCTGCTTCTATTGATGAAAAACTTTCGAATCAGCTGATCGAGGATACTTTAAAAGAAATGGGTGATGACACATGGCGAAGCTAGTATCCAAAACATATGGAGATGCTTTGTTTGAACTT
>JBGVDD010000271.1:0-11252 GCA_045119215.1 Lachnospiraceae bacterium | reverse complement strand
ATGTGAAGATTGTAAATAATTTTTATAATGAAAGGAGAATTTTAACAATGAAAAAATTCGTTTGTCAGGTATGTGGATATGTATATGAAGGAGAAACAGCACCAGAGGCTTGCCCACAGTGTAAAGCACCAGCTTCAAAGTTTACAGAACAGGCTGGAGAAAAAACATGGGCAGCAGAGCATGTAGTAGGTGTGGCTCAGGGTGTTAGCCAGGACATTATCGATGACTTAAGAGCTAACTTTAACGGTGAATGTACTGAAGTAGGTATGTATCTTGCAATGGCAAGAGTAGCACACAGAGAAGGATATCCTGAAATTGGTTTATACTGGGAAAAAGCGGCATACGAAGAAGCTGAACATGCAGCAAAATTTGCTGAATTATTAGGTGAAGTTGTAACAGACAGCACAAAGAAGAATCTTGAAATGAGAGTAGAAGCTGAAAATGGCGCAACAGCAGGTAAATTTGATTTAGCTAAGCGTGCTAAGGAACAGAATCTTGACGCAATCCATGACACCGTGCATGAAATGGCTCGTGATGAAGCTAGACATGGTAAGGCATTCGAAGGATTATTAAAGAGATACTTTGGTTAATCTACAAGCCATGCAATAAGAAAAGAGAGACTTGAAAAAACAAGTCTCTCAATGTATAATCATCTTAGAAAGGTTATCGGATGCGTTATCCGATTGCCCTCAGTAAAATTGAATTTTATTTAAGAAATAGCATCCAAACTTTCCTAGGGCTTGGGATGCTATTTCTTTTTGCTTAAATGATTGTCAATGTATGACAGAGCCGCGAAAATTACTAGCACTAAAGTCAATACTTCAAGTGTGTTCATAGGGCATCACCCCCTTATGTACTAGAGGGCATCAACATCGGAAACGCATCTGCTTCTTTCACTGAATTATACAAAGTCATTCTAGCCTGAATGGAGTAATGTGTCTATTGGAATTCAAAAAAATTTCTGCATATAAAACTAATAGTTGCTTTTTATAAGAATATCAGTTATTCTCTTTTGAGGAGAATCACTGATATTCTTATTTTAGATGAAAGGAGAAAAATATATGAATTCCACAACTATTTGTATTTTGATAGCTATCGTTGTGTATATGGCAGCGGTTGTTGGAATCGGTGTTATATTTTCAAAACGAAACAAAAACACAGAGGACTTTTATTTAGGAGGCAGAAAGTTAGGACCTTTTGTAACGGCAATGAGTGCAGAGGCTTCCGATATGAGCAGCTGGCTTTTGATGGGATTGCCTGGGGTGGCTTTGGTATCCGGTTTGGCAGATGCCTCCTGGACAGCCATCGGACTTGCAGTAGGTACTTATATCAACTGGCTCATTGTGGCAAAACGTTTGCGAATTTACACGCATGTGTCAAAAAATTCTGCCACCATTCCGGCTTTCTTTTCCAACCGTTACAGAGATGAAAAGAGAATCCTGTCGGTGATTTCGGCAATCGTAATTGTAATCTTTTTTGTACCTTACACAGCCTCAGGATTTGCGGCCTGTGGAAAGCTATTTAATTCTTTATTTGGCATTGATTACTTTACAGCAATGCTTATCAGTGCGCTGGTAATTGTTATTTATACCACACTAGGAGGATTTTTAGCGGCCAGCACTAGCGATTTTATTCAGAGTATTGTGATGACTCTGGCCATCTTCGTGGTAATTATTTACGGAGTATCCAGTGTAGGGGGAATGGCAGTGGTCATGGATAATGCAGCATCCATGGCAGGATATTTTTCCTTCACAAGCACATATGATGCTACTGCAGATGCCTCCAAACCATATGGTATCTTAAGTATTGTCTCCACTTTGGCCTGGGGACTTGGATATTTTGGTATGCCTCACATTTTACTGCGTTTTATGGCAATTGAGAAACCGGAAAAAATTAAGCTTTCCAGAAGAGTTGCCAGTGTGTGGGTAGTGATTTCCATGACAGTCTCTATCTTTATTGGTATTGTGGGAAATGCTATGGTAAAAAATGGTGTGATTACGGATTTAGAGGATTCTGAGAGAGTGATTATTAAAATTGCAGGTTTAATTAGCGAACACGGAGTTCTGGCAGCCATTGTGGCAGGGGTGATTCTTGCAGGAATTCTTGCAGCAACCATGTCCACTGCAGATTCACAGCTTTTGGCAGCGGCTTCCGGGGTGTCACAGAATATTGTAAAAGAAGTGTTAGTAAAAGATTTAAGCGAAAAGGCTTCCATGGTAATTGCCAGAGTTACCTTGCTTGTAATATCTGTCATAGGAGTTATCATTGCTTCCAATCCGGAAAGTTCTGTTTTTGCTATTGTATCTTTTGCCTGGGCAGGTTTTGGAGCAACCTTTGGTCCGGCAATGCTAGTAGCCTTGTTTTGGAAACGTTCCAATATGAAAGGAATCCTGGCTGGTATGCTAAGTGGAGCTGTCACGGTATTTGTATGGAAATTTATCCTTCGTCCAATGGGTGGGGTATGGGACATCTATGAATTGCTTCCAGCATTTTTGGTTTCTTTGATATTTATTGTGGTGGTAAGCTTATTGACAGAAAAGCCGTCAGAGGAAATCGTCAAAGAATTTGAACAGGTTGAGGCAGAGATGAAAAAAGTTTGATAGTAAACGACTTTCAAAAAATACACAAAGAAGGCATGTGATTTCGTTAAGATTTCACATGCCTTTTCTAGACAAGGGAAGATAAGTTTGTTATCATATGATGAGAAAAGTGAAATATGCGGATAGACGTTAGGAAAGGAAAGAAAAACATGGGCTTTGCACATTTGCACGTACATACGGAATACAGTCTTTTAGATGGTTCCAACAAAATCAAGGAATATGTATCCCGGGTAAAAGAACTGGGGATGAGAGCCGCCGCCATTACAGACCATGGTGTGATGTATGGAGTGATAGATTTTTACCGTGCGGCAAAGGAGGCAGGTATCAATCCTATCATTGGATGTGAAGTATATGTGGCTCCTACTTCCCGATTTGTAAAAGATAACAGCCAGTCAGAAGACAGATATTATCATTTAGTGTTGTTAGCTGAAAATAATAAAGGATATGAAAATTTGTCCAAAATTGTGTCCAAAGGATTTGTGGACGGGTTTTATTATAAACCCCGTGTGGACTATGAGGTGTTGGAAAAATATCACGAAGGGATTATTGCCTTATCTGCCTGTCTGGCAGGAGAGGTTTCCAAAAATCTGGTACGTGGGCTGGATGAAGAGGCTGAAAAGGCGGCTTTAAGATATGAAGAAATTTTCGGAAAAGGAAATTTTTTCCTGGAGCTACAGGACCATGGAATTCCGGAACAAAGTCTTGTAAACCAGAAGCTCATAAGTATGAGCAAGAAGCTTGGAATAGAATTGGTGGCAACCAATGACGTGCATTACACTTATCCTGATGACGTGGAAGCCCATGATATTCTGCTCTGTCTTCAGACTAACCACAAGCTGCAGGATGAAAACCGTATGCGTTATGAGGGAGGACAGTATTATGTGAAATCCCCACAGGAAATGGAAGAACTGTTTCCTTATGCTTTGCAGGCACTGGAAAACACTGAAAAAATCGCCAAACGCTGTCATGTGGAAATTGAGTTTGGGGTGCGAAAACTCCCAAAATATGATGTGCCACAAGGGTACACATCAAAAGAGTATTTAAGAAAATTGTGTACAGAAGGGTTAAAGAAGCGTTATCCCAAGGATGATGGTTCCATGGCAAAAAGATTAGACTATGAACTTTCGGTAATCGAAGGCATGGGATTTGTGGACTATTTTTTGATTGTATGGGATTTTATAAATTATGCCAGGGAGCATGATATTATGGTGGGACCGGGGCGAGGTTCTGCGGCGGGAAGTATTGTTTCCTACAGTCTGGGGATTACCAATATTGATCCTATGCGGTACAACCTTTTGTTTGAGAGATTCCTAAATCCGGAACGTGTGTCTATGCCGGATATTGATATTGACTTTTGTTTCGAAAGACGTCATGAAGTCATTGAGTATGTGGTGCGTAAATACGGGAAGGAAAGAGTGGCACAGATTGTGACCTTTGGAACCATGGCAGCTAAGGGAGCTATTCGGGATGTAGGACGAGTGTTAGATTATCCTTACGCGTATGTGGATAATATCGCTAAAATGATTCCAAACGAGCTAAATATTACTATCGATTTGGCTCTGCAAAGAAATCCTGAATTAAGAAAAATCTATGAATCAGATCCTCAAGTGACCAGGCTGATAGATATGGCAAAGCGTTTGGAAGGACTTCCAAGAAATACCTCCATGCATGCGGCAGGTGTGGTAATCAGTCAGAAAGCGGTAGAGGAGTATGTGCCGTTATCCAGAGCTTCCGACGGAACCATTACCACCCAGTTTACCATGACCACCATTGAAGAACTGGGGTTGTTGAAGATGGACTTTCTGGGACTTCGTACCCTGACAGTGATTCAGAATGCAGTGCGTTTCGTAAAAGAGAGCCAGGGCATAGATATCCACATAGACCATATTGATTTTGATGACAAAAAGGTGTTAGAGTTTATTGGAACGGGAAAGACAGAGGGCGTGTTTCAGTTGGAAAGTGGCGGTATGAAGGGCTTTATGAAGGAATTAAAACCAGAAAGCCTGGAGGATATTATTGCGGGAATTTCTCTTTACCGACCAGGTCCTATGGACTTTATTCCAAAATATATTCGGGGAAAAAATGACAGTACCTCCATTACCTATGACTGCCCTCAATTAGAAGAGATTCTTTCTCCAACCTACGGGTGTATTGTATACCAGGAACAGGTGATGCAGATCGTACGGGATTTGGCAGGCTATACCATGGGACGAAGCGATTTAGTGCGCCGTGCCATGTCAAAGAAAAAGGCATCGGTGATGGCAAAAGAACGGCAGAATTTCGTGTACGGAAACCCGGAAGAAAATGTGGCAGGTTGTGTGGCAAATGGAATTTCTGAGGAGATTGCAAATAAAATCTATGATGAGATGACAGATTTTGCAAAGTATGCCTTTAATAAATCCCATGCGGCTGCTTATGCGGTGGTATCTTATCAGACGGCGTATTTAAAATACTACTATCCGGTGGAATATATGGCGGCTTTAATGACCTCTGTTATTGACAATACCCCCAAGATTTCAGAATACATTATGAATTGTAAAAATATGGGGATTCGTATTCTTCCTCCGGACATTAACAAGGGAGCTTCTGGATTTAGCGTATCTGGAAAATCTATCCGCTTTGGCTTATCGGCCATTAAAGGAGTAGGAAGCTCCGTGATTGAGGATATTATAAAAGAACGCGAGCTTTCTGGAAACTTTGATAGCCTTCAGAATTTTATTGACAGAATGTCTGTGAGAGGAACCGTCAATAAAAGGGTTTTGGAAGGCTTTATCAAAGCAGGAGTGTTTGATGAATTAGGATGTAATCGAAAACAGGGCTTACTGGTGTATGAAAAGCTTATGGATGCTGCAAATAATGAAAAGAAGAAAACCATTGCAGGTCAGATGTCTCTATTTGATTTTGCACCAGAAGAAGTGAAGGAAGATTTTAAAATTCAGCTTCCAAAGGTGGAGGAGTATCCTAAGGAAGAAATGCTTGCCATGGAAAAAGAAGTATTAGGTGTGTATATCAGTGGGCATCCTCTAGAAGATTATGTAGAACTTATGGCGAAAAATGCTACCAATCAGACGGTTGATTTTATGATAAATGAAGAAACCAAGGAGCCTTCTGTAACGGATGGAATGACTGCCGTGGTAGGGGGATTGATTTCTGATAAGACCATAAAGCATACAAAGAACAATCAGACCATGGCATTTATTACTTTGGAAGACATGGTTAGTGCAGTGGAAGTTGTGGTTTTTCCAAGGGATTATGAAAAGAATGCCCATTTACTTACTGTGGACAACAAAGTGTTTGTCAAGGGAAGAGTCAGTGTGGAGGAAGAAAAAGGTGCGAAGTTAATTTGCGAGAAGATTACAGCTTTTGCAGATATTCCAAGGGAAGTTTGGATTAAATTCAAAACCAAGGAAGAATATGCCATAAAGGAACATATTTTGCAGGATGCCATTAGAACATCGGATGGAAAAGATACCATTGTGATTTATGTGGAACAGGAGAGGCTTGTGAAACGTTTGGCTCCCAACTGGAATGTGTGTGCAAATAATGACTTAAAAACGAAATTGTCTACACTATTTGGGGATAACAATGTGAAAATTGTGGATAAAATGAAATAGGTCTGCACATAAACTGTGCAGACCGTAAGAAAAAGTAGAGTAAGAGAGGAAAATATATGATAACTAGTACCTCAAATCCCAAAGTGAAATGGGTGCAAAGCCTGAATAAAAAAGCAAAAAATCGAAGGGAAGAAAAACTATTTAATATAGAAGGAACCCGTTTATATTTAGAAACGCCAAAAGAACTTATACAGGAAGTTTTTGTGACAGAACATGTGGAAAAGACTTTGAAATCAGAACTTTCTGGGGATAATTATCAGCTGGTGTCGGAAAATGTATTGGAAGCAATGTGCGACACTAAGACACCACAGGGGATATTGTGTGTAGTAAAGCAGCCAGAATACAAATTGTCAGATATTTTAAAACAGACAAATCCACTGCTTCTGGTGTTGGAAGATTTACAGGATCCAGGAAATCTAGGGACCATTATGAGGACAGCAGAGGGGGCGGGGGTGACAGGGATTATCCTCACCAAGGGCTGTGTGGATATGTACAATCCTAAGGTGGTACGTGCTACTATGGGTGCTATCTACCGTATGCCATTTGTATACTTAAACACGGAAGAAGAATTTGAAGAGTTATTCTCTGTGTTAAAGGAAAAGAACATAACCACATATGGAGCAGCATTGCAAGAATCTAAAGATTATGATTTGTATTCTTATATAGAGGGAACAGCATTTTTGATAGGAAATGAGGGGAATGGCTTAAGCAAAAAAGCCCTGGATTTATGTGAAAAATATGTAAAAATACCTATGTGTGGACAGTTAGAATCCCTAAATGCGGCGGTTGCAGCGGCAATTTTAGATTATGAAGCTTTTCGGCAGAGAAGAAGAGAAAAACCTTGATTTTTCAAGGTTTTTTTTGTATAAAGCCGGAAAATTTCTTTAAAATAAGGGCATTTTGGTTTTGGAGTTTACATAAAGTTTCGATTTGTGAACATTCCACTATCGAGAAGGAACACGTGTTCGAATGCATGGCAATATGTACTAAAAATATAAAAAAAACTTGGCATATTTACCTATTGAATCTTAAGAAAATTTTAAGAAATGGTAAAAAAGTACATAAAAAAGTTCTATTTTCATCTTGTTTTGTAAACTTGACAATACAACAGTACATTTGTTAGAATCCCGGTTGTAACAAATCGTAACAAAGATTTGATTTTTTGTAACAAGTTAGTATGAAAATCAGAATATCTAAACCAGGTTCAGTAACAAATTTAAAATATTTGTTATAACCGAAACGGAAGCAGGAGGCTATTGATGATAGTAGGACACAGAAAGCTGCTTATGCTGATGACATGTGCATCAGGATTTATGTTTCTTAATGGTTTCGCAGGAATCGCTACCCAGACAGAAAATGTGGTGACACAGGTAGAGGTAACAGCAGAAGAAAATCAGGAAGAAGCGAAAGCAGTAACAGAAACAGTAACCGTAAACAACATGCCGGAAGAAGAAACAGAAACACAGAATACGGTTTTAGAGAAAGCTGAACAATCAGTTGAGTGGGAAACATTAGTGTTAGCTAATGTGGAAGAATCGTTAAATATCCGAGCAGAGGCAAGTGAGGAGTCAGAAGTTGTAGGCAAGCTATATGCTGGCTGCAAGGGTTCACTTCTGGAACAGAAGGATGGATGGACAAAAATTTCATCCGGAGAAGTGGTAGGGTACGTAAAGGATGAATATATCCGTTATGGTGCTCAGGCAAAAGAACTGGCTGATACTAAGGGCAATTTAATTGCCAAGGTAAAAACAGAGACTCTGCGTGTGAGAGAAAGCATGGATGTCAATTCAGAAATTCTTGGTCTGGTAGCAGCGGAGGAAACTCTGGTGGTAGCAGCGGATAAACAAATCAAGAACGGATGGATTAAAGTTGACTATGAAGATGGTACAGGGTATGTATCCTTGGAGTTTGTAAATGTAGAATATTCCTTCGGCTCAGCAATTACCATTGAAGAAGAGATGGCTGCAAGAGCTGCTGTGGAAGCAGAAAGTTTAGAGGTAAGTGAAAGTGGTTCCTCTGCCGTTACCGGTCAGGCAACTTCCCTTTCTTCCGATGACCTTTCGTTATTGGCAGCAATGATTCAATGTGAGGCTGGAAATGAAAGCTTTGAAGGAAAGGTAGCTGTAGGTAATGTAATCTTAAACAGAGTGAACAGCGGAAGCTATCCGTCAAGTGTGTATGGTGTTGTTACAGCACCGGGACAGTTCCCACCGGCAACCAATGGAACTTTAACAAGTGTAATTGCCAGGGGAATTAACAGCTCCTGTGTACAGGCAGCACAGGCTGCAATGGGTGGAACCAACTATGTTGGAGGTGCAACTCATTTTAGAAATGTATCTTCTGGATACACAGGTACAGTGATTGGAAATCATGTTTTTTGGTAGAACAATAAAATAATGAAATGATAGAGGAAAACCAACAGTTTTGGAAGAGCACTTTCAAAGCTGTTGGTTTGTTACTGTACAGACGCAAGCTTAACACTTGCTGTTAAGCTATGCGCCAAGAATGATATTATGCGAAATTTCAGCCCCATGCATCGTAGATGCATTTTAAATGGGCTGAAATTGTTACAGTACGCAGGTACCTGTGTACTGTAACGTTGGTTTTTGATTGTACACGGGTGGTAAAAATATGAACATTGCAAAATAAAGTAGACTGTAGTATACTTACAGTCAGAATTGAAAGGAGGGGATTGTATGCTGGTAGAACCAGGAATGTTTTGGCTTGTTGTGTTCATAATAATGGTAGTGGTAGAACTTGCCACCATGGGGCTTGCCACTATTTGGTTTGCGGGAGGGGCAGCAGTAGCCTTTATCTTGTCATTGGCAGGATGTTCCTTTATAGTACAAATTGTAGCATTCTTTGTCGTATCCGTTATTTTGCTGGCGGTAACAAGACCATTGGCAATGAAACATTTGAATTTGAAAAGGGAAAAAACTAATACAGATGACATGATAGGAAAAGCTGCTATAGTATTGACCGCCATTGACAATGACCAAGGGAAAGGGCAGATTCGCTTTAACGGAATTGAGTGGACAGCCAGAAGTGCAGAGGGGACAGTGATTCCTGAAGGTGCTCAGGTAGAGATTGTAGAAATCAAAGGTGTAAAAGCCATTGTCAAATTGAAAAACATAGAAAAGGAGAGTTAGATATGGCAGTAGGAGCGTTAGCGTTTATTGTAATTATTTTATTCATTCTGGTATCAAATATCAGAGTGGTACCACAGGCAGAAGAGTATATTTTAGAGAGACTGGGGGGATATCAGGAGACCTGGAGTGTGGGACTACACTTCAAGATTCCCTTTATTGACCGTGTGGCAAAGAAGGTTCCGAGAAAGGAACAGGTAGTGGATTTCCCACCACAGCCGGTAATCACAAGGGATAACGTAACTATGAGAATTGATACGGTAGTGTTCTTCCAGATTACAGATGCAAAATTATTTACTTACGGTGTGGAGAATCCAATTGCAGCTATTGAAAATTTAACTGCAACAACACTTAGAAATATTATTGGTGAAATGGAATTAGACCAGACACTGACATCAAGGGAAACTATCAATACAAAAATGAGAGCATCCTTAGATGAGGCAACAGACCAATGGGGTATCAAGGTAAACCGTGTGGAGTTAAAAAATATTATTCCACCTGCAACTATTCAGGAAGCCATGGAAAAACAGATGAAGGCAGACCGTGAACGAAGAGAAGCAATTCTTCGCGCAGAAGGTGAGAAAAAATCTACGATTCTTGTAGCGGAAGGACGTAAGCAGGAACAGATTCTTGAAGCGGAAGCTGAAAAGCAAGCGGCGATTCTTCGTGCAGAAGCAAAGAAGGAAGCTATGATTCGGGAAGCAGAAGGTCAGGCAGAGGCCATTCTTAAAGTGCAGCAGGCAAACGCAGACGGTATCCGCTTCGTAAGGGAGGCAGCACCAGATGAAGCGGTATTAAAAATTAAGAGTCTGGAAGCTTTTGCAAAGGCGGCAGATGGTCAGGCAACAAAGATTATCATCCCATCTGAAATCCAGGGATTAGCGGGACTGGCAAAATCGGTAGTTGAAGTGGCAGAAAAATAACAAATAGTGAAAGGAAAGCAATCACCATTCTTCTTTTGGATAATAAGGAGTTTTGGGTTGCTTTTTCTTTTAGTTGATGGTATGATTATTCATACAAATCATACTTAAGGAGGATGGATGATGGAATTTCCAGATGGTAAATATGCGTGGATGGTGAAAATTGGAGAGAAGGGACAGTTTGTCATTCCCAAAGAGGCAAGGGAGATGTTTGAGCTGCATCCGGGGGAAGAAATTTTAGTATTAGGTGATGTGAAGCGGGGGATAGCGATTTTGCCAAAAGCAATGCAGAGAGAGTATATTACAAAAATCTTTTCCGAAATGGAAAGCGGAGAATAGGAGGTATCATATGAGTAAAATTGTTTTCTTTTGTATTCCTGCACATGGACACACCAACCCTACCTTGGGCGTAGTGAGGGAGTTGGTTAGCAGAGGACATCAGGTGTGGTATTATTCTTATAATATGATGCGAGGAAAGATTGAGGAGGCCGGAGCAACTTTTGTTTCCTGTGATGATTATGATATGGAGCAGAAGCTTACCCCAAAGGATGCAGTTCGTGTGGGAAAAGATATTGCATTTTCTACAAAGATATTGGTGGATACAACATTGGCACTAGATGATAAGGTGTGTGCTGATATGGAGAGACTGAAACCGGATTGCATTGTGGCTGATTCCATGGCGGTATGGGGTAAGGCTGTGGCTATAAAGCTTGGTATTCCGTTTGTATCTTCTACCACAACCTTTGCATTCAATCAGCATTCTGCAAAAATTATGAAACAGAGCATGGGTGAACTCATCAGGATGATAATCTCCATGCCTAAGGTGAGCAGGGACGTGAAACGTTTGCAGAATAAGGGGTATCCTGTAAAGAATATTCTGGATATTATTCAGAATGATGACAATACACATACAGTGGTTTACACATCGCCCCAGTTTCAGCCTTGTTCGGATACCTTTTCAGATAAATACGC
>JBGVDD010000270.1:0-4549 GCA_045119215.1 Lachnospiraceae bacterium | reverse complement strand
TCAGTACATCAAAGCTAAAAATATGATTTTAGAATATTTGCAAAGCAACGATAAGATTACTTCTGCTAAGATTCAGGAAATGTGTGGATTTACAAAGCAGCAGGCGAGAACAGTTATTGATAAAATGAGAAATGAAGAGTTGTTGGATATTTGTAAACGAGGAAATAAATCATATTATGTGAAGCTTTAGTGTTTCGAGTTTTCTTTCGAGTTATTTTTGAAAAAAACTCGGAAGAAAAACTCGAAACAAATATTTCAAAGCATAAAATTACTGTAAACAAAGGATTCTTAGATGTTTTGCTTCGAGTTTTTTGTCGCGAGTTCACTTGAAAGGCAAGAGGAGTTGTGATATGAAATATTTATGGACAGAAGATACAGGCGCAGGATTTCACTTCTGGAAATTGGTTAACCAACTTTTCTTTGATAATGAACTCGCAATCGAAAGTAAAGAAAGCAATCAAGAGTGATTGGAGAAGTCATTATTTAAAAATATATTATTTGAGGTAAGAAACGTGATTAGAGATATAGGATATTATATACTTGTTTGATTTGGAGGATGACCATATGCGTGACCCAATTGAAAATATAACTCTTTTACAACGACAAATAAATGAATTACAAATAGAAAATCAGTTGCTGAAGAATCTATTAAGTCAAAATGGTGTATCCTACGAGAAGTCGTTGTTACAATTGAAAACGGATGAACATGTGGAAGAATACGAATTAAACCAAGGAAAGCGTATTATTCATCCAGAAAAAATTACTGATGTAATGGCAAATCTCTTTTTTGCTCGGTTTTGGGGTAGGCAGGATGTATATGCTAAAAGAAGTGTTAATAAGACGACTGGTAAGGTTGGTTATTACCCTCAATGTGAAAATTTTTGGAGTAATAAATGTCATATTAGGCTTAAAACAGGAGTTAAATGTAAAGATTGTGATTACTATGTATATGACAAATTAACAAAAGATATTATCCTTTCGCATCTACGAGGGGATTCTTACAATGGGTCAGATGTGATTGGTGTATATCCGTTGTTTCCAAATGGAACATGTAGATTTTTGGTATTTGACTTTGATAACCATGGCAAAAATGCGGAGAATAATGATTTTGCAAATGAGACTGATGAATGGCTTGAAGAAGTTGAAGCAATGAGAAAAATTTGTTCCTTAAATGGAATTGATCCACTGGTTGAAAGATCCCGTTCGGGTAGAGGTGCACATATTTGGATATTCTTTGATAAGCAAGTACCAGCTGCTTTAGCAAGAAGATTTGGTACTGTGTTACTTGACAAAGGTGCAGAACAGGTAAATCTGAAATCCTTTAAGTATTATGACAGAATGATACCTGCACAGGATAGATTGCAAGAGAAAGCTATAGGGAATCTAATTGCTTTACCATTGCAGGGAAAGGCATTAAGACAGGGGAATAGTGCATTTGTTGATAGTAATTGGAATGCGTATCCAAACCAGTGGGAAATATTACTGAATAAACCAAAACTCTCGCAAGAGTTTATAGAATTAAAAATTAAAGAGTGGTCAGATTCTGTTGAATACATAGAAGATGATGCTGATAAAAGAGAAAAGCCGTGGAAGGAGAAAATGAGCTTCTCTTCTTTGGATGTAGATGGAAAGATTGATATTACATTGGCAAACGGAATATATATTGATAGCACGAATATAACGGTTGCAATGCAAAATAAAATACGTAGAATGGCAGCAATAAGTAACCCGGTGTATTTCAAGAATCAAGCCATAGGAACATCAAATTATGATACTTCAAGATGGATATATCTTGGACAAGATCATCTAAGCGGTTACATTCAAATTCCAAGAGGTCTATATGGAACCCTGATAAACAAATTAGAACAGGCCAATATTAAATATAAAATCAATGACGAAAGACAAACAGGAAGAAAAATAAAAGCTAGATTTAATGGAGAACTACGAGAAGAGCAAAAACCTGCTCTGGCAGAAATGTTAAAAAGTGATAATGGAATATTACATGCAGCAACTGCCTTTGGGAAAACAGTAGTGTGTAGTGCTATTATTGCAGAACGAAAAGTGAATACACTGATTCTTCTTGAATCATCAGCATTAATGGAACAGTGGAAAGAGTCTTTAGAGAGATTTCTAATAATTGATGAAGAATTGCCAGAATATCATACTAAGACAGGTCGATTAAAGACTCGAAAAAGTATAATTGGGAAATTACAGGGGGCACATGATTCGATGACCGGAATCATAGATATTGCAATGGTGGGATCAATATGTAAAAAAGGGGAGGCACATGAATTTTTAAACAGTTATGGAATGGTAATTGTGGATGAATGTCACCATGCGGCCTCCGATACAATGGCAAATGTACTCAAGCAAGTAAAGGCAAAGTATGTTTATGGGGTTACCGCGACACCGAAAAGAACTGATGGTTTAGAGAAGATAAATTATATGCTTTTAGGACCAATTCGTTATAGCTATACATCAAAGGAAAAGGTGATTGCACAAGGTATTCCACATTTGGTTTATCCAAGATTTACACGTGTGGTGCCAGCACGAGGTGTAATAAATGAAAAAATGCACCCGAATGAAGCTTATGATATTCTTCATAACGATAAAATACGTGATGAGCAAATAATTGAAGATATTTCAGCATGTATAAAGCAAGGAAGAACTCCGGTAGTTTTATCAAAGTATAAAGATCATTCTGAAAAACTCTATAATCGTTTGAAAGAATATGCAAATCATGTTTTTCTCATGACGGGCAACAATTCTAAGAAAGTGCATAGGCAAATAATTGAACAAATGAAATTGGTTAGTGAAAATGAAACAATGATTTTAGTTGCAACTGGCTCGCTAATTGGTGAAGGTTTTGATTTCCCTAGACTTGATACTCTTTTTATGGCGATGCCTGTGTCTGCAAGGAATATTGTTGAACAGTATGCCGGAAGATTGAATCGTGATTTTGATGGAAAGCAGAATGTTATTGTTTATGATTATGTGGATAGTCATATTCCGATGTTTGATAATATGTATGCAAAGAGATTAAAGGCATATAAGCAGATTGGATATGAAGTGTGTACAGGAATTGTAGGAGAAAAGCAAACTGCAAATGCGATATATGATGGAGATAACTATTTGCAAGTATTTCAAAGAGACTTACTTGAAGCAACCCAAAATATTGTTATTTCAAGTCCGATAATAAGTGGGGAAAAAGTATATAAACTAATTAGCTTGTTGAAAGAAAAGCAATTTCTTGGAGTAGAAATTACAATAGTAACGAGGGAACCGGATTCATATGGATTCGGGGATGCAAGTTATTGGATGCAGCTTCATGAAGAAATGAGGCAAGCGGGTTTCTATTTAAAATTTATTGAGGATACATGTGAGCATTTTGCGATTATAGACAAAGAAATCGTTTGGTATGGAAATATTAATTTACTAGCAAAAGAAAAAATAGAAGACAGTATGATGCGTGTTAAGGATGCTGAGATAGCCAATGAATTGATGGAAATAACATTTTGTTAGGTCTACAAAGAAAAAGAAGGAACTCAATGAATTGTTTCAGAAATAAGTTTATAGCATCGCTAATATTGGCAAAGGAAATAGCAAGCCGTATGAATGGTAGAGCGGTTCTTATGTACGACTGCTAAAGAAAACTGGAAATTATGGATAGACTATAACTAAAATAGAAAGTGGATGTTTATTGTGAATATAAAAGATTTAATTGGTGAAACAACTGAATACGATAAAAAGCTTGCACTGGAAGAAAAGAAACCAAAAAGCTGGTGTAAAAGTGTAAGTGCGTTTGCAAATACATTTGGTGGAGCATTGATTTTTTGTATTTCTGATGACAATCAGGTTGTTGGACTTGAAGATCCTAAAGGAGATGCAGATAAGATTAGTGAAACTATTAAAACGAGACTTGATCCAATACCGGAGTTTAAGCTTAGATTTCATAAAACCGAAGATGGGAAGGTTTTGGTCATACTTGATGTATATAAAGGGGAGGAGACACATATTATTATTCAGGAGATGGAGTACTGGAAGCTTATGTTCGTGTTGGTAATGAAAGTGTAAAGGCAACTGCGACTGAATTGAAGCGTCTTGTTCTTAGAGGAAAGAATACATCATATGATTCACAGAATTCTACCTATAAGGTGGATGATTATGCATTCTCAAAGCTTAAAGAAAGATATAAAAAATGGACTGGCAATAGCTTTGATGATAAAGATTTGATTTCATTTGGAATGGTAAATGAGCAGTGCGATTTAACGAATGCAGGGGCATTACTTGCGGATAAAAGTCCGATTCTTTGTTCAAGATTATTTTGTACAAGGTGGAATGGGATGAATAAAAGTGGTGGCGCAATGGATGCGTTAGACGATGCAGAGTATTCAGGTAGTGTTATTTCCCTGATTGAGAATGGAGAGGCATTCATCAAGCGTAATTGTAAAATGAAGTGGCGTAAGACTGCGAATTCAAGAGAAGAAATGCCGGAGTATGTAGAGCGAAGCTATCACGAAGCCCTTGTAAATGCTTTGGCACATCGTGA
>JBGVDD010000269.1:0-17646 GCA_045119215.1 Lachnospiraceae bacterium | reverse complement strand
AGTCATGTAATAATATGCAAGGAAGGGAAAAAATTCATTCAACAAATATTATGATAATGCAGGATGATTTTAACCTATGATGTTCTAAACAATATTATAAAGGAGGATTTTTAGCATGTCGTTAAAAAATCAGTATTTACTTGACTTATTAGAAACAGTGAAGAAAAGAAATGCAGGAGAGCCAGAATTTATTCAGGCGGTAACAGAAGTTTTTGTTTCTTTAGAACCTGTAGTGGAAAAAAGACCTGACTTAGTGGAAGCTGGAGTATTCGAAAGAATCGTTGAACCAGAAAGACAGATTATTTTCCGTGTACCTTGGGTGGATGACAATGGCAAGACACAGGTAAACAGAGGTTTCCGTGTACAGTTTAACTCTGCCATTGGACCATACAAGGGAGGTTTAAGACTTCATCCTTCAGTATACAGTGGTATTATCAAATTCTTGGGATTTGAACAGATTTTCAAAAACAGCCTTACAACACTTCCAATGGGTGGTGGTAAAGGTGGTTCTGATTTTGATCCTAAGGGAAAATCAGACGGAGAAATTATGCGTTTCTGCCAGAGCTTCATGACAGAGCTTTACAGACACATCGGACCAGACTGTGACGTTCCTGCTGGAGATATTGGAACAGGTGCCCGTGAAATCGGATATATGTTTGGACAGTACAAGAGACTTCGCAACGAATGGAGCGGTGTTTTAACAGGTAAGGGCTTAACATACGGTGGATCTTTAGCACGTACAGAAGCTACAGGATTTGGTCTTTGCTACTTTACAAACGAAATGTTACAGGCAAACGGAAAGAGCTTCAAGGATCAGACAGTAGTTATCTCTGGTTCTGGAAACGTAGCTATCTACGCTACAAAGAAGGCAACAGAGTACGGCGCAAAGGTTGTTGCTCTTTCAGATTCTAACGGATACATCCATGACCCAGACGGAATTGAGTTAGAATTAGTTCAGCAGATTAAGGAAGTGGAAAGAGGACGTATCAAAGAATACGTGGAAAGAACTTCTCACAAGAATGCAACATACACAGAAGGATGCAAGGGTATCTGGACAATCAAGTGTGATATCGCTCTTCCATGTGCTACACAGAACGAAATCGATGAAGAAAGCGCTAAGGCTTTGGCTGCAAACGGATGTTATGCAGTAGCAGAAGGTGCTAATATGCCTTCTACTCCAGAAGCAATCGATGTATACTTTGCAAACAAGATGCTTTACGGACCTGCTAAGGCTGCAAACGCTGGTGGAGTTGCAACTTCAGGACTTGAAATGAGCCAGAACTCAGAAAGACTTTCTTGGACATTCGAAGAAGTTGATGAAAAACTTCACAATATTATGAAGGAAATCTTTAAGTCATGTGACGAAGCTGCAAAGGAATACGGCATGGAAGGAAACTACATGGCTGGTGCTAACATCGCTGGATTCTTAAAGGTAGCAGAGGCTATGAAGGCTCAGGGTTGCGTTTAATCCGTAGTTATTTATAGAAAGTATTTATTCCCTCTCCCGGTTGGGAGGGGGATTTTTTTACAAGGAGGCTGTAAAATTCCACGTTGAATTTTACAGCCTCCTTACGTATAATATATATAAAAGAAGAAACTATATCAAGGAAAGGAAGTTGATTTTATGCCGAATATATTACCTGTATCAGATTTAAGAAATTATAATGAAGTACTGAAAAATTGTCAGGTTGGAGAACCCGTGTTTTTGACCAAAAATGGTAGAGGCAGGTTTGTGGTTATGGATATTGAGGACTATGAGCGTGAAAAGGCGGAGAAAAAGCTGTTGCTGAAGCTGCAGGAAGCAGAAGAAGCAGTTCAGGATGAAAGTGCCTGGATGAGTTTGGATGAATTGAAGAAATCTGTCGGGGTATAGCCTATGATGAAATTACGGATTAACCCTATTGTGGCAGAGGACTTGAAAAACATTAAAGACTATATTGCGGAAGATAATGAAGAAATGGCAGTAAAGACTATTCAGGAGATATATGCTCGAATTGAGAATATACAGCAGTTTCCGTATATGGGAGCTGATCTTGCTAAAAGGGTCAGCTTCCGGACGGATTATAAATATGTGATTTGCGGAAATTATGTTGTGCTGTATAAGATTGGGGAAGAGTTTGTGGAGATTTACCGGGTGGTGAATCGGTATCAGGATATTACGAACCTTTTCTTTAACTAAAAGAAAAGCTAAAAATACAAAGAGATTGTTGAATTTGAGAAGGAAATTTTTTGAATATGAATGAATTTGTTTATGGAAATAAAGATAGGATTTTTGTAAATACAGATATGGGATGTAACTCAAATTGTAGTTATTGCTATTTATCAGCTTTAAATATAAAACATGGGATAAAGAAAATTAGTGCTGTAGAAGCAATTGGATTAGTTGAAAAATTAGAATATTTTAAAAAAGGAAAAAATGGAACTATAATTTCAATTGGGTGTTATTCAGAATGCATGGATCAAGAAAATATAGAAGATACATTACTGATAATAGAATACTTTTTAAAACAAGGAAATTATGTTCAGCTAGCAACAAAAAAACAAATTGATGATGATTTTTTTAAAAGAATTTCAGAGTATAAGAATGAGAAAAATCAGCTATGGATATATGTGAGTTTGCCCATTATTACAGAATCTAGTAAAATGGAAAAGGGAACAGATATTCCAGATAAAAGGCTTAAGAACTTTATTTTATGTAAGCAGTTTGGCATTAATTGTGCTTTATATATAAAACCATATATTGATGGAGTTACAGACAAAAATATTGATAAATATATTGATATAATTAAGCGATTTAATATTCCGGTAGTAGTGGGAGAAATGTTAAGTGTTGAAAAAAAAGGGGAAAAAACTTTAGTTGGCGAGAAAAGATTGTATGGATACAAAATGGATGGTATTGATAGCTTTGTCCAACAATTGAAAAAGGTGACAGAAGTATATTGGCATAGTACTGAATGTATAAGATAAAGAGGAGAATTCTTATGATGGATACAATAGTGATATTATTACTTGGAATTTCTACAATAATACAAATATGTGACATGTGCGGATTTTTGCCTGGATGGATTAGAAAAAGATTTAGGATAAATAAATCCCAGGATACTTTAGAGGTATTAAAAGAATTAGGAATTAGCACAAATATGTATAAACGTAAAAATGCAATTGTTGGTATTCCAAGAGACTATAATCAAGATAACATTCAAAAGGATATTGAGAAGAAGCTTAAGGAATTAACTATAGATAAAAAAGTTTCTGTAGGAAAGATAAGAAAAACAGAACTTAATTATTACATAGATTTAATTGGACATTCGTGTAGTCAAGAATGCGCGCAAGCGTATGCTAGGATATTGACATCATATTGGGCAGATATAGTGGAGAATAGTCAAGATGTAAAAAATCCAGTTATAGATTTTGTTGTAACACCTAAAGGAGGAAGTCCAATACTAGGGTATGAATTCTCAAAGTTGATGAATAAACCATTAGTGTTGCATGAAGAAGAAGCAAGATTTGATTGCGAGAAAGATGATATGCGAAAATGGTTTGATTGTGCAGTTATTCCTCCAAAGGGATCAAAAGCATTGATAGTTGATGATAGTACAACGGGCGGGCGAATGGTCTTGAAGGTTATTGAAGATCTAAGAAAGTATGGATATGATGTTTCGGAGTGTTTAGTTGTTTTTGAACCACAAAATAAAGATGCAAGAAAAAAACTAAGTGATCAAGAGGTTAATTTGATTTCTATTGTTAAAACACATATTAAGTAATTTCATGTATACTCATCGAAATTATCAGACAATCACTCTATTCACGTGATATACAACCGACCTCAAAACCCCAGTAAATCTGCGGACGATTTAGAAGCAGCTATGAAGGCTCAGGGTTGCGTTTAATCTGTAGATATTTATAGAGAGAACGTATTTTACGTTTGAAAAAATTTCTAGGTTGACAATCTTAATAGAAGTGTATAATATATTATTAGAAGGTAACTTCTCGAGAAGCAGACTCGTAAAAATGTTTTCGTCTGTGAAGTGCGAGCCGTGATGGAAAGCGGTGAACATGGAGGCTCACAAAGGTGGCAACTTACCATAATCCATCTAGCGAGAGCGAAAGAAAGTTGTTAATTTGATTATTAAGCCTTGCAGTTTTGCAGGGCTTTTTACTGTATAGATGTAGTGGAGTTTCGTATGGATAAAATACAACAGTGTGCACAAAATTTTCTACACCTGGTTTCTACAACTAAATATGTGTTTCATGTTGCAAAACGAGGTGTGAAAGTATTGATTTTGGATTTTGATTTGAAAGATTTTCATCACCTGGCGGGATTGCAATATTTAGGTGATATCAATATTCCGAAAAATAAGAAGAAAACGATTGATTGGATTCTTTCTGAAAAACATCCTATTACGGATGCGTATTTAGCAGGCAGTGAACATTATAAAGGCAAAGAAAATGATGAAAAGGATGTTGAGGAACGTATTTCTGAATTTAGACATATTGAACAATATTTGGATGTAGATAATTTTATTCGAATATATTCACCCAAAGATGGTCCTCAAAATAATTCCATGATTCGATGTGATTACATAATTGAGAGCAAATTAAAACATTCTAGTAAAGTTGTGTATATCTTTTTAAAGCATAGGAAAGGATTGCAGTCACCTTGTTGTATTGTTTCATTTGGCGTTAAGAAAAATACTACATATGGAGGACAGAATTTGTATTGGATGTTAAAAGATAAGATTGTTTCTGGGAATAGAATTACGATATATCAACATCCTAATTATTCTGATGAACAGAAAAAAGAAAATGAATCGGATATTTTTGAAGTATAATTTGAATATGATAATAATCGAAAATGTCCGACAATCACTCTATACACGTGATATACAGCTGACCTCAAAACCCTATTAAAGCTGCGCATACCTCAGAAGTTGCTATGAAAACTCAGGGGTGTGTTTGAACTGGTGCCAGTGAACCCAATAACTTGGCTCATGACGAACAGCGAATAATTGTGAGGTATAGGGAAAGATATGAGTTATGAAAATAAGCAGTACCGTAGGGTAGCTGCTTATTTTTTGCGTAATCCCATCATATAGGCTTCTAAGCGATCCTTATCTCTGTGGGACAGGGATTGATAGGAATATAGAAGCTCCTGTTCACAGTCCGTCAAGTCTTCAGATTTTACAGGATTATTATCATAGTCAAAAAATTCAGAAAGGGTAATATTAAACCCCTTACATATTTTTTCCAAAGTAGGAAGCGTTGGACAAGTTCGACGATTAAAAATATTGTTCAGGCTGGAGTAAGGAAGTCCTGAAACTTTAGCTAGCTTGTATAATGTCCAGTGTTTGTATTTTAGAAAAAAATCGATGCGGTTCAGCACATCATCTTCTATCAAAAAAATCACCTGCTTTCTAATTATAAAAAACCATGAAAAGTATTAATCTGGCAGAGTAATAGTATTTACTTTTATAATTTTAATTTGCACGTTCCACAAAGAATAGATGATAAATTGAGAAATAACTTGAAAATACAACTCAAATGAGTTACAATTAGTGCGGAATTATGTCAGAAGGAGAGATTATATGAAAGAAGAAACTTTAAATCAGGAAAAGTTATATGGAATTGGTATGCGTGGTGTAAAGATTTTCTTGTACAGTTTGGTGGTAGTCCTAATTTTGTTTATAGGTTATGGAAAGGAAGCTCGAGCAGAGTGGGTTGTTCCATTGAATGCTGAACAGACCTACGAGTTACCACAGGGGCATTATGTAACTTTTTGTATAACGGTTCCGGCAGATGGAGTTATTAGCGTTTCAGGTTACAATGCAAGTGGTGATGGCATTGAGTTATCATTAATAGATGAAAGTAACAATGTAATTAGAAACGATAATAAAGGCGGTACTAAAACAGCTTATTTAAATTCCTATGGAGTAAGAAAGGGGAGCAGGTACTATCTTAAAGTGGAAAGCTGGCCATACTCATGGAAAGATTATACCATGAAATATACGGTAAATTTTACTCCTACGTCCTATTGGGAAAAAGAATATAATGACAGTTCGGCGGTAGCAACCAATATTTCTGCTGGTGCGAAATATAAAGGGAATTTAACAAATCAATATGATGTAGATTATTATAAAATCAAATTGGCATCTGATGCAAAGGTTAGTATTACCTTTGGACCAGAGATGGTAGATGGGGATAATCATCCATGGGTAATTAATTTATTAAATAGTAAAGGTGAAAGCACACAAATATATTATGATAGTACTACTAAAACCTACACGAATTATTTGAAAAAAGGAACTTACTATGTTAAGGTTTCAGGGGTGTACAGTTCAACGAGTGTTAATTATATGCTTTCGTATAAAAAGAAGAATTTAACTGTAAGTGTGCCTAATATCAGTTCTGCAACAGCGAAGGGACAACATATCAAACAAGGTTATTATTGGAGTAGCAAAATAACCTATGACAATTATGTATTGTTGAATAAGATAAAGATTAAAATGAAAAGTGATTGTGAGGGATATACAGTAAAAGTCGCTAAAAGGTCAAATATGAAAGGCGGTCTTTTATCACAGAATATAGATGTGGTAAAAAAGACTTCACTGACATTGGACAAGCATTTCCCAGTATACAAGAATTATTATTTGCGGATGAGGGGATATGTTACGACACCTTTTGGAGAAAAAATATACGGAAAATATAGTAAGGCAAAGAAAATTTCTCTTTCAGCATCTGACTATAAAAAGTGTAAGTAAGAGGAAAATTTGTTGTGGAAACCGTGAGTATGCAGAGTGGAAAAATCCAGTTGAATCGTATTGATTTGTGTGCATAATTTGTTGCTGGAACGAGGTACGAGTGAACAGCAACGAATAATATTCATATGAAAGCTGTAAAATTCCACGTTGAATTTTACGGCTTTCTTGCGTATGATATATATAAATGAAGAAATGGCAGTAAAGACCATTCAGGAGATATATGCTCGAATTGAATTTTGATAAACCAATGATATAACACTTGACAAAGTGATATAAATAGATATAAAGTTAAATAGTTAGAAAAAAACAAACTAGATGAAAAGGTGGATCAGTATGCAGGAATTGAAACCAATCAAAGAAGGAAAAGTACGTGAGATTTATGACAACGGTGATACTCTTATTATGGTGGCAACAGACCGTATCAGCTGTTTCGATGTTATTTTAAATAACGTTGTTACAAAAAAGGGTACCGTATTGACACAGATGTCAAAGTTCTGGTTTGACATGACAGAGGATATTGTACCAAACCATATGGTATCCGTTGATGTGAAAGATATGCCAGAATTCTTCCAGCAGGAAAAATTTGATGGAAACAGTATGATGTGCCGTAAGTTGAAAATGCTTCCGGTAGAGTGTATTGTTCGTGGATACATCACAGGTAGTGGCTGGGCAAGTTATAAGGAAACAGGTAAGGTATGTGGAATTGAGCTTCCAGCAGGATTAAAAGAATCCGACAAACTTCCTGAACCAATTTATACACCATCTACAAAGGCTGAGATTGGTGATCATGATGAAAATATTTCATTTGAAGAAAGCGTAAAATATTTAGAAAAAGAATTTCCAGGCAAAGGTCAGGAATACGCTGAAAAATTACGTGATTACACCATTGCATTATATAAAAAGTGTGCAGAATATGCGTTAAGCAAGGGAATCATCATTGCAGATACCAAGTTTGAGTTTGGATTGGATGAAGATGGAAATATTGTTATCGGTGATGAAATGCTTACACCGGACAGCTCTCGTTTCTGGCCAGCCGAAGGATACGAACCAGGACATGGACAGCCATCCTTTGACAAGCAGTTTGCAAGAGACTGGTTAAAGAACAATGAAGGACACGATTGGACATTGCCACAGGATATCGTGGATAAGACAATCAATAAGTATCTTCAGGGATATGAATTGCTTACAGGAAAGCCGCTAATTTAATTAATATAATAAGCATAAAAAGCCAGCCATTGTGCTGGCTTTATTGCTTGCTAAAGGGGGAAAATGATTGAGCCAGATGCAGGAATATATTTTAAAAACAAAGAAGGAAGAAATCTTAGTTAAAATTGTAAGGAGCAATCGTCGCAGTGCAGGTTTAGAAGTTAAGGGGGAACAGGTGACTGCCAGAGTTCCATTCAGGTTTCCGCAAGAGGATGTGATTCAGATGATAGAGAGTCATGCAAAGTGGATTACAGAAAAATTAGAACTTGCAAGGGAGAGGAAGAAAAACGGAACTACAATACATATATCCCCTGAAGACCTGACAGAGGAAAATATAGCACAGATGAAGGAAAAATTTCGGCAGAAGGTGGAGGATTATGCAAAGCTTATGGGAGTAACTTATGGAAGGATTACCATTCGCAATCAAAAAACACGCTGGGGAAGCTGTAGTAGTGATGGCAATCTGAATTTTAATTTTAAACTATTTTTTCTGCCGGAGCATTTGATGGACTATGTGGTGGTGCATGAACTATCCCACAGAATTCACATGAACCATTCCAAGGATTTCTGGAAGGTGGTTGCAACCTATTGTCCTGAGTATAAGAAATGTACCCAGGAATTAAAACATATTTATTTAGTGGAAGATTGATTTGTCATCAGAAAGTGAGGAAGATAATGTATTATTTACCGGAAGGAACCAAGATATGCGGTTTTTATGAATGTGAACGCTGTAATGACAGATTCTTGTCTTTACAGACCATGAAAAAGATACCATGCCCTGTGTGTGAACAGAGCATAGACTATGAAATTGGTCCGGATGAATCCTTAGAGGATTTGCTTGACAGTGCAAATTTGTTGCAGGTCATTGAGGGCGAAGAGGAAGTTGAGAAAATGGATGCGTTACTTAGTCTTGCCATTACCGGTGGGGATCCGGATGATTGGATATGAAAAAAGGAGGTGATAACCTCCTTTTTTAGTTATTAATCTAAAATTAACATAAACATAACCAATGCATGATAGTTAGCTATCATGCATTTTTGTTATACTGAAATAAGGTTATTGGTAACTATTTCATAAGCTGAAAGAAGGTGATTACATGGGGAAAAAGGGAAATTCAGAGAAAGAAAACAAGAGAGAGGTAAAGGAAAGCGAAAAAAGAAAAGAAGAATCTGAAAGGAAAAGTCAGAACTCAGAGAGGAAAAATGACTTGTTTGAAAAAATCAATGACAGAAAATTTCAGATTTTGTGTCTGCATGCCATCAATATACTGGAACTTAAAATTAAGATACTGCAGGAAGAGATGATGGTGGAAAAGAGCAGGAGCATTATCAGTAGTCTTACCCATAGAATCAAATCGCCGGACAGTATAGAAAAGAAACTGCAAAAGAAAAAAGTAGAGGTGAGCTTTCAAAATGCAAGGGAAAAACTGAATGATATTGTGGGAATCCGTGCAACGTTTTTTTACGAAGATGATATCTATGAGATGATTGAGCGGTTGTGCAGGCAGGAAGATATCACGGTGAAGAAAAGAAAAGATTATATGAAAAAACCTAAGGTAAATGGATACAAAAGTTATCACTTAATCGTGGAAATTCCGGTATACAGTGAAAATGGATGTAGCCAGTGCAAGGTGGAAATACAATTTCGTACTGTAGCTATGGACTTTTGGGCACAATTAGATTATCAGTTATGTTACAAAAAGGAAATCAGCGGAGAAAAACATAAAGATGTGGAAGAAAAGCTGGCGATGTTTGCACAGGATATTACAAGATTGGATGAAAGTTTAATGGGATTGAGAAAAGAGATTGAAGTGATATAGAAATAATATAGAAATAATACAGAAGAATCCAAAACTCATAAGAGAAGAAAAGGAGAACAAAGGAACATGGATGAAAATTTGAAAATCTTATTTGGTTTGCTAGGCGGGCTGGCTATGTTTTTGTATGGTATGAATAGCATGAGTGACGCATTGCAAAAGGCAGCAGGAGAAAAGATGAAAAAAATCTTGGGATTTCTTACGCAGAATCCTCTTTTTGGGGTATTGGCAGGTGCCTTAATTACTGCTGTTTTACAGAGTAGTTCGGCTACCACAGTTATGGTGATTGGATTTGTAAGTGCAGGATTGATGTCACTTCCTCAGGCAATATCTGTAATTTTTGGTGCAAATATAGGTACTACTATGACGGCTCAATTGATGGCTTTTAAGATTAGTAATTACATTTATCCCATAATATTCATAGGGTTTATGCTAAATTTCGTCTGCAAAAAAGAAAAAATAAGAAATATTGGTATGGTTATATTTTCCTTCGGACTATTATTTGAAGGTATTGAAGTAATGGGTGGGGTAATGAAACCATTGGCAGGAAGTCCGATATTTGTGGACTTGATGGGAAAAGTATCCCATATGCCTGTGTTGGGTGTGGTTTTGGGAGCCATAATGACACTGGTGGTGCAAAGTAGTTCAGCTACCATTGCAGTGCTTCAGAATTTTGCTTCCCAGCCTGCAGCAGATAATGTCAGTAGTGTTATGGGGCTGTCCGGCGCCATACCGATATTATTAGGCGACAATATCGGTACTACAATCACAGCATTGCTTGCATCAATTGGACAGTCAAAAAATGCCAAGAGAACAGCGGTGGCACATAGTGTATTTAATATATCAGGAAGTGTTGTCTGCCTGTTTCTGATTCCGGTTCTTTCCTGGTTTGTGCGATTTATTTCTCCAAAGGGCAACGAAATTGACGTGATTTCCAGACAGATTGCCAATGCCCATACTACATTTAATATTGTATGTACTTTGTTGTGGCTTCCGTTGATACCATTAATGGTAAAGATTGTAACTACCCTGGTTCGAGGAAAAGATACTACCGAGGCTATGTTATACGAACCTAAGTTTTTGGATGAGACAATGATTGCAAAACCTGCAGCGGCAATGTATCTGGTGACGAAAGAGATGGAAAGGTTGTCAGACATTATCTCGGATATGCTTTCCTATATGAAACATACTCTCATAGGAAGAGAAAGACAGAAGGCATTGTCAGATTTTCAGATGCATCAAAGTGCGGCAAAAAAACTGCAGGATTCTATAGCGAATTATATTACCAAGATGTTCTCCAGTGGTAGTCTGACGGAAAATCAGGCAGAAAAGACAGCGGGACTTTTGTTCGTAAGCAATCATATGGAGCGTATTGCAGACCAGTGTAAAGAAATCGGGGATACCATCGATTCCGTACAAAGGGAAGGAAAGAAATTCTGCAAGGAAGATACTTGGGAAATCCAGGAGTGTATTGAAATTTCCCAGGATTTATTTAAAACCTCCATGGATTCTGTGAAAAATGGAAATATCGATGTTGCTAACAAGGTAACAAAAAATAAGAACAAGCTGAGAAAAGTCCAAAGAGAGCATAATAAAGCCCATTTAAGGAGAGTAAAGAAAAAGATTGCAGATGTTTCTATGACGTCAAAGTTTTCTGAAATTCTGTATGGGTTGGAGCGTGTGGCAGATAACTGTGAAGGGATTGCAGAGGAGACAATGGATAATATTTCGTTTGTGGATTTGTATGTAGAGGGCTTAGAAGAGGACATTACAGGAGGAACAGAATAGTGAAAGGATGTAAAACAGTTTCCACTTTTCTCATACTTATATGCTGTATGAGTATCTGTGGATGTGGAAAACAGGGAAATTTTCCAGAGTTGTCCCCTTTGGGAAATGTCTACAGTATCTCCAGGGAAGAAGGTTCAGGGACAAGGGAGGAATTTGAACATATGGTAAATACCAAGGAAGAAGGTCGCTCCCATTTGTGTATGTCAACAACAGAAGTGGTGGAGACAGTGGCTGGGAATAATTCGTCTATAGGTTATATAGCTTTTAGTTCCTTAAGTGATGACTCAGTCAAATGTCTGCAAATAAACAAAGTATCTGCAACAGAGGAAACAATAGAAAATGGGAAATATGCACTTTGTAGGAATTATTACCTTGCCTATAATGGGGAACTGACAGACCTACAGAGGGATTTCCTTGCTTTTATCACCAGCAGTGGGCAGAGTGTGGTAGACGAATATTGTGTACCAGTAAAAAAATCGGGTACATTTTTGTCAGATAAATCCCAAGGTACCATTACGTTGAACGGTTCCTCTTCTATGGAGAATATGATGAAGGGATTAATCGAAAAGTATAAAGAATATAATCCCAATGCCCAAATTATTATGAATGTAACAGATTCTAGCACCGGGTTAAATGCTGCCATTGGCGGCGAGTGTGACTTTGCCATGTCATCTAGAGAATTAAAAGACTACGAGGAAGAACTTTTGACAACCAAAACTATCGCAAAAGATGGGATTGTTATTGTGGTCCATAAAGAGAATCCGCTAGAAAGTATAACAGTGAAACAATTGAAGAAAATATATGACACAGTGGACATATCCTGGGATAAATTGTAACCAGAGGGATGGGAAAGGAGAACAAAGTGAAAAGAATTGGAATATTAACCAGTGGAGGAGATTGCCAATGTTTAAATGCTGCAATGCGGGGGGTGGTAAAAACCTTGGCAAGAGAGTACGGGAATTTAGAAATTTACGGTATTTTGGAAGGGTATAAAGGTCTGATTTACGGAAACTATAAAAAAATGGAACCGAAGGATTTCAGTGGTATTTTAACCCAAGGTGGCACGATTCTCAAGACATCAAGACAACCCTTTAAAAAGATGAGAGAACCAGGTGAAAATGGTATCGACAAAGTAAAAGCCATGAAGGAGAACTATAAGAAATGGAATCTGGACTGTCTGGTAGTGTTGGGGGGGAATGGAACACAGAAAACAGCCAATCTCTTGAGTAAGGAAGGATTGAAAATAGTGTCTCTTCCCAAAACCATTGACAACGATATTTATGGTACAGATATGAGTTTTGGATTTCAAAGTGCAGTAGATATCGCTACATTAGCTGTAGACTGCGTTCATACTACAGCCGCATCGCATAAACGTATTTTTATTGTGGAGATTATGGGGCATAAAGTAGGATGGATGACGCTTCATGCCGGGATAGCAGGAGGTGCAGATGTCATACTGATTCCAGAGATTCCCTATTCTGTGAATCAAGTGGTGGATGCAATACAGCAAAGAAACAGGGAAGGTAAGGATTTTACTGTCATTGCTGTGGCAGAGGGAGCTATTTCAAAAGAAGATGCAAAACTTTCTAAAGCTGAATTAAAAAAGAAACAGAGCTTTTTTTCAAATGTATCGGTAGCGGATAAATTAGCCATGGAGTTAAGTAAGGCTACTGGGCAGGAAGTAAGGGTTACAGTGCCAGGACATATGCAGCGTGGAGGCAGTCCAGATGCCTATGACAGATATTTATCCACCCGACTGGGAATTGGTGCGGCTGAAATGGTAATCCAGAAAAAATTTGGGCACATGGTTTCCTTGCAGAACAATGAAATCGTAGCAGTTGCCTTAGAGGAAGTAGCGGGAAAACTAAAAGGGGTGGATCCAAATGATGGAGTTATCCGGGAGGCAAGAAGGTTGGGTATTTGTTTTGGTGATTAAAATCATAAAAAAAGTATGGAAAGGAATATTTGGTATGAGCAACAAGAAAGAAGAAAACAAAGAAGTGGAAACAGGAGTATATGTAAACAGGGAATTGTCTTGGTTAAAATTTAATGAAAGAGTGTTGGAAGAAGCGCAGAATAAAGAAGTACCGTTGTGTGAACGCATGACATTCCTGTCAATCTATCAGAGTAATTTAGATGAGTTTTTTATGGTACGTGTAGGTTCCTTGGAAGATCAGAAACTACTGCCTCGACAGGTAAGGGAAAACAAGACAAAAATGACACCTCAGGAACAGATAGATGCTATTTTGGAAAGAGTAAGGGAATTAAACAGCGTAAAAGACAATGTCTACGAAGAAGTTATGAACGAGGTGGGGAAAAAGGGAGTAGCGTTAGTTAATTTTAAAAAGATTTCCAGGGAAGAGTCCAAATATTTAGAGGAATACTTTGTCAGGGAAATTGTGCCCCTATTATCGGTGATGATTGTAGGGAGAAAGCAACCTTTTCCATTTCTGAAAGGACAGGAAATTTATGCCTTTGCAGTGTTGGAAACAAAGAATGAAAAAGAGAAGATTGGTATTATTCCCTGCAGTGGAAATATGTTCCCAAGACTCATCCCAATTCCTACCAAAGAGAATACATATATTTTGTCAGAGGAGTTGATTCTACATTTTATTCCAAAGGTGTTTAAAGGATACAAGGTCATGGAAAAAACCATTATGCGTGTCACAAGAAATGCGGATATCGACACCAATAAGGTTTATGATGAAGATTTGGATTACAGAGATAAGATGGCTCAGATTATAAAGCTTAGAAAAAAGCTGGCCCCAGTGCGTTTAGAGCTTACCAGGGACATTACTCCAGGAATGTTAGAGAAAGTTTGTGAATACACGGAACTGGAAAAAAGCCAGGTTTTCCAAAGCAGAGTGCCCTTAGAATTGTCTTTTCTCTTCCAAATAGAGGATGTGTTGCGAAGAGATGCTTCGCTGGTGTTTGAAAAAAGAATACCTCAACAGTCACCTGCCATTGATTCTGGTTTGCCCATAATACCTCAGGTGATGGAGAAGGATATATTGCTATCTTATCCATATGAGAGTATTCGTCCGTTTCTGAGAATGCTACAGGAGGCAGCAAGAGATGAAAAAGTGGTATCTATTCGTATGACTCTCTATCGCCTGGCAAAGAACAGTAAGGTGGTAGAAGCTTTGGTAGAGGCGGCAGAAAATGGAAAACAGGTGGATGTGCTTGTGGAATTAAAGGCAAGATTTGATGAGGAAAATAATATTGAATGGAGCAGAACGCTTGAGGATGCAGGATGTCATGTTGTGTATGGTATTGATGGTCTTAAGGTACATTCCAAACTTTGTCTCATCACAAGAAAAGACGGAAATGATATTCAGTATATTACACAGGTGGGAACAGGAAACTATAATGAGAAAACCTCTCGTCTGTACACGGATTTATCCCTGATTACCGCAAGACCCGAAATTGGAGAAGAAGCTTTAAAGGTATTTCAGGCTATTTTGCTGGGAGAAGTGGTAGACGAAACCGAACATCTATTAGTGGCACCAAATTGTCTGCAAAATAAAATATTGGATATGATTTCAGAGCAGATTCAACTGGCCAAGGAGGGAAAACCTGCCTATATCGGTGTGAAAATAAATTCCCTGACAGATAAGAAAATCATGGATCATTTGATCGAGGCATCTAAGGCTGGTGTAAAAATAGAGTTAATCGTCCGGGGGATTTGTTGTCTACGCAGTGGAATTTCTGGAAAAACAGATAATATCCGTATCGTAAGTATAGTGGGAAGATTTTTGGAGCATTCCAGAATTTATATTTTCGGTACTTCAGAGAAAAACCAGGATAAAATCTACATTGCATCTGCTGACTTTATGACAAGAAATACCCTGCGCCGTGTGGAGGTAGCAGCGCCTATTTACGATGAAGGCATCAAGCAGCGCATTCGTGATATGTTTCATACCATGCTCAGCGATAATGTAAAAGGCAGGGTAATGCAGCCGGACGGAAGTTACCAGTTGCCACAAGATGTTTCTGCACCGTTGGAATCACAGGAATATTTTTTTGAAGAAGCATATCATGCCATAAAAGTGGAAAGTAGTGAGGAACCAAAGCCCCATAATTTATAAAATATTTATAAAATTATTAGCACTCGTTTATAATGAGTGCTAATTTTCTGTTGACATTTGATAGTTAAGGGGGTATTATTATTTCTTGTAAGAAAACAATAAAGAGATTTACATAGAAATGGAGTGATTTACATGGCTGCAAAACATGGTAGTCTTTCAATTAACAGTGACAATATTTTCCCAATCATTAAGAAATGGTTATATTCTGACCACGATATTTTTTATCGTGAATTAATTTCCAATGCCTGTGATGCCATTACAAAGCTGAAGAAATTAGACATGATGGGTGAATATACCTTACCGGAAGATTTTGAGGCAAAGGTAGAGGTAGTATTAAATCCAGAAGAAAAGACCATTAAAATCATAGACAATGGTTTGGGATTAACTGCAGATGAAGTAGAGGAATACATCAATCAGATTGCTTTCTCAGGAGCCACAGACTTCTTGGAAAAATATAAGGACAAGGCAAATGAAGATCAGATTATTGGACACTTTGGTTTAGGATTCTATTCTGCATTCATGGTAGCCAATGAGGTTCATATTGATTCCCTATCCTATAAGGAAGGAGCAAAGCCTGTACATTGGGAATGCGATGGTGGAACGGAATTCGATATGGAAGATGGAACGAAAGATACTGTGGGAACAGAGATTACTTTATTCTTAAATGAAGACTGTGTGGAATTTGCCAATGAATATCGCGCCAAGGAAGTAATTGAAAAGTATTGCTCTTTCATGCCGACAGCAATTTTTGTAAAGAAGGCAAATGCCGAAGAAGAATATGAGACAATCCTTCCAGAAGAAAAGACAGACAAAGATGTGGTAGTGGAAACCATTATCGAGGAAGCTAAGACTGAGGAGAGAGAAAATGAAAATGGAGAAAAAGAAATCGTTGAAATCTCTCCAAAACAGGAAAAGCTTAAGATTGTAAAACGTCCTGTGCCAATCAATGATACCAATCCATTGTGGAACAAGCATCCAAACGAATGTACAGAGGAAGAATACAAAGAATTCTACCGTAAGGTATTTAGAGATTATAAAGAACCTTTATTCTGGATTCATTTAAATATGGATTATCCATTTAATTTAAAAGGTATTCTGTACTTCCCTAAGATTAATACAGAGTATGAGTCTATTGAGGGAACAATTAAATTATATAATAATCAGGTGTTTATTGCAGATAATATCAAGGAAGTAATTCCGGAATTCTTAATGTTATTAAAGGGCGTGATTGACTGTCCTGATTTACCACTGAATGTATCTCGTTCTGCACTGCAGAATGATGGATTTGTGAAAAAGATTTCTGATTATATCACTAAGAAGGTAGCAGATAAATTATCTGGAATGTGCAAGACAGAAAAAGAAGCTTACGAAAAATACTGGGATGATATTTCACCGTTTATTAAATTCGGTTGCTTAAAGGATGATAAATTCTGTGAGAAGATGAACGATTATATTCTGTTCAAGAATTTAGATGACAAGTATCTGACTATGGGTGAGCTGATTGTAAAGGAAGAAGAAACTGTGGATTCTGCTGAGGAAAAGGATGCAGCAGAAACAACAGAAGAAACACAGGAAAAAGAAGCAAAAGAGCAGACTATCTACTATGTGACAGACCGCATGCAGCAGAGTCAGTATATCAATATGTTTAAGGAAGCAAATATGGATGCGGTAATCTTAGAGCACAATATTGACCAGCCTTTTGTTCAGCAGTTAGAGGCAAAGAACGAAGGTGTACGTTTCCTTAGAATTGATTCGGATGTAACAGAAAACTTAAAGGAAGAGGTTTCAGAAGAAGAGTTAAAGGATATTACAGAGACATTAGGAGAAACTTTCAAAAAAGCATTGAATAATGATAAGCTGGAAGTCAAGGTAGAAAAACTAAAGAATCCATCTGTTTCTTCTATGCTTACCATGTCAGAAGAAAGCAGACGTATGCAGGATATGATGAAGATGTACAGCATGCAGGGCATGGGCATGGATATGTTTGGCG
>JBGVDD010000268.1:0-2180 GCA_045119215.1 Lachnospiraceae bacterium | reverse complement strand
TTGTATTTAGGAGCGTAAAACTTCATCTTGCTATGGAATTAACTATGTAAAGGTACGATTTTTTTGTTAAATAAACGAAGAAATAAAGTTATATAAACTTAAATATCAGAGAGTTATAAATTATTCAGTAAACACTATTTATAGTTATTCCAATATTGGCTCGAACTTCTTGTACAAATATAGGTAAGTGAAGGAATAGTTCCAAATACTGAGAACAATCCTAAAGCACTCAGCAAATTCTCTGTTTTATGCCCTTTGTGTTTAAAATTCACAGCAAAAGGTACATACAAGGAACTATTAGCCTCGTGAGACAACAGAAAAGGCACATACTCATTCTTGGGTAATTTGATTTTGGCTTTACCGCTATTAGAAATGGTACCTAACATTTTGTATTCTGAATTATAAATCTCAGTTCCGTTAGTTCCATAAATTACCACTTTTGAACTAGGTGCACATGATGCACATAATAACATTATGGTTATAATGCTGTATACTATGGTCTTATATTTAAAACGTTTCATTGTATGTTAATTCTATTGATAATCATATAATAATCCTTGACACAGAGACTTCTTTCCTTCTGAAATATTTGAAGGGAAATACAATAACCACCATGGCTCATACCATAAATCGGGCTTTACTCTATAGATTTGGCGCAATGCCTCATTTACATTACCGTTTGGAGTTACAGGAACAACAACTTTTGAGTCTGCATAAAAATTTGTGACTAATTTTTCGTATGTAGTGCCACCGTCTAAAGAATAAGAAACACAAAAACTAAATGTGCAAAAAGACTCATTTTCTTTTATAATTGGTTTGGTTTCAGCAAATAAAGACAATGTATTACTTCCAATACCATCCACTGTAAAAACTTTCGACATGGCACCATTACTATAAGGGGCTAAAGAAACCTGTGGCATATCTGCTACATACGTAGCATTGGTGACCGCTGTGCCTTTTGTGCCAGAACCGCCTACATTTATACCATTCGCTAGTTGACCAATAGCACCTCCTATACCTAAGACTCCTGCTATGGAACCTAAATTCAAACTTCCCCCTTTAGTTGTTGAAGACATATCTGTAGTAGATGTGGTTCGCACTGTCGGGTCATAATAAGAAATAGATTTTCCATTTGGTCCCACAAAGAAAGATTTTGTTTGATCTATAGTCATAATCTCAGACGTGCGATTATAAACTATTGCTGTAAATTCGCCGTTTTGAGAAATAGAATAAGCAACAGCGATTTTTGCATTATCTGGTATAGGAGAAGATGTTGTGGGTTGCATGTGCCTTGTTTTTACAGACACATAAGCAACATTAGTTGTTTGTAATCCACCGCTTGAACCGCAAGCCGTAAAAAGCAAACAGATAAGAAATATTGTTATTTGTTTCATAATTAAAGTAAAAGGCGTGCAACCGTTCCGATACTTGTTTTCATCTTAGGTTACCGCCAAGTTACCTTCACGTACAACAAGCACGGAACAGTCCACGCCTATGAGCGTGAACCTTCCTACTGCTTGTCCTCGTACGTTGAAAATTGGCGGTATTCAAGATGAAGAGAACAAGAGCTAAAAGCTCAATATCCAAAAAGTAGAGAACGAAAACGCCAGATTAATTATATGAGGCGACAGCCTCTTTAAAAGTCTCTATATGGAAGGGTGGTTTTTTACCACGCTGTCCTTAACGTTTCATTCTTGTTCTGTATTTCTGTTTTTTGTTAATTCAATATTTAAGTTTGACAATCAGTTAACTAAAACATGTCTGCCCAACCTCTGTCCATTGAGGCTTTCGGTATGGGTATAGACATTGCAAAGGTAACACTTTTATCTTGGAAACCACTTTGTTTTGCTGGTAAAGTATGATTTTAAGGCTCGATTTAACATTATTAAATATAAATATGTCAAGAAAATCCACTTTCGTATGATTTTTCTTGCCGAAAAGTTTGTATTATCAATGATTATTTGTATTTTTGCAGCGTTAGTTCCAGCCGAGCCTCTTTACAATGCTTAAATAGGCTGGGCTTTTTTGTTTATAAGCTATGACAAAGAGAAATTTTGGAAAAGATTACAAGACTCCACGAGAACTTGTAACCTTATTGGAAAATCGTGGATTGATAATCAATGATAGGCAAAAGGCTCAATTGTATTTGGAGAGCATTGGCTATTATCGATTGTCTGCGT
>JBGVDD010000267.1:0-6333 GCA_045119215.1 Lachnospiraceae bacterium | reverse complement strand
ACTTTGAAGCTGGTGCTTTACACTGTGGGCAAGCCTCTGGTGCTGTTTCTCCTTCATATACATATCCACATACCTGACAAACGAATTTTTTCATTGTTAAAATTCTCCTTTCATTATAAAAATTATTTACAATCTTCACATCTTCCATAAAAATATGCTACGTGTCCCTCTACCACACCACCAAAATTGGCATTCGCTATTTTGTCAATCTGGTCAATGTCATCCATCTCAAGGTCTATTACACTTCCACATTTTTTACAGATAAAATGATAATGGGGGAGTGGATTTCCGTCAAAACGATCCGGTCCATCTCCAGTTGAAATTTTCATAATCTCTCCCCGCTGTGAAAGCAATGACAGATTACGATATACTGTTCCAAGACTAATATTAGGATACTCTTTCCTTACATTGGTGTATACGACATCAGCAGTGGGATGATCTTTTCTCGTCATAAGGAAGTTTTTTATTGATTCTCTTTGTCTGCTGTATTTTAATTGTTGCATATACTACCTACCTTTCTCAACAGAAAGCTTATTCAATAATAGTAATGATTACTGTTTTATAATAACTCATGTGATAATTTTTTTCAAGAATATATTTTTATTTTCTATATATTCTACTTCTTGCACAATTTACAATTATTGATTTTGTCCAAACTGCATAATCAGTTCCATTTTTTTGCCACGGTTTAACTGCTTGATTTGATATTCCCGTCTCATTGCCTCTTCCTTACTTTCAAAACACTCATAATATTTTAGAACCACTGGCAATCTTGTTTTGGTATATTTTGCTCCCTTTCCCTGATTGTGTGCCTTCATCCTCTTTTCAATGTCATTGGTCCATCCGGTATATAAAGTGCCATCAGAACACTCCACAATATATGTATAATTCATTCTTTTCCTTTCTTCCCCCTGAAGCTAAGCTCCAGGAGGGCTGTCTTGCTACTCTTCTAAATAATCCTTTGGATCTACAGGGACATCATCCTTGGTCATTTGAAAATACAAATTATTTCCTTCCTTACTATAATATCGGCTGGTTTGTCCTATTTTTCCCAGAACTTCTCCTTGATTTATTGTTTTTCCTTCCGTACAATTCACCTGACTTAACTGTCCATAAATTGCCTTATATCCGTTTCCTATGTCCATGGTTACCGTCATCCCTGTTTCCGGTTCCTGTGAAATGGAGGTGACTGTCCCTGTGGCAACTGTCACTACTTCGGTGCCTTCCTCACAGCCAATCACCATAGCAGGGTTATACTTATACTGGTCTAATGTGGCAAAATATGTGGTGCTGTCCATACTATAATCAATGGCTACCGTTCCCTGTACCGGCAAGGTAATTTTACTATCGGCTGTAAAGTTACCTGACCCTTTACTCACTGTCTCCGATGCCACTACCGGCTGAGTTTCTTCCTCGTCCTTGGTATCTTCTTTTTTTGTTTCTTCTTTGGCTATTTCACTTTCCTTTGTTGTTTCTTCTTTTGCTGTTTCTTCTTTTGCCTGCTCCTTAATGTACTCGTCCGTTGCATCCATCACATTATCCATGCCGAATTCTTCTGTAGTATTTTTCACATTTTTTGAATTGTTTACAGCCACCGGCTGTTCTTCCTCAGTTTCTTTTTGTTGTGTCTCTGTCTTTGCCTGCTCCTCCTGAACCTGACTCAAATCGATGTAACCTGAGCTGTCATCGGTTGTAAAACAACCTAATGCATAAGCCCCTGTCATAGTAACTGCTGCAGTACCTAGCAATGTAATTGCTGCCATGATTTTTTTCTTCTTCATTCCTATCACCTCAGCAATAGTATCATCCTTTTTGCTCACTTTTATACCGCATTTTTTTGTTATTTCAATTTCCTGCTTTTGGTTATCACCATTATTCTATCACCAATTCTATATTTGTATAATAATACTTTAAAATTTCTTCATAAGTTTTTCCCTCCTTTGCCATTTCATTTGCATTGTACTGACTAAGTCCAATACCATGTCCCACACCCTTTGTGGTAATGATATAATTGTCACCACTTTCTTCTATGTAATAACAGGAAGATTCCAAGTTAAAAATATGGCGAAATTCTTCTCCAGAAAGTTTTCGTTCCCCCACCTGCACCTTTTCTACATACTCCTTTGAGTCTCTTTCACACACACATATACTCTCCTGTTTTTTCCTCATTGCTTCCACCTCTTCCTTGGATAAATGAATTTCTTCCTTCAGTTTTCCATAAATCTTTTCTTTTGAGATGGTTTGTACCGCCAGATAAGTATCTGCCAACAGGTCATAAGGATTTTGTACAGATGGTAAGTAAGAATAGGATTTACTTTTGTATGCCTCCTCTCCACTTCTGCTCATCCCATTGCTCATCACACAAAAAGAGGGCTCTATGTACTCTCCCTGATACTTCATTACCACACCCTTAGTATCTTGTACTGCTTTTTTTACTTTTTCGTAATATTCCTTTGCTTTGATATATCCATATTGTTCTTCCATTTGTTCAAACCCAAAAACCTCTGTCGTCCATTCCCCCTGCACAATTTCCTTGTATATTACTGTACGAGCTATCACGGCCTGGGCTTTTAGAGTTTCCGGCTCACTTTCCAATGAAATCTGCCTTGCCACAATGCCAGGCAGAACTTCTTCCCCATAATTTTTATCGGAGTATGACTGCAGCACCTTACTATTTACCGGTGTTTTGCTAAAACTTCCTATAATAAATGGAATACAAATAAAGATAAGCATAATGGTAAATACTAACTTTATCTTTTCACTCAAATGAACACTCTCCTCTTGCTTTTTTTTTCATTCTGTTGTATACTCCTAGTAAGTATTAAAAAGCTACTATCTATTTTGATAAGAAAATACCATTGCGAAGTAATTTTTACGACTTTTTGCTTCGTATCTGGAAGATACTGAATAAATACCAGAATTTTTTTAAGGAGGATATCTTATGATACAACAAAATTTAACTTTAATGACAGATTTATATGAACTGACCATGATGCAGGGGTACTTTACTTCCCAGCACAATAAAAAAGTGGTTTTTGATGTTTTTTACCGCACCAACCCATCCGGCAGTGCTTATGCCATTGCTGCAGGACTAGAACAGGTAATCGACTATATCAAAAATTTACAGTTTACCCCGGAGGATATTTCTTATTTAAGAAAAATCAACCTGTTTCAGGAAGATTTTTTAGAATATCTCTCCAACTTTCGCTTTACAGGGGATATCTATGCTGTGCCAGAGGGAACTGTGGTTTTTCCAAAAGAACCACTTTTAAAAATTGTAGCACCAATTATGGAAGCTCAACTCATTGAAACCACCATTTTAAATATAATTAACCACCAAAGTCTCATTGCCACCAAAGCCTCTAGAGTAGTATATGCTGCAAAGGGTGATGGTATTATGGAATTTGGCCTTAGACGGGCCCAGGGTCCGGATGCCGGAACCTTAGGCGCCAGAGCTGCTGTCATTGGTGGATGTATCGGAACCTCCAATGTACTTACTGGAAAATTATTTCAGGTATCCATAAAAGGCACCCACGCCCACAGTTGGATCATGAGTTTTCCAGATGAATACACTGCTTTCAAAACCTATGCTAATCTTTACCCGGATGCGTGTATTTTGCTGGTAGACACATATGACACATTAAAATCCGGCGTTCCCAATGCCATTAAAGTATTCAATGAACTGAAGGAAGCTGGAATTAAGCTGAAAAATTACGGGATTCGTCTGGACAGCGGAGACCTTGCATATCTGTCCAAAAAAGCAAGAAAAATGTTGGATGAGGCTGGATTTAGCGATGCAATCATATCAGCTTCCAGCGATTTGGATGAATACCTGATAGACAGTCTGAAAACCCAGGGTGCCGCCATTACTTCCTGGGGGGTAGGAACCAATCTGATTACCTGCAAAGATAACCCTTCCTTTGGAGGTGTATACAAGCTGGCGGCTGTATACGATGAAGAAGAGAATACGTTTCTTCCAAAAATCAAACTATCTGAGAACATTGAAAAGATTACCAATCCTGGAAGTAAAGAAGTCTACCGAATCTACGATGCCCAATCTGGTAAGATTCGTGCTGACCTTATCTGTCTTGAAGAAGAAAGTTTTTCCCCATCCCAGGACCTACTGTTGTTCGACCCTATTGCCACCTGGAAAAAAACTTTGTTAAAGGCTGGAAGCTACACCTTGAGGAAATTATTAATCCCTATTTTCAAAAATGGGGAATGCATCTATACTTCCCCTACCGTTATGGATATTCAAAAATACTGCACCAAAGAATTAAACACCCTTTGGGAAGAAAACAGGCGCTTGGTCAATCCTCAGGAAGTTTATGTGGATTTATCCACCAAGCTTTATGAAACCAAACAGAAATTATTGGACAACAAACCATTGCCATGCTGATTCTGCCATATACAAAAGAATATAACAGAAAGAAAAAAACAGGAGCTTCTCCTGTTTTTTTTCTACTGTTCCATTTGTTTTCCCAGAAAAGAGGCAGCCGTAATAGCAAGTTTCTTCTCCGTTTCTCCCATTTTCTCCCCTGTCTTACTCATAATCACAACAGCACCGATAGCATCTCCCTGACAAATAATTGGGACTATCACCTGGCTGGTATAACTCATATCCATTCCCTCAACAATGGGATATAGGCTTTGATTCTCTGCGGTTATCAACACTACCTGCCTTTTTTCTATGATTTTTTCCACATCCTTAGCCACAGGTTTTTGTAATAACTCACTTTTCCCCCCACCCGATACTGCAATCACGTGATCCCTATCCAAAATACACACCATATGGCCCGTAGATTGAGACAATGCCTGGGCATACTGGATGGAGAATTCCCCCAGTTCACCAATGGGCGAATATTTTTTTAGTATTACTTCACCTTCCCTGTCTGTAAAAATTTCCAAGGGGTCACCTTCTCTGATTCGCAGAGTTCTTCTGATTTCCTTTGGAACCACCACACGTCCCAATTCATCTATGCGCCTTACAATTCCTGTTGCTTTCATATAATGTTTCCTCCATTTACATATTTTACAAGTGTAATCCTAGTATTTGTAAATGGGGTTTTTTTATTCTTCCACCCTTACTTTTTGTAAATACATTTCGTACCTGCTCCAGCATTGTTTATGATTTTTTGATAAGTTTTATATTTGCTTGCTGGTAATTTAATATATGCGTTCTTATAAATTCCCTTAAATGCCTTGCTTCCCACATTCTTTCCCGTTATTTTCGTACTCTTTATTGTAATTTTTTTCAATTTTGAACATCCGTAGAAAGCTTCTTTTCCAATCTTTACAACTTTTGTACCTATCGTTACTGTTGTAATCTTTTTATTTTTTCGGAACGCCTTTGCTCCAATGGATGTAACAGAATAAGTAATTCCATCCAATTTTACGGTAGCGGGAATCGTAATCTTCGTCGCCTTTTCATTTGTACTCTTTACATATTCCACAGTACCATTCTTTTTTCCGGCTTTCGTAATTTTATAAACAGCCTTCGTTTTTGCATCGGTATATTTTGTCCCTTTCTTTGGCACTACGGTTGCGGTAGGCTTTGCACTTGGCGTGGCTGTTCTCGTAAGCTCTGCACTTGGTGTGGCTGTTGGCATTGTGCTAGGTTTTATTGTGAGAGTTGGCGTTATTGTTGGCTGTGCTGTTGGTTTTACACTTGGTTCTACCGTAGGTTTCACAAGAGCCGGTATCTTTTCCTCTTTTGAAGCATAACATACCAGACAAGTGTAGACAATACAGCCATCTTCTGATTCTGTGGCTTCTTTTTTTACGGTTCCTGCATCCCATTCATGGGCGCCTACATCCTTGGATTTTTCACATTTTTCGCAGGAGATCCAGTGACTTACCTCATCATAACTCCACTGGGTAGCATAGGTATGTGCTGCCGGAATCGGCTTCTGCTCCACAAAAATTTCCCCACATACACTACAATGACTTCCCTGGGTCTTACCTTTGGTAGTACAGGTAGCATCTACTGCATCATCTAAGACCACAGTATGGCCTTTGGCAGGAACAACCTGCTGCTCTTTTAGCACCTTTCCACATACACTGCAATGACTTCCCTGGGTAAGTCCCTCTGTAAGGCAACCTGCCGGCACTGCTGGATCTATTACCTCCACATGACTGTCCTCATCATCCTCCGTGTGAAATTTCAGTACCCTGGATTCTCTTATATCTTTGCACACGGAACAAATTTCTTTTTGTAAGCCATCCTGTTCTTTGGTTGCTTCCTGCAAAGTTACCCACTGGTAATCATGTTCCTTTTTTTGAAATACCACAAATTCATGTAACATGGTTCCGCAGTTTTCACAAATGTCGTAT
>JBGVDD010000266.1:0-64183 GCA_045119215.1 Lachnospiraceae bacterium | reverse complement strand
GTCAATGGTCCAATTAGTGGCACCTTCAATGCAATCTTTGCTAAGATTCCCTCACCTCTTGGGGTGGACTTAAACCACTTGAAAGCAAATACCAACACGATAATTCCCAAAATTATCACGTACCAAAAGTTCTGAACAAAGTTGCTGGCTGCTACAACCGCCAGGGTAATCCCCGGCATCTCTATATCCATATCTTCAAACATTCCCATAAAGTTTGGTACTACAAATTTCAGCATAATGATAACCACCACAACTGCTACAGCACATACCATAGTAGGATAAATACTTGCTTTCTTAATCAATCCCTTTAATTTTGCCTGACGTTCAAACTGAACTGCCAGTCGTTCGTAGGCCACATCCAAGCTACCGGATGCCTCACCGGCGTTAGTCATCTTAATCATAATCATCGGAAAGACTTCTTCATTCGCCAGAGAGTCTGCAAAGCTTTCACCCATCTCCACGCTTTTACACACATTGGTCAAGGTTTTGCTAAAGAACTTATTCTCCGTAGCCTCCGCAAGCATTTTCAATGTCTCAATAATGGTAACACCTGCGCGCTGCAAGCTGACAAACTGTCTACAGAACAGGCACAAATCTCTGGTAGAGATTTTCTGTCCGATATTGATTTCAATGTCCTTTTCTAATAAGGTAGCTTCGCTGATTTCTGTCAGATACAAATCTCTATTTTTCAGCTCTGTTTTGGCTTTTTCCAGATTATCTGACTGGATTTTTCCTTTAATTTCTTTTCCGGACTTTGATATGGCCCGGTAGGTAAATTCTGCCATATTTCTCCTCCCATTTTTGATTGGCTATTTTTATTTCTTTTCTCTTGTATTATTATGCATCAAAGGATACCCTGATAGCCTCCGCCATAGAAGTAATACCTTCCATGGCATACTCTCCTGCTCTCATCCTCAAGGTCTTCATACCATCCTTCAATGCCACATCCTTGATTTCCTCTGCGTCCGCATTGTGGGCAATTGCTTTTCTAACCTCTGGTGTTACTTCCATGATTTCGTACACACCAATTCGGCCTTTGTATCCGGTGCCGTCACATTTATCGCAGCCACAAGGTCGATACAGTTTTAATGGCTTGTCTTCACTAAGCCCTAGCATCTCTTTCTCATCCACACGGGCTTCATACTCTTCTTTACAGTTTGGACAAAGCCTTCGCACCAGTCGCTGGGCGATGATACCTACCACAGAATCAGCAATCAGGTAATTCTCCACTCCCATGTCTGACAATCGGGTAACGGTAGATGCCGCACTGTTGGTATGCAAGGTCGATACTACCAAGTGTCCTGTAATGGAAGCCTGCACCGCAATGCTCGCTGTCTCACCATCTCGAATTTCTCCAATCATGATAATATCCGGGTCCTGTCGCAAGATAGAACGCAGTGCCGAGGCGAAGGTCAGATTTGCTTTTGGATTCACCTGGACCTGGTTGATTCCATCAATATTTGCTTCCACCGGGTCTTCTACGGTGATGATATTCACATCTTCTTTATTTAATTCACTCAGCGCTGTATACAGTGTAGTGGACTTACCACTACCGGTAGGACCGGTAACCAAGAGAATCCCGTGAGGATTTGCCAAGATATGGTCAAATTTTTTCAATTCCTCGTCATTGAATCCTAATCGCTTCTTTTCCAATGTCAATGCGTTTTTGGAGGTCAAACGCATTACCACTTTTTCTCCATACACTGTTGGCAATATAGATACACGGATGTCGTATTCCTGTCGGTCAACAATTTGGGTGATACGTCCATCCTGAGGCTTACGCTTCTCTGAGATATCCATTCCACCGATAATCTTGATTCGTGCCACGATAGCTGCCAGCAATCTGGTAGAGTATGTCATTCTCTCATAAAGAGCACCATCAATACGGTAACGGATACGAACCTGACGTTCCATAGGCTCAATATGTATATCTGAAGTTCTCTGGCGTACTGCCTGTTCAATCATGGCTTTCACCAGCTGTACAATAGGAGAATTATTTACATCCTCATTGTACATTTCTTCACTTTCTTCTAGCTTGGATTCTTTTTCCTTTTCGTACTCACTGACCGCCGAATACACTTCCTTCTGGCCAAAGTACTTATCTAAAGTGATATTCAATCCTCGTCTGGTTGTGATAACCGGTTCCACCTGCAAATTGGTAACGATATTGATATCGTCAATGGCTTCCATATCCAGAGGGTCTAACATTGCAACCCGAAGCACGTTGGGCCTGTCCGGTGCATATTCAAACGGAATCATTCCATATTTTTGCAAAATATTACTAGGAACCAGTTCCAAAATTTTCTCATCTATCTTTACATTGGTCAAATCAATGTATTCTAGATGCAGCTGTTCTCCCAAAACCTTAACGAAAGTCTCCTCGGATACAATGTCGTTTTCCACCAACACTTCTCCTAGCTTTCCTCCGTTTTGCTTTTGAAGCTCCAATCCTTTTTGCAATTGTTCCTCATTGATGATTCCCTGACTGATTAACAAATCTCCCAGTCGTAATCTTCTCCTATTCAGTATTGCCATAATGACTGCACGCCTTTCTACGTTCATAGTTTCATAAAACTTTAGTAAAATTTTAACATTTGCTTAAATTTTTTACAAGTCTTTTCCGTATGTTCCGTCTTTTTTTCGTTTTTTCACAATTCTTACCTATGGATTTCGTGCAATTTCACAGATATTTCACATATCCACTTTTTGTATTCTATCACACTTTTTTATAAATTGCACTATTATTTTCGACATTTTTCTATTTTTTCTGAACCTTTTTTCATGATTTTTCTAAAATTTATTCACAGATTATTCATTTTTGAGCCAGGGAACCGTGTTCGCCGGACCAATCACGAAAAATACTTCTCCTTAATAATTTCTACCGGCATCTCTTTTCCTGTCCAGATTTTAAATGCCTCAGCGCCCTGATACAGCAGCATATACAATCCGTTAAAAGTTTCACATCCTGCTTCCTTTGCCATTTTCAACAATTTTGTCTCCCTTGGGTTGTAAATCACATCAGATACAATCAAGTCCTCATGGAAGAAAGACTTATCTTTGATAATGCAGTTATCTGTATTTGGAGCCATTCCCACAGAGGTACCATTGGTTAAAATATGACTGTCTGCAATGCTTTTCTTCAGTACAGTTTCATCTTCAAAATCATACAGGCTCGCCTTGCAATTCGTTTCTTTATTGATAGTATCCACCATACGCTGCGCTCTTTCAAAGAACTGATCCCGGATACTAAATACATTAATCTGTGCCACACCGTCTAATGCCGCCTGAACGCAGACTGCAGTAGCCGCACCTCCGGCCCCCAGCAAAGTCATGTTCTTTCCTATTATATTGTGTCCTGCATCTTTTACTGCCTGCATATATCCAATTCCATCAGTATTATATCCTGTCAGTTTTCCATTTTCATTGAGAACAGTATTCACTGCTCCAATCATTCTGGCTGCCGGGGACAGCTCATCTGCCAGTTCACACATAAGATTCTTATCCGGCATAGTGCAGTTAAATCCCCGCACCCCCATCACTTTCATTCCTTCCACCGCTGTTTTTAAATTATCTGTCCCCACATCAAAACATAGATACACATAGTCTAAATCCAACTGGCGAAAGCCCTCATTGTGCATCATTGGAGAGATACTATGTGCCACCGGGCTTCCTAACAATCCTGTCAATACGGTATGTCCTGTTATTTCCTTCATTTTCATTCATCCTTTCTTTTTTCCTTCATTTTCGTCTTTTCCTTGTGCCAGGGTACCTGGTTCACCGGCACAAATAACTGGATTAAAAAAGCAATTGTGGTCACAAGCATGAACACCCAGGTTGCATATACCATCTTGTTTCCATAATAAATCTTAACCTTTCCACTATAATCTCCTGTTTCAAGCACCAGCATTCCCTTTTCACTTTCTCTTAATTCTAATACTTGTCCATCTTCCCCTTTCGCTTTTAAATGTTTATTGTACGCAAAGGACAACTCATAGCTTTCACCTTCTTCCACTGTGAAAGTAAGTGCATCTATCCCTTCACTCTTCATATGAACTTTTTGATTTTTTTGATTTCTACAAAGTGGATTCACTCCCTCTAATTCCATGAGGGTGTATTTTTCTTCATAAGGGCAAACACGAGAAACCTTCAAATCCTGTGTACCATTTATAAGCTTTGTTATCTCAGTGATGTAATCTCTTTTATTTTCATATACATCATCACTGTAGTATTTTACTCGTCCTGTCTTACTATCGCACTCAAGAATCAGGTACTTTACACTATTATCTATTAGCTGCTGACAGGTCTTCTCTGTATCATCCTGCAATGATTGATACAGGTACCATAGCTGCCCACTATTTCCATATGCCGTCTGCCAATCTTCACTACTATAAATAGAGTCATACTGCTTTAAGGTACTTTCCGGTATTGCCACATCCTCTCCTGCCAAAGTATAAATTCCCAACATGGTAGGAAAATTGCGGTTTAGTAAATTTTCGTAATCGAAGATAGACTGTTCATGCCGCAAAACTTCCATTCCAAGAAATGCTGTGACACGATAATCCTTCAGATTCATATTATAATCTTCTATTCTCTCTCTTGCAGATTCGACCTCTTCTGACACTTTTACTTTGTTGTAATCCTTCCCAAAGACACTGTAACAGACATCATATACATAATAATTATTTACAAGACCTACAATTCCCGCTACAACCATCAATGCACAACAGATTTTTTTCAATTTTATGGACTGCTTGTCCACATAATAGCACACACAAATAGCCGCCACAGGAACCAGTACAAAGATTCCTTTAAAAAGGAATCGAAAATGATTGACCACAGGACAAACAGAAAGAATATAAGCAATGGTACCAGACTGTATATAATCAATCCAAAGAATAGTCAACACCAAAAACGACATTCCCATTTTTCCCACATAGTCTTTATGACACATTATTCTATAGCATTCTCTTCCCACCTTATTCAAATCCAGCTTTTCTCCAGTCGCTATGATGCTTCTTTTTCTTATACGGTATTCCTTCACTGTGTTTATAAGCCACTTAAGCCCTAGAATAAACATAGGAATAAAAACTGCCGCCCCATAATAAAGCGTTTCATCCGTGCGGTTGCCATGTTGTGTGCACAAAATATCATACAGCACACCTTCCTTTAATTTTACGATTCCTCTTGGTATCAGTGCATTCCCTATCAACTGATAAGCAGCTACCCACGCATCCAAAAATTGATTTTGCTGAAAATGTCCACTGGCTCCCAAAAGTAATCCAAATAGGGGAATGCTCAAAAATATTCCAACGAAAATATTGCACATGTATATTTTCATTGCATCCTTATGTTTCAGAAGCGCCAACACTAACATGACTACACTGTAACTCAAATAATGCATAAAGGTGTATTGTACATTTCCAAGATACAAGCTAAAAGCCAGCACACAGCCAGCCGAAACATACACCTTCTTGGTACCTACATCCTTATTCATCACATAGAAAAGCAACGGAACTATAAAATAACTTACGATAATATAGTACCAGTACATGAAAGCCATGTACGCTCCACAGGAGGAATACACAAGCACTGCGAGAAATCTCATACCTCTAGAACATTTCATACTTTTGGTCAAGAGATACATTGCCATATTTCCAAAAGTAAAATTCAAAATAAAATATATTGCCATGGCGCTGGATTTCACTGGGCACAACTGATTTAGCAAATACCCTAGAATCATCATAGGATTGGTTACGCCATAGGACCCCTGAGGTGCAATTTCAAGACCTTTTCCTTGAAAGAAATCAAAGGCCGGCATATGACCTGTCTGCAGCCATTGCTTCATCACTGTTTCAATAACAGGATACCATTGTTCCCTGTTATCATCAGCAATAAAGGAATTATAGCCATACCTGCACCAAACACTTATCACCACAATAGAAGATATCATAACAATAGCTAAATCCAGCACTGTTTGCTCTTTGTTTTTTTTCATCTCTTGCTCCATAAATTTGCCTCCTCCACTTCTTTCAGTCCCAATTTTTTCGCCAACTCCTTTCTCACATAAATATTCGAAGTCACCGCTTCACCAGTTCCTTTCCAGATACTATAGCAAAGTTCAGAATACACCAGTGTATATTCTCTCTTAATTATATCCTTGTCACCATACAGTAAATCCAATTGGACATCTTGATACAATACATCTGGCTTTCCCAATTTTCTCCACATTTCATAATTTATCTGGTTTTCTTCCTCTGTTGCCATCTTGTGACTAGAATAATCTGTGGCCCTTACTCTACACCTGACATTCTCAAAAATATTCGAATCAAAATAAGCCAACACATTATCCACCGTCGGAAATTCGTTGGTATTCATTACATTTTTTGTATCTTCTTTCTCCCCTGGAAGCTTCATTTTTTTCCAGGATGCCCAAATGTCATACTTGTCTAAATGATGTTCTTTTATGAACAAAGCCTCATTCCTGCCGGCAGCATAAGTCTGTTCCACTTCCATTTTACAACTTTGCACTGTCCACACAACAGGAAGTAACACCATAGACACTAAGAGTAGAAGTCCAATACCTTGAAATACCTTTTCCTCTTCTTTCACACTGTCTGCAAACTTTTTTAATATACCTGAATAGTTTCGCTTTTTTTGATTTCTAGGTTGATTTTCTTCCAACGTAATCCAATACCAATAAATTAAAATCAACATTCCAACACCTATATGATGCTGAGCTACATAAACAGCAGAACCGAAAAGAGCAAAAAGTCCAAAAGGAATGACTAACTGTGGCAACGTCTTGCGGCAAAAGGCCATAGTAAGAATCGCACACCATATTACGGCTCCAAGAACATATGCCATGGCAATTTCGATTCCTTCAAACTCCACCGCAATCAACAGCAAACCATGAGAGTGAAATGCTGCAGTAAAAAACAATTCTGCTGGCAGTGCCACCAACATGTACAATAACCGCTCACCATAACTCATTGGATGCTTTAATCTTCCAATGAATTCTGTGGCAAAATTATCTTCCGCCGGAAAAATACACACAATTAAAGCCATAGCCAGAACAAGCAAGCCCACCATGCACCACACTCTTCTATCCTGAATCATCTTCTGAAAGAATTTCTTTCCAGATTCTTCTTCTAATATATCTATCACCCATGCAATGGTAATCCCCCCTGCTACCACAATTCCATAGGCACTGCTGACGCACAAAAAAGCCAGACACAATACAAACCTCACTGGACTTTCATTTCTTTTTTTATATGTCATTGCCAAAAGCACAAAAGCCAGCAACATAACTGCATAAGGACGGCTAATCACACTATATTGATAAAACAAAAAATAGTTAAATGGCAATAATAGTTTCACCCCCCTGGGAAAAGGCGAATATTTTAATATACATAATATAGCTGTGCCCGCAAACAAGTAACTGAGAATGCTGAGTGATAGCTGATAAGGCACTCCATTTTTTGCAAAAAAGCTCATCAGAATATGCCAAAATTGTGGGTGTCCTTCATAATGTGGTATTTCCCATAGAATTTCCTTAACAGATGCGCATTTTGCTATTTGCCATGCCACGGCCTCATCATACCATGGTTCATGATAGTAACTCATCACAAAATGACCAATTGTATAAATAATGAATACGAGGATTTCCGGAATATTTTGTGGCCAGGTCTTCACTTTTTTTTCTATTGTTTTCATCCACTCTCCAAACCTTAAAACTGCTGCTCTCATTTCCTCTCCCTTTCCCTGTGCCAACATCCTTGGGGGTCGCATCCCCTCCAGGGGGTCGCATCCCCTTCCAGGGGGTCGCATCCTCTTCCAGGGGGTCGCATCCCCTTCCAGGGGGTCGCATCCCCTCCTTGGGGTCGCATCCCCTCCTTGGGGGTCGCATCCCCTTCCAGGGGGTCGCATCCCCTTCCACAAAAATAGAGCAGGAACTTTTGTTCCTGCTCTGCCAAAACATTACTATACTCTTGATAAGTATTCGCCTGTTCTTGTGTCAATCTTGATAACATCATCCTGATTCACAAATAATGGAACATAAACAGTTGCTCCTGTTTCTACTGTAGCAGGCTTAGTTGCTCCTGTTGCTGTATCTCCCTTTACCCCAGGTTCTGTTTCTGTAATCTGTAATTCAACAAACATAGGTGGTTCTACTGCGTATACGCTTCCATTGTAAGAACATACTTTAACTGTATCGTTTTCTTTCACAAATTTCATTGCATCTCCAACCACATCAGCTCCTAAGGCAATCTGATCATATGTTTCCATATTCATAAAGTTGTATAAATCACCATCTGCGTACAGATACTGCATTTCCACTCTGTCGATACGTGCCTGTGGGAATTTTTCTGTTGGACGGAAAGTTTTTTCCACTACACCACCATTGATAACATTCTTAAGCTTTGTACGAACAAAAGCTGCACCCTTACCAGGTTTTACATGCTGAAACTCAATAATCTGATATACATTTCCTTCAATCTCTAATGTTACGCCGTTTCTAAAATCTCCTGCTGAAACCATTTATTTTTCCTCCTTAAAATGCCTTAGCCTTTCTCTTTCCTTTTATCTTTTTTTGTAGGCTCACAAAACTCCTTTACATTTTATACCATTACAAAGAATTTTTCAACTGTTTTTTAAGTTTTTCGATTTCTTCCTTCATCCCGTCTTTTTGTTCTAAATAACAAATTGTTTTGTAAAATATTTCCTTTGCAATTTCAACAACCTCTTCGCACTCTTTTTTATCAGCAATGTAAAAATCATCATAATCCGAATTATTCCTAATTCGTTCCACTGATGCTATTTTTTTATAGTCTCCTCTTACAAATTCTCCCTCTTCTTCTTTTATATAGTGTATATTAAACTGCATCAAACATCCATTATGAGAATCCGCATTAATCTCTTTCACAGCCAACAGTGCTTTCATTGCTTTTTCAATACAATAAAAAGCCCTATTATTTGCAGATTTATATTTTTGTTTTCCCAATAATTCTATTGTTTCTTCCAAAAGCTCACTAGAACGATATATTCTAGCAATTGCTAATCCTGCAAAAGTGTCTTTATCCATAGATTACCTTCCCCTCTTTTTCTATATTCTTAAAATATCCATACCACGCTTTCTTCTCTTCAAACTCCCGAACCGGTATACATATATACTGCACAATAACCCCCATATCCATTGCTATATCTGTGACAATATCCATTAACATATCATCGTATTTTTTTGCTTCTATACGGTTACACTTTGTAAACAACACTATATCCATATCGGATTCAGCATTATAATCTCCTCTTGCACAGGAACCATACATAACAATTCTAACCAAATCTGATTTAAGCACTTGGGGCATGCGTTCTTTTAAATATTCATTTGTTTTCTCTATTTGATTCCAATCCATGCCCTCACCTCCCTGCTCATGTTATTTTTTCCCATAAGGATAATCTTTTTTCATGACAACATTCTTAATATATCTAAAAGTGTATTCTTCTCCCTGTTCCTTCAACATCCATAGAAGTTCCTCTAACATAGCCCTTGACTCTGGGCGAAGAATAGCATATTCTTTTCCTCTTTCATAATACCCCCAGGGTTCACCATCTGTATATTTTTTTCCGTTATATATTTTCGATGCAGCAACTCTATCACAAAACATTTCCACCATATACTTCTTTGGAATTTTCATTCCCTGCATGGCTTTATCTTCTCCTATTCCGTAGTCAATCCAGTATTCATAATGATGTTTATTTCTACCTTTATGATGGAGCCACGCCATAGAGACACCAGTCTGCTCTCGTTCTGCATTGTTTGGACTTCTTGTGCCTTGATAATAAATACAGCCTGGTATAAACTCTGTGAGAGAGTATTTTGACATGTCGTGCATTATTCCTTGAAAATACAGACCAACCCGAAAGCAATGACGCATCACCATGATTTTATGAGTTGTTATCGTCTTAAAATGTCCCCAGATATTCATTACTTTTCACCTGTACTCTGCGTCAATTTTTTATGGTAAAAATACAACACAATCCTCTCTAAATACCGTTTCAACACAATCTGGATTTCTTCGTGTTTTGCAATAGGCTTCACCAGATAGGTGGGAATTCCTGTCCGATTCCCACCATATACATCGGTAAACAACTGATCCCCTACAAATATGGTATTGGTTCTGTCACACCCCATAAGTTCCATTGCCCGTTCATACCCTTTTACAGAAGGTTTCCCTGCTTTATGAATATACTTTACTTGTACATCTTTATTAAAAAGCTGCACCCTCTCTTCTTTATTATTGGAGAGAAGACAAATCTGATATCCCATTTCCTTAAGTTTATCCAATAAGGAAACAATTTCAGAAGTAGCAGGAGCATCATGTTCCGTCAATGTATTGTCAATGTCGTAAATTACCCCGCGGCACCCATTTTTATATAACTCCTGGTATGGTATCTCATACACACTGTCCACTTCATAAGTGGGATAGAATTTTCTTAACATTTTCCTTCCTTTCTGGGATGGGACCCCATCATTTCCATTACTCCGTCATTTCCGGCAACTTCTTTTGGGCACAATTCACAAATTTTTTCACCTGTGCGTTTGCTTTTGGAATTGGAATGTTGGTTCCCGCTCCACCAACACAACCTCCCGGACATCCCATACCTTCAATCAGGCAGCCGTTTTTCTTTCCTGCTTTTGCAAGTGCCAGGATTTTCTTGCATTCACTTAATCCTTCGGCATGTTCAATGTGTACATCTACCTCAGGATAATATTCCTTCACACAGGCCTCGATAGCTCCCGCAACCCCACCGGCAACTGCATAACCACGCCCTGCCGAAGTTGCATCTTTGATTTCGTCACTTTCATCTGTTTCCAGACTTTCAAGTACAATCTCCTTAGCTTCAAACATACCATCCAATTCTTCGAAGGTGATAACAAAATCCACTTCACTTCTTACAGATTTTCTGGATGCCTCCAGCTTTTTCGCCGCACAAGGTCCCACAAACACCACCTTCGCATCCGGATGTTCCTCTTTTACCTTTCTGGCTGTTGCCACCATTGGCGTCAATTCATTGGAAATACTTTCAATAGTTTCTGGGAAGAACTTTTTCGCCAGAACCGACCAGGATGGGCAACAAGAAGTAAGCAGAAAGGCCGGTTCCCCGCTTTCCACCATATGCACATAATGTTTTGCTTCTGCCATAGCTCCCATATCTGCCCCAATTGCCACTTCATAAATCCCTGCAAATCCCAATTGTTTTAAGCCTTCTTTTATCTGGGCCGGTGTCACATTTTCTCCAAACTGTCCCACAAAAGCCGGAGCGATAATTGCAATCACTTCTACCCCTGACTGAATGGCACGAATCAACTGGAAAATCTGTGACTTGTCTGCAATAGCTCCAAAAGGACAATGCACCATACACATTCCGCATTTCACACATTTATTGTCATCTATACAAGCTCTTCCGTATCCATCGCTGTGAATTGCATTTACACCACAAGCCAATGCACAGGGACGAACCTGCTTGGAAATGGCATCATAAGGACAAACTTGTTTACATTTTCCACATTTAATGCACAAATCCTGATTAATATATGATTTTCCGTTCACAAAAGAGATAGCTTCTCTTGGACACACCTTTGCACAAGGATGTGCTGTACAAGCCTTACACTGATCTGTTACGATATATTTATTTTCGGCACATGCATTACACGCTGATGGAATTACCTGCATCAACGGTGGTTCATAGTATTTCTCTGCAATATCGCTTTCATCTACTCCCTGGGTAGCATGTACCGGTTTATTTTCCGGTCTTAAGGACAAGCCCATAGCCAAGCGAAGTCTTTCTCTTGTCACCGCCCGTTCCCGATATATATTTTCCCAAAATCTCGGAGTATCTGCATCACACAATTTATAAGGAAGAGCTTCCAGGTCATCAATAATGTTCTCTGAGTGATAAGCTAAATTTGCCACTTCTTTAAAAATCTGTTTTCTGGTTTTCCTTACTTCTGTATCTAATCCTCGTATGCTCATGCTGTCTCCTCCTAATCTGATATTTCAGTCCTAACACGTTTCAATATTTCACAACGATATTAAATCATATAACCACACTCTCGTCAAGAAACACTTCTTATTTTAATTTACGTATTTTTTCAGATACTCCAGACTCTTTTCTCTTTCCTGGGCAATTTTTTCATTCACCGGAGCATAATCTATCTCTTGCTCTAACATCTGCTCCATATCTCCCATATCTGAAATTTTTCTGTCTGAAAGCCCAAAACGTTCCAGCAAATCCAAAAGCTTATTGGAATTGCCATATTCCTTTCCTGTACCCTCACGAATCAAAGTGACAAATTTCTTATTGAATTTTATAGAGAAAACACTGCCATGAAAGGTATCTGTAATAATATAATCTGCGTTTTTCATATATGAGAGCACTTCAAAAGGACTTGCCTTTACAAATTCTCCTACATATCGCTGGGGACCTGCCAGGGTAATAATCTTCTTATGCTTCTTCTTGGCAAATTTAATCACAGCCTCTGCCTCAGGCTCACTGATTCGATCCCAATAAGAATACACCACAATATAGTCCTTCAAATCTACAGAATCCTTCATTTCCTCAGAATAATCATACAGAAATACCGGATCTACATGATAATATGGCTGAATCCCCGTCAAATGTTTTGTTAATTTTACAGATGCTGCATCTCTAACTGAAATTGCATCCATTTGCTTTAGGTATCCTGCCACTTCTTGTTCTATTCCGTACTGTCTCAGACCTTCCCCTGTGGTGTTTCCAAAGGTTGCCGCATAACTAATCACTTTTTTTGCTCTGTTTTCTGCTCCGAAAAGCTGGGGAGAATATCCTACCTGATCATTTGGCTGCAGGCAATTAAATACTTCATCGCTTCCAATTACCAGTACATCCAGTACCGGACGATATACATAGTTTTTTCCCACCCCCAATAATGGAAGCACATTATTATTAAAATCATTTTCATTCTGTGCATAATCTTCCCATTGTTTTTTCAACAAAGCTTCTGATTCATTCTTTCGAAACTTTAACATACGGCGTGCTTTATTTACAACTTTGTTTTTCACTTTAACAAGTTTATTTTCTTTCTGAACTTCTTCCTTCAACAAATTCTTTCCAATTTCATAATCAACAAATACTACCTCATGTCCCATCTGTTCTAAATTTTTTTTCATACTATAGGACTGCAAAAACGAACCATTATTGTAAATTCGCTGCATTGACATAATTCCAACTTTCATTGTTTCATCCTTTTCCTTTCTGTTATCTTACATTCCACCAAACACTTATTTTATTTGACACAAATAAAAATATCTTAGAATCCTGTTTAAAAAAATAAAATTAATCACCTTTCTTTTTAATTCCACTCCAGGCATTCTTATGGCAGCTTTCAATGTATGAACAACCTGTTCATTATTTAAAAATCTGCAAATCTGATATTTTTTTTCTTCTTTTTTTAAATTACTATCCATACAAAAATGTACTTTAGCGGATATGACCTGGGAGTATTCTTGGTAATACCCAGCTAAAACGCTTTGTTCTTTAAAATGTTCTATTGCATATGTTTCTTTTGTTTTCATAGTGTTCCCCAGACAATCTATCACTTCATCATCCAACATATTTCTAGTCTGCATCATTACACCATCGCCAAAAATTCTATAACCATATAAGGGTTTCTTAATACAGGCAAAAGTTTCTATATTTTCCATCACCTTTGCCATATAGACTACATCTTCCCCAATCTTTACCCCTTCCGGAAAACGCAATTTCTTGTTTTCTTCTTTTGTCCGATATACACATCCCCAACAGGAATTAAAATAATGCTGGAATAAAAAAGCCTTTCTAAGACTCTCTCTATTCTCCAACCCCTTTGTCACCTGCTGATAGTATACCACATCTCCTGCACTGTTTATATTTTTATAGTCAAACACAATCATATCCACAGCATTTTTCCCTATACTTTCATAGAATTCATCTATAGCATTTTCCATAAAAATATCATCTGCATCCATGAAGGTAAAATAAGCACCCGTCATACATTCTATTCCTGCGTTTCTAGCCCTGGACACACCACCATTATCCTGATGAATCACTTTCATACTTTCCGGGTATTTTCTCTGAAACTCATCCAAAATCTTTGGTGTTTCGTCTTCACTTCCATCATCCACCACAATAATTTCCAAAGTATTTCTGTCCCCATGAAAGTTATCATATATAGAAGATATACATCCAGAGATATACCTCTCACAATTGTACGCAGGAATAATCACTGATAACTGCTTTTGTTTCATCTCATCACTCCATTTTTTCTTTTCTTTTTTTACACAGGTCATTCAACATAATAATCCCGATAAAATATCTTCCCAGCACATATTTTTTTCTCTGTTTTGCAGTGACAAACTGGCTTTTTGCACCACGTTGATAATTTTTCTTATAGATTTCTTTTAGTTTCCGATACAGTCTTTGATCCTTATCTTTTTTACATTTCACCATTTCGGCCAGAATATCATTTAAATAAGCAATATATGCCATCTCTACCAGCTCTGGTTCCTTATGTTCTTTAAAAAAATCCGCTCTATCCAAGGATGCCCTTAAAACATCCATGGTTCTTTTTTCTGTGTTTTTCCTTCTGGTACAACTGTCTGCGGAGCAGCAATAATAATACAATTTCTTATCCGATACCACCACCTGCTTCGCATTATAAAAAACCTTAAATGTGGTAGCAATATCCTCATTACAGCAGTAATCTTCCGGGATTCGTATATCTTTCCAAAGTTTTGCCTGATACAGTTTTCCCCAAAGTAGTCCATATTCGATTCTCATTTTTTCATTCATAAGATAATCCCTTGTGGCTTCTACCTTTACTACATTATTTTTTTTCTTAGGAAATTCAATTCTTTCTGCTGTATCCGGCACGTGATGAGCCTGTGTCCATGCTATCTGCCCATCATGTTCCTTTAATAACTCATACATGTATTGGATATACTCTGAATCCACATAATCATCACTGTCCACAAACGCAAGGTAGGATGTTGTATTCTCTTTTGCAATCAAATCCAAAGCTGTGTTTCTAGCCATCCCCGCACCGGAATTCTCTTTCAACAAAATATATCGTATTCGCTTATCCTTTTTGCTCCATCTTTCACAGATTTTTCCACTACCATCCAAACTACAGTCATTCACAAGCCAGATTTCGATATTTTTGTATGTCTGCTCCACCAGACTTTCGATACATCGTTCCATATACTTTTCTGCATTATATACCGGAACAATAATCCCTATTTTTTCATCCATATTCTACTCCTTACCTGCTACCAAAAAAACTTGTAGTACAAACCTGGAGAAACGCAAAACAATCCATTGCTGAATTTTCTTTTTGTGCCCTCTTCATAATACTTTCTGTATTTTCTCCACAAATTACAAAAAATTTTATGATATGGCTTGAGAATGCTTAACTTAAAGCCGCCGTCTGCCTTGATTTCATCTACATATTGAAGCAGCAAACATCTCATTCCCAGCAAATGTTCCTGAAAATAATCCCACTTCTGACGTTTTGCAAAATACTCCAGCTTTTCCTGGTATGCTTCCAATCGGTACAAACGTTTCTCTGAAAATCCCATCTGCATAATACTTTGTTCTCTCTGAACATAAAAATAATAGTTTTCTTTCAAATATACAATTTTTTCTGCCTGGTCTACCATTTTATAAGTCAAAAATTCATCCTCATGTATTTTTCCCTTAGGGTATCTCTCCTCTGCAAACATGCTTCTTAGATATAATTTGTTCCAAGCCACGGTAAATGCCACAAAATCCGGTCCAAACACGTGACGTTTTTTTGCTTCATCCCCCACAATCACTTCCATCTCACCTTGCATTTTTCTTGTCACATCCCCCGGCTGTTTCTCCGTCACTTCCTGGTATCCACAGACAGCTAAATCCCCTTGATTCTCCTTCAAGGCATAATACAACTTACCAATCATATCCTGATGGATATAATCATCCGAATCCACAAATACAAGGTATTTCCCTGTAGCAATGTCTATTCCTGCATTTCTGGCATCCGAAAGTCCTCCGTTTTCTTTATGTATTACCTTAATTCGACAATCCTGCTTTGCATATTGGTCGCACATAGCTCCGCACCCATCCGGTGAGCCATCATCCACCAAAATAATTTCTAAATTCTTGTATGTCTGTTCACAAATGGTTTTCACACACTTATCTAAATATTCTTCCACATTATATATTGGCACAATCACTGAAATCAATTCATCCACAAGCTTATTTCACTTCCTTTCTTCCTAAAGTATAAATCCTTTTCACAATCCGTTTTATCTTTCTCATGGCTTTCATCCACTTGCGGTCTGCAAGCACATTCTTCTGCACCGTTGCCCCCACACGGGTTGCCTTTACAGCCTTCACAAATCCATGTTCTCTTACTTTTTCTTTGAATATTCCACAATCCGGATGAATGGGAGATGGACTTCTCAACTGCTCATTGCCTGCCACAGCTTCCTCTAGTTTCCTTTCTTCATATACAAAATACTTCTCGCATTGCGAAAATATCTTCTCCCCTTGAGGGGTATGAATCAAAACTTCTGAGATTCTTCCGTCATAGGAATGTTTCAAGGTATCTTTATCTAACCCCCAGAAATCTCCAATAGTAATATCTGCTACCCTCTGAGTCTTAGCATACTGACACTGATAGCAATTATCCCGATAAATCAATCCCCTTAAAAATGCCTCATAATAATAGTCTTTATAACAATACTGCCGATAACAGGATACATCATTCTTTTGTGTTTCTCCATCCTGATACAGACAAATCATAAAATCGTTCCTGCCTCGAAAGGTTGCCCGGGTCACCTTACAATCTGCCACAGCCTTTGCATATTCTTGTAAATATTTCATAGGTGGTACTCCATGACAAATCAAATCCATTGTAGTAAGATTTTCATAATCTTTTCTCAAAAAATTCAATAGCCCGGCAATCTGACAAGGTGTTCCCACATATAAAACCTGAATTCCTAACTCCAATTGTTCCTTTGCCTTTTGGTAGGAATTTCCTGTAGATACCTGAACATATTTCGAGGATTTAAAATCTTCAAGTTCTTCCATGGTAGCAGCCATAGATATCTCGCATTTTAGCTCATCCACGCCTGTAAATTTGGAACCAAATACCACACCACCCTGTTCAATAAAATATCTTCCTATACCTGTGGCAATCCCACCGGATGCACAGTTTACCCTGTCTTGATCCCATTTCGTCCATGCTGCATAACATTTCTTAGGATGTCTCACCTCCCTGGGCTTGCAGACCGGGCACACTTTACTACATAACCCACATCCGACACATTTTTCTTCATCAATCTGTGGTATTGTTTTTCCATACTCATCTTCCACTTCTATGATAGCCTGTTTTGGACAGATTGCCTTGCAGGCAAAACATCCTGTACACTGTTGTACTTCACAAATCTGAGTTTCACTACACGAACGTTTCTCCATAAACTTCTCCCTTTACAAATTTTTCTTACAGTATTATAACAGATGATTTTGCATTTTTCTATAAAAATAATAGTAAAAGCTACCCGCCGATACATTCAGGGATAGCTTTTACATTTCTTATACGTATCTGTTCAGAATAACTGAACAGTTACTCTTATACTTATTTTTATCTTATAACAATTACTTTTCTTTATGCACCTGTTTCAAACTGGGAATTGTACAAATTCGCATAGAAGCCATTCTGCTTCAATAAAGTCTCATGATTTCCCTGTTCAATCACATCTCCATCCTTTAGCACCAAAATTAAGTCTGCATCTTTGATTGTAGATAATCTGTGTGCAATGACAAAGCTGGTTCTTCCTCTCATCAGATTATCCATAGCCTTCTGAATACGCTCCTCGGTTCTGGTATCTACTGAGCTGGTAGCTTCATCCAATATTAATAATCTGTTGTCTGCCAAAATAGCTCTGGCAATAGTTAATAACTGCTTTTGTCCCTGGGAAATATTGGTGGCATCCTCGTTTAATTCCATCTGATATCCCCCCGGCAATGCTTTGATAAAATGATGGGCATGAGCCGCCTTGGCAGCAGCGATAACTTCCTCGTCTGTGGCATCCAGTTTTCCGTAACGGATATTCTCCATAATAGTTCCCTTAAACAACCAAGTTTCCTGCAATACCATTCCAAAAGCTTCCCTTAACTCACTTCTGTCAAAATCCTTGATATCATATCCATCGATTTTAATCTTACCTTCATTTAAATCATAAAAACGCATCAGCAGCTTTACAATGGTGGTTTTTCCTGCTCCCGTAGGGCCTACGATGGCAATTTTTTGTCCCGCTGTTACCTTTGCACTGAAATCATTGATAATAATCTTTTCCGGAGTATAACCAAAATGGATATGTTCAAAACTTACATTTCCCATAAGCTCATTTGGTCTTACCTTGCGCATCTGTCCATTTTCTTCTACCATAGCATGTTCTTTTGCAAACTGCTCTTCTTCCTCTTCCTCTAAAAATTCAAACACACGCTCTGCCGCTGCCATAGCAGACTGCAGCATATTGGATACCTGGGCAATCTGTGCAATAGGCTGGGTAAACTGCCTTACATACTGGATAAAAGACTGAATATCTCCCACTTCAATTACCTTTTTGATATTCAGATAACCGCCGGTAATAGCCACTGCCACATATCCTAAATTTCCCACAAACTGCATCAGCGGCTGGGTTACCCCTGAGAAAAACTGTGATTTCCACGCTGAATCATACAGTTCTTCATTGGTCTTTTCAAACTCTGAAATCACATCCTCCTCTTTATTGAACAGCTTGATTACATTGTGTCCTCCGAAGGTCTCTTCAATCTGTCCATTCACATGTCCTAAATACTCCTGCTGCTGTTGAAAGTACTTCTGAGAGTTTTTCACAATAAAAGCAATGAGGAACATACTCACAGGCAGGATTAGCAGTGCAATTAATGTCATTAACGGGCTGATGGATAACATCATCACAAAAACACCAATCAAAGTAGCTACGGAAGAAATCAGCTGGGTAATGGACTGGTTTAAACTCATACCCAGAGTATCCACATCATTGGTGATTCTGGATAACACTTCACCGTAGGTACGTTTGTCGTAATAGCTCATAGGAAGACGATTCAACTTCTCTGATAATTCCTTACGCATACGAAAGGCAAGCTTTTGGGAAATTCCAGACATCACAAAGCCCTGGATGTAGCTAAAGAATGCTGACAAAGCGTACAGTCCCACCAATAAAGCAAGTATCATCCCGATTTTTTCAAAGTCGATGCCTTCTCCTCCATTCACTTTGCGGATTAACCCATTAAATATTTCTGTAGTAGCCTTACCTAATATTTTAGGTCCAACCACATTAAATACCGTAGAGCCCACTGTAAACAGCATAACAATCACAATTGCCACATGATAAGCGCTAAGATATTTTACAAGTTTCTTTAAAGTACCTTTAAAATTTTTAGCCTTCTCTCCTCCTGCCATACCATGTCCGCCCATAGGTCCTTTCATAGGCCTCTTCATAGGTTTCGTACTTTTCATATCTGCCATTACTGTTCACCTCCTTTTTGCTCTTTCGTGTCTATTCCCAGTTCCTTGTCTGAGAGCTGACTCATGGCAATCTGCCGATACACTTCATTATCTCTCAATAATTCTTCATGGGTTCCCATTCCCACAATTCTTCCTTCGTCCAATACAATAATCTTTTCTGCGTGAAGAATGGTGCTGATTCTCTGGGCTACAATGAAGACTACACTGTCCTTTGTCTTTTCTTTCAAAGCTTTTCTCACTGCCACGTCAGTTTTAAAGTCCAAAGCAGAAAAACTGTCATCGAACACGTAAATTTTCGGATTTTTCGCCACTGCTCTTGCAATGGATAGACGCTGTTTCTGCCCTCCGGATACATTGCTTCCCCCCTGGGAAATATGGGAGTTGAATTTATCCGGTTTTTCTTTGATGAATTCCATTGCCTGGGCTGTCTGTGCCGCATCCTCAATTTCTTCTATGTTGGCTTCTTTTGCCCCAAATCTTAGATTCGATGCAATGGTTCCCGAAAACAGCACACCTTTTTGTGGAACAAATCCAATCATCTCCCTGAGACGATGCAGTGACATATCTTTAATGTCGATACCATCAATGGTAATTCTACCCTCTGTGGCGTCATACAGTCTTGGAATCAGATTTACCACTGTAGATTTACCACATCCGGTACTTCCAATGATAGCTGTGGTTTCTCCCGGCTTTGCAGTAAAGTCAATGTCCGTCAGTACATTTTCCTCTGCCCCCGGATATCTGAAATTCACGTGTTCAAAGCTTACAACTCCCTGCTCCTTCTTTGGTGTTTTTTCTGTCTTGGGATCACAGATATAAGTTTCACTCTTTAAGATTTCTTCCACACGGTCCGCAGCCACTGCAGCTCTTGGCAGCATAATAGAAACCATGGTCAGCATCAAAAAGGACATGACAATCTGCATAGCATATGTAATAAACGCCATCATATCTCCAACCTGCAAGTCTCCTGTATCAATTCCATGGGCACCAACCCACACAATCAACACCGTAATTCCATTCATAATAAACATCATGGTAGGCATCATAAACGCCATGGCACGGTTGGTAAACAACTGTGTTTTCATCAAATCCCTGCTGGCCTTGTCGAAGCGTTCTTCCTCGTGCTTTTCATGGCTGAATGCCCGGACCACCGGGATACCTGTAAGGATTTCCCTGGATACCAGATTCAGTCGGTCTACCAGCTTCTGCATCATAGTAAACTTGGGCATTGCCACTACCATAAGCACAAGTACAACCCCTAGCACGGCTATTACTGCCACTGCAATAATCCAGGACATACTTGGTGTGGTTTGAAATACCTTTACCAGTCCACCTACTCCAAGAATAGGTGCATAGGCCACCATCCTAAGCAGCATTACAAGTACCATCTGAATCTGCTGGATATCGTTGGTACACCTGGTAATCAGGGAAGCAGTGGAGAAGCTGTCCATCTCTGCATTGGAAAATCCCACCACCTTTTTGAAGGTTTTATTTCTCAAATCCTTGCTGGTAACTGCTGCTACTCTGGAAGCAATCATGGTGACCACAATAGCTACCGCCATACCTAAAAGGGCAAGCAATACCATCTGGCTTCCTTTTTTCAACAGGTAATCCATCTGCTTTTTTTCCATGTCAACACCTAATTCTTTGTAGACCTGGGTGACAAAGCCGGTGGAAATGGAGTCTCCTACCAGGCCTTCCATTTCCGATAGTTTTTCCTGGGCAGTATTGGTAATTTCCTGAATCACCTCATCCGGAAGATAGGGAATCAATTCTCTAAGTGTCATATCCTTAATCTCTTCATTTCCCATCATAGCTGCCAGCTTTTCCTGCATCACATCCAAATCAATGGCAGACTCTACATCGTACTCTCCCGACTCAGACAATGCCATAACATAAATGGCGGAACCTGTATAAATGGCATCCTGCAACTCTTGTATATCTTCCTTTTTTTCTTCCTTCAGCACATAAATATCCTGACTTCTAAATTCCGGATACTTCTTTTCATAACGATCTATCTCCTCTTTTTCAATATCCTCATGGGTTATGAAAGTGTAGTATTCTTCTAACACCTGGCTGTTTTTGCTCAGCTTTGCCAGAATATCGTAGGTGCTCTTTGTCATTGCCTCCGGCACAGTTTCTTCCACTCCCATGCCCTGGATTCCCACATCCACAATATCCGATGTGTACTGGGGCAGTGCCAGGTCACAGTTTGCCTGAACCACCAAAAGCCCAATGACCACCAGAATCCAAAACCAGGATTTCTTTGCAAATTTTAATATTTTCAGCATGTCTCCCTTTCCTTTCTGAATAGACACAAAAACCTTCCGAATCTTGGAAGGTTCCTGTGTATCGTTTATTCTTAGTTATCTATCCTGAAGTCTTAGATAGTTTCTTGGTTCCGTAACGCTCATATAAGCCGGACGTATGATTTTATCTACATTTACCAGTTCTTCGATTCTATGGGCACTCCATCCCACAATTCTTGCAATGGCAAACATTGGTGTGTATAACTCCAATGGAATATCCAACATACTATACACAAAGCCACTGTAAAAGTCCACATTTGCACTGACACCCTTGTAAATAGAACGTTCACCTGCAATTACCTTCGGTGCCAGGACTTCTACCTTAGAATACAAATTGTATTCTTCTTCTCTTCCTTTTTCCTTGGAAAGCTGTTCTACAAAGGCTCTAAAGATGTTTGCTCTTGGGTCTGAAATAGAATATACCGCATGACCCATTCCATAAATTAAGCCCTTCTTGTCGAAAGCTTCTTTATTCAAAAGTTTTTTCAGATACGCTTCGATTTGCTCATCATCTTTGGTATCTTTCACGTTTTTCTTTAAGTCTTCCATCATTTCCACTACTTTGATATTTGCACCACCATGCTTTGGTCCCTTAAGCGAGGACAGAGCAGCCGCAATAGTAGAGTAAGTATCAGTACCTGAGGAAGAAACCACGTGAGTGGTAAAAGTAGAATTATTTCCACCGCCGTGCTCCATGTGAAGCATAAAGGCAATATCCAACACTCTGGCTTCCAACGCTGAATACTTCATATCCGGACGCAGCATACGGATAAAGTTTTCCGCCATGGACAAATTTTCATCTGGTCTGTGAATGTACAAACTTCCATTATTTTCATAGTGATTATATGCATGGTAGCTGTATACTGCCAGCATTGGAAACACACTGATTAACATAAGGCACTGACCTAGTACATTTGGTATAGAAATATCCGATACCGCATCATCATAGGAAGCAAGGGTCAGTACACTTCTTGAAATAGAATTCATCATATCCTTGCTTGGTGCTTTCATAATTACGTCCCTTACGAAGTTAGTAGGCAGTGTTCTGCTTTTTGCCAGCAAATGCTTGAAGGAATCCAGCTGTTTCTCATCCGGCAACTCACTAAAGAGCAATAAATAGGCAATCTCTTCATATCCGAATCTTTTTTCCTCAACGTCTCCCCGTACCAGGTCATTGATATTGTATCCTCGATACAAAAGCTTGCCATCACAAGGCACTTTCTTTCCATCCACAGTATCAAATGCCTGTATATGGGATACTTTTGTCAGCCCTGCCAGCACTCCTGTACCGTTCTTATCTCTCAGACCTCTCTTTACATCATATTTGTCATAAAGTGCCTGCTCTATTTTGCAATTATTTTCGCAGATATGAGCCAGCTCCTCCACTTTCTGATTCCAATTACCAAAATCAACCATCCAAATTCCTCCCATTTTCTATATTTTCTTTCACCGAATAGTTTACATAATACCAAATTTTAACTTCTTTCGCAAGAAACTATACTATTTGTTAATAAACTTTTAAGAAAAAAGTCATGACCAGGTGCCATGACTTTTCTCTCAAAATGTTTTTGACTCTTATACCTCTTAAATCTGAACTAACACAAAGATATCATAAATCGCTTTGATAGCTGCATCAAAATCCTGATTTGAAACACCAATGATAATATTTAACTCACTAGAACCCTGGTCAATCATCTTTACATTGATGTTTGCATGTGCCAGTGCCGAGAAAATTCTTCCTGCTGTTCCTCTGCAAGCCTTCATTCCACGCCCTACTACTGCAATCAGTGCCAGGTCTGATTCTAAATCAATAGAATCCGGCTGGCTTAAACGATGAATTTCTGACAGAACCGCCTGTTCTTTGCCTTCAAATTCTGACTGCTGCACAAACACTGTCATAGTATCAATACCAGATGGTACGTGTTCAAAGGAAATGTCGTGCTTTTCAAAAGCCTCTAACACCTTTCTTCCGAAACCAATTTCAGAGTTCATCATGTCTTTTTCAATATTTACGGCAACAAAACCCTTCTTCCCTGCAATACCTGTGATAGTAAACTTAGGCTGACGACAAGTACTCTCCACAATCATGGTTCCCTCATCTTCCGGTGCATTGGTATTGCGGATATTAATTGGAATACCTTCCTTACGTACTGGGAAGATAGCATCTTCGTGAAGTACAGTTGCTCCCATGTAAGAAAGCTCTCTCAACTCTTTGTATGTGATAGTTGTAATCACTTCCGGCTTATCGATAATTCTTGGGTCAGCTACTAAAAATCCTGAAACATCTGTCCAGTTTTCGTAAAGGTCAGCTCTTACGGCCTTTGCCACGATAGAACCTGTAATATCAGAACCACCTCTTGAGAAAGTTTTTACTGCTCCACTTTCCTTTGCTCCATAGAATCCAGGGATGACAGCACGCTCAACATCCTTTAATCTCTTTGCCAATAATACATTAGTCTTGTCTGCCAGGAAATCTCCCTCTTCATTAAAGAAGATTACCTCTGCTGCATCAATAAATTCATACCCTAAATAGTTTGCCATAATCTTCCCGTTTAAAAATTCTCCACGGGATGCTGCATAGTCTGAACCAGCACCTTCTGCAAACTTCTTTTCGATTTCTTTAAACTCCTCATCCAATGAAAGTGATAATCCCAAGCCTTTAATGATTTCATTGTATCTTTCCTTGATCTTAGAAAGCTTGTCTGAAAACTTCTTTCCTTCCTGGGCTGTATTGTAACAGTCATACAACATATCTGTTACTTTAATATCATCTGAGAATCTCTTTCCTGGTGCGGAAGGCACTACATATTTTCTGCTCTCATCTGCACGAATAATATCGCCAACCTTCTGAAACTGTTCCGCACTTGCCAGGGAACTACCACCAAATTTTACTACTTTTACCATCTGTGTATCCTCCAAATCTAATAAATCACTTTCATCTAAACTATATCTTGTAGCTTCGCATGTCTTTTTGTCGCGGACAAACATCCGTCCGTCAGCAACGTACTATAACAAAATACACAACTTTCCAGATTTTTTCAAGTAGTTTTTTTATTATTTTTGTTTTTTTTTACATAATTGTTAAATTTTATTTATTTTTCTGTATTTCCCTTTCATTTATTATGTAAGTTACACAATCCCCTGGTACTGGAAACCCGGTTCGCGGTACCAGCACCGGGTCACAAAAAACAGGGGCTTACTGGTTCTGCGAACCCGGTTCGCGGTACCACTATGCCCCTGCTTTACTCTTATCCTCTTTATTTTACTGTACTGCCTTGAAAGCTTCCTCTAAATCTTCGATAATATCATCAATATTTTCTGTTCCAATGGACAGACGGATGGTATTTGGCTTAATACCCTGATCAAGCAGTTCTTCTTCTGTACTCTGACTGTGTGTAGTGGTTGCCGGGTGGATTACCAGTGATTTCACATCTGCCACATTTGCCAGCAATGAGAACAGCTCTAAGTTGTCAATAAAGTCCTGAGCCTTCTTGGCATCTCCCTTAATCTCAAAGGTGAAGATGGAACCGCCTCCATTTGGGAAGTACTTCTTGTATAATTCCTGCTGCTCTGGATCTGTAGAAACAGAAGGATGATTTACTTTTTCCACCTGTGGATGATTATTTAAGTATTCTGCCACCTTCAAGGCGTTAGACACATGACGTTCTACTCTCAATGAAAGTGTCTCTAAGCCCTGCAGGAAGAAGAAGGCATGGAATGGCGAAAGTGTCGCTCCTGTGTCACGAAGTAAAATAGCACGAATCTTTGTCACAAAGGCTGCCGCTCCCACTGCCTTAGTAAAGCTGATTCCGTGGTAGCTTGGATTTGGCTCAGTTAAGGATTTGAACTTTCCTGATGCCTCCCAATCAAATTTACCACTGTCTACGATAACACCACCGATAGTAGTTCCATGTCCCCCGATAAATTTAGTTGCTGAATGTACCACAATGTCTGCACCATACTCAATTGGTCTTACCAGATACGGTGTTGCAAAGGTGTTATCCACTACCAATGGAATCTTGTTTTCATGGGCAATCTTTGCAATGGCTTCAATATCCACCACATCTGAATTTGGATTTCCTAAAGTCTCGATAAAGATAGCTTTGGTATTTTCCTGAATTGCGCCTCTTACTTCCTCTTCATTGAAGATATCCACGAAGGTAGTCTGAATTCCATACTGTGGCAACGTATGCTGTAATAAATTAAAAGAACCACCGTAGATATTCTTTGCAGCCACAATATGATCTCCAGCCTGGGCTAAATTTTCAATTGTGTAAGTGATAGCTGCTGCACCGGAGGCAACTGCCAAAGCTGCCACACCGCCTTCTAAGGCTGCAATTCTCTTTTCAAACACATCCTCTGTTGGGTTAGTCAGTCTTCCATAAATATTTCCTGCATCTGCTAATCCAAATCTGTCTGCTGCATGCTGACTGTTTCTAAACACATAGGATGATGTCTGATAGATTGGAACTGCTCTTGCATCTGTCACTGGATCTGGATTTTCCTGTCCTACGTGTAACTGTAATGTTTCAAATTTCAAATTTCTTTCTGCTCTTGTTTTCTTACTCATTGTTTTATTCTCCTTTTTCTCGTTTCATTTATAGGTTGTATTTACACATTTTACATTATGTTGAAGACTATTTCTATCTACAATCCATACCACACATGACAGATATTAACACTACTCTTTCTCTTACTTTTACAACTCTCATAGTATCACTCCTCTTCTTTTTCTCTCTGTGTGTTCTCCCTCTTGGTTACAAACATATGTTAACACTACTATTCCTACTTGTCTACTAGGTTAATCTTATAGCTGGCTATAAGTTTTTCTTATAAGGGACGTTCCTTTTTTCACAACGAGTGTACCTCTGTCATATTACAAACGGACACTCCTCATGACAAAAGGAACGTCCCCATATATCAATCCCAGTCATTTCGGATGATAACTCCATCCTTCATAACCATAACTACATTTAAATCTTTATCTACAAAGGTAATATTTGCATGTTTACCAGGAGCAATGCTTCCATACTCTTTATCTATTCCTACTGCCACCGCTGGATTTATAGTTGCCGCACGAATGGCCGTCTCTAATGGAATATGAATTTCCTGTACTGCTATTTTCAAACAATCCATAAGATTTCTGGTAGAACCTGCCAGGGTTCCATCCTCCATTCTTGCCACGGAATCTGTGACAATCACCTTATGTTCCCCTAAGGTATAAGTTCCATCTTCCATACCGGTAGCCCGCATACTGTCACTTACCAGTATCACTCGTTCTGGTCCAAAGATGCGGAAAGTCATATTTATCACCAAAGGATGGATATGGAATTCGTCACAGATAAGCTCTGCCATACATTCCTTATTTTCCAAAGCTGCACCAATAATTCCTGGTTCTCTGTGATTAAAAGGCACCATTCCATTAAAGAAATGAGTCAGCTGAGTAGCTCCTGCGGCAAACGCCTTGGTAGACACTTCATAATTAGCAGATGTGTGGGCAATGGAAATTCGATACTTCTCTTTCCCTTTTTCAATGAAATCCAATGCTCCTTCTAATTCCGGTGCCACTGTCACAATCTTAATCTTTCCTTTTGCATATTTTTGCATTTTTTCTACAAGGGACAAGTCCGGCAATCTGAGATTTTCCTCTTTATGGACTCCCTTTTTTTCCTTTGACATAAAAGGACCTTCCATATAAATTCCTGCCATGTCTGCCGCTTTTGTGGTATTTTTGCAAGCCCCCAGAGCCTGAAAGGTTTTTATCATCTCCTGATTATTCTGTGACATTGTGGTTGGCATAATCGTAGTGATTCCCTGCATGGCCTCATATTCTGCAATTTTTTCATTTGCCTCTACGCTTCCGTCGCTAAAGTCAACCCCCCTGGCACCATGAAGATGAATATCAATCAACCCTGGAATTGCATACAAGTCATCTGCATAACAAATCACATCCTGACTTGCATTTTCTACAAATTTTCCATTTTCTACATGAATGTCCCTATCTTCAAAGCAAAAATTCTCTGTGTACACCTTGGCATTTTTAATAACCATGTAATCTCCTCTTTCTATGTGCGCTTAACCTTAAGCGGTGGCTACAGAATAGGACGGATTAATTTTGGTCTGTAATTTTCCTTTTCTAATGCGTCCATAATCTGTTTCTTATGTTCTGTTCCAAACGCTTCCATGGTAATACGAAGTTCCACTGCAGCATTACGGTTTGTACTTACAAACTGATTGTGCTCTAACTTAATTACATTTCCCTGTAAATCAGCAATTACCTGACTAACCTTTGTAAGCATTCCAGGCTTGTCCGGTAAAAGAACAGAGACTGTAAAGATTCTGTCTCTCGCAATCAATCCATGCTGTACAATAGATGACATGGTAATCACATCCATATTTCCACCACTTAAGATGGATACAATCTTCTTATCCTTTACATCTAACTGCTTTAATGCTGCCACAGTAAGCAACCCTGAATTTTCTACAATCATCTTGTGATTTTCTACCATGTCCAAAAATGCCACAATCAATTCACTGTCTTCTACTGTAATCACTTCATCTATATTTTTCTGAATATATGGAAAAATATTGCTTCCTGGTGTCTTTACTGCGGTACCATCTGCAATGGTATTCACATTATCAAGTGTGACTACCTTGCCCTGCTTTAACGATTCCTGCATACAGTTAGCACCCGCCGGTTCCACACCAATTACCTTAATCTTTGGATTCAGCATTTTGGCTAAGGTAGACACGCCAGTTGCCAATCCGCCTCCACCGATTGGCACTAAGATATAATCAACCAATGGCAGTTCTTTAAAAATTTCCATGGCGATGGTTCCCTGTCCTGTTGCCACAGCCAAATCATCGAAAGGATGGATAAAGGTATAACCATGCTTGTCTGCCAGTTCATAAGCATAAGCACAAGCCTCATCATACACATCACCATATAACACAACCTCGGCTCCATAGCTCTTAGTTCTGTTTACCTTAATCAAAGGTGTTGTAGTAGGCATAACAATGGTAGCCTTACAGCCATAGGCTTTTGCCGCATAAGCCACACCCTGGGCATGATTTCCCGCTGATGCGGTAATCAATCCCTTACTTCTCTCTTCCTCTGTCAAAGTACTGATTTTATAATAAGCACCTCTTAGCTTATATGCACCTGTCAGCTGCATATTCTCCGGTTTTAAATAGACTTTATTTCCCGTCTGCTTGCTAAAATAATCACTATATACCAATTTTGTCTCTAAGGTGACCTGTTTTACGATTTCAGATGCTTCCTCAAATTTTTCCAATGTTAACATATGCTCGTCTTCTTTCTATTTATAATTATTATATTACTTTTATTTTAGTCTTCTTTTTCTTCTATCTCCCGATTGAAAAGTGCATCCACAAATTCATCGGAATTAAACTTTTGCAAATCGTCGATGTGTTCTCCCACTCCAATATATTTTACCGGGATGTTCAACTCCTTTTGGATAGCCACGGCAATTCCTCCCTTGGCAGTACCGTCAAGCTTAGTAAGCACAATACCGGTAATATTGGTAACTTCTGCAAATTCTTTTGCCTGAGCCAAGGCATTCTGCCCTGTTGTTCCATCCAAAACCACCAAAGTTTCTTTGTGCGCCTCCGGATACTCTTTTTCTATAATACGATTTATCTTGCGAAGTTCTTCCATTAAGTTTTTCTTATTATGAAGTCGCCCTGCAGTATCACACAAAAGCACATCTGCATTCTTTGCCTTTGCTGACTGAACTGCATCATAAACTACTGCGGCCGGATCGGAACCTTCCTGGCCGCCAATCAAATCTACTCCTGCCCGGTTTGCCCACTCTGTAAGCTGTTCCCCTGCTGCCGCCCGGAAAGTATCTGCCGCTGCCAGAATCACTTTTTTATTCTGATCCTTTAATTTTCCTGCCAGTTTACCGATAGTTGTGGTTTTTCCCACACCGTTGACACCTACCACCAGCACTACAGACTGACAATGTTCAAACTCATAAGCAGTCTCTTCTACACGCATCTGTTCCTTGATACTATCTATCAAAAGCTGTTTGCATTCTGTGGGCTGCTTAATACGCTGTTCCTTCACCTTCTTTTTTAAATCTTCAATAATGGCAGATGTGGCATTGATTCCCAAATCCCCCATCACCAGGATTTCTTCAATTTCCTCATAGAAATCCTCGTCTATCTCTGAAGCACCGTTAAAAATTGCATCCACTCCCGCCACAATATTATCTCTCGTCTTTGTCAAACCCTCTTTTAGTCTGCTAAAAAATCCCATGAATTCACCTCTATTTTTCCTTTACTCGTCTAGTTCATCCTCAATTAGGTTAACAGATACCAAGGTAGATATACCCTTTTCCTGCATGGTAATACCGTATAATCTATCTGTCACCGCCATGGTACCTCGCCTATGTGTAATGATAATAAACTGCGTGTGATTTGTCAACTTATGAAGATACTTTGCAAATTTATTTACATTTGCCTCATCTAACGCAGCTTCTATTTCATCCAAAAGACAGAATGGAGATGGCTTTAAATTCTGAATGGCAAACAATAATGCAATGGCTGACATGGCTTTTTCTCCACCGGATAACTGCATCATATTCTGCAGCTTCTTTCCAGGCGGCTGGGCAATAATTTTTACCCCTGCCTCTAAAATATCCTCATCTTCCATCAATTCCAGTGTTCCCTTACCGCCACCAAATAAAGCCTTAAATACCTTATCAAACTCTATTTTAATCTCTTCAAACTTTTCTTTAAAAGTTATTCTCATTCCTTCGTCAAGTTCTGCAATAATGGCCTCTAAGTCTGCTTCTGCCTCTACAATATCATTTCTCTGGTTATTTAAAAATTCATAACGTTCTCCCACTTCCTTGTATTCTTCAATGGCATTTACGTTTACATCCCCTAATTTCTTTATTTCAGATTTCAAACCAGACACCTTTGTTTTTAATTCTGACAGATTCCCAATTTCTTCATTTCGCAAGTCATATGCACTATTGTAAGTGAGCTCATATTCTTCCCACATATAAGATGCCTGGGTCTCTTTGCTCTCCTCTAACTTTTCCTTTTGACCTTCCAGACGATAGTTCTCCTTATCCAGATCACTGATTCGTGTAGATAAGGACTCCCGCTTTTCAAAGAACCCTTTTTGTGCATTTGCCAGTTGTTCCTTCTCTTTCGAAAGGTTTTCTATCTCTTTTGCCTGATGTTCCTTTTCTGTATCTGACTGGGAAACAGAGCGCTCCAACGCCTGAATTTCTTCTTTTTTATGTTGGATTTCTTCTTCTGACCTGGATTCATCTGTGGAAAGTCCATCAAATTCTTCCTGACAACGTTTGATTTCCCCCTTGATACGTTGTTCATTCTGTGTAATAAATGCATCCTGTTGTTCCATGGTAGACAAAGACATTTCTGCATTTCGCACCTTTTCATTTAAACTCTGTTCGGCTTCTCTTCGCTGATTTAAAATATCCAGATTTTCTTTCACCTGCTGTTCTAAAAGATCCTGGTGTTTTTTCGCCTCTCTCAGCACAGTCTCAATGCCTTCCTTGCTCAGACGAATCTCTGACATCTGATTTTCAATTTCCATTGCCTCCGCCCTAAGGCTGACTCTGTCCAGCTCATTGGCCTCTTTTCTGGCGATTGCTTCTTCCACCTTAACTTTGGCAGTGTTTTCAAGAATAAACTGTTCCTGTAGCTTTTCCTTCAGACTTTCAATCTCAGCTCTTAGTTTTTCTCGTTCCTCTCGCAAAGAGACAATCTCATTCTGAAGCTTTAACTGTTGTTTTTGTATCTCTTCTACACTCTTCTCTAAGTCCTCCATCTCTCTTCGACGCCCCAAAAGATTTCCTGTATTTTTAAAGGCACCACCAGACATAGATCCTCCAGGGTTTAAAGATTCCCCTTCCAAAGTGACAATTCTTAAAGAGTGAGAAAACTTTTTGGCCAGTGCAATGGCATTATCAATATGATCTACCACCAGAGTTCTTCCCAAAAGATATCTGGCTAACCCCTTATATTCCTTTTCGGTCTGGATTAACTGATCCGCCAACCCAATGACACCTTTTTCTTTCAAAGCCTCTTTTCGTTTAAACTCTTCTCCGCCTCCAATATTAGTTAAAGGTAAAAAAGTAGCTCTACCAAAACGATTTTCTTTCAAGTACTGAATCATGCGTTTTGCAGTCTGCTCATTATCTGTGACAATATTTTGGATGCTTCCACCTAACGCAGTTTCCACAGCAACCTCATATTTTTTTTCCACTTTGATTAAATCTGCTACCACACCATGAATCCCAGGCTCTGAATCTTTTTTCTCCATTACCTTACGAATACTATTTCCATATCCATCATAGCGTTCTGTGAGATTCTTTAAAGAATCCAATCTGGACTTCTCTTTATGATAGTTCATATTTGCCTGATTCAGCCCATCATTTTTTTCCTTCAGCAAGCCTTGGATTTCATTGAATCTTCCCTGCTTCTCTCTTCCACTTTCCTTAAGCTTTGCAATACTCTCCCCTACCTGGTGGAGCTCGCTTTCACAGTCCGCTATCAAGGCATCATGCTCTTCATCCTCACTTTTTGCCTGTAATAAACGTTTACTTAACTCTGCCTTACGAATCTGTATTTGTTCCATCATGGCATCATATCTGGCAATCTCTCCCTGATTAGCAGAGTGCTTCTGCATGGATTGTACTGCCTCATTTTTGGCCTGTTCTATTTTTTCACTAAGTCCGGCAATCTCTTCCTGGAGATTTTTTAATTCCTGAGATTCTTTGTCCTTTCCACCTCTTGCATCCAACAAATCCTGCTGCATTTTTTCCCGCTGTTCTTTCAGTTCCAACAGCTGATTTTCTTTCTCTTTGATTTCCTTTTGCAGGTTCTCTTTTCTAGAATTTACTCTCTCCCGGTTAGTTTTTTCTGAGTGTATCTGCTCCTTGAGCACCTGAATCTGACCTTCCATTTTTCCCCTTAATAAGGCAGCCTGATTCAACGACTCTCTGGCCTGATCCATTTTATCATTGATATCTTCTATCAGAATTCCGGTTTTTTCATAGTCCTCTTTTGCTTTTTCAAAATCTTTGGTGCTTTGTAGCAAGTCATTTTCAGCTATCTTGATTTTTTCTTCTATGGCCTTGATTTCCTGACGTAATCTGTCTGTTTCCAGCAAAAACATATTGACATCATAAGTTTTTAATTCTTCCCGTAATTTTAAATACTCCCTGGCCTTTGCTGACTGACGCTCTAGGGGACCTACCTGTTTTTCCAATTCTGATAAAATATCATTGATACGGGTTAAATTTTTCTTTTCTTCCTCTAATTTTTTTATGGCAGTGGCTTTTCGTCTCTTAAATTTTACAATTCCTGCCGCTTCATCAAACAATTCCCGTCGTTCTTCCGGTTTACCGCTTAGAATTTTATCAATCTGTCCCTGACCAATGATAGAATACCCTTCTTTACCGATACCAGTGTCGTAGAACAACTCCTGGACATCTTTTAACCTTACCGCTTTTCCATTGATGGAGTATTCACTTTCCCCTGAACGATAAACACGTCTGGCCACTGTAACCTCTTCAAATTCCACTGGCAGTTTTTTATCTGCATTGTCCAGGGTAATGGCTACGTACGCATATCCTAGTGGCTTTCTGTTCTCTGTTCCTGCGAAAATGACATCCTGCATACTGGCGCCTCTTAACTGCTTGGCACTCTGCTCTCCAAGCACCCAGCGCACAGCATCTGCTACGTTACTTTTTCCACTTCCGTTTGGTCCCACAATACCTGTGATTCCATTATGAAACTCAAATACAATTTTATTTGCAAAGGATTTAAACCCATGCACTTCGATTGCTTTTAAATACATAATATTATTCCAGCTCTTTCAGTTTGCAAATGGCAGCATAGGCAGCTTTTTGTTCCGCCGCTTTTTTTGTCTTGCCACTTCCTACTCCCGCTACATCCTTTCCTATGATTGCATGTACGATAAAACGTTTGTCATGATCTGGTCCTTCCTCGCCCACCAATTCATAACTTAGTTCCACCTTTTCCATACTCTGTATCATTTCCTGAAGGATAGTCTTGCTATCAAAAAAGAGTTGCTTATGTTCCAAATCAGATAAAACAAATCGATCTACAAACTCTTTTGCACTAGCAAACCCACCATCTAGATAAATTGCTCCAATCACCGCCTCCATGGCATCTGACACAACAGACTCTCTTTCTCTTCCACCGGTAAGGGCCTCTCCCTTGCCAAGCAATAGATGCTCTCCTAATTCAAATTCTCTGGCACAAAAAGCCAGTGTAGGCTCACATACTATACTTGCCCGAAGTTTTGTCATCTCTCCTTCCGGCATGTTTTTGTGTTTCTGAAACAAAAATTCGCTTGAAATTAATTCTAATACTGCATCACCTAAAAATTCCAGTCTCTCATTGTTTTTATGTTTAGGCATTCTATGTTCATTTGCATAGGAACTATGGGTCAACGCATGTTTTAACAAATTTTCATCTTGAAACCGGTATCCTATTCTTTCCTGAAGATTTCTTAAATCACCCTGATGATTCATATCTTGCTAACTTCCTTTCTACACGGAAAAGCCCTGTTTCGACAGGGCTCTTCGTTTTGTGGTTCTATATCGATTCATGTTAGTTTGTTGCACTTTTTATCTGCTCTACTGCATCCCCAACAGAAATGATTTTTTCTGCATCTTCTTGTGGAATCTCAATATCAAACTCTTCTTCAATCCCCATAATAATCTGGAAAATATCCAAAGAATCTGCTCCCAAATCATCTACAAATGTAGTTTCTAATGTAATCTCGTCTGGGTCTACATTTAATACCTCTGCTATAATTTTCTGTAATGCTTCAAATTCCATAATATTCTTCCTTTCTCACTTTATATATTATTTTTCCCCCAAGGAGTCCCCTATTTCATCTACAAGATTTTTCATGATTTTTTCATTTATCTTTTGCTCCTTAAAGGTAATACACTGTATAATTGAATTTTTCACTTCCAAAGCCTTGGAATTTCCATGGGTCTTTACCACAAGCCCTTTTAGCCCCAACAAAGGTGCTCCGCCATACTGGGACGCATCAAAAGACTTCATAGTCTTCTTAAGCGCCGGTTTTACTAACAATGCTCCAATCTTAGAACGCAGGGAAGTCATCAACCCTTCCTTTACCTTGCCAAGCAACGCAGAACCTACACCTTCGTATAACTTCAAAATTACATTTCCTACAAAGGCCTCACAAACAATGACATCCGCCTGACCATGCGGAATCTCTCTAGCCTCTATACTTCCGATAAAATTAATGTCCGGGCAGTTCTTTAATAGCGGAAATGTTTCTTTTACCAGCATATTTCCCTTTTCTTCCTCTGCTCCAATATTTACAATGGCAACTTTTGGATTCTTTACCCCAAGTACATTTTCCATGTAAATAGAGCCCATCTTTGCAAACTGTACTAAATGGGATGGTCTGGCATCCACATTTGCCCCACAGTCCACCAAAAGGGACACTCCCTTTGTTGTAGGAATCAAAGGTGCCAATGGTGGTCTTTCCACACCTTTACTTCTGCCCACCAAAACCTGTCCGCCTACTAGAATTGCTCCAGAACTGCCTGCAGATACAAATGCATCTGCACCTCCACTTTTGACCAGATTCATTCCCACTACCATTGAGGAATCCTTCTTTTTACGAATGGCCATCACCGGTGGCTCTGCTGTTTCAATGACTTCTGTGGCATTCACAATCTTTATCTGTGAAGCGTTGTAGGTGTATTTGCTTAGCTCTTCCTGAATACGAGACTCAACTCCCACCAAATATACAAGAATCTCACTGTGCTCATTGACAGCATCCACAGCTCCTTTTACAATCTCTGCGGGTGCGTTATCTCCACCCATGGCATCAACAGCAATTTTTACTATCTCCTGCATGTCTTTCTCCCTTTCCTGTTACACTTCTTAATCTATTACAAAATATACTATAAGTCTATATAGAAATCAACTTATTTTTTAACTATTCCAAGCCAATGCAATTCTCATAAATGCTTGCATTTTTATCCTTAAAAGCTTTCTCTTATCGAAAAATTCCAAAGCTTTCTCTTATCGAAAAATTCCAATTGACTTTATAACAAAATTTGTGTAAAATAATACATGGAAGAATGAAATTGAAAAGGTACTACCCGTATAGCAAGCGGTTAGTCCCAAACAATTAAATAATGATTAAAGATTATAACCGCTTAGTTTGGTAGACTGGGGCGGTTATTTTCGTTTACCAATTTGAAAGAACAAACACATAACGATTATTCTACAAAATCTTCTAAATAATGTCAACGAAAAATCCAAAGTAAAATAGGGACGAAGAAAATCTTCATCCCTACACATACAATATCATATCCAGCTATTTAATTGTACAGTCTTAACCGGGTTAAAATTGGGCCATACCACAGTAGCTTTATCCCAACTCAAAATGCCGAAAACCCTTGATTTGAAATCATTAGTCAACAGAAACGATTTCTTTCTTGTTGTATGAGCCACAAGCCTTACATACTCTATGAGGCATCATTAACTTTCCACATTTGCTGCACTTTACTAATGTTGGAGCAGACATTTTCCAGTTTGCTCTTCTCTTATCTCTTCTAGCCTTAGAAGATTTATTCTTTGGACAAATTGACATATGTTACACCTCCTTAAATTGTTCAAATATATCTAGGAAAGCTGCCATACGTGGGTCAAGCACTGTTCTGTCACAACCACACTCTCCTGTGTTCAGATTTTTCCCACAGACAGTGCACAGTCCCTTACAATCCTCTTTACAGAGAACTTTCATAGGCCACTGTAGAACAATCTCATCCGCAATCAATGCGTCCACATCCAGCTCGTATCCTGCTATATAATTGTCTTCGTCCATCTGTTCTTGTCTTTCCTCATCGGATACTTTCATATCCACCTCTCGGGAAAAATCAAGACAGAACTGTGTTTCCACATCTTTCAGACACCTTCCGCAAGGAATTGCCAGTTTTAACTTTATACCTGCCTCCAACAGCAACTCCTGATTACCCTGATTTGTAATTCTGAGATTCACTGGAGTTTTCTCAAGTATTTTGTATGTATCTCCCAAAAAAGACATCTCATCTTTTTCAAAATCTACCTGTTGTTCAACTACTTTTCCTTCTTTAGATAAAATATCTGATAAATGTATTTGCATAATAGTCTCCTATCCACACCTAAACAATTATATCCACGTAAGATTGATTTGTCAACCAAATTTTTATTTTTTTACAAAGCACTTACGAACCAACGCTTATATTCCCTATACTAACTGTGCCTGTACTGCTGTCAGAGCAATCACACCAACGATATCCTGGGCGCTGCATCCTCTGGACAAATCATTGACTGGACGGGCAATTCCCTGAAGCATTGGGCCATAAGCCTCTGCCTTTGCAAGGCGCTGAACTAATTTGTATCCAATATTACCACAATCCAGATTTGGGAACAACAATACATTGGCATGTCCTGCCACTTCGCTATCCGGAGCCTTAGATGCTCCAATGGACGGTACCAAAGCTGCATCCGTCTGTAATTCTCCATCCAGTGTAAGATGTGGGTACTGTTCATGAGCAATTCTTGTTGCTTCCACTACCTTGTCAACCAATGGATGTTTTGCACTCCCCTTTGTGGAGTGGGAGAGCATAGCAATCACTGGTTTGGCTCCTACCAGATTACGGAAACTTTTGGCACTACTATCTGCAATGGCAGCCATTTCCTCTGCTGTTGGGTCCTGATTTAATCCACAATCCGCAAATAGGAAGGTTCCATTGTGTCCATACTCACAATCTGGCACATCAAGAATAAAGAAACCTGATACCAGCTTGGTTCCCGGTGCTGTCTTTAATATCTGAAGAGACGGTCTTAATACATCTGCTGTTGCATGGCAGGCTCCTGCCACCATCCCGTCTGCATCTTTTGCCTTTACCATCACAACCCCAAAGGTAAGCCAGTCATTTAATAAGATTTCTCTTGCCTTTTCCCTGGTCATCCCCTTTGCCTTACGTGTTTCGTATAATAACTCTACATACTCATCTAACTTTGGTGTTGTGCTTGGATCCACAATTTTCACTCCACTTAAATCCACATCTAACCAGTTGGCACCATCTAAAATTTTCTCTTCTACGCCAACCATGATAATGTCAGCCACTCCCTCTTTTATTACCTGTGCCGCTGCTATCAAAGTTCTCTTATCCTTTGTCTCTGGAAGTACTATTGTTTTTCTGTCTTGTCTTGCTCTGTCTTTAATCACATCAATAAATGCCATTGTTTTCTCCTTCTACCTCTTTATTGTATATAAATATATTTTCTGTCACTGTATACAGCAACTATTTTCTTTGCTTGATTACGGATTGCTATGTACCGTGTTTTGTGTATACATCATACAATATTTTTTTTTTGTATACAAGGTATGTACTCGATAAAAAACAGCTAGATATTTTTTTAACATGAATGATAATTTTTTAACGTATATTGCGCACATTTCCTTACCTATGATATGATTCCAGTATTATGATAAAGGAGAAAAGCAATGAAAATCATTGGCATTATTGCAGAATACAACCCTTTTCACAATGGGCATGCATACCAAATAGAAAAAGCAAGGGAAATTACAAATGCTGACTACGTCATCGTCATTCAAAGTGGTGATTTTACCCAAAGAGGATACCCTGCAATTGTTGATAAATTTACCCGGGCACATATGGCCTTATCCTCAGGGGCTGACATGGTTTTGGAGCTTCCCTTAGTATACGCCACCAGTAGCGCCGAGCTGTTCGCCTTTGGAGCTGTATCCATTCTACAGGGTATAAATATCATAGATACCCTGGTATTTGGGAGTGAAACAAAGAATCTAGACACTCTAAAGGACTTATCCCTATTTTTGTGCCGGGAGCCTAAAGAATACCAAATCACCTTAAAACAAGGGCTCTCAATGGGACTTTCTTTTCCTGTTGCCAGGAAAAAAGCCTTAGAGCTGACTATACCTGATGTTTCTTTGGATAAGCTAAAAGAACTTGACAAGCCAAACAATATTCTTGCCCTGGAATATCTAAAGGCTTTGTACAAGCTAAACAGCCCCATTGTCCCATGCAATATTCAACGCCAGGGAGCCGATTATCACGAAACATCATTAAATGTACAAAACAGTTCTGCCACTGCCCTTCGAAACCTTATTTTTTCTTCCCGAGGCATCATACCTGATTTTTCAAAACATATGCCTCCTAAGAGCTGTCAAATTCTGACGGAAGCATTGAAGCAGTCCTCTCCCGTAGCATTAGATGATTTTTCCCAGGCTTTCGCCTGCCAACTTATCAGACATCAAAAACATCTTAATCAGTTTTTGGATGTGGACACCAGCCTGGCGAACCGAATTGGAAATTCTCTCCATGATTTCACCACGATTTCTGGCTTTTTAGATATTTTAAAGCACAAATCCTATACCCATACACGAATTTCCAGAGCCCTTTGCCATATCCTTCTGGATATTACTCCCCAGGATATTCCAAAAGATTGTGAAGCAGCCAATTACGCCAAAGTATTGGGGGTAAAAAAAGAGTCCAGAAATCTATTATCTGAATTAGCACAAAAATCATCTATCCCAGTGATTACCAACCTGGCAAAGGATAAGGATAGATTATCTTTTATGGGAAGAGCTATGTTGGAAAAAGATATTCAGGCAAGTAGGCTGTATCATCTAATTGGCAACAGCTCACTTTCCTATAATGAATACACCAGACCGCTGTTGATTGTGTAGAGAAATGATTACTACATGAAAAAACACCAGAGGAACCTTAAGCATAAAGCTTAAAACCTCTGGTGTCTTTTTATATTTTATGTTATGTGTTTTATTTCTTAGTTTTTAAAGCTGTGAATTGGAGCTGGAATTCGTCCTGCACGGTTTACAAAAGCCTCACAGGAGAATTTATTTACAGGCATTACCGGTGCATATCCTAGCAATCCACCAAATTCTACCACTTCCCCAACGCCCTTTCCAATCACTGGAATCACACGTACTGCTGTGGTCTTCTGATTGATCATACCAATTGCCATTTCATCTGCAATCATACCTGAAATTGTTTCTGCAGTAGTATCTCCAGGAATTGCAATCATATCAAGTCCTACAGAGCAGACACAGGTCATTGCCTCTAATTTTTCAATAGTCAATGCTCCTGCTACTACCGCATCAATCATTCCCTGGTCTTCACTGACCGGAATAAATGCACCGCTTAATCCGCCAACATAAGAGGAGGCCATAACTCCACCCTTCTTTACCTGGTCATTTAACAGTGCCAATGCTGCTGTTGTTCCCGGAGCACCTGGATGTTCCAATCCGATTTCCTTTAAGATATCTGCCACACTATCTCCCACTGCTGGTGTAGGAGCCAAAGACAGGTCAATAATACCAAATGGAATTCCTAATTCTTTCGATGCTTCCTTGGCAACTAACTGTCCCACACGTGTAATCTTAAAGGCTGTTTTCTTAATCGTCTCGCAAAGTACCTCAAAACTTTCTCCACGTACTTTTTCCAGAGCAGTCTTTACCACACCTGGTCCTGAAACTCCCACGTTGATAATGGCATCTGCCTCTGTCACACCATGGAAAGCACCTGCCATAAACGGATTATCATCTGGAGCATTACAAAATACCACCAATTTTGCACAGCCCAAAGAATCATTTTCCTTTGTGTACTCTGCTGTCTCCTTTACAATCTGTCCCATTAATTTTACCGCATCCATATTTAATCCAGTCTTGGTAGAACCAAGATTCACAGAACTACATACTCTTTCTGTTTTCGCCAAAGCCATTGGAATGGAACGGATTAAATTTTCATCACTCTTTGTCATTCCTTTGGAAACCAGTGCTGAATATCCACCGATAAAGTTTACCCCTACCTCATGTGCCACTTTATCTAATGTCTCTGCAATTGTCACATAATCCTCTGGTGTCTTGCAGGCAGCACTTCCAACCAATGAAATTGGAGTCACTGAGATACGCTTATTTACAATAGGAATTCCATATTTATGTTCAATCTTTTCTCCAGTTGCAACTAAGTTTTTTGCCAATCTGGTAATTTTTTCATAAATCTTTCTATTTACTTCCTTTAAATCAGAATCGGCACAATCCAATAAACTGATACCAAGAGTAATGGTTCTTACATCTAAGTTCTCCTGTTCTATCATTTTATTGGTCTCGTTTACCTCAAACATATTAATCATAAGTTTTCTACCTTTCGTCTTTACATTTTTTTATAACTAGTGTTTCAGTTATACTCTGTGCATCATCTGGAAAATATCCTCGTGCTGACACTTGATTGCAACACCAATTTCCTCGCCTAATTTGTCTAAGTCTGCCTGAATATCTCCAAATCCCTTAGAAGCACTGTTCATGTCTACAATCATCATCATGTTGAAATATTCCTGAACAATGGTCTGTGAAATATCTAAAATATTGATATTCTGTTCTGCTAAATATGTACATACCTTAGCGATAATTCCTACTGTGTCTTTTCCGATTACTGTAATAATTGTTTTCTTCATTTTATCCTCCATTTTGTAGTGCCCTGCACTTTTTTTGTTCATTCTAAGCTGAAACCAACTTGGAAGCTACGTCTCGTCTGGCAACCTCAATAGCAAAATCCTCCGGTTTATATTTGTTGTCCGCCATGGCGATTTCCAATCTTACCGTCTCATATGCCAGCTCCTCATAATTATTTTCCTTGCTAAGATGCCCAAGGAAAATCTTCTTCATACCATCATGTAAAACTCTGCTCAGCAGCTTTCCTGACGCCTCATTGGACAAATGTCCCTTTCTTCCCAGAATACGCTGTTTTAGATAGTAAGGATACGCTCCCACCTGTAACATTCGCACATCATGGTTCGCCTCTAACAATAATACATCTAATCCACTGAGTTTGTCTATAGTATATTGTGTATATTCTCCTAAATCTGTTGCAATTGCCATGGCTTTATTGCCCTTTTCAAAGCGATAACCTACCGGTTCGGCGGCATCATGGGAGATTTCAAAAGGTTTTACGCAGATATCGTTGATATAAAAATCCTCATCTGCCTTAATCTCATGAAACAAATCCATTGGAATGTCACCTAACTGTTTCATAGACTGTATCGCCTGCAACGTGCCTCTCGTTCCATAAATGGGTATCCCGTATCTTCTGGCAATCACTCCTAACCCTTTTACATGGTCTTGGTGTTCATGGGTAATCAAAACTGCATTCATGTCTTTTAAAGACAGGTCAAAGGAGTTTACTCCGCTTTCCATCTTTTTTCCACTGGCTCCTGCATCTATAATCATATGGGTGTTGTCATCCCCCACATAGATGCAATTGCCGCTGCTGCCACTACATACACTGCATAAATTCATTTTTATCCTACTTTCTTTATGTGTTTTTCACCTATTTCCAATAAATATGCATCACATCATTTTCTCGGATAGGAGAAACAAAGGTACAAGGCTGTCCGTTAATTTCCATTGCAAGCTCCTTTCCAATCCCCTGAGACACATCAAATCCAACTGCGTCAAAGGCATCGATAAAAGTATACTTCTTTTTCCCAGTCAATGTAAAGCTTTTTTCATTCACCACCACATGGATATCGTGTACTATTTCTTCTTTTTCTGGCTCCTCAGACTCTCCTGAGCTTTCTATTGCATCTGTGTGTTGTTCTTCCGGCACATAATCTTTTGAAAACACTGCCTTGATATCTATGTCTGAATTGTATGTCTCATTGATATCTGCCACCATACTCTTGATGGCATCTACCTTGGCATCTGTCTCCACCCTCTGTGCGTAATTAGATGTTATGGGTTTTTCCGGTTTGTTTACCACTGTGCTGTCCTGATGTTTGTTTTCCTCCCAGGAAATAGAAAAGTTCTCATAACAGATGGTGTCCCGAAATGCCAGTTGGTTATTTACATAAATCTCTGTATTGTAATCCAGCATAACATCCATAAATTCCAGAATCTGTCCTACCGTATAGTATTTTAACATCTTGATGTTGTCTCCATCCTGAATACTGTAGTATCCGGATACCAGCTGTTCGTTTACCTGCACAAATTTGGGGCATTCTATCTTTTTGCCATTTACCATAAAGGTAATCACTCCATTGTATTCTGGCAACTGTTCTATGGTATACTCTGCCGGCGCACCTGCGGTGGATGGCTGTATTCTAATATGTACATTTGCCTCTATCGGAGCATTTATACTTACCACTTCACCGTCCAGGGTAATCACTGCCGGCTCTCCTAATTCTCCACGAATCATTCTTGGCTTATCATCCACGGTAAAGTTTAATTCCTTTCCACGCCTTGGGAATAGCTGCTCATTTGGGAAGCCTGCCTGCATGGCTGCATCCACAACAGATAAACGATTGTTATCATAGAGCTTTATCCTTTTTTCATTAAAGTTTACAAAGATAAAATTATTCTTCTGATCATAAAAATTCAGACAGATACCAATAGGAGTCACAAGTAATGGGTCTTTTTTGATTTCGCTCTGCCAGAAATTAATATCATCCATCACTTCTTCTCCCCGAAGTGCCACACGCTCTGGTAAGATTCCAAGCTTTTGAGCCAGGGCCTTGTCAAATCCTTTGATTTTTCCGCCACCGCCAACAATAAATACGGCACTCACCGGCTTTCCTCCATTTAATTCTATAATCTTATCTGCCACTTTTTCTGCAATATCATCCACTACCGGTTGCACCACATCCAACACCTCAGCAGGTGACACCTGATGGGTAAGCCCCATAATATCCTTAAAGCTTACACTTTTCTTTTTTCCACTGGCATCTATTTTTAATCTGTCCGCACTTTTAAAATCCAACAGATAATGCCTTGCTATGGCTTCTGTCAGTTCATCCCCTGCACAGGGAATCATACCGTAGGCAACAATACTCATATCCTTTGTAATACAAATATCTGAGGTTCCTGCCCCCACATCAACCAGTGCAATGTTCAACATTCGAAACATTTCAGGGATGGCAACATTCATGGCTGCAATGGGCTCTAAGGTAAGGGAAGCCACCTGTAATCCTGCAATTCCCACTGCCTTATACAATCCATCCACAACATCCTCCGGAAGGAAGGTAACCAACATATCCGCTCCTACCTTTTTTGCCTTGTGAGATTCTAAGGTGGTAATGGGATAGTCATTTAAATAATAACGAATTACAGTAGAACCTACGCAGTAGAATTTCATGCCGTTTTCCCGCAAATCTGCAATCTTTCCATGGGCGTTTTCCACACACAACGAATCCAGAGAATAGATTAACTCCGGTGTGATTTCTGTCTCCTCCTCATATTCTTGTTCTCCATGAACCTCCATGGTTCGAAGAACACGACCTGCCGCTGCAATACACACTTCAGTCAAAGGCTGACCTACCTGGCGCTCCAATTCCTCTTTTACCTTTACAATGCTTTCCCCCACCGCATTGATATCATGAATCTGTCCATCCATCATGGCTCTGGTATCGTGTTCTTTCACATACTGGGCAACCACCTCAAAACGTTCTGCCATCTTGTACCCAACGGTACCTACCAGACTTCTGGTTCCTATATCCAGTCCAAACACCAAATGTGCCGGATACTTTTTTATTTCCTCCACTGATTATTTCCTCCTAATTCCTTATCAATCTGCTGATATACCATTTGCAATTCCCTGTTATTATTTAAATGAACCTGGCAATGCTTCCTAAACTCTTGTTCTGAAAGCTGTTTGCTAATAATGTCATTAATTTTTTCATCGGAATATCCCCGGCTTTCCTTCAATCTTTGTCTTCGAATATCCTCGCTTGTATCAATATACCACAGTTCGTCACAAATTTCATCATAATGATTCTCAATTAATAATGCAGCCTCTATAAAAAAGTAATCCACCTGACCTTTTTGCTCTTCTTCTTTTATTTTTTCTGCCACATATGCATTCACTTGTGGGTGTACAATTTCATTCACCTGAGCTAACTTTTCCTGATTGGAAAAAATCACTTGAGCCATTTTCTGTCTGTCAATCTGCCCATCTTCTCCTAAAATTTCATTTCCAAGACATTCCACAATTTTTTCATAACAATCATGTCCCGGAGTCTGTAACAGTTTTGCCGTCTCATCTGTGCGAATCACATATGCTTTATAATTTTCTTCTATATATGCAAGGATGCGGGTTTTTCCTGCCCCCACTCCTCCTGTAATACCAATGATTTTCATGTTACTTCCTCTTTTTCCTGTTGCTGATACCTGCTAATGTGCGTCATACCAGGAATCTGCACACTGTAAATCGATATCTAAAGGCACTGCTAAACTAGCTGCCTGTTGCATTTGACTGGCTAAAATCTCCTTTACCTGTTCCACTTCCTCAAGCTTTGCTTCTATAATCAGTTCATCATGAACCTGTAGAATCAGTTTTGATTCCAGATTTTTCTCCTTTAATTTCCTGTTTACCGCCACCATGGCAATTTTTATAATATCCGCTGCGGTTCCCTGAATAGGTGAATTCATTGCCACACGCTCTCCAAAGGCTCTCTGCATATAGGCTGAGGATTGTAATTCCGGTATGGGTCGTTTTCTGTGAAACAAAGTTTTCACATATCCTTTCTCCTTTGCCTCATCCACCAACCCATCCAAAAAGGTTTTGATTGCCGGATATGTCTCAAAATATTTTTGAATATATTCATTAGCTTCTTTTCTTGAGATGCTCAAATCTTCACTTAACCCAAAAGAAGAGATTCCATATACAATTCCAAAGTTCACCGCTTTTGCATTTCTTCTCTGCTGTGGTGTAACCTCATCAAATGGAATATGAAACACCTGGGAAGCTGTCATTTTGTGAATATCCTCTCTTGACCTGTATGCCTGAATCAGGTTTTCATCCTTTGACATATGGGCAAGCACCCTCAATTCAATTTGTGAATAGTCTGCATCAATTAAAACAAAACCTTCCCTTGGCACAAACACCTTTCGAATCTGGCGTCCTAATTCCATACGAATAGGAATGTTCTGAAGATTTGGCTCTGTGCTGCTGATTCTTCCCGTTGCCGTAATGGTCTGGTTAAACTTAGAGTGAATCCTTCCATCGGAAGAAATACATCCCTTTAATCCAACTGCGTAGGTAGAATTTAACTTTGTGTACTGCCGGTACTCCAGTATTTTCTTTACAAATGGATACTCCGCTGACAACTTTTCCAAAACCTCCGCCGAGGTGGAATACCCGGTTTTCGTCTTTTTCCCGTTTGGCAGCTTCATATGCTCAAACAATACTTCACCTAACTGTTTTGGTGAGTTAATGTTAAACTCCTCTCCTGCCTCCTTGTAAATCTCATCCTGTATTCTCTCAATCTCTGTGGTTAGTTTCACACTAAGCTTATCCAATTCCCCAGCCTGTACCTTCACTCCTGTCTGTTCCATTTCAAACAAGGTAAATACCAGCGGCATTTCTATTTCATCAAAAAGCTGTTCCATCCCCTCTTTTTTTAGTCTGTCATATACCTTTGAAAAACATAAGAAACTACATCCTGCCATATTTGCCGCGTAATTACTCAAGTTTTTATGTCCAGCTTCTATGGCTTTTTCCACCTTCACTTTGCCAAACATCTCTTCCATGGAAGGAATCTCCATCCCTAAATATTCCTTTGCCATATACTGACTGGTATATTCACTTTTTAAAGGCTCCAGTAAATAACAGGCTACTACAATATCCTTTGCCCTGTCTGCACAGGCTTCATAAACCTTTGTATCCGCAAACAAGAAAAGTTGCTCTTTTAAATCAAAGGTGACAATTTGTTTTGCATTTTGAATACACTGTCCAATCTTATCCACCAGATAATCCTCTGTAAAAAACAGCATGGTCTCTATATAGTAAACATCACTTCCGTTATGGCTAAATGCTACCCCTTTGATTTCCTTTACTTCATCATTGGCTGAATTCTTTTTTGTGGAAATCAAAAATTGAAATGAAAAGCTATCTATCTGTTTCGTACACTCTGCAAAAATTTCCTCTGCCTTTGCAAAATCCTCTACTCTTATCACATTCCAAAGCTTTGTTTCTTGTTCTTTCTTCGTTTCCCCTGTGCTTTCATCCAATAAAAAAGGATTTTCATCTTCCAAGTCTGCGGACTGCCAAAACATATCCCTGTTTATTCTCATCTCCTCCAGAGAAATGGTTGCCGGGGTGCTGTTTTTTTCACTTAGTAGTTTTCGTTCCCCTTCCAAAATCACATCTTTTTTCTTCTGAAGTCTTTCTTTCAGGGATTTTGAAATACAACTTTCTAATTTTTCATAGAAATCTTCTGCTGTTTCTACCTGTAATTCAGACACCAGTTTTAAAATTGTTTTTTCATATACCGGATACTTTTCCTGTTCTTTTCTTAGACAGTCTGCCATATGCAGAGCCAAGCCATAAGAAGCCCCACTCATATGAAACTCCTTCTCCATCCTGTCTTTATCATAATATTCCATTTGCTGCCCTGACAAAATAACACATACTTGAACCTTTCCTCCTACCAGAGAGCACATTTTTTTATCTGTGGTGACAAGGAGCACCTCCTGCTCCTTTGAAACCATATTTATCACAGAGTTTATTCCTGCAAAATTTCCATTTTCTGACCAAAGGGTGGCAATGGACTGTTTTTGCAACTGTTGCTTCCAAAGTTCTAGCAATTGGCTGATTTTTTTATGATTTTCCTTTGAAAACAGACCAATCATGTATTCATTGTCCTCCTGGATTCTGAAATTCTCCAGTAATTTCATACCTCCCTGCACTGCATTTGGCAACTCTTTTTCCTCTTTTTTTGTTATTTGAGGAAGACCATAATACATCATCTTCCCGATGCTATTTCCATCAATTATAATCAGTTTTCCCATTTACCAAGATTTCTCCTTTATTTATTTAAAATCCAAACGGCATACGAAATCCACACCACAGACTCATCTGATAGATTAAGGTATAGGCTACCCCAAGCATTGCCCCCACATTCACTAACACACTGATTCTGTGTATCTGGCTGTGCAATCTGATTTGTTTTCTCGATTGCTCTAACATCCGTTTCATTTCTTCCTCTATATTGATAGATGCCCCTTTTTCTAACCGTTCCAAACCTATGGTTGCCATATACCCTATTTCCATTTCCTCATAGCAGGAAGGACATTCCATCACGTGGTCTATAAATTTCTGCATTTTACGCTCACTTATCTGTCCATTTAAATATGGTATAATCATACGTTCCACATCTTTACAATTCTTCATAAGTTCAGCCCCCTTCCATTTGCACTATCACTAGCTTATCATATTTAATATATGTTTTCAAACAAAAAAGAGAATTCTCCGGATTCCCTGAAAAAATTCTCTTTTTTATTTCATATTTACATATTGTTGTAACTACTTTCCAAAACCTAAATCTGTAAGACTCATTCCTGTTTTTTCTTTTAACATATAATTCCATAAAATATAGGAATAATCCAATCTCAAATTGCACAGTTTTTGTGCAGTATCCGAGTCATAACCTTTTATCAAATTCCACTTGAGCATATTTTTTTCTGACTTTATTTTTGAAAGATTTGTGTTAGTGTCAAATTCATACACTTGATTGCTTCCAGCAAGGCAGTAATATCCATACCCCGTCGGTGCTTTTCCCGGATTAATATTTAATATAAGTGCATCTGAAAAAGCATTCTCTCCACTATGAACGGAATTACATACAAACCGTACCTTCTTCGTCTTTCCATCATAGACAAAACTATAAGTGTATGTAGTGTTGGTATCATCATAAGGAAATACATCCTGAACTACTTTCTCACCTTTGGCATTTGCTTTACCATAACTTTTTACATAATTCACCAGCTTATCATAGTTATTTTCATACTTTGACTTTGCCACTGTTTTTTTCTTGACTGTTACAGTACAGTTTAATTTCTTAGTTCCCACCTTAGCTGTAATCTTTGCGGTACCGGCTTTCTTTCCTGTAACCTTCCCTTTGCTTGTAACCGTAGCTACAGATTTTTTGTTGGAAGACCACTTAACCTTCTTCTTTTTGTTTTTTACTTTTAAAGTAACGCTCTCTCCAACTTTAATGGTTGCCTTTGTTTTGTTTAGCTTCATACTGGCTGCCTGGGCATCCATTGGGGTTGCAAATACACTGGTTGCAAATACTGTCATAGCCAAAAGAGCTGACATAATTTTTCTGTTTCGTTTCATTTTACCCTCCACTTTATTGTTTTTTATGTGCATTATATCTCACAAGATACAAAATGTAAAGTTTTTTAATATTTTGTTCATATTTTCTGTCATTCGACTAAGCATTACGATTTACTTTTCTTTACTCCATAGATAGCAGTATGCCTGACTTCTCGCTGCAAAACGTTCTGTCTTTAACAGTTTTCTCATTTCCTCCCTGGTAACCCACTTTGCCTCAATTTCCTCCACAGTGGATGTGCTTTCCCGAAAGGTTCCGGAGGCAGTACCTACAATGCAAAGATTTTTCTCATTTGAGAAGCCCACTGCACTATAGCTCTCCCCTAACACCTCTTCTATGGTATCTATATGAAGACCGGTTTCTTCCCAGAGTTCTCTTCTGGCTGCTTCTTCCGGTGTCTCTCCCGGGTCAATCAACCCGGCTGGAAAATTATACACCCACTCACCCACTGCAAGACGAAATTCTTTATTTATCAATATTTTTTCCTTTGTCTCATCATGACAGATGATAACAATGGCATCTGCCCCTCTGTCATGAAGGTCTTCAAAGCTTTCCATATTACTGTCTCTGCTAATCATCTCGTAACGTTTCTCTTTATTGTCCACGGTCTTGTACAGCAAGTCATAACGTGTAATGTATTTTCCCTGTTCCCTTTTTTCCATTGAAATAAATTCCATCTACAATTCCTCCTTAACTATCTGCCCATTCTATCACATTTGAGATATTTATTCAATTAGGTTGGGATTATTCGTACATTCAATCAGTTAAATGAATTTTTTCCAGCAAAAAGGTAAGTACCCTCTTCTTATCCACTACAATTTTCGCCTGACATGACATGCCATTTTTTACCTCTCCAATTTTTCCTTCTTTATTGACAAGGGTCGTTTTTTTACACTTTACTTTTACTGGATAATATGCACTTTGGGAAGTTTGGTCTACCTTTATATCTTTTGCAATGGTCTCTATCTCTCCGGTAATAAAACCATATTCACTGGAAGGATAGGCTGCTATTTCAAATTTTACCTGCTGACCTTCTTTTAATTCTGCAATATCCGAATTATCAACATAGATGTCTGCATAATATTCTCCATCTTTTTCTGGAAGGAGCTGACAGATGGTTGTTCCTTCCTGCAAATAAGTTCCTTCTCTTATTTCCCCCTTCAAAGATACATACCCTGTATTCGTAGCGGTAATATTTACTTTCCCATTTTCCATATTGTATTGTTTCAGTGTATTTTCATATTCTGTTCTCTTATCTTCATAAGTAAGCAACTCGCCTGCAACCTTTCCTTTTTCCGTAAGAACGCTGATTTCTTCTGCATCCTTTGGCTGTGACTCCTGTAGGGCATCAATTTGTGCCTGCACAGATGTCTGGTTGGATTTTAAGGATAGCAAAGTTTCTTTTCTGCTGGATATCTGTTGCTCTATCGTAGTAAGCTGTTGCAATTCCAAATTTTTTAGTGCCTGTGATTTTTCACTTTCTATCTCCTGGATTTTACCGTTCAGGGTTTCTATTTGCTCCTCTGCTCCTTCCTTTGTAACATTCTCTGGATTTTCACTGCCTATTTCAGCTATGACTTCTTCTACTTGTTCATATTTTTTCTGTTTCTTTAGAGTTTCTATACTTTTCCTGTATTCCTGTATCTGACTATCATACTGTAAACTGGTGACATTATAGTTAGATATGTAGCTCTCTACCATACTGCTGTAATAACTGTCTTCCGCACCAAATATATTTGTCCTGCTTTGAATACATCCCTTCACCTGTTCTAACTTTGACACTTGTGTTTCATATTGATAGATAGATTCTTCTATGGTTCCCTTCTCTGTTTCATATTGTTTCGTCTGGCTTTCTGTACTTTCACCGGAATTTTCAACACTTAACTGTAACAGCTTTTTCCGGTTTTTAAACTCCTCATAATATTTATTTTCAGTAAGTTTCCGGAAATTTTCTTCCTCTCCCGCCAGACTTTCCTGATATGCTTTTAGAATTTCTATCCTTTGATTCACATCATCCAGCATACTCTCATAATCCTGTATCGTTTCTATCAGCCTTTCTCCATCTATGGTAAGAAGTACATCCCCCTCCTGTACCAGTTGTCCCTCTGAAATATTACAACTTTCTACCTTACCGGATAGGGCACTGCTTATTTCATAAGTCGTTTCTCCATTTCGGAAAATACCACTGCTTTTTACCACAATGTCTATATCAGAAAAATACATCCAACCAAGTGCGCAGACCAGCAGAAATAACAGCAAATATATAAAATACACCAGAAACGGATTTGGTCTTGCTTCATAAACTTCCGTGGTATCTGACATTTCTTTCATATCAACTATGATAGGTTTCACTGTGCTTCCTCCTTCCACTGCTCATCCCCAAGAGATTGCTGTGCTACAAGTTCTGCATATTTGCCCCCTGCTTTTCTTAATTCCTCATGGGTTCCGCTCTCAATAATTTTCCCTTGCTCCATAACAAAGATGTTATCGCAGTTTTTTATGGTGCTTAACCTGTGTGCAATAAATATGGTGGTCATATCTTTGGAAAATTCATGAATGGTTTTATCCAAGGCCCGTTCTGTAATGGCATCCAGATTACTTGTTGCTTCGTCTAGTATCAATATATCCGGCTTTTTTAACATGGCCCTGGCTATGGCTATTCTCTGTCTCTGTCCACCGGATAAATTGGCGCCATTTTCTTCTAATCTTGTTTCGTAGCGCAATGGCATTGCATTAATAAATTCATGTGCCTGTGCCATTTTGGATGCTTCCATCACATCATCCATGGTGGCATAATCAAGTCCAAGGGAAAGATTTTCCAAGATACTTCCGCTGAATAAAAATGTTTCCTGAGGTATGTATGCAATCTTTTCTCTCAGCTTCTCTATCTGAATATCCTCAATGTTATTGCCGTTGATTAAGATTTCTCCTTTCTCTGTGGAATATAAGTGTAGTAATAATTTTGACAATGTGGTTTTTCCCGAACCGCTTTCTCCCACAAAGGCTACCTTTTGCCCTTTTTCAATTTTTATATTAATATCTTCCAGAACTAGTTTTCTGGTTCCGTATCGAAAATCAACATGCTTAAATTCAATATCCCCTGAAAGATTTTCCGGGTTCATTTTTTTATACTCTGACTCTGTTTTCTCCGCTTCCAAATCCAGAATTTCCCCCAGACGGTCTGCTGCCACTACTGCCATCTGCATTTGAGGCTGCAAATTAATCAGATTCTTTACCGGGTCTAAAAAGTATGCCAGCAGCGACTGAAAGGTAATCAGTGCCCCCATTGTCATCTCTCCATGAATCACACTGACAGCACCTACCCACAGAATTACCACACCTCCTACCAGTTCTACAAATACTTTTAAGGAAGACTGCACATTTCCCACCCAGCTTAAACGAAAAATGCTCTTTAATAATTTTATAAATTTTTTCTCAGTTTCTCTGTTTGCTTTTCGCTCTGCATTGTAGGCTTTTACGGTCTGAATGCCGTTCAATGATTCTACAAGATAAGAGGTCAGCTGGGCATTGTCTTCCATCTGTTCCCTATTGAGTTTCTCATACCATTTATGAAATGCTGCTACGATTACGGCATATAAAGCCACCATAATCAACGTGATTCCAAACATTTTTCCATTCTGAATATAAAGAATCACTGCTCCGGCAACCGCCATTAAGGTATCAATCATAATGGTAAGGGTTGCACCGGAAATAGCATCTCTTACCTTACCTGCATCGTTGAATCTGGATACAATCTCGCCGACTTTCCTGGTACCAAAAAAATTCATGGGAAGTTCTAACACATGCTGATAATATCCCAACAGCAATGCAATATCCAGTTTCTGACTTAAATACAATAATAAATGGGAACGGAAGGCATCTAACAATACTTTAAATAGATTCAGCAAAATCACTCCCTTTGCACGAAATCCCAACTGTTCTGCTGCCTTAATCACGCCATAAGCATTGGTTCCCCGCTTATCGGTTCCTGCCACTTCGCGAATTTTTGTGATTCCTATTTTGTAACCGTTCTGTTTGGAAATAGTGGCGAGACAGGCAGCTCCACAGTCGGTGATGTCATGCTGCTTTATGCAATAGTATTTCATTCTATCTAACATTCCCCTCCCTGATATACTTGTAATCTTAATTTGTGATATTCGTCTACAAACATTTTATCAAATCCTATTTTTTGGTTATTTTTCCAAAATGTTATCAATACAATTTCTCCTTGCCATGAATTCATGTTCTTTACTTCACAAATCTCATCTATATCATTATAATTAACAAAAAAATCTCCGGATACATAACCATTCTCACCAAATGCAACTAATGAAGAAATTGTGATAGACTCACTGTATAACATAATTGAAACCCATCCTATCCACCACAATATTGAAAAGCGGATAGGACAAATTATTGCTTTAAAAATCACAGTTAAAGCAAACATAATAAAGGCAATTAAAAGTATTCTATATACTTTTACTCTTACTTTATGGTATTTTGTGATTTCTGCGTTATGCTTCGTAATAAGTTTTTTTTCATGCAACATATGTAAAACAAAATATAATAGTGAGAAAATATTCAAGGCAACAAATCCACTAGTATAATTATACATCATAAAAAACAACGAAAATACTTGTAATAACATAAAAAGGATTTTACCCGTTTTAAAGCTATCCAACCCCTTAAAAAAAGATTTTCTATAATATATCTCCATATTACCTCCATATTTTCAGGAGGATAGAAAACTCCATCCTCCCTTTCAAAATTGCTATGGCTTTATGCCCAAATTGCAACAGCAATTGTCATTGGTACACCGACCTGTGGTGCAGCAAAGCACATTATTATAACTTTTTTATCCCTAATTTCCCTGCGCTTCAATGTTTTCAAGCATTTTCCCTCTTCTACTTTTCATCCACCACCTGAAAAATCAAAAATTTCAGATAATAAGATTCGTCCGCTGCCCACAAAATGGGATGATCCGGAGACTGGGTGCGGAATTCTATCTGACGCAGCCTCTTATGGGTAGCTTTTGCTGCCTCTTTGATGGTCTTTACAAATAATTCCTGAGTCATGAAATGAGAACAGGAACAGGTGGCAAAGTATCCACCATCTTTTACTAACTTTAATCCTTTCATGTTGATTTCACGGTATCCTTTTATGGCATTTTTGGTGGCTTCCCTTGATTTTGTAAATGCCGGTGGGTCCAGAATCACCACATCAAAACTTTCCTTTGCCGCCGCTAGCTTTGGCAGTTCATCTAAAACATTGGCACAACGAAACTTTACAGTACTTTCTAATCCATTTCGTTTTGCATTTTCCCGTGCCTGCTGTATGGCATATTCAGAGATATCAAGGCCTGTCACCTCACTGGCTCCACCGATTCCTGCATTCAATGCAAAGGTTCCCATATGTGTGAAACAATCCAGGACTCTTTTTCCTTTACAAATCCTCTGCATTGCCAGACGATTGTATTTCTGGTCTAAAAAGAAACCTGTCTTTTGTCCATTTACCACATCCACCATATAATGTACACCATTTTCTGTAATCTCTACATTGGTGTCAAATTCCTCCCCAATAAAACCTTTTACCTTTGTCAGACCTTCCTTAATTCTTTCCTTTGCATCACTTCTCTCGTACACACCACGAATCTTTATTCCGTCCTCTTTTAATACTCCCTTTAATTCATCTACTATTTTTTCCTTAAACTGTTCCATTCCCAAGGCAAGGCACTGAACCACCAGCACATCCTCATATTTGTCCACCACAAGCCCTGGTAAGAAATCTGCCTCTCCAAAGATGACACGACAACAGGAGGTATCCACCGTGTTTTTTCTATATTCCCATGCATTTTTTACCCGCATGTTAAGAAAGGCATCATCTATCATTTGCTCTGGTTTTCTGGACATCATACGGACACGAATCTTAGAATTCTGATTGATAAATCCACGTCCCATAGGGTATCCGTCAAAATCTTCTACCTTTACAATTGCACCATTTTTAAAAGTTCCCTGTATGGTATCTATCTCGTTGTCGAAAATCCATAAGCCCCCCGACTTAATGGTACGTCCTTCTCCTTTTTTTAATCGAACTATAGTCTCTGACATCATCTCATCCTACTTTCTATAAATATGTATTTATATGTACTAAAAAAGGCTTTCCGGATTTCTCCGAAAAGCCTTTTCCTGTTATGCCGGCAGCGGGACTTGAACCCGCACGTGGTTGCCCACAACAGATTTTGAGTCTGCCTCGTCTGCCATTCCGACACGCCGGCTCGCTACAGCTATTACAATATATCATAGCCCTGGAATAAATGCAAGTGTTTTTTTTAAAAATTTTCAAAATTTTTTCATTTTTTTGCAAAATAATATATAATTGGTGTTTTTTTTTGCAACTGGCATGGTTATTTTTCCAAAAACTGGCTATTTCAAAAAGGTCACTTTGTGTTACAATTCTTTTCATCAATGATAGAACTTCCTTTCAAAGGTTTTCTATTATCGTGCATACTATTAGAATTTGAAAAAAGGAGAAATTGAAATGAGCAAACAATACGAATTAAACAAAGAATTAGCACAAATGTTAAAAGGTGGTGTCATCATGGATGTCACCACACCAGAGCAGGCTCAGATTGCCCAGGAAGCTGGTGCTTGTGCTGTTATGGCATTGGAAAGAATTCCAGCAGATATCCGAGCTGCCGGTGGCGTTTCCCGTATGAGTGACCCAAAGATGATTCAGGGAATCCAGGAAGCAGTTTCCATCCCGGTAATGGCAAAATGTCGTATCGGACATTTCGTGGAAGCTCAGTTATTAGAAGCCATTGAAATCGATTACATAGATGAAAGTGAAGTATTATCTCCAGCTGATGATAAATACCACATTGATAAAACAAAATTCAAAGTACCTTTTGTCTGCGGTGCCAAAGATTTAGGTGAGGCATTAAGACGTATCAACGAAGGAGCTTCTATGATTCGTACCAAAGGAGAACCTGGAACAGGTGATGTGGTACAGGCTGTACGCCATATGCGCATGATGAATCAGGAAATCGCAAGACTCTCTTCCATGCGTGAAGATGAATTGTTTGATGCTGCGAAAAATTTACAGGTACCATATGAATTAGTTCAGTATGTTCACGAAAACCACAGACTTCCTGTAGTAAACTTTGCTGCCGGTGGTGTGGCAACTCCTGCGGATGCTGCCCTGATGATGCAGTTAGGTGCAGAAGGTGTGTTTGTTGGTTCCGGTATCTTTAAGAGTGGAAATCCAAAGAAACGTGCTTCTGCCATTGTTCAGGCTGTTACTAACTTTACAGATGCAAAATTAATCGCTGAGCTTTCCAAAGACTTAGGAGAAGCCATGGTTGGTATCAACGAAGACGAAATTCAGCTTTTGATGGCAGAAAGGGGAAAATAAAATGAAAATTGGCGTATTAGCTGTGCAGGGGGCGTTTATTGAGCACGAGAAAATGTTGGCAAAATTAGGTGTAGAATCATTTGAAATACGTCAGGCTTCTGATTTAGAGCAGTCATATGATGGGCTGATTTTGCCGGGTGGGGAGAGTACCGTAATGGGAAAACTGCTTCATTCTCTCAATTTATTTGAGCCATTAAGAGAAAAGATCACTTCTGGTATGCCTGTACTCGCTACTTGCGCTGGTTTGATTTTGTTGGCTGAGCACTTATCCAATGACGAAACGGTTCATTTTGGCACCATGCCGGTGACAGTAAAACGAAATGCCTACGGAAGACAGCTTGGAAGCTTTTATACCGAAGAGGATTTTAAAGGCTTAGGGAAAATTCCTATGACATTTATCCGTGCTCCATATATCGAACAGGTAGGAGAAGGTGTGGAAGTGTTGGCTACTGTGGATGATAACATCGTGGCAGCACGTTACCACAACCAGATTGCACTTTCTTTCCATCCTGAATTGGATGAGAGCACTGCCATTCATGAATTATTCTTGAGTTTAATCTAGAAAATGCAATAAAACCGGTACGGAAATGGATTTCCCTATTCCGTACCGGTTTTCTTTTATATATTTTCTATTTGCCAATCAATGGGCTCTATTCCATTGGCTTCTAAAAAATCATTTGCCATACTAAAATGCTTACATCCGAAAAAGCCTCGGTATGCCGAAAGTGGGCTTGGGTGCGGTGCTTTCAACACCAGATGTTTTGGGTTGGTCAACATCTTTTCTTTCATCTGTGCCGGACGCCCCCATAAAAAATATACCACTGGTCTATCCTGAGCATTTACCGCCTGAATCACTGCATCTGTAAATTGTTCCCAGCCTCTTCCCTGATGAGAGTTTGCCTGATGAGCCCTCACAGTCAATACCGTGTTTAACAACAGCACTCCCTGGTCTGCCCATTTTTTCAGATATCCATTGTTTGGAATATAGCATCCCAAATCTGTTTGCAACTCCTTATAAATATTTTGCAAAGATGGTGGAATCTCCTTCTGACTTGGCAACACAGAAAAGCTTAACCCATGTGCCTGATTTACATTGTGGTATGGGTCCTGTCCTAATAATAACACCTTCACCTTACTAAGGGGTGTAAAATGAAAGGCATTAAAGATATCATCTGCCGGGGGATAAATTGTTGTTGTACTATATTCATTCTTTACAAATTGATACAACTCCCTATAATAAGGTTTCTGAAATTCGCCATGAATAGCCTCCAGCCAGTCATTGTCAATCATTGCCATAAAATATTTCCTCCATAAAAAGTAACAATTCAGCCATAGGCTAAACTGTTACGAAATCGGGCAATGCTTACGCATGGAAAATTGCCCGATTTTTGTTAAATGCACTAATGAATTTAGATTCGAACAGATACATTCTTTTCCTTTAAATAATTCTTCAAATCACAAATTTCCAGTTCTTTGTAATGAAACAGGGACGCTGCCAGTGCTGCGTCTGCCTTTCCATTTGTCAATGCATCATAAAAATGCTCCTTAGTTCCTGCACCACCAGATGCAATAACCGGAATGGATACATTCTCTGCAATTAATCTGGTCAGCTCAATATCATATCCTGCCTTGGTCCCATCGCAATCCATACTTGTCAGCAATATTTCACCTGCTCCCAACTTGTCTGCCTGCATTGCCCATTCAATGGCATCAATCCCCATATCAACTCGTCCACCATTTTTATAGATATTCCATCCACTGCCATCCGGTCTTTTTTTTGCATCGATGGCTACCACCACACACTGACGCCCAAATTTATCTGCTGCATCACTGATAAGTCGTGGATTGTTGATTGCTGCAGAATTGATGGATATTTTATCTGCACCTTCTCGTAATAGTTCTCTAAAGTCATCTACAGTACGGATTCCCCCGCCCACGGTAAAAGGAATAAACACATTTTCTGCTACTCTCCTTACCATGTCAACCACAGTTTTTCTGGCATCAGAAGAAGCTGTAATATCCAAAAAAACCACTTCGTCTGCCCCTGCTTTATCATAAGCCTTGGCAATTTCTACCGGATCTCCTGCATCCTTCAAATCCACAAAATTAATACCTTTGACCACTCGTCCATCTTTCACATCCAGACATGGAATAATTCTTTTTGTTAACATCTCATTTCCTCCATTAAATGTTACAGTTCTACAAAGTTCTTCAGTATTTTTAGTCCAACCTCACTACTTTTCTCTGGATGGAACTGGCATGCAAATACGTTATCCTTCTGTACCGCTGCATGAATCAATGTTCCGTATTCTGTAGTTGCCTTTACCATACTTTCCTCTTTTGCTTTTAAATAGTAGGAATGCACAAAATATACATACGGGGTTTCCGGTAAATCCTTAAACAGCGGGCAATTCGTATCAATTTTTATATTATTCCAGCCAATCTGTGGTATCTTTAATCCCTCTTTTTCCGGTATTCTTAAAATTTCTCCAGGAAGGATTCCAAGACCTGGTACCCCATCTGACTCGTCACTTCGCTCAAACAATAGCTGTAATCCTACACAAATCCCCAAAAATGGAGTTTTCTTTTCAACTACTTCTTTAATCACAGATACCAAATTGTATTTATGCAGATTTGCCATGGCATCACCAAAGTTTCCTACTCCTGGTAAAATCACCTTATCTGCCTTCAATATCTCTTCTCTGTCTCTCGTGATTTTTGCTGCCTCGCCCAAATACAAAAGTGCCTTCTCCACACTCTTTATATTTCCAGCGTCATAATCAATTATGGCTATCATGTCTTGTCTTCCTTTCTGTTTCTTTCTTTACTCTTGCACTTCTTCTATACCAAATTCTGATAAATCCTCTGATTCATCCTCTGTTGCATCTTCTGTTGCATCTTCTACTGAAAAACCTGCAGACTTTACCACATTTCTTACTGTCTCTGTATAATCAAGAAAACTAAGGTTCAAATACCACTGTCTTGCCTGTTCTTCATCAACTCCAAACACTTGATTCAACTGTTCTACAATTAAGTTGTATTCATCATTATATGCGTCAAGAATTCCCAGACTTTCTGCCTCTTCTATATTTTCATCATATCGAATCACAGCCATAATCAAGTCGTTTAAAGCCTCATCATATTCTTCTGTGTCAATGTGGGACAGATACATCTGGTATTTACCTTCCAGTTTCATCATTACCCTAATTCTATCAGCTAACTGCTTATCATCCTCTTTCACATCTACTCCCAAAAGATTTTCATAAGCATCCTGATAGTTTCGATTGATAAAAGCAGAATCCGCCTTATGTATACTTGAACTGTAATCAACGAAATTATGACTTACCAATACTAATGCTACAATAGAACCACCCATTAACATAATCAAAATAACTGGTTTCTTTGGTAGTGCTGGTTCCTTTGGTTCAACTGGCTTTGGAGGTTTTTCTTTTTTTTCTTTTTTCTTTTTCTCTTTCTTCTTTTTCTTGTCTCCCTTTGTTTCTTCACCTTCTCCTTCAGCGCCTTCTTCCCCTTCCGGGTTCTCTTTTCCCTTTTTGCCTTTCTTGCCCTTCTTTTTTTTCTTTTTCTTCTTTTTGTCTTCTTCAGCTATTTCTGATTCAACTTCCTTGATGATTTGCTCATTGTCGGTTTCCTCAGCTCCTTCTTCCTCCCCAGGTACCTGAGTAAAGAATTCCAGAATCTTGGCAAAAAAACCTTTTTTCTTTTCTGTTTCCTTAGTTTCTTCAATAATTTCTTCAGTGGCTTCTGTCCCTGGAGAACCAAATAATTCTTCTTCCGTAAGTTCTATGGCATTACTATCTTGCTGAAGCAAATCTCCAATGTCCTTCAGGTCTTCGTCTTCCTGCATCATGTTCAGCAAATCCATGATGTCACCTTCTCCATTTACCTGTTCAGGGCCAATCTCTTGAGGAGTATCTGTAATATTTCCCAGCAAGTCGTCTGTGGCTGCCGGTTCTTCCTCCCGGATATCTTTTAACATATCATCAATGGACATGTTCGAATCCGATTCTCCAACATTTTCCATAAGTGGTTCCTCTGTTGATGTCCCTTCACTGGCTGCAAACATAGCTGCAATTTCTTCCGGACTCATCATTCCATTTCCACTTTCCGATGCTTCTACTTCGGGCTTTGGCTCTGCTTCCGGTTCTGTCGCTGGCTCTTCACTGGCTGCAAACAACGCCGCTATCTCTTCCGGACTCATCATTCCATTTCCACTTGCTTCCTCTTTGGGCTCTGCCTCCACTTCCGGCTTTGGCTCTGCTTCCGGTTCTGACACTGGTTCTTCACTGGCTGCAAACAACGCCGCTATCTCTTCCGGACTCATCATTCCATTTCCACTTGCTTCCTCTTTGGGCTCTGCCTCTGGCATTACTTCCGGTTCTTCATGGGTTTCCGGTTCTGACACTGGTTCTTCACTGGCTGCAAACAACGCCGCTATCTCTTCCGGACTCATCATTCCATTTCCACTTGCTTCCTCTTTGGGCTCTGGCTCCGGCATTGCTTCCGGCTTTGGCTCTGCTTCCGGTTCTGTCGCTGGCTCTTCACTGGCTGCAAACAACGCCGCTATCTCTTCCGGACTCATCATTCCATTTCCACTGGCTTCCTCTTTGGGCTCTGCCTCTGGCATTACTTCTGGTTCTTCATGAGTTTCCGGTTCTGACACTGGTTCTTCACTAGCCGCAAACAACGCCGCTATCTCTTCCGGACTCATCATTCCATTTCCACTGGCTTCCTCTTTGGGCTCTGCCTCCACTTCCGGCTTTGGCATTGCTTCCGGTTCTACCGCTGGCTCTCCTTCTGCAACAACCGATGTTTCCTCCACCTCTACTTCTCCCCCTGAAACCTCTCCCATGGAATTCAATACATCATCCACCGACATATCCATGGCTTCTTCTATAGAAAGTCCCTGCTCATCCGGACTTCCACTGGTTACTTTATTTAACAGTTGATCTAAATAATCTTCCGTTGTACTCATCATCTCACCCCTGATTTTATTGTTTCTACCTATCTGTTCAAATCTACTAAACAGATACGCAAATGAAGCAATGCTTACGCATGCAAAATTGCCCCATTCTTGTAAAATTTTCATTTTTCAAATCATAAACACTTACATTTTAACACAATTTTATCAGTGTAACAAGAAAAATGTATGGATTTAAAGTAACAGTTCAGGCAGATCTGCGCATTTACTGCGCTGACCGTGCAAAAATGTGCAATTAACAAAAATCGGGCAATTTTGCATTTGTCGGCATTGCCCGATTTCGTAACAGTTTAGCCATAGGCTAAACTGTTACGATTTAAATCAGCTTTTATATAAGTATTCTATGGGATTTTCCTTAATGGAAATTGCTTTTCCCTGCAGTTCCTCAGTCATTTGTGGATATTCCTGGCACACACGCACTAACATTGCTTTTTCATTGATAAATGCCACCTTCTCAAACGCCCAACGTATTACCGAAGGAAACTTAAAATCCGTTCCCAACTCTAATAAACATATCTTTTTATTCAAGGTTCCTGTAAGCCACATTCGATACTTCTTCCATGATTCCATATATCCCTCTTCCATATACTTTTCCTGACCAATTACATTAAAGGTAAGAGGTGCATTACATTTTTCACAGACAGGCCTTTCTATGTCACACAATTCCCTTTTTTCATCATACACCTGACTGACAATATTATTTACAATATCTTTTGCATCCTGAATACTCCCTTCACAGCCACAGGAACACTGTAACCTTCTCTTACTTCCACATGGTACTGTCAACTTCTCCTGGGGAAAGTTCGATTGAAAAATAAGGTCATCTGTGTTTAGTGTAACAACAAAATAATTCTTATCTTTTACCATATCATACAAATTGTTATACGCCTTAAGATATTTGGATTCTTCTGTATTTTCCTGTTCCCAGGCTACAAGGTAGTCCATAAGCCACATACAATCTTTAAAATCTTCCATGGTTTTATGAATCCTACTAAGTATATCCTGCTTATCCACTTCATAAGCACATTCTGTCCCAATCCCAACTAAAACACATTGGGATTCCCTTATTAATTCTTGAATATTTTGATTCATTCTATTGCTCCTTTTCTTTTATATATCCTATTTAGAATCAGCGAACACATAGGCAAATCCACGGACCACTTTATGTAAACACCTGTGTAGTCCGTGGATTTATTTTAAAATTTCAAGTTATAGTTATATCAGCTCTAACTGTTTCTCTTTTCGATCAACAATTGATCAATCTGTCGCACTAAATTTCCAATCTCCGGTTTTGCCAACTGGGCATCCGCACCCAATTGCTCTCCTTTTCTGCGCATTTCATCGTTGACCAAAGATGAAAAGATTATTACCGGTACTTTCTCCAATGCTGGATCACTCTTAATCAATTTTGTTAACCTATGTCCATCCATAATCGGCATTTCAATATCTGTGATAACACATCCTATCTGCTCTTCAATATTTCCACCTTTACGTTTCATTTCCGTAATCTTATCCCATGCTTCTTTTCCATTGTTATTGATAATAAGATTTACATACCCCGCCTTTTTTAATGAATCAGTAATTAAGCGATTCAATAATGGAGAATCTTCCGCAATAACAATAGGGATATTTTGTCGTTCACGTTCCCCTAACTCATCAATTTCTGAAACCTTTAGACCTGTTTCCGGGCTGATATCCGTAACAATCTTTTCAAAATCCAAAATAATAATCAGTTTGTTGTCTAACTTTATAATACCTGTAGATACCCCTGCACCTGCCTGGTTGATTGTGGCATCTGGCTTAATGATTTCTTCCCATGACACTCTATGGATTCCCAACACCTCATCCACTCTAAACGCAATATTTAATTTATTGAAATTTGTTATTATAAGGAGCCCCTTATCTTCCTGTGACGGTAATCCTATGCTTTTCTTTAAATTCACTACAGTAATCATGGTATCTCTCGGCATAAAAATTCCTTCGATACAAGGATGTGCGTTTGGTACCGGTGTGACCTTTTCACAGGTAAGAATTTCACGAACCTTTGCAACATTAATCCCATAATGGTTGCCACACAATGTAAACTCCAACACCTCTAATTCATTGGTACCATTTTCCAATAAAATTTTTGTATCCATTTGTTTTCCCTCCTAAAATCTCATATTATACAAGTTTTTGTTCTTTCATCCTCTTATGTGTAAGATTATAACATAAACTTTGACAAATTCATAGTTTTTTTATGCATTTTTTCCATTTTTTATTTGAAAATTTTTTTAAAAAAGGAGATAAACTCCTCAATTGGAATTTTATCTCCTGAAAACCTTCTACTATTTTTTTACCTTCTTATACTGACTATTTGTCAATGATACTTCTTTTCAAACCAACAAGAAGTAGAAAACTAAATCTAGTTTTCTACTTCTTTCATGCAAAAAAGGATAACCATCACTGGTTATCCTTCTAATATTCGTATACCTTCAAAATCCCACATGGAAGTCCAAGAAATTCTTTTGGTCAATCCCTCGACCGATTAGTAACAGTCAGCTGAATGCATTGCTGCACTTACACCTCTGTCCTATCTACCTCATACTCTATAAGGGGTCTTACTAC
>JBGVDD010000265.1:0-10013 GCA_045119215.1 Lachnospiraceae bacterium | reverse complement strand
GGAGCACTTTCCTTTGTCTGAAAAGCCAAAACTTTAGGAATTCTCTTAGTAAAATCATATTGCTGCATCATACGAATCAGATTCTTATCCATTCCTAGCACCGTTTCCAAAATCAGACGGTTTATTTCATTTTTTCCATTGTCCTCAATGACTTTTGAATCTACCAATTCCTGCAGCTTTTCCAACATATAATCCTGCACAGATTCCCGGATAAGCCGAAAAGGATTTTCCGGATGTTCTTTGATTCTTTGATACTGAATGCGCTGATTCACCATAAGCTGACCTGATTTCTGTTTCCAGGTATTATAACCGTGATTCAGAAATGGTAAGTCACGGATAATGTATACATCATCCTGATATAATTTTGCCACACTATCCCAATATCTACCCGGGTCTGCATTTGGCACACCACTTACCTTGGCAAATAATACCGGCACTGCCACCTTGTCCTCATATATCTGAAAATTTGGTCTAAACTTGGCATCCTCATCCCACAAAATCTGAATTTCGTCATAGGTATTAGCCAGTGTCACCGGTATTGCCTTGGTAAACTGTCGGTCTCTGTATATTCCCGTATCCTGATACAACATGGAATCTAACTCCCGTTCCGCATTAAATGCCACGGTCTGAAAACGCACGTCCTTTATATCGGTTGGAAATTTTTCTCTGCTTAGGGTATTTTCATAATTTTTAGCAAAAAATAAGGAATTCTTAATATTTATTCCCTTACTTCCTTCCGGATTTATTAAAATCACATCTATGGGCATCTTTGCCATCATTTCTAAGAATATTCTCTCTGTCTGTGTTTTTATCTCTCCATAGAACAGAATAACCTTTTTTATTTTCTGACTGCTGCCTGTATTCTCATACAACAAATTCAGATAACGGTTCATCATACATACGAGTTCTACTGCAAGGTTAGTAAATTTAGGCAAGGGCTGTTCTGTCTCCTGCTCTAGAGTCTGAACAAAGGCAGCCTTCGCATAGGGCACCATATCCCTGTTTACGCAGGTAATCTGGGTAGACAGTTCATTTATCACCTGTGGCACAAGAGCATAAGATTTTCGTGGAATCCTTCCAATTTCTTCGAAGGTGGCCTTTGGAATTTCTTCCTCAATCAGACATACTCTGGCGTCTGTTTCCAATTTCATTTTCCAGGTCAACAGATTCTGATAATAATTTACCCCATCCTCTGCCCCATAAATTCCCACAAAAGCATTGTAACTAAAACTATTATCGCTTCCACGCGCATCTTGTGGCTTTAACACATCCTCCATAGGCTCTGTGCTAATCCAGGTATTTGTATTCACTCTTTTTTCCGTGGACACCTGAACTACCTTTGGTTCTCTTTCCTTTTTAATGAGCTGCTCCCTTAAGGATAAAATAGAAAAACCTTCTGGATACGCCCCGCCTTCTGCTGGAATCCTTTGTGAGAATGTCAGGGTAGGGTCTACCTGTTTGTACTCTTCCTCTCCTCTGGTGAGCAAGAGAAGAATATCACATCCTGCACTGGATAAAGCACTAAGAAACAACATCTCATACTGGTTTGGATAACCCTGAAACAATAATTTGGGCACCGTTGCACTCCCTGGTACATTGGTAAAAATACGTTCAAATTTATAATACAGCCAGCACATAAATTTTATATATGCATTTTTCTGCATATTTTCGTTTTTTCCCTTTTGGGCTAATCCCTGCATAATCTCAAAAAATGACTGGGCCAGTATCTCTTTTTTGTCCGTTGCTATTCTTGGCATCCATTTATTTATCTGCTGTAAAAAAAATCCTCTATCCAACTGATATGAATTTCCCATGATTTCTGTATAATAAGCCAGATGCTTTTCTTCCGGATTGCCAATCCGTTCTTCAATACATACCCCATAACGCATGGTCTCTGTGATAAAGGCTTCAATCCCCTTTTTTATAGTCTCATTATATGTAGTTAATCTTCCATAATATACCGACTTCTCGGGACGCTTATTCCCGGGAATCAGATAATCCTCCAGAGAATTTATTTGAATTTTTCTATACATTTCTCATTACTTCCTCATTACTTCTTTTTATTCAATAAAAATCCGCAAGTGGCTCCCACCACACCGCCTATAATATGGGTAAGGTTTGATACATTATCACGAATGGTAAGACCATCCCAAATCTGTCCTCCAATGTAGATTGCAGCCACCAACAAAAAGGTCAAGGGAATTCCTTCCCTTTTCACACTGGTAACCGAAGCTAACAGAATAAATGCAAACACCACACCGCTGGCTCCCAACAATGCGTTTGCCGGGAAAAACACCAGGCTTACCACTCCGGTTACAAATCCAGTCAATGCAATCATTGCACCCATAGTTTTAGAGCCATATTTTTCTTCTAATATTGGTCCGAGTATCAAAATATACATCATGTTGTTGGCAAAATGTGACCAGTCAGCATGTCCAAAGATATGTCCAATGGTTCTAAGATAAAAGAACGGACTTTTCATGGAACTGCGGTATACACTAAACAGCATGCGATTGGTCCATCCGTTGGTCATATTATTTAGGAGTAATGCCCCAAAACAAATTGCAACAAAGCCCAATATCACCGGTGCGTTAAAATCAATACTTAATTTAAATTTCTTTACGCTACTCATAATTTCCCCCTTATCTACAAATCATACTGGCAAAAGTATACTCCATTTCCAAAAATGTTGCAAGAGAAATAGTAAGCACACATTAACAGAGTACACAGTTTCCTGTGTACTCTAACTGATTTTACTTCTATATTATTTCTCTTGGTTTTGATTTTGTACCTGGGCATTCATCTGCTGCTCTCTTAACAATCTTTTTTTCTCTTTCTTTTCCTTTCTCTTTCTCCTTATCAGACGCACTACCCAGACAATTCCTGCAATCACAGTTCCCCATACCACAAAATACGGAAGATTAGTGATAAACCAGATAAAGAAATTTACCAAACCATTTCCTACATTCCGTAGATTCCGAACAAACCCATTACCAATACGCTCAAATACCCCTTCCGGTTCCGGCTTGGTTTCTTCCCTTACCTCTGACACTCTCATCTCTATGGTAGTATAATCCACCTGATTATCAATGGAACGAAGGGTAGATTCATAGTTCTGGAGCTCGTATCGAATTTCTGACAAGCGTTCCTCCAGTTCAATAATATCCGACATTTTTTCTGCCTTCTCCATAATTGCCAAGATTCTTTCCTGCTCTGTCTGTAAGGCTTTCTTGTGACTTTCCACATCCACATAATGTAAGGTCACATCTTCTACACTTTCTGAACGACTGTACACATTGGTCTTTTTGGAGACTTTATCCAGAAATTCATCTGCCTTATCCCTTGGCACACGGATACGAAGACTGGCAGACTGCAAATCATACTCTGAGTCTAATCTGACTCCATCCATCTGCATGGTTTCAAAATACCCACCGATTTTCTCCACTTCTGCTTCCACAAACTTAATGGTTTCTTCAAAATCTAAGGTTTCCACATCCATATCAATGGTTCTGATTAGCTTCTGGCTGTTTTTCTTTTTCTTTCCGGTGGAACTACTTTCTGACACTGACGTGTCTTCATTTCCTGATTCTGTCACATCCTCAGTACTCTTTTCCTCCACACCTTCATATTCTTCCTCCAGAGCATCCTCATTGTAAAATCCTTCTGAACTTTCGTAGCTATCCTCTGTCACTGCCGAATTTTTGGCATAGTCTGAACCATCTCCGGAACATCCAGTGATAAGTACCGCTGCACACAATACAGCTACAATCCCTCTCTTCATAATCTTCTCCTCCTTTTTCTCTTTATCCCAGGCTCCCGTTTTTGTGTGTTTTATGGTTTCACTATACCAGTTTTATTTTTAAATACATGAAAATAAAACAAAAGATTTTATTAACATTTTCACACAGTTACTATTTATGAGGCCATGTCTTTTCTATTATAGTGCACAAAAGCCACAGCCAGACTTAACACAATCACTACAATTCCAATGATAACTGCCTCATATCTAAAATCAGCCTTACTAAATATATCGGAAGCATTGGCATATGAAAAAGGACTAACTGCAATAAAATCTTTTAAATCCGGAATCACTCTGGCCATTAAATCGAACGCATAAGCCAGAAGTACTATCCCCATACCTACCCCTAATTTGTTTTTCTTTGAAAAAGCAGACACCACATAACATATAGCTGCAATTTCTATATGTAACATAAACTGCATGCCATGAAAAAGTACAAACTCCCTGGTTGGAATCTCCTCTCCCACTGCAAAAAATCCTAACACATACACCCCGGTACAACAAAGATTAAACAAGGCAATCAATGCAACTACCCCTATCCATTTTGCCATAACCACCTTAGTTCTACTTACGGGAAGGGTTAGCAAAAACTCTCCTGTATGTCCATCTTCCTCCTTCGAAAGCATGGTAGTACTTAGAATTGCTCCAAACATGGACCCTCCCAGACTGTGTATCACTCCGATTTCTGTGGCATAGAATCCTACTAAAGTTCCAATACTTAGCGTGCTCATTCCAAAGGCATCTGCAAAAGCTCCCATGGAAGCAAAGCCTTCTGCCATCCCCTCCATATCTTCCTCCATGCCGGAAAACATTAAGATACAGGCAAATCCCATCCCTGCCACACAGACAAACCAAATCATGAAAAGTTTGATATTTATTTTTACTTCATGTTTTAATACTGTATTCATGTTACACCATTCCTTTCTCTACTTATTTTCGTAGAATTTTGTAAAAATCTCTTCTAACGATGGCTCTTCGATCAAAATATCTGTAATGTCATGTCCCTGTAATTCTTTATACAGTTCATTTAAATCCCCCTGATACAGATAATCCAAATGGATTCCATCCCGAATCATTTTAATTCTTTTAGCATTGGTCCTGGTGATGTTTGACACCTTCTCCACGCACTGCAACGCTCCCTGCTTCATAATTGCTACATTGTTGCAGTATTTCTTTACTTCTGACAATACATGGGTAGACAGCATACAGGTTGCTCCTTTCGATACATATTCTTCTATCAATCGAAAAAACTCCGCCTGCATTAAAGGGTCTAAGCCACTGGTAGGTTCATCAAAGACAAAGAGTTTTGGTTGATGCTGCATGGCACAGACGATACTGACCTTTTTCCTGTTTCCCAAGGACAATTCACTAATCTTTTTGTTTTTACTCACCTGCAATCGTTCACAAATTTTTTCCGCTTCCTCACTACAGTCTTTCTTGTGAATTTCTTCTGCCATCTTTATGGTATCCTTCACTGTCATAGCCGGATAAAACATTGCCTCCGAAGGCATATAACCCACTTCTTTTAAAATCTCTTCCTTCTTACTCTTGATATCCTTACCCAAAATATGAATACTTCCTTCCTGAAAGGAAATCAATCCTAACATGGAACGGATAGTAGTGGATTTTCCTGCTCCATTGGGACCTAAGAATCCAAAGATATCCCCTTTCTGTACAGAGAACGTCACGTTCTTCACTCCTGGATACTTTCCATAATTTTTTGTTAAATTCTCAATTTCGATTACTTTTTCTCTATTTCCCATTATAACCACCATCCCTTTCTTGAAATGCCTTTAATTCTTCATTTAAAATCTTTCCATCTATCTGTCGCTTTAATTTATAAACCCAGAAAGCACAACCATAGGCAAACAACATATACCCGAAAAATCCCAAGCTTAAAACGAAGCTTCCATCAAACCACCTTCCAAAGTAAGAAGCTGCTGCATACAAAAAAGAACACAAAATCATACTTAAAACTTCTTTAATTCCCACACAGTCTGATTCATCAAAATCAAATAACACAAACACCTGCAAATATCCCATGCAGTAAGTTAAAAAAATCATCTCTGCCATATGTATAATACTTGCTTCCAGACTTCCCATACATATTCTGTAGATACAATAAAAAAATAAGATACAATAAAAGTACAGGCATGCCTTAAATTCAATTCCTATCTCTTTTGTCAAGTATTTTTCCCAAAAAGAAATCTTTTTCTTTTTTTTATCATCATTTTGTTTTCTCAATTTTATTCACCTCTCAGTCTTTTTCGAAATGCCACAGCATAAGTTCTTGAAATTATAATATGTTCTCCATTGCACATGGCAGCGTCAATGCGATTTGATGGCATACTTTTTAGAGATGCTACCTTGTCGATATTGAGAATCATGGACTTACTACACCTGAAAAAATTGATATCCTGTAACATTTTGGTAAGCTGCAACAAGGTATAATCCATCTGATATACCGCTTCTTTGGTGTATGCAAAGGTTTTACCATCCACACTTTCTATGTACAGAATCTCATGTTTGTCAAGAATTACCTTACTGCCATTATAAATTCCAAAAAGTTTGCATTCCTCTCCTTTTACAAAATTGATAATCCTCTCAATTTTCTTGTCCCTCCGGTGGTATCGAATAACTACCTCATCTTCCCCCTGTTCAATTTTTTCAAGCTTTAGTTTCATTGATTTCCTCCCTTCTCTTTTGTCATAATAATTGTACCAATGTGGAAAAATATTGCAATAGTATCCACAATAAGAGACACTTTTTCTTCCCTGACACGCACAAAAAGGACATTAAGCCTTCGCCTAATGTCCTTTTTCACTTTTTTACAACTCCTATCCAAGTAGACCTATTTTATTTTGCTGAAAATGTGATGGCATCTGTATCCGCAATTGTATTATAGGAATCCTCATCATAGATATGGAACTTTAATTCTACATCTTCCACAGTTTCTATTCCATTCTCTTCCAAATCGGTAGAGAGAATGGTAATGTCATCAATGGCCTTCTTTCCATTGTACACAGTGGATGTAAAAAGGGGATTCATCATAAATCCATTGATAGACATATTATCTACGGAAATACCCACATTTTTCCCTGAATTATTTTCGATATAAAGTAATATTGCAGTACCCCAGAAGCTGTCCTCATCCACCGTTTTTCCAACAATCCGGATTCCGCCCTCATTATACAGTTCTGTACCTGCATCCTTAGGTGTAGTATCCATATTTGCAAATTCTGAAGTCTGGATTGTCACAGCATCGGTGTCAAAAATCGTATCATAAGATGCCGAATCATATACATGAAAATAAATCTCCACCTTACCTACCGTATCTATTCCTGCCGCCTTTAATTCAGAAGATGATAAATATACTGTCTCATTTGCCTTCTTTCCCGCTGCCACCTCTGACACAAATAAATCCGTAATCATATAATCATTTACAATCAGGGCGTTGCAGGAAACCGTTACATCCTTTGTGGAATTATTTTCAAGTACAAGATTAATTCCATCGCCCCAGATTTCATCGTTTACATATTCTTTTGCCGTAACCACAATATCATTCTGGTTCACCAATTCCTGTTCTTCAATGGTTACCTTAGAAGCTTTGGCACTTTCTTTTTCTTTCGTATTTCCATTGCTATCTTCTGTTTTCGTGTCATTCTTATCTGATGCCACAATGTCCTTTCCCCCTTCTGACTCTGCGGAACCACTTCCCAAAGCCATAGCTGCAAACAATGATAAACACAGTGCCACAGCAACTCCCTTTGTATTTTTCTTCACAAGTTTCAAGTCCTTCTTTTTTTTCATGTGTCTCATAAAAATCCTCCCTTTCTCTTGTTGTTCATCCACACTGCAAACAATTCACCAATTATTTCAACCACAATATCCCAAACATCAAAGGTTCCACTGACAAAGGACGTCAGCTGCAACCCTTCTAGAATTACTGTAAAAATAATTGCCATACTGACACTTATCTTTATTGCGGATGAACTTTTACCAATCAAAAAAATAAGTGTGTTCATCAAAGCATAGGCCCACAGCATATCCAAAAAATAATTTCTGATAAACCTGTATATCACATGACTCTGATTTAACTTTAAAGGCGTTGGAATCCTCCCATGAGTTGAAAACATCTTTATAAAAATTACTTCCGGTGAAATCAAATAATATATCACAGCCCCCATAATCAGGGGCACCGCTATATGTAAACCTATCCACCAAATCTTCTGTTTATATCCCACATTCCATCCCCCTTATATTTCACAGTATAACAAATTGTATCTGTTCTTGTTGCCCCCATTACGGTGGTAAATTTCTTTATATGTAAGATTGTGTTACTGTACACACCCTGTGCACAGTAACTATTTCAGCATTTACTCCTGGATTCCACTGGTTCTTAAGGGCTCCATACCCTTTTTCCGAAGCAGTGCATTCACCTCAATAATATCCCCCGGACGTTCATTAAACATAATCATCAATAAGGCATCTCTTGGTACTTTGGCATATAATTCCGGCATACCATATTTCTTAAGTGCTCTCTGGGTCTGACTCAATGTTAATTCCCCTGCATAGCAGATTCTAAGAATCACATCCCTTTGCTTCGTATGTTTTTCCCCAGACAACAGTTTATACCCATAGCGCTCCGGAATATCTGCATTTAAAAACACACGCTGCTGGGTCATATGCTTCTTTGCCAGTATGTCCCTAATATAAACATAAAAACTCTCCTTGTCCTCAAACATACTATCCTTATTCTGCTGGCAATAAGATTCAAATTCTGTCAAATGTGTTCTTCCTAAAATATTTTCTAACTCTGTTGTGTTTTTTTCTCTCATTTTCTTCTCCAATCTGTTATACTATTGGTATCTAATTTACAAAAGAGGAGGATACCATGGACTATTCACAATCTTTGGCAATGTCTTATTATAAGACCATTGCAACACTAAATGAACAACATAACATCTTTCTGGTACAGCACCAGGAAACCAATAAAATCTACGTCAAGAAGGTCCTTGATGTATATAATATAAATATATATCAGTATCTACGCCAAAACAATGGGGAACTAGAAGGTATCCCTAAGCTTATTGACTACTACGAAAAAGACCATCGGCTTATTATCATTGAGGAATTTATCTCGGGACAGTCTTTAGCAGAATACATGGCTTCGTCTAAGCTCACAGATACCTTTATTCTCAATTGTATGTTGGATCTTTGTGACATTTTAGAAAAGCTTCATATGCATCATCCTCCAATTGTTCACAGGGATATCAAACCATCCAACATTATTGTGACAAACTACCACAGATTTGTACTTTTGGATTTCAATGCTGCCAAATTTTTTACCGAAAGTACTTCCAATGATACTGTGCTACTGGGTACCCCTGGCTATGCTGCACCGGAACAGTATGGGTTTGGTTCTTCCTCACCGTTGACAGATATTTATTCTCTTGGAATTCTTTTACAGGAACTTGTGGGCTCACTGCCTGCCACAAGCTTAAAATTTGACTCTGTCATCCGTCATTGTACTGAATTAAATCCCCTGGACCGTTACCAGTCTGTGGCTGCATTAAGGGAGGATTTACTTAAACTTACTACCAGTAAAAAAGACGAAAACATACCTCACCAAAGTATTGCCACCTGGATTCCACCCGGATTTCGCACCAGAACCCCATGGAAAATATTATGTGCCCTTGCAGGTTATCTCATGATTTTTAATATCAGTTTGACTTTAGAGGTAAAAGATACTTTCGGTGCTGCGCTCTGGTTTGAACGTTTTTTTACCCTGATTGTTCTCTTATTCATAGTTGCGGCTTGTTTTAACTATAGAAACATCCAACGCTTTCTACCTTTACACCAGCACAAAAAACCTGTTATCCAGGCTCTTGGTGCCTTTATTGGAACCATTGCTATTACTTTGGCGTTGCTAATTATTATGGTTATGGTAGAAGCTTTCCTATTTCATTGATGGATGATTTTATCTATGTGCTAAATGATTATAACATGTCTGTAAAAACTATATTGCCACCTGGAAGGTGGCAATGCTTATCGTAACAGTTCAGCCATAGGCTAAACTGTTACGTTACTGTACACACATTGTGTGCACAGTAACCGATTTTGGCCATGCTTCGCATTACAAATGGCCAAAATCCGTAGCCAGAGGTCTTTCGTACGGTATTTTCGGTGCCGAAAATACCTACCTGTGTACTGT
>JBGVDD010000264.1:0-4231 GCA_045119215.1 Lachnospiraceae bacterium | reverse complement strand
GGATTTAAGAACAGAAAGGCTTATTTAATCGGTATATTACTTGCTATAGGGCTTGAACTGATAATCGGCGTGTTCCCTGCATTAATGGGGTTTTCTTTAATCGGAGAACATCGTGATTTTGCATTGTGGTATTTAATCGGTAAATTTTTCTATTATGTTTTAATTATAGGACCGGTTGAGGAACTAATATTTCGAGTATATATTCAAGATACAATCATTGAATTGTTGCCGAGAAATAAATGGCTCGGTGTGGTATTAGCTTCAATGCTGTTTGGCTTTTGGCATATTATCAACGGGAATTTGATACAAGTTTTATTTGCGACGCTACTTGGATTAGCATTCGGTTTTGCAAAATACAACATTAAGAATTGCAAATATGTCGGAGTTGCAGTATCTCACGGTTTATACGATTTTCTAAATGTTGTAACTACAATACTTGTTGTTAAATAGAGAAATTGTACCTTGGAAGAAATTCGGGGATTATCTATAGATTCGTTGCAAAAGAAGTCAGTGCAACAAATCTTCAGTTTGTAATGATGAAAGAGAAATGGAGAAAGCATAATGATATGAAAAAAATAGGAGTAATAATAGGAGCAATAGTTGGTGCGGCATGTGCAGGGATAACAGTATATCTTCTCGGAAATCCATTTGCTTCTGCGGCAGTTGGTTTTGTTTGGTGTTATACTGGTTACTTTCTTGGAAAATACATTGAGAAGAAAAAAGGCTCCAATAAGCAAGAAAAAAGATGACAACTTCAAGTTTATCAAGATGACGACAGACTGGAAACTTGATATTTTTTGCAACAAAAATACAATATATCTCCCCTCATTCATATAAATTCGGGGAAATTAAATTTCATGATACTTATAAAACAGTTCCGATTTTCCTTTCGGATTTCTCCTATTAGTGAGACAATAATTATTTTTACACAAACCAGCTTATTCGTGGTAGAATAAAACCACAGATAAGCTGGTTGTTTGTTTTGAAAGGAGAATCTTATGAAAACAAAACAACCGGAACTTAACAAAATCACTGCACTCTACGAGAGATTATCCCGTGATGATGAGCAAAGCGGTGACAGCAACAGTATCGTAAACCAGAAGAAAATGCTGGAGAAATATGCAACCGAACAGGGATTTACCAATCTGCGTCACTATACCGATGACGGCTGGTCAGGAACCAATTTTGACAGACCTGATTGGAAGCGTATGCTTGCAGACATTGAAGATGGCATAGTAGGATGCGTTATCGTAAAGGATATGAGCCGTATCGGACGTAATTACCTTGAGGTAGGCTTTTATACCGAAGTCCTGTTTCGAAAGAAAAATGTTCGATTTATCGCCATTTCCAATAATGTGGACAGTGCTTTAAACGACGGCAGTAACGAATTTGCCCCATTTCTTAACATTATGAATGAATGGTATGTACGTGATACCAGCAGAAAAATCAAATCTGTACTTCATAATAAGGGAATGGAAGGAAAGCATCTGACAAGTAATGCAATCTACGGGTACAAGAAAGACCCTGACGATCACGACCGCTGGATTATTGATGAAGAAGCTGCTGCTGTTGTCAGACGCATTTATCAGCTTATCATTCAAGGATACGGACCATCACAGGTTGCAAGAATTCTTACCGACGAAAAGATAGAAAGACCATCTTACTATCTTACTAAGCAGGGACTTGGAACCTGTCAGGGAAGCTGTGACATGAGCAGACCTTACACATGGACTGCTTCAACTATCACAGATATGGTTAAAAAGCCTGAGTATATGGGACATACCGTTAATTTCAGAACACACAAGGATTCCTATAAAGATACGCATTCCAGAAAGCTTGATTCTGATGACTGGATTATTTTTGAAAATACACAGGAACCCATTGTGGATGAAGAAACATGGAATATGGTACAAAAAATTCGTGAGACTAAGAGACGTCCTAACAAAAAGGGAGAACCAAACCCTTTGACTGGTTTGATGTTTTGTGCTGACTGTGGTGCCAAGATGTTTAATCACCGCACCGGTGGTTATGAAAAGAAGGACAAAGACGGCAATCCTACCGGGAAATATACCAACGCTCAGGATAATTACCATTGTTCAACGTACAGCCTGTCCAGAAACAAATTTGAGCATAAATGCACACAGCACCATGTCCGTACAGATGTTGTTAGAGATTTACTTTTGGAAGTAATTAAAGCTGCCAGCACTTATGTGAAGGAGCATGAAGCAGAATTTGTTGAAAAGGTTCGTAATGCCACAGCGCTTCAACAGGAAAGCGAAGCTAAGGCAATGAAAAAGCATCTTTCCAGAGAGCAGAAACGTATCAATGAACTAAATACCCTCATTAAGAAAATATATGAGGACAATGTAAATGGGAAATTAAGCGACAAGCGGTTTGAAATGCTTTTGGCTGACTACGAAGCAGAACAAAGTGAATTGGAATTATCAGTAGCTACTTTAGAAAAGGCTTTGAATGACTATCAGGAGAATGCTGATAATGTAGATAAGTTTATTGAACTGGTACATCGATACACAGATTTCACAGAGCTTACTACTCCTATGATTCATGAATTTGTTGATAAAATCGTGGTACACGAAGCGGACAAATCTACCGGCGACAGAATCCAGCAGATAGATATTTATCTTAAGTATGTCGGTAAGTTGGATGTACCGATGCCGGAGCTTACGCCCGAACAAATAAAAGAAGAAGAACGTAAACGTCGTAAACGTGCCCAAAACCGGACCTATGCCAGACGCAAATATGAACGTGAAAAGGCAGAACGTGAGGCAAAAGAAAGTGCATTATCTGAGGCAGTCAGTTAGACTGTCCTAGAAATGCACTTATGAACGGCAAGCATGGCTATGCCTTAAATCATGAATTCTAATTCTCTTAACTCCGCTTTCCTTCACTCCTCTGTCCATTTCGTGATGCAGGTAAGATTTTGAAATAGGAAAAATTCGATCTTCTTGCTCCAATCCATAAATACTATCAAGAAAATCTCTCATCTCCTTTGCAACTGTATCAGGCATTACAACTTTTCTAATACTCTTCTTTGTTTTTGGCTTCGTAATAACATCCTCACCTTTAATTCGCTGATAAGATTTTGTAATGGAAAGCGTATTTGTTTCAAAATCAATATCTGCAGGAGTAAGCGCTCTAAGTTCTCCCAAACGAATTCCACACCAATACAAAAGTTCAAATGCCATGTAAGAATATGTTTTATTTGCCATAGTTGGTATGAACTTCATGTACTCTTCTTTCGTCCAGAACAACATTTCATCAGAATCATATTGTCCTAACGCCCCTGCGATACGCACTGGGTTATTTGGCAATTGATAGAAACGTACTGCATGATTAAAAATGCTAGAAAGCTGAGCTTGTACTGTCTTGAGATAAGTCCCAGCGTATTCTCCGCCATTTTTTTTGCTAGCTTCTCTCATGGAATTTTGCCATTGGATAATATCTCTTGGTGTAATATCCCTCATTACAAGATTCTTGAAATAAGGTAATAGCTTTGTTTCAATTATGTGTTGCTTAGAGCACCAGGTATTATATCTGACCTTAGGCTTTATATCCTGCTCATATATTTTGTAAAAATCACCGAAAGTCATATCCAAACTACTTGCCTTTTGAAGTTTGAAATGAATTTCCCATTCCTGTGCTTCTTTCTTTGTTGCAAAACCGCGTTTCAACTTTCTGCATCTTTTCCCCGTCCAATCCACATATAAAACGGACGCGTACCATGTTCCACGATTTTTATCTTTGTAAACAGCCATCGCATTTCCTCCTATTCTTTTTCTACTAAGCCATAAAATCTTTCTTCAAAGTACTTTCTACTAACTCGACCGGTAACTGTTAAATAACCCTTTTCTTTTAGTTCCGAATTAAGTTCTTGAATCAAGCTATAGGCTTTGGATTTGGAAATGCCAACTATCTCTTTAATCTCATCAGCTGAGATAAAACTATCTGTTTTGTACATAATCAACCTCCTTGGTGCTGTATTTGTTATTTCAAAATACATTTGGGTTGAAAAATTCCTTATTACTAAACTCAACTGAAAAAAATGTGTTTTTTGGAAAAATGGATATGTTTTTAGAAAAGTGATGTCCAATTTGGACAAATGAAATTATTCAAAGATTTGTTTCTTGATATCTTTTGGCACTAAAAAGGTAAGCGATGAATTACCTACCGTTCCAATTCTTCATAATCATATGAGATAATCTAAACACAT
>JBGVDD010000263.1:0-2872 GCA_045119215.1 Lachnospiraceae bacterium | reverse complement strand
CTAAGATTAAGAAAAATTCTGGAATTATTTGGTACAAACGGCTTACAGCAATATACAAATTATATTTACTTGGCTCAGTGATTAAATTTAAGTGCCAGGTTAAAGGAAAGCTATAGAAGGGAGTAAACGAACATGAATCAGGAGAATTTGGCAAAGTATTTACAGGCAATTACCATAGGTGTTGCTTTGTTAGGATTGTTTCTTTGCTTTGGTGTTATTCCGATTTTGGGAAAGGAGCTGATTGCGCAGAAGGGAGTGGCGTATAATGACTGGTATTATCCCTGGCTCATTTTATGCTGGGTAATGGCTGTGCCTTGTTATCTGGCGTTGTTTCAGTTCTGGGGCGTGGCAAAGGAAATCGGAAAGGACAATTCATTTTCTGAAGAGAATGCCATTCATTTAAAGAAGATCAGTCAGTTATGTATTGTAGCCATTCTTATTTTGTTTATTGGGAACATCGTATATTTTGTAGTAGGGTGGAACCAGTTAGGAGGCTTTATGCTTTGCATGGTGCTTGTATGTGCAGGACTGGTTTTATCGGTGCTGTCGGCGGCGTTGTCGCATTTGGTTTATAAAGCAGCAGCGCTTAAAGAAGAGAATGATTTAACCATCTAGAAAGCTTCCTGTATACTTTAAATAGGTCAAACGATTGACATAGAAAAATACCTCAAGTAAATTTAGATTATTACTGACCCGGTAGTTGGTAAAATCTAAAGAATACAAGAGGTATCTAAAATGAATATTAAAGGCAAAAAGAAAAAAAATCAAGTAGTAAAAGCAAATATTTTTGAAGAACAGGAGCTTTTGAAAAAAGCTGAGGTGATTAGTGAGAAGCTTACAGCTTCAACCTGGCATGAGTTGGAAACTAACGGTAAGTTCGATAAGAATGCAAAGCTTTCATTTATCAATGACGATATGCTTATTTTAGGATGCGATGTAGGCAGTGAAACACATTATCTGAGAGCAATTGATACCAGAGGAAGAGAACTCAGTAAGTCCGCATTTTCGTTTAGTAATAATGCAGAGGGATTTCTAAATGCAAAGGAATGGGCAGTAAAAATCGCTGCGGAGCATGATAAGAACCAGATAGTTCTTGGCTTGGAGCCAACAGGGCACTATTGGTTCTGCCTTGCCACATGGATGATTTCAAACGGAATCAGTGTTGTTCAGGTAAATCCTTATGCTGTGAAACAGACGAAAGAAGTTGAAGATAATAGCCAGCTTAAAGATGACACGAAGGATCCGAAACTAATTGCAAATCTTGTTAAAGATGGCAACTTCGGTATGCCATATCTTCCGGAAAAAATTTATGCGGAGCTTCGCAGGTTATCAATGTTCAGGGAACAGTTAAATGAGGACAGAATAAGAAATCTTAACAGACTTCACAGAGAAATGAAAATCTATTTTCCAGAGTATAAGGACGCATTTGGGAAAGTAGATGGAGCATTTTGTTTGGAAGTGCTTAAGACAGCTCCTTTCCCAGATGATATAGTAAAACTGGGTGTAGATGGAATTAAACAAATCTGGCATGATGCAAAGCTGCGTGGACGTGGTTACGTGAATGCAAAATCAATTTTTGAAAATGCCGAAAAAAGTGTTGGGATCAAGGATGGCGCTGAATCAGGCAGACAGGCTGTTAAGTGGTTCGTAAAAAAGATTCTTGAATTGGACGAACAACTTTCAGATATAGAAGAGCAATTAAATCAGAAATGCATGGAAATACCATATGCAGAAAACATACTAGCCATATCCGGGATTGGAGAGACTACACTTTCCGGAATCCTTGCAGAGATGGGAGATATATCGAGATTTGATGATGTAAAGGAAATACAGAAGCTAAGTGGATTAGGTCTGGTAGCATGTAGCTCCGGAAAGCAGAAGGGAGAAACCAAAATCAGTCGCAGAGGACGCAAACGGCTCAGATATTGGTTGTTCCAGGCAGCAAAGTCAGCAGTTGCACATGCAGAGGAATTCAAGGAACTTCATGTGTACTACACGACCAGAAAAGATAATCCGCTAAAAAAGATGCAGTCACTGATTGCGATAGCCTGTAAAATACTGAGGGTAATTTACACAATACTAACAAAAGGGACAAAGTACAATCCGAAGAAGATGTTAGGAGATATAATAAGACCGGATCAGAAGTCAGCACAGGTAGCATAAACAACAAAAAGACCGCATTAGAATCCAGAGCCTTGCTGGGTTCCAGAGAGTTCTGAAACCGAGCAGGGTTCTGGATAGGAACCCCGTAAACCCGATGGAGTGTAAAATACACTGCATCCCAACAAGACCAACAGATGAAACAAGGGAGAGCGTCCACTGAAAACAGTTTTCTTGGAGTAAGAAGAAGGTCGGTAAAAATCAAATACAAACAAGAGCTGTAGCTGGCAGTAGTTCTCTCCTTAGGGCATGACCCTGTTAGAAAGCTTAGCTGGCACTCGGTGTATGAGCAGGTGGGACGAAGGAAGTTGGTACACGATACCATTAGACACGGAAGGTTCACCATCATAGTTGAACAGAGGATTATAGCCTTTATAAAGCAGAAATAAAGGATGCTTTATTTGGCATACCCGTTTTTAACTATTCAGTACTTGATACAATGACTGTTCTACACTTTTGGCTCTTGTTATGAGGTAAATATTTAAGGAAAAAGCCTGAAAAATCAATGATTTAGGGCTTGACATTATAGGAAGGAGTTGCGATGGAAAATTTGATTATCATTGGAATTCTGGTAACGTTAGTGGGCGTAGCGGTTTTTTATATACGGAAAGAAAAGAAGAAAGGCACGAGGTGTATCGGGTGTCCTTCAGCCGGATGTTGTAATACGAAACAAAATTGCAAATGCCATACTGGTAATAACTAGGTAATGCCT
>JBGVDD010000262.1:0-3093 GCA_045119215.1 Lachnospiraceae bacterium | reverse complement strand
AGAAGAAGAAGTAAGAGGACTTTGTAAGGAATATGATATGGATTTTGATGCCACAAAGGCATGGTACAATGGATATTTGATTGATGGTGTTCATATGTATAACCCGAACTCGGTAGCAATGGCAATGAAGAAAAAGGATTTTGATTCCTATTGGAAAAATACCTCATCCTTTGCATCCATTAACACATTTATCACTATGAATTATGCTGGACTTAAAGACGATATTATGACCATGCTTGCTGGTGGAAAGGTTAGAGTTAATCCTAATTCATTTCAAAATGATTTTTCCACAGTTGCGTCAAAGGATGATGTCCTTACTGCATTGATTCATCTGGGATATCTTGGATATGATGCAGAAAGAAAAACTGCATATATTCCCAACTACGAGGTTGCAACCGCATTTGAGGCAGCGTTACAGATTGGTGAGTGGAAGGATATAGCTAAGATAATATCAAGATGTGATGAATTGCTGTTTGCTACAATAGACAAAGAAGCAGACAAAGTTGCAGAAATCATCGAACTGGCACATGAAACCTACACCTCGGTCTTAAACTACAATGATGAGAATTCCCTAAGCTGTGTTCTTACCATGGCGTATTTTACTGCTCCGGCATATTATGACATCATCCGGGAGCACCCGGCTGGCAAGGGATATGCAGACTTTATATTCAAACCAAGAGCCAATGCAGGCTGGAGGCCGGCGATGGTGGTGGAACTAAAGTACAATCAGTCCGCCGATACCGCCATAAAGCAGATTAAAGAAAAGAGATATCAGGGAGCATTATCGGGATATGGTGATAAGATTTTATTAGTTGGAATTAACTATGATGCAGAAGGAGACGGTAAGAAACATCATACCTGCATTATTGAGGAATGGATGTAATCGGTTGTGGATGCATTGATGTTTAAAGAGTTTGCAAGCTACTGGACGAAGACAGAGACCTATGAGGCATTAAATGAGACAAGTTCAAAGTGTTACTGTACAGACGTTATCAATACACCCTTAACTTTTCTTCAAGACCGTAACTAAATAAGAAAAAATATAGAAAAGTGCCGAGAAATCGGCACTTTTTTGCTTGCAGTATTGGTGTTTTTGTGATACAATTTAGTTATGTACATAACTAAACGCGAGGTGAAAAAATGATTAGAAAAGATGTTCTTGTAAAACGTCCGGAGGGGACGAAAATATATCGTCAAAGGAACTGTGAGTATGTTTATCATGTGACTGGAAGTGAGTATAAAAAAGATAAGCAGTATGTTGTGGAAAAAAGAGTCTGCATTGGAAAAATGGTGGATGACGAAAATATGAATCCGAATGACAGCTTCTATCAATACTATGAAATAGTTGGTGGAAATGATGAAGAAGCACCTGCTTTTTCTGATGCACTTCAGGTGGGGGCTTCCACGCTCATCTTTAAGGTTATGGAGGAATTAAAGATAAGCGAACTGCTTGAAAGTATTCATGGAGAAACAGATGCCAACCTCATAAAGGATCTGGTCAGCTATATGATAATCAGGCAAACAAGTACGATGCAACATTATTCAGATTTTGTGTGGGGACATCTTGTAAACTCGGAAAAGAAATGGGACGATACAAAAATATCGGATTTTTTTAGGAATGCGGTGGATTATGCACAGACAGAACTGTTTGTATCAAAGTGGAATGAAATACAGCTGGAGCATTCAGAGATATACATCAGTTATGACAGTACAAATATGAACACAAAAGCAGATGGTGTTGATATGGCAGAGTATGGACACGCAAAGGAGGACAGTGATATTCCACAGGTGAACATCAGTTATGCTGTGAATCATAAAGATGCAACACCGCTGTTTTATGAAATGTATCCGGGAAGTATTATAGATAATACCCAGTGTACACATATGGTAGACAGAGCGAAAGAATACGGATACAAAAATGTGGGACTGATACTGGACAGAGGGTATTTTAGTATAAAGAATATCCGGTATTTTGATGCAAAAGGTTACGATTTTTTGATGATGATAAAGAATAACAGTATATTAGTGAGGGATATGTTGAAGGAAGCAAAACTTCCTTTACTTACAAAGGCGAAGTACTATCTGCCGGAGCATGATGTTTATGGTCTGACAAAACAGGGGACAATTGGGGATGACATAACAGTCAGATATTTTCATATTTACTATGACAATGTCCGGGCAAGTCAGGAAAAGAATGAGTATTTGAAGCAGCTGGTAAAGAAGGAAGAACATCTTCAAAAAAAGGTGAATGAAAAAATCAGACGGAAAGAAGATATGGTGGCATATAAAAAGCTGTTTAAACTAAAATATGACAATAACGGATATCTGGAATCATACAGTAGAAACGAGAATGAGATACAGAAAGAGATCGATAAACTTGGGTTCTTTGTGATTGTAACATCGAAAGAAATGAGTGCATCAGAGGCACTTGATATTTACAGAAAAAGGGACAGCGTGGAAAAGATATTTAGGATGCTTAAGACAGGATTAGAGTATGATACATTCAGGGTACATAGTCAGGATTCCTTGGAAAGCAAGACTTATGTGATGTTTATAGCAAGCATAGTCCGTAATTATATCTTTCAGGGATTAAAGAAAGTAAGTGAAAAAGAAAAGGACAGAAAGAATTATACGGTTCCGGCTTCAATAAGTGAACTTGAAAAAATAACAATTGTAAAAAACAGCAAAGATGTGTATATCAGAAGATATGGATTGACCAAAAAACAGAAGAATATACTGAAACAATTTGGGATAACTGAAAGCTACATAAATCAGGTGGCGGATCAGATGAATTCCAGGAATTAGTTATACAAAAAAAGAAAAGTTAAGGTTATGTTGTGTAATAGTGAAAGTTATAATGGTCAAATTCATCTATGCTTTATTAGAATAACATAAAAGAATATATACATCAAGTAAATAAATGTTTGTGTAGATAAAACACAACAATATATGTGAAGAATTTCTTAAAATCTTGCGTATAATAAAATTCTATTATATACTAACAACTAGCAAGTTTTGGAAAAAGAAGGAGAAAAACATGAACGAAAAGCAAAAAAAAGGTTTGGTTCTTGCTGCAGTGATTTTTGTAGTAGT
>JBGVDD010000261.1:0-3901 GCA_045119215.1 Lachnospiraceae bacterium | reverse complement strand
TTGTTATTTGTTTCTCAGTCTTTTCTCTTCTAAATCAGACTAATCTTCATATCAATTGTAAGGTAATAATTTTTATCCCAGTTATAGCTTCCCTTCACTGTTCTATTTGTTTTTTTATATGGGGATACTTTGTCTGCTGCTGCTCCATAAGCATCTGCCCACTGTAAATAAACTGCTCTGGACAGTTTTTCTTTTCCTGGAAAATTCGAGCCAAGTGCAATGAACCGCCCGCCTGCTAGTGCCAGTGACATGGCCCGCCTGCTTGTAAACGTCTGATAAGCAACACCTGCTTTATAATTAAATTTTTCCTGATAATTTCCTCCCTCTGTTTCTTCCATTTCTACTTCATTAAGCACTGTATATGTGCTTGGCATTGTCATTTCTTTCATGATTCTTTTTCTCCTTTGATTTTTCATCCAGCTCCCGGGTACTGGATTTGGTGATTTTATATATGTAAATCTAGATAAACATCACAGTTATCCTATTCGTAACAGTTCGTATCTGTTCAGAATAATTGAACAGATACGTTAAATCGGTCAATGCTTACGCATGCAACATTGCCCGATTTTTGTAAAATGCACATTTTCTTACGGTCTCAGCAGTAAATGCTGAGACCTGTACTGAACAGTTACAACAGTTCAATATTTTGTGGCACATAGGAAACTCAATCATCTACAAATGAATATCCATCCTCTTCCTCTGCAAAATAATATATATTATATGGGGCAATTATTTTATCTTCAATATCACTTTTGCCAACTACATACTTTTCGCCAATAATATCCTGTATATTACCTAATTGGGAAAATACATAAACAATAGAGGTGTTTTTTTCATCAAGCATTGCATATTCATATGTACCTGCACCATCATAAATTGTAATATATGCTAAATATCCACTTTCTGTTGTAGTACTTAAAGCTACCTGCTGGGTATTATGGTAGCTAACTACAATATTTTCCAAACGCTGTTGTTCCTTTTCGTATGTTTTGTCATCATAATTGCATTTTATACCTAATTGATATATTCCATCAAATAATCCTTCCTGCTCCACATGATTGCATTCTTTCATATAGTCTATTGCTACTTCCGACTGCGGGAATATTAGCATTTTGCTATGGATATCACTGTTTTCCTTCATTTGGGATAGAATTGTTTCATACAATTCCGGACTAACTATCGTTTCATTTTTTCCACAGCCTGCACATAATAGCATTACACCCAAAAATATCCATATGATTTTTTTCCTGTTTTTCATTTTATACCCTTCTCTTTTTAACATGGTGCCGTTACAAATACCTTTCTATATATCTGATATCTTGGAATGCCTTTAAATTTCTTTGTGTCCAAACCATTTTCAACATCAATTCCGTTAATTAATGATCCCAATATACTATTTGCCTGCTTTATACCCATTCCAGATAAAGCTAGTAAAAAACTTCCTGCACTATAGAATGCTAACGCATGTGAATATATTTCTGCTGCTAAATCATAACATGTAATATTTGACCATCTATTTTCATTTAAAATTTTTTTAGCTTTACACATAGCCCCCGTCCTTGTGAGATAAGTCACCGAATATCCATATGTTTTTCCCCCTTCCACATAAGTCATTTCTTCTTCATTCATCACCGCATAACTGCCTGGCATTATTAATGCTCCATCATAACACATTTCCATTTTACTGTGTCCTCCTTTTTCTTCCTAAAATATTTTTGTAGTTTTTCTTCACCGCTGTACACTCAGTAACAAAATATATATGTAAAACAATTGTTTAACACCAACTTAAGCTCTCACATCAATCCACATCTATGTATAGCTCATCTCATTTTCATCAAAGATAACTGGAACTTCTTCCTCTACCTTTTCTTCTCTCACCGCAAAGTTCCCCTGCTGCATTTCCCAAAGCTTATAATACTCACCTCTTCTCTCCAGCAGTTCTTCATGGCTTCCCTGTTCCACAATTTCACCCTGATTCATCACGATAATCTCATCGCAGTTTTTCACTGTTGCCAGTCTGTGGGCAATAATCAGCATGGATTTATCTCGAAACTTATTGTAAATCATATCAAAAATAATATTCTCCGTAGCAAAGTCCAGATTACTGGTACTTTCATCTAAAATATAAAACTCGTTCTTTTTAAGAAAAGCCCTTGCCAGTGCAATTCTCTGCTTTTCCCCACCACTTAAACCGTTTCCTGCTTCCTCTAAAAACGTGTAATACTGCATTGGAAGCTTCTTGATAAAATCATGAGCATCTGCTGCTTTTGCAGCTTCTTTCACCTCATCCAGCGTGGCATTCATACGGCTGACTCTGATATTGTCATAAATACTTTTGGAAAACAGTTCAATATTCTGTGGCACATAGGAAACTGCTCGTCTTAAGGAATCATTGGTGAATTCATTAATATCCACGCCATCAATGGTAATCTCACCATTTTCCGGTTCGTAGTATTTTAAAAGCAGCTTGGCAATGGTGGATTTACCACTTCCACTGGCTCCTACCAACGCTACCTTTTTTCCCTTTGGTATAGAAAAACTAATATTATTTAATACAGGTTTTCTGTTTCCATAACGGAAGGTAACATTCTTCAACTGAATATCTCCCTCTACCTTTTCTAATTCCTGATAGCTCTGTTCTACTTTGTCATCCTGTTCTCTTTCATAATCTAAAATCTCTGCAATTCGCTTCATGGAAATATTAGCTTCCTGAATAGAAAGCTGTAAGCTTACCAATCGCCCTACCGGATCCATAAAATAGCTTGACAAAGTCATAAATGCCATCATAGCTCCCAAAGTTAATTCTCCATCAATCACCTGCATAATAGCAGCATAGGTAAGTATTAGATTTCCCACCCCCGAAATAAAGCTGGAAATTGTCCCCTGCACATTGGAAAGCATCCCTTCTTTATATCCAATGCGAAGGGATTTAATATACTCTTTTTCAATATTTTCCAGCTCCGAATCCTCATTGGCATTTCCCTTGATTGTCTCCACTGCACGAAGTCCTTCAATAATCTGTGAATTCATTACGGATGCCTGCTGCATCTGTTCTTCATTGATTTTCTTATATGGCTGTTTAAATATAAACACTAATAATATACTAACAATGGTCATAAAAATAATAATGGCAAACAGCGTGGGATTCATCCGAAAGAGAATCACGCCAGTCACCAGTGCCATTCCAATATCCATAATCAACGTCAACGCAATATTGGTAAAAACATCCTTGATAGTAAATGCATCAGAAAAACGGGTGGTAATATCCCCCGTTCTTCGTGTAGCAAAAAATTTCATTGGAAGCTTGTAAATATGTTCGAAATATCCCAACATTAGTGGTATATCTATTTTGATAGATAAATGCAACATCATCCACTGCCTTACAAAACTTACTGTAATCTGCACAATAGATATTCCCATAAATACCATTAGCATTGTCTTTAAAAGATTCTCCTGTCGATAAGGAAGAATCTCATCATAGATGACGTTATTAAAGATAGAAGATACGATTCCCAAAAGTGTCATCAGCACCGATGCTAAGATACCATAAAAGAACAATTTCCTTTGTGGCCATAGGAGTCTTAAATATCGATTAAAAATCTTCTCTCCCTTCACTTTACCTTTAGCAAAATTCTCCGTTGGCTTCAAGATTAACATAGCTCCTGTGAATCGTTTATAGAATTCATCGATTTCTAATTTTTCCAAATCCTTTGCCGGATCTCCTACAATTACATGGGTATCTGTAATTTTAAAAATTACCGTAACTGTTCAGAACCTCTTAAGCAAAGATGATATCTGCATTTCCATTTAACGCTTCTTTTATAGCTGTAAATGCATTGATTCCATGCTTGTGAGCGGTTCCAATATAACTCATAATTGTTAGATACTCCTGTGCGCCTTC
>JBGVDD010000260.1:0-10531 GCA_045119215.1 Lachnospiraceae bacterium | reverse complement strand
GAAGGCGCACAGGAGTATCTAACAATTATGAGTTATATTGGAACCGCTCACAAGCATGGAATCAATGCATTTACAGCTATAAAAGAAGCGTTAAATGGAAATGCAGATATCATCTTTGCTTAAGAGGTTCTGAACAGTTACTAGTCTGCTTAATATACTATTTTTTGTGTTAATAGAACATTCACAGGATATGAATTTATCTAATTTGCTAATGCTTACATTTACTTTTTATGGCATTAGTGTATTATGGTTTTTTCCCACATTGTTTATAGGGGAAGTATTGTGGTGGTTCTTGCAAAAAAAGCTAAAAACCTGTAGTAGAATCATTGTGTTATTTGTAATCATAGTTGCAGCCTGCTCCATTCGTGAATATTTGATTCCAACTGCTGTTTCGCTATGGGCAAAATCACAGGTATTATATGTGTTTGATCACATACTCATTGCATTTTTGAGAGGAGTAATCTGTATGTTCTTTATTGGGGTGGGGTATGGTTTTGGAAGTGCAGAAGAAAAATGGAGAGAACATAAGTTGTGGAGTGTAATTATGTGGTTCATGCCATTGATTGGACTTTGTAGTGCATGGTATGTTCCGTCTGTTAATTTGAAAGATTATGTCTTCCAAAAACCAGCCTTGTGGATTGCAAGTGCAGTGATGATATCAATTGGTATATTGTTCCTGGCTCAGCAGACAAAAAGTATTTCTCTTAGTATTCTAGATGTGATTGGAAAAAATTCAATGATAGTCATGTGTACACATTTAGATTTTAAGATTCCTATTTACTGTATGATGTGTGCAGAACAGTTTGTAGCAATTTCTCCACATGGGAAAAATTATGTTTATTGGGGTAGTTTATTCGTAGTATTAGTTTTGATAGAAGTTTTGGTAGTTTTGGGGTGGAATATAGTGAAAGGATTTTTGGGGACTAGAACTGAAAGTTATTCCAGGGTGAAAAAAACAAAAACTAGAAGGTAGATGGCAGCAGGAGTGAACTTAAATATTTACGAAAAGCCACAGAGCTGCACCTAAGGTGTGGCTCTTTTGTGTAAAAAAATGAGAAAGAGGTGGAACAAAGAAGTATGCAGTTAGCAATATCTGTAATGTATGAAGGGGAGTGCAGATATAGGGTAAGGAAATGGAGTAAACAAAAATAGGAAGAATGAGAAAGAGGTGTATTTTATGAGAGACAGCAAAAAAAGATTTAAGAAAATTGTAGCTTTGGTACTTTGTGTGGGGTTGCTGACGGGGATGCTGGATGGAGTACCATTTATTAGAGATTTTAGTGTGGTGGCAGAAGCAGCATATGGTTATGTAATTGCAAATAACGGCTTAGGGGGAATAGAGATTGATATCAATAAGCATCCATATACAACTTTTAAACAAAAAAGCATGGGTAAGTATGCGTATGGTATATCTGGATGTGCATGGTTTGCATCTGCGAGGGTAAATGACATAACTGGCAAGGGGGATACCATATGGAACGGAATAGGATGGTCAAATAATTATAAAACTCTAGGATTTTCGTGTGGAACAATTCCAAAGGCTCCGGCTATTATTTGTTATAGTGGTCATGTGGCAATTTTAGAGAAAATTGAAGATTCGACTGCATATGTAAGTGAAGGAGGCTATAGAGGTGGAAATGATAAAACCGGTTACACACGAATTGCGAAGATGAACGTGTCACAGCTACAATCATATGTGGGAGATGATGGTAAATTTTTATGCTATATATATTTGGATGGAAGTGCAGGTCAACAACAGACAAACAGTTCTACCTCAATTCAGTCCCCATCCATCGAAGAAAAATCATCATTTGATGGCAATTATACATCAGAAACCGGCTTTTGTCGCCGTGCAGATATTAAAAATCCAACCCATGGATTAATTGAAAAGATGGGTATTGCATTATATGATGAAAATAAAAATAATATTGGCGGACATAGTGAAAATGAAGATAGAACATACGGTGTAAATTCAAGAATAGGCAACACATATATTATTGAAGATACAACAAAGGATATGGGTATAACGCTGACTCCGGGAACAGTATATTATTATCGCTTTTATCTTAAGGTAGCTGGTTTCCAAGAAATATGGACAGATTATATTTATGTAAAAACAGATGGTGACAGCACTCCCAAGACCCCATCCCTGTCCGTAGATACCACTCACATTGCCGCAGGAAAATCCGTTACGGTTAAATGGAATGCAGATTCCAACGCAACCAACGGCTACGACATAACCGTAAGCAAAACAGACGGCTCCTACACAAGAACCATCAATGTAGCAGACAAAAATGCCGGCAGTGCCATGGTAGCCATACCTTCCCAGGGTTCCTACAAAATTACAGCAATTGCCAAAGGAGCAAGCAAAAACAGTGATGTTGCCACATTGTCTCAGCTTATTACAGCCCATGGACAATCCACAGTGACATTTGTCCAGCAGACAGAAGATGGGGAAGAACTTTTAAAGACGCAGAAGGTAGACTATGGCGATTCTGCCACAGCACCCACAGCACCTTCCAGAGAGGGATACACCTTCCAGGGATGGGATAAGTCTTACAACAATGTAACCTCCGATTTAAAAATAACTGCAAAATACAAAATTAATACCTATACCGTTAAATTTGTAGATGAAGATGGCACCATCCTAAAGGAACAAAAGGCAGAATATAAATCCAAGGTAGAGCCGCCTGCAGATCCCACTTCAAAAAAAGAAGGATATGTTTTCGGCGGATGGGACAAAAATACCTATGAATGTGTAAAAGAAAACACAACCATTAACGCAAGCTATATCTGGGCAAACAATGACCTTCCGGTGATTGTCCATATAAATAGCTGCGAATACAAGGAGTCCGGCTATCTTTTGACTTATAGTATTACCAACTATAATGTTGCAAAGACAACAGGACGTGCCATTGTATCATTAAAAACTTCCACCGGTAAACTGGTTGCTACCACAGAGTCTAATGCCTTTACTTTGGAAAAAAGTGCTACAAAGTCAAATCAGGAAATTTTTATTCCATACGAAGGTGCAGCAAGTACCGCAGAAATCGTTATTGTAAACAGTTTTTCATCCGGTATTCCTATTTCTAAAAATGATGCTATTGCCGTTACAAGAGAATGGAGTACATGGCAGGAAACTGTTCCGGAAGGAAATTATGAGGTAGAGTCAAGAACTGAATACCGATATATGGATAAGGTAACAACTAATAGCTCAGTCTCTTCCTTATCCGGTTGGACATTATATGATACTACTTGGTATTGGAGTGACTGGGGAAATTGGAGCAGCTGGTCAAGAAATGAGGTAGGAGGCTCTGATTACCGACAGGTAGAGACACAAAATGTAACAGATTCCAATGCTTATACAAATTACAAGTATTATTATTGGCGAAGAAATCGTGACGGAAATTTATACAGCTATAACCAGTACGCAAATTATACTTATTACGAATATAATACGTCATCTCCACTAAAATGGTGTAAAACAGTGGATGGAGGTGTTAACGGTTATGTAGCTCACTCTGGTTATATCAATTTTTCCAATGAGTTGTGGTACCTTGCCGGTACTACCGACATTCCGGCAACTTCCCATACAGAATGGCGTTATCGGGAGCGAGGCAAGAATTATACCTATCATTATTACAAATGGAATGACTGGTCTTCCTGGTCAACGAATTCGGTTGCTGCCAACGACAACCGCAAAGTTGAGACAAGAACCACCTACCGCTATAAGGCAACCGTCAGTGGCGAAGAGGATAACAGCGGAATCTTAAGGGAGGTAACAGGAAGTGTACCCACAGAGCTTGCCGGAAAACAGGCAACTTTACTGGTTTATAAAAATGAAGAAGCAGCAGATTACAACAATGAATATGTAGGTCAAAAAAATATTTCGGAAGACGGAACCTTTGATTTTTCTTTCTTTACAAGAGAAGAACCGTCCGCACAGACCGGTGATTTTACTGTCTACCTGGCAGTAGAGGGAGCCACCAATCCTATTTATTTACAGACCATCAAAGCACCATTACCAACTTATACAGTAACTTATGTAGATTGGGATGGAACGGAAATCTCTAGGCAGCAGGTAGTTCAGGGAGAAACTGCAAGTTTACCAGAAAATCCTTCCAGAGAACATTACCGTTTTATGGGATGGGATACAGGAAATACAAATGTCCGCAGCGATATGATCATTACTGCACAGTATGAAAAAGAAACTTATACAGTTGTCTGGGTGGACTGGAGCAGACAGAATTTTGCCATTGACAGCTACACCTATGATGATGAATTGTTAGAGCCTTCCTTAGAAGAAGTAGAAGGTTATGAATTAGTTGGATGGACAGATGAAAATGGAGAAGTTCCCAAAAAGGTTACAAGAAATTTAATCCTTACCGCAGAATACAATGTGAAAGAATACAGTGTGAAATTCTATGACTGGGAGGGCAATGTGATCAGTTCCCAGATGGTAGAATACGGAAAAGCAGCACTAATTCCGGAAAGTCCAAGGAAAGAAGGAATGATTTTCAATGGTTGGAGCAGCTCGGAGCATATCTGTGTAAAGAGCAATTTAGATATTTATCCTAATTTTGCTTACATAGAAACCGTAGGAAATCCAACAGTTGACAAAGCATCCGGTGCTTATTCCCATGAATTTAGTGTTAAACTTTCCGCAGAAGATGGTGCAGATATTTACTATACCACAGATGGTACCACACCGGATCAGTATAGTAAAAAATATGATAATAATCTTACCATTGATAAAAACACCATTCTTCAATTTGTAGCATGCAAGGAGGGCAAAAACACCAGCGAAATCCAAAGAGCGGTTTATCTGATTTCTGAAACAGAAGACAGTGATGGTGTCATCAAAATCAAAAAAGTACCGGATGAATTAGAAACCGGAGCAACGACTCCTTTAGAGTATACCTTTATTCGCGAAGAGGGAACAAAGAATGTAAAGTTCTTCTCCTTGGATGAAAACATTGCAACCATAGACTCGGAGGGAAATATTTATGGTGTAAACAGTGGAAGTACCGAGATTTTTGTTGTTTCGGAAGATTTGAAATACGCTGATTATTGTACGGTAAGTGTGGTTTCCAATGAAGTCTGTGTTTCAGGAATTGTTTTAGAAAATGTTATTTTATGTATCAGTCCGGAACAAAGCACCGAAATTGAGGCGAAGATTGAACCTGTCAATGCAACCCATCAGGATATCTCGTGGTATTCTTCTGATAATCAGATTGCAACAGTGGAAGAAGATGGCAAGATAACTGGAAAAACACCGGGTACTACATCCTTACGAGGATATTCGTATTCTGGAAATTGTTATGTTGATTGTACTGTTGTGGTGGCAGAGCCATTTGTAGGCTTAAGTGACAGTGCTGTTGCCATGGAAGTTGGCGAAGAACTTTCAGAAACTCCGTACATAATTGGTTCTATAGAGCAAAAATTCACATGGAGCAGCTCAGAAGAGCAAATTGCCACTGTAAATGAAGAAGGTCTGATTAAAGCCATTGCCCCAGGTCAGGCAACCATCAGCTACACCAGCGAAGACGGAAAATATCAGTCAAGTATGCTGGTGATTGTAACGGAAAAGAAAAACACAAAAATTTCTCTTGAGAATGCAGTTATCTCAAAAATTTCAGATGTAACATATACAGGAGGAGCTGTTACATCAGAAGTTAAAGTTATGTGCAATGGAGTTGACTTAAAGAAAGATCAGGATTTTAGTCTGGTGTTTAATAACAATGTGGACTGTGGAACAGCTACCGTTTATGTAATAGGAAAAAATGAATATACAGGTATGGCACAGACTTCATTTCATATTCTTCCAAAAGATATTTCAACAGTTAAGGTAAGTGCCATTCCTGAACAGAAATATGTGGGAAGTGCCATAACACCTACAGTTATCGTAAAAAATGGGGATGAAATCTTATCAGAAGGAATTGATTTTACTCTTTCCTATGATAACAATGTTAAACCGGGAATAGCCACATATACAATCTCTGGAAAGGGAAATTATTCGGGCATCCTAAGTGGAAATTTTGAAATTGTAAATGAAGAGACAGAAACACCAAAATTAACACCAACACCGGGAACAACTCAAAAACCAACTGCCACCCCAAAACCGGTGGCAACAAGGAAGCCAACCCCAACCAAGGCTATCCAAAAAGTAGCGATTCCGGGCAAACCAACAATCAAGTCCTTGACAAATACCAAAGGAAAAAAAATGACAATCAAGTTATCAAAGAAGGTTAAGAATGCTAAGGGCTATCAGATGACTTATGCAACCAACAAAGCATTTACCAAGGGAAAAAAGAATGTAGAAATGACTTCAACCTCCAAAACTATTAGTAAGCTGAAAAAAGGAACTACATATTATGTAAAAGTTCGTGCTTACACCAAGGACAGCAAGGGCAAGAAGGTGTATGGAAGCTATTCTGGAGTGAAAAAAGTAAAGATCAAAAGGTAGATCATAGCAAATGGGAAGCTTTATACACACTATCTATGGGGAAACGGGGGTGCAAACAAAGAGGGATGCGACCCCGAGATTTAAAAAATGAGAAAGAGGTGTTTTTTATGAGTAAGAAAGGGTACAAGAAATTAGCAGCATTGATACTTTGCCTGGGGCTTTTGTCAGGAACATTTGACAGTGTGATCGGAATCGGAAGATACACCATAGAAGCACAGGCTGCCGGTGGGGCAACTTTGGCAGATTTGCAAAGTAAATTTCCAAATGGAAAGTACTGGAACCATTATGTGGCAACAGACTCAGATCGTACCGTGGGGGTGAGTGGAGATTTTTATTCCGATTCAGTAACAGATCATCCATGTAATACTCACAATGGAATATGTCCTATTGGTGGATATGATTGCAACAAATTTAATGGAATTCAGTGTAATGGATTTGTGAGAAAAATTTCAACGGAAGTATATGGTTCAGTGTGCATGAATTGGGGGACAACTTCCTTAGATAATGTTAAAGCAGGAGATGTGCTTCACTATGTTGATTCTGAGACAGATAAAACTTATGGACATTGGGTTATGATTATCGGAGTTAATGGCAATGCATTAACAGTAGGGGAAGCAAACGCTTATGGAAATTGTAAAATATCCTGGGGGCGTACTATAGATAAAACAGCAATAAGGAACACAAAGCTTTACTCAGCTCCGTACACCTTGCCCACAGGTGGTGAACCCTCAAGTCCATCCCAGACTTTAACCATTTCAGCCAATGCAAAATATAAAACCACCGATGACATCACAATTTCATGGAACAGTATAACCGGAGCAGAAAAATATGGCTTATCCGTATGGAAACCTCCTTATGATGGAGATGCAAATTTAGTATTTGATGAATTTGTTTATGGTACATCACACAACATAGGAAAACTGCCTGCCGGAACATACCGTTGCAAAATGGCATCCTGGAGCAATGGAAAAATGGGGCTGAAAAGTAATGAGATTTATTTTAACGTAGAAGAACCAGTTGTAGAGCAGGAGACAATGATCATCTCTGCCAATGAGAAATATCAAACTACAGATGATATTACAATTTCGTGGAACAGCATAACCGGAGCAGAAAAATATGGCTTATCCGTATGGAAACCGCCATACAATGGGGATGAGAACTTAGTATTTGATGAGTTCGTCTATGGCAATTCACATAATATAGGGAAATTGCCCGCTGGAACATATCGTTGCAAAATGGCATCCTGGAGCAATGGAAAAATGGGTTTAAAAAGTAATGAAATCTATTTTACAGTGGAGCAATTTGTTCCAACGGCAACGCCAAGTCCAACGGAAACACCAAGCCCGACAGCAACACCAAGCCCAACAGTAACCGCAAATCCTACAGTAACGCCAAGCCCTACAGAAACATTAAGCCCAACAGCAACCGCAAAGCCAACGGCAACAACAAGACCGACAGCAACACTGAAGCTAACAGCAACACCAAGCCCCATAGTAACAGCCAAACCTATGGTATCAGTAACACTAAGCCCCACAGCAACATCAAAGCCAACAATAACACTAAAAGTCACAGAAAAGCCTAAGTTAACACCAGCACAAGAAACCACCCCAAAAGCAACACAAAAACCAGCGAAGGTGGTAAAAGCTCCGTCTAAGTCTGTGATAAAATCTGTGACCAATGTCAAGGGGAAAAAGATGGTAGTGAAGTTGAAAGCTAAAGTGAAGGGGGCGAAAGGCTACCAATTAACTTATGCAACCAACAGCAGATTTACACAGGCAAAGAAAAGTGTGGATATGAAATCAACATCCAAAACTATCACAAAACTGAAAAAGGGCAAAACCTACTATGTGAAAGTGCGGGCTTATGTAAGGGACACGAAGGGAAAGAACGTGTATGGAAAGTACAGCAATGTAAAGAAAGTTAAGATTCAAAAGTAGTTTACATATGAAAATTACATCTAGGGCAAAGGAAAATAATATTTGCCTTGGATGTAATTTCAAAAACAGAAAGAATGAGGATTAGGGTATGGGAAAAAAGAAAATAATCTCACTTTTCATAGTGGGAGTGTTAAGTTTATGTAATTGTTTTCAGACAATGGCCATGGAAAAGCAGGAGGCAAAGGTTGTTTCGGTAGAATCTCCCAGGAACTCAGAGGTAGAACAGGAGATAAGAGAGATCACCCCGAATGTGCCGGGTGAAGCCGATTTGTTGAATTTGAAAGAAAGTGAAATGATTGGGTCTGGGCATTCCTTTGGAGAGGCAACATGGATTTCCGTAAATAATCCTGTGGTGGATAGTTTGGTAGAGGATGATTCGAATTATTATGTGTTCCATTTACCGAAGGATGGGAAAATAAACATAGACTTTTCACACGAGCTTTATGACAGTTCGCATCAAGGTTGGAGAATTTATTTGTATGATAATAATCATAACCAAATTGATTGGTTTTATTCTTCGGATGGTTATACGGAAAGTAAACAAAGTTGGAATTATGGCTTGCCGTCTGGAACTTATTATTTAAAAATTGATTTAGAGTATTACACTGGTAGAACTTATTCATTTAGAGTGAATTATACACAAGCAGACAATTGGGAAACAGAATTCAACGACAGTTGGCTGAGTGCTGACAAGATTCAAACAAATAAAGCATATTATGGAAGTATACCAGATGAAAGCAGTGATTATTACCTTTTTACACTATCCAGGGACGAAAAAATTACTATAGATTTCTCACATGAGCTTTATGACAGTTCGCATCAAGGTTGGAGAATTTATTTGTATGATGAAGATCATAACCAGATTGATTGGTTTTACTCCTCGGGTGGTTATACCTCAAAATATAAAAGTCAAAATTATTCATTGAAAGCTGGAATTTATTATTTACGAATTGATTTAGAGTATTACACAGGTAGAAACTATTCCCTCAAAGTAAATACCAAGCCATGCCTAAACGAAACTTTCCAGTCTGGCAATGCCTACTATAAAGTAAAGAAAGATGGCATCACAGGTGAAGTACAATTTACAGGAATGGTAAACACAAACAAAACATCCGTTACCATCCCAAGCACGGTATCCTGTCATGGTTTTTCTTACAAAGTAACAACGGTAAAAAGCGATGCATTTAAAAATAACAAAAAATTGAAATCCGTAACACTTGGAAATAATATAACATCTTTGGGAAGTAATGTATTCTATGGCTGTAGCAATTTAAAAAAAATAACAGTGAAAGGTACAAAATTGAAAAAAGTGGGTTCCGGTTCCTTAAAAGGAATTAATAAAAAGGCGGTAATTAAAGTACCAAAATCCAAGTTGACTGCATACAAGAAAATATTTAAGGGCAAGGGACAAGCAAAGTCAGTGAAGATAACAAAATAGTAAAGGGGTGCAAGAAGCATGAGACAATGTAGAAATTGTGGAGAAGAAATTAAGGATGAGGCAAGATATTGCCCGTATTGTGGTAGTTCTCAAAAGAAACTTACAGAAGAACAGAGGGCTTATGAAAATTCTGCTATTGGAAGCTTTCATATGGAAGAACATCCCGTAAGTAGAAATCCCATTATTACCACAACAGCGTCCCGAGCCAAGGGTGCTGTGTGGTGTGCATATCTGAAAATATGCACTTACCTGATTGCCATTGTAGAATTTGTTGCAGTTGTTAGAGTTGTTAAAACAGCAAATGCATGGGTGCAAAGCGGTTGGGTTACATTTCTTGGTATTGTGGTCGGTGCTATTATAGCATTTACTAGCATATCACTTTCTATGATGTTAATTTCTGTGGCTGAAAATATTGCTATTACAACCGACCAGACAATTCAAATGAATAAAAAATTAGATAGACTTTCAAATAAATAATTATAAAAATGCCCCCACCATTTTTGGGGGCATAATTTATCAAATAAATTTCATTAAGATAAAGGAGGGGTTTTATGTACTGTGAAAATTGTGGGGCAAAACTGGAAAATAATGCAAAATTCTGCCAGAATTGCGGCGAAATTGTAAGTTTAAAGGATAAAAAAGCAAATGGTTCTCTCAAGATTCCAGTTGTCTTTTTGGGGATTTTTGGAG
>JBGVDD010000259.1:0-27069 GCA_045119215.1 Lachnospiraceae bacterium | reverse complement strand
ATTCAGATAATCCATGGGAGCATTCTGATAAACATATCTGTATGCTGAAAGCATTTCAAGTCTGGAATAACTTTTCACAGCCTTAGACCTTGTCAGTATGAGATTGATATTTTCATCAAAAGCAGGAAGAGAATCAACAGAATATCCCAGCATGCCAGATGCTCTTTTGTCATTGCACCGTATAAGAAAAAACTGGCCTTTTTCAATTACGTGTGCGAAATTATTATAAGAAGTATATCCTCTGTCGCCAAAGAAAATGATTTTGGAATTTTCAGAGACATCAGCGGAATCAACCATGGAGCAGAAAGCACTGTACTCGTTACGTTTTCGTGCAGGCTGGACAAGGATATCAGTAAAACGTTTATCAAGCAAAGAGAACATAGCATTGATATGAATCTGATTAAATCCCCTGGTGGATTTACCATTAGGTTCAAAATAAGTATCAGGATCTTCCGGATTCAAAAAGATATCAGCAGAAGAACCATCGCAGGCCCAGAATTCGTATTTACCATTGTAAAGATTTTCAGGGAGTTTTTTATTAAAAGCCAGCAGAAGATTTCTGAAAGCTTCTTCCTTAATTTTCTTGCGTTGCTTATAAAAAGCAGCTTTTGATGGAGCCTCAGTAGTACGCCCCAAAAAACGGTAGAGTTCTTCCCGAATACAGTCACCTTCCATGGTAAGAAACATAAGCATGTAGTCTTTAAATCCCATTTTTCTGTTTCGGATAAAATCGACGCCTGGTTTGACAGCATACTTTTCAGGTTGTGCTGCAAGCTCGTTGATAGTAGCAAGTAAAATAGCTTTGATAGAATCTGAATAGTTCGTAAAATAAATACTCCTTTGAATAAGTTGTTAAAAACAGTTCCTAATCAAAGGGCGTAATTACTGATTAATCAGTAATTACGCCGCAGATTTTGGAGTATTTGTCAAGTATTATTTTAAAATAATATCAAGTAGGTATCAAAAAAGCCTATCTCCCTTTTATTGGGTGATAAGCTCTAAAGTTAATGACATTGGTACAGACGCAAGCTTAACACTTGCTGTTAAGCTATGTGCCAAGAATGATATTGTGCGAAATTTCAGCCCCATCCCGATTGTGTATAAGAATTTTTTTGTTTTTTTATTTTTATATCAATATTTTCCTTTCACCTTTTTACATAATTTTCATATGATAACATAAAAGAATATATGGAGACTATCTATGAATTATTACTACCATAATATGGGACGTATCCCCAACATCCCTGAACCGCAAAAAAAAAATTTTGATTCCTCTCGTTATCCCGTTGGAATGTGTTATGTTCCCTGGCAAACCTTTCAACCTGTCTATCCGCTAGATAAAGCATTCTGTGCCGGCACCTTATTTCCTAGCCTGGATAAGCCATTTTTAGGAAAGGCAGGTTGTGTAAAATGAACGAAACCCGCATAAATTCCAGAAAACAATTGAAGAGAAGTGTAGATACCCTCAGTTTTGCAGTTGTGGAATTGGGATTATATCTGAATACCCATCCAGAAGATGAGGAGGCACTGAAGGCCTTCCATGAATTTAATACAAGAAAAAAAACTGCCATGAAAGAATACTCTACACTCTATGAGCCGCTGAGTCTGGACTATGTAAATACAGAAAATGGTTATTTTAATTGGATTTCAACTCCATGGCCTTGGGAAGGAGGTATGTAAATGTGGTCTTATGAAAAAAAATTACAATATCCGGTGAATATCAAGGAACCAAACCCTAAGCTTGCCCAGGTTATAATTAGTCAATTCGGTGGTCCCGACGGAGAGCTAGCTGCCTCCATGCGCTACCTCTCCCAACGTTATTCTATGCCTTACCGCCAGGTAATGGGAACATTAACTGATATTGGTACGGAAGAACTTGGGCACCTGGAGATGGTGGGTACTATTGTGTACCAACTCACAAGAAACTTATCCCCAGCTGAAATTGTAGAATCCGGCTTTGATAAATATTATGTAGACCATACCACTGGTGTATGGCCCCAAGCGGCAGGAGGCATCCCCTTCAATGCCTGTGAATTTCAATGTAAAGGAGATCCTATCACTGACCTGGTGGAAGATCTGGCAGCGGAGCAGAAAGCTCGTTCTACCTACGACAATATTTTACGTCTGGTAAAAGATCATGACGTGGCAGATCCCATACGTTTTCTCCGTCAACGTGAGATTGTTCATTTCCAGCGTTTTGGCGAAGCTCTGCGCCTGGTGCAGGATAAGCTGGATGAAAAGAATTTTTATGCTGCCAATCCAGCCTTTGACTGTCAATAAGTTTATTATTCCACCTCTTTTTATGGTCCCGGTAGTAAATACTGGGACCTAAGCTAAACTATAAGAATGCATATCTTAAAACTGCGATAAAGGCCAGGTGCAGTGGATAAAATCCATAAAACAGATACTTTGGAATTTTTCTGCCCTTCTCTCCATTGTAGAAATACAAAAACACAAAAGAAATTGGTGCTGTTAATTCCCACAAAAAGGAAACCGCCCCTACAATACACTGTTTCTTCCTGTCTTTTCTAAAAAGATACAACAGACAAATAATTCCAACTCCAATAGCTCCGTAGTCTGTATGCAGTAACTCTGCAATCGCCCCCGTTGCTCCCCCTATAATAACATAACCAATTATCAATAATATGTAATTATTTACCTTTTCTTCCATAAATCGGTAGATTGTCAACGCCAGTAATCCCAGCAACAATGTAAAATAAACATTTTGGTAGGATGGATACCATTTTCCAAACAATCCATAGTCAAAGGGTACTTCTGAAAGGACACCAAACCCCAGAAGTCGTAACATATATTTTTTTAAGTTGGAAGTTTTCTCAAATCCTTCTACAATAAAGAAACAGTAAATAGGAAAAGCCACTCTTCCTATGAACCTTAGGACCATGTAGAGGTTTTGAAAACCCCCACTATACATATTGTGACTGTCTAAATAAAACCACAGGAATCCTGCTGCACTGTGGTCAATAAACATGGTTATCATTGCAAGAATTTTCAATCCATTTCCGGTATATCCCTTACCAGGTCTTTTTTTCTGTTCTAAATGTATACTATTTTCCATCTTTACTCCTCACTTATTTTTTCTGTCAGGAAAGGGATTACATCCTCTGTACTTTCAAGCCCTTCCTCTTTTGCTATTGACTCTAACAGTAATTCCTGCTTTGCCCTAGACTTTGCCACACTCTGTACCTGGGTTCGAAACTCCTCCTTTGATATTTGCTGCTGATTCAAATAGGCCTCTAAACTCATCCCATACATCTGAGTAATTTCTTCCTGCATATAAGTCTTATATTCCAAAATGTACTCTTCAACCATGGCTTCATTGTATTTTTTTATAGCTGCATTCTCCCATACAATTTCCCATATTTCCTGTTCCTTTGCAGCTTTCGCCTGAGCCTGGAAAGAAGTTTGGAGCTGGCTTTTGATAGCATCCTTATATTCCTGGATGGACTTATACTCTGTTTTCTCTGCCACTAATTCATCTGTAACTTCCTCATCATAAACAGCCATATAGGAGTCAAATTCCTGCTCAATCTGCTCCTTGGTAGGCTCTTTTGTCTCCACTTTTTTTATCTTTAGCTTGGTATAATCACCTATGACCACGTATTCATTCTCTATCAGAGGATTTTCGATGGTAGGTTCCCCCTCTACCGATAAGTCCAACTCACTGGTATAATAAGAAGCTTCCTCATCTTTTGTATCCTCACCCTCTTTTGTTGAAGGTACCACCTCAACTAAAGTTTCATTTACATTCTGATCCTCTTTTGCTCCACAACCGCCCATACATATGACAATCATGGAAAATAAAAATGTTATTATTTTCTTTTTCATTCTTTATCAGGCTCCTACTCTTCTGTAATATCGTAACCTATGCGTCTTCGTCTCATTCTGCCAATCAAAGCTTTCAAATCAAAGGGAATCAACGGATAAAAATATCCTTTTCCCGAAATGGTCTTATTGCTTACAAGCATCACCAATATTAACACAATTCCAGCGAAAAATCCATAGATATCAAAGACGCTAGTTAAGATTAATAAAATAATCCGTAAAAATTTTAACGCATAACCCAACTCATAATTTTGTTGTGTATAATTTGCCACTGCCACAAATGCCATGTAAAGAATACATTCTTCATTAAACCATCCAGAATTTACCGAATACTCTCCCAACACCAACGCAGTAACCACACTTAAGGGTGTACTTAACATGCTTGGAGTGTTCACTGCTGCCAGTTTCAAACCATCGATGGCAATTTCTAAGATTAAGAATTGAAACACTACCGGAATATTTACATCATCTTTTATAGCTGTAAACTCAAAAGCTGTAGGTAACCAATCCGGATGATGTACAAATAAAAGCCACAAAGGTGTAAGAATCAACGTCACGATTCCAATAATATATCGGCACAGCCGCAGATAGGTTCCGGTAATTGGCGGAAAATAAAAATCATCCGCCTCCTCCATAATGTCAAATACGGAATCCGGTAGGATAATGCAGGATGGGGAATTATCCACCAAAATGACTATGTTGCCCTCTAAAATCTGAGCTGCTGCTGTATCCGGTCTCTCCGAATATTTAAACTTCGGAAAGGGATTGTACCAGCTATAGGGATAAAGACATTCAATGAGGCTCTCCTGATTTAAGGTAAGGGCATCTACCTGAATTTCATCTAATCTTTTTTCAATTTTTTGTAGCAGTTTTCTATCCACCCTGTCTTCCATATAACACAATGCCACATCGGTTTTGGAACTGCGTCCTACATTCTTTATTTTTACCATAAATTCCGGAGTTCGTATCCTTCTTCGAATGAGTGCGGTATTAAACACCAGTGTTTCCACAAAACCATCTTTTGATCCTCTTAATACCTTATCCTTCTCTGGTTCTTTCACATTTCTCGCAGGATAGGTCCTACAGTCAATCAGGATACACTTGTCATACCCTTCCACAAACAAAACCGAAATTCCAGATAACAACTGGTATAGTATCTCGTTCCACCTGCTTTCCAGGGATACCTCCCCATAGGGGATATACTTCTCTGACATGTCTTCCGGAGTTTTTGGCATATCTTCCTCTTTAATAGAATAAAAAAACTGAATCAGCTTCTGCATAATATCATCCTGCATAAAACCATCCACAAAAAATAATCCTACCTTTTTCCCTCCGATTTTCAACTGTCGAAACACAATATCAAAATTATTCTTTTGATTCAATATATTGTTGAGATAAACGATATTTTCCTGTATGTTGTCACGTATAGATTCCTCTAAAATCTCCATAAAAAAACTTCCTTTCAAAAATACTATGTGACTTCTAATTACTCCTCATAGCATTTCCAAAAGGAAAGCTTTTATTCGTTCTTATGGTTTTTATCTTTCTTATAATACTCGCTTTAGATTACCATTGTACCAAAGCAGCACCCCAGGTAAGTCCTGCACCAAAGCCGGAGAACACAATGGTATCCCCTTCTTTTATCTTTCCTGCTTCATTTAATTCATCCAGTAAAATCGGAATGCTTGCTGCTGAAGTATTACCAAAATCCTCGATATTCATTGGAAACTTCTCCATTGGAACTTTTAATCTTTTGGATACAGATTCAATAATTCTGCAATTTGCCTGATGAAGTACAAACATATCTACCTCATCTAAAGTTTTTCCAGCTTTCTCCAGCACCTCCATAATACACTTTGGCACCATCTTCACTGCAAATTTGAACACTTCCTGTCCTTCCATCTCCAAATAATACACTTCTTCTTTATTGTCAACCAAAGGATTTCTCACATTTCTGTTCTTTCCGATTAACACATCTCCACCTGCTCCATCGGAATGCTGTGCAACTGCCAGCACACCCCCTTCGGACTCAACTCCCTTGACAATAGCTGCCCCTGCACCATCTCCAAACAACACACAGGTACTTCTGTCATTCCAGTCCACCATCTTAGACAAGGTTTCTGCACCTATAATCAAAGCACATTTCGCCATCCCCGACATAATATAACCATAGGCTGCATTTAATGCAAAAATAAAGCCGGAACACCCTGCACTGATATCATATGCCACTGCGTTCACCGCCCCTATAGCAGCCTGAACCTGGCAGGCTGTACTTGGAAAACACATATCCCCTGATACAGTCCCAACAATGATCAAATCAATTTCTTCCGGAGAAACCCCCGCTTTTTTCATTGCATTTTCTGCGGCAGACACCGCCATAGTGGTAGTCCCTTCCTCTTTTACCATATGTCTGTTATGTATCCCCGTTCTGGTATGAATCCACTCATCTGATGTATCCATAATCTTAGCCAAATCGTCGTTTGAAACTATATTTTGGGGAATTCCTCGGCCTGTGCCAATAATTTTCACTGTCATTTTATTTAAATTATCCTTTCCACTTTCTTGTGTTCTGTTTTTATTTGAGTATCAAATTATTTTGCATTCAAAGTATAACTGTTTCTCTCTGCTTTGTCAAGCCTACAGAAAAGAAATGGCAGGATATCAGCAACAGTTCAGCCATAGGCTAAACTGTTACTAAATCGGGCAATGCTTACGCATGCAAAATTGCCCGATTTTTGTTAAATGCACATTTTTGCACGGTCAGCGCAGTAAATGCGCAGACCTGCCTGAACTGTTACGGATATCACCCCTTTACTTTGTGGTACTACCTAAACCACCATTACGTTCTTCTGCCACTTCGTCATCATAGGTAATTCCATATTCCACAAAAATACCCTGAACGAAAGCAACCCCTTTATTTATATTAACAATCTTTCCTTCATTACTATCATTGGTAAGCTTTACAAAAATGTGTCCTTCATTGTCTGAATAAAAGTAATCACTGTCAATAATACCTACCGTATTATTTAACTGCAATCTGAACTTAAAGCCCAGGCCACTTCTTGGATAACATTTTAATACCCATCCTTCTTCCATCTCCACTCTGATTCCTGTAGGAATTGTAATGGTGCGACCTGGTTCTAAAGAAAAATGCTGTGGAGAAAAAAAGTCATATCCTGCCGAACCTTTCGTAGCCCTTTTGGGAAGCTGGATATCTCTGTAATTCTTTTCAATGACCTCCTTGGGTTCATCTCCAAATAAGTTTTCCCAATCCTGTAAATATCTCTCAAAACTTACCTTGTGAAACTTTGCTATTCTTTTCATAAGTTCCTCCTACTCTGATTTTCCTTAATCTTCACAATACAAAACAACTTTTCCTTGTTGTCTTGTCTCCTTCACATCAATTACCCTCTGATTAGAACTACCCTTCCAGTGTAACTGTGGATCACATTTATCTAGTTGGAATTTGCCATCCACCACTACATCCACATAATTCATAATCGGATAACTGGCCACTGCTTCCCATTCATATCCTGTATAGAGCCAAATAGTTTTCCCTGGAAATCTAGATTTAATCTCTTTAGCCAGCTCTGTTACTTCGTATGTATTTGCTGAATACAATGGGTCTCCACCACTAAAGGTAATTCCCGAAATATAGGCTTTGCTCAATTCAGTATAAATTTCTTCCTTAGCCTTCTCATCAAAAAGGATTCCGCCTTCCGCATCCCATGTTACCGGATTCTGACATCCCTTACAGCAATGATTGCACCCTGCAACCCACAGAACCACTCTTAGTCCATCGCCATTGAGCATATCATCCTTAGTAATATTATGATATCGCATATCACTCTTCCTTTCTTAACAAGATTCAATTCTATCATCAAAACAAAGATTCGTCAATGTAGGTATCTTTTTCTGTGCATAGAGAAAGAATATAGTCAGAATCAATTTTCCATTGTAAAAATGATAAATTTTCCTGATTCGACTTAATTTCTTTCTTCTCATCCGACCAACTTCCCAGGTCAAAAAAAATATTTTTGAAATCTATCCCTATACCCTTTTCACAATATTTTCCATAAGCTTCTTTTAAAGTCCAAAAACGTATAAAATCCAAATCTTTGTTTACACTTTTTTCCAGATAATCCCACTCTATTGGATGCAGAACACGTTTTGCTACCTTTTCCCTCCACGGGCGGACTTTTTCTATGTCGATTCCAAATTCCCCTTTTCCAATGACACAGACTACTTTATCAAAACTGTGACTAATATTAAACTGTACTTCAGATTTCTTTTCTGTTTCTCCCTGACTTAACACAAAATAAGGCTTACCACGCGGCATGTGACGCATGATAAGCTTTCCTTCCAAATCCGGATACTCCTTCTTCATTGCAGCCCTAAGCAAATCATAGGCTGCACAATGCAGTATATTATAATCTGTTTTGGTCCCCTCATCTCCTTGGAATCCAGATACATCTTTTAAATAAATCATTTCTAAAAATTACCTTCTTGTAATAATTTTTGCAATCTGTTCATAACTTGAGCCAGCTGGAATCTGGTAGGTTCCTACCGCAATCCGTTCTGCATATCCATTAGCAACCAAAAATTGATCAAATTCAGCTGCACTCTCTACAACACCTAAAGTTTTCAACTGTGCTGCTACCGAATCCGACCACATACCTGAGGAAATAGTAATAGTAACTGTCTCAGATGTCTTCGTTGGGGTTAATGCTTTGGTAGGTTGCGGTGTTTTTGTTGGCTTTGGAGTCTGAGTAGGCTTGGGTGTTTTTGTAGGTAACTGTTCCTCCTTGTCCCCTTCCTGTACAATCTCTGTGATTACTGATGTAACACCCGGTTCCTGAGTAATCTCTATCTCTTTTGTGGGCTCCTTTGTAGGCGATACACTAACCTCATCCTTCTCTACCATACCCAGTTCTTTTGCTTTTTGTATAATCTGTTCCTCTGTCATTAAGTTCTCTTTGCCACCTGGATTAGCTATGGATAATATAACTGTTGTTACCACAATCCCGCTTGCCAATCCTCTTAAAAAATACTTAAGCTTCATAATAATATGCTGTTCCTTTCCGCATCTTTCTTCGCTTTCTCTTACTTATCTTTCCATTAAACCAATAATCAAACGTACTTCTCCTCGTCCAATTGAAAGCTGTTTTGCTATTTCTACTTCGGAAAGTCCCTGTCTATATAATTCTTTTACCTGTTCGTTTTTATTAGATGAATTATTCTGGTTTTTTAAAAATCCGAAAATTGATTTTTTTACATCTCTTTCTTTCAGCTCCGATGTCTCTACACTTTCCATCGGGATATTTGACGGTGCATTTTCCTCCAGTTCAAATTCTGGCAAAATATTGTGTAATGTATCAATCAATCTCTTTTCAAATTCTACATCCTTTTCATCATCCAAACTGCCCTCTACCGCTTTCGCAATGGTCTCTTTCACTTTTGATGTTTCTTCCATAGTTGTAGGCTCAGATTCCAAAATAATATCCTCTGAACTTTCTTTCTGTACATTAGAAACTGAATCCTCTGACATGCTCTGAATTTCTACCGGTTTATCCACAATCTCATTCATCTTCTGTTGAGCCTCTTCTACCTGTGATTGGATAGCTTCCACCTGTTCATGCACATGATCAATTTTAGCCTGCAAATCAACAATTGCCTGATTTGCACTGTTTCCAAAGCTTGTCAGGCTTTCATCCATATGCTGAAATTCATCCTCAACCTGGTCAAACTGTTTATCCATCTTTTCAACTAAATCCATGGTTTTGGCCAGAAAATTCTGTGCTTCTTTTTTTGCCTGTCCCATAGCTGTCACAGAATCTTTCAATTCTGACTCCTTATCATTTAGCATACTATACAAAAACATGACTTCTGAATGATTTTTCTGAATTTCCTCCAACACAGTTTTGGAATAATCCGCTACTGCCATGATTTTTTCATTTGACAGCTTTTCTAATTCTCTCTCAACTTGCTGGGCAATCTCTTTTGCTCTTTCTTTCGAATCTTCCTCCATATTTTCTTTCAGCTGAGGCCACTGTTCCTCTATTAATTTCTTAATTTCTTTTTCACCAAGAGAATTCCCTTCTTTTTTTCCATTTTTCTCCGGTATGATAAAACTAGCTGCATATGCACCAACACCTAGCACAATTAATAGTACTTCCATTGCATTCATAACGTTCTCCTCAAATACGAATATCAAAGCTTCCCTGTCTCTTTGGAATCACTCTGTCTTCGTCTTTCTTTTTTTGTTTTCTTCCTTTTTGCTGTTTTTCGTACTCTCTGCCGTTGCCTTTTTCCTTGGCATCATAAGAATCTTTCTTTTTGTCCCCTTTTTCTGAGCTCACCACACTATTGAGATGATGTTCTACCTGTTTTTCAAAAGTTTGCCCAAAATTTTGATGGTCAACAAAAGTTTTCGAATCTTCATGTTGTTTTATTTGAGATATATTTTGGGAACGCTGTACTACTCCGCTTACATCGATAGGTCTAATCACTGATGACATATACTTCCCTTCTTTCTATGTACTGCATAATACTACATGGTAAATGCCTTCACTTCACCTTTTTCTCTGATGAAACGAACAAAACTTGCATTCTCCCTCACAAACAATGTAGCATCGGAAATCACAATCTTTACACCGGTGTAAATATGTCCCTGTGCTTTAATACAAGCTGTTGTTTCCTCCTGCAGCATCTCTTCAATTTCTTCAATTTCCTTTTCGTTATTTGCAATCCGCTGTTCATTTTCTTGCACTTGCTTTTGTATATCCTGTAATTTTAGCAACTGCTCCTTACTAAATTTTTCACCATGCCCCATCTTCTTACCAAAAGCTACCAATACTGGTTTTAAGGTTGCAAGAATCTTCTCCGATTCCTTGATTTCATTCAGCATAGTTTGGTATTTTTCCTTTAATACCGGGTCAACTCCTACTTCTATCACAGTTTCTGTTCCCATAGGTGAACCAATGTTTTTTGCACATACCTGAGAGGTAGACCGAACTACTCCTCCTGTAATAAATCCTTTCTTTCCGCTGACCTGAATTTCACCTTTTGCCATAACATGACTGTGCATAATAGATTCTGTCTGGATAAATCCTCCTGCCACCACTGTTGCATTTTCAATAAATTTAGCAATCAGGTTGCCTTTACAACTAACATTTGCCCTTCCCATACCCTGAATACCTCGTTTGAGAAGCACATCTCCCTCTGCCTTCAAAATTGCACCTTCAATAACACCACTGACTTCAATGTTTCCCTGTGCAGTGATACTGTATCCGTTTCTAACATTTCCCTTTACTACCACATTTCCATCATAGGTAATATCACCTGTAGAAGCATCCACATCCTGTACTTCATAAATATTTGAAACAAATACCTTATCATTAACCAAAGAAGCGTGTCCATTCACCTGAGAAATCAACTGTAGTCTATCCTCCGATAACACGGTATTTAAACTAGCTGATAACCGCAGTTTTGCCACTTCTCTCGGCCGAATTACTTCACCACAGACATTGATGCCCGGATGTCCTAAATCTTCCTTTATTAAAGATGCAACAACCTGTCCCTTGGTAACTCTTGCTATATTATTTAGTTCATGATAGTCTACTGTACCATCCTCATGCAAAGTTGGCTTTAGATTAGTTTCCGTATTGAAGTGATATTCAATCACTGCATCCTTTCCTTGAACCGGTTCCACACCTCTGGCTAACACATAATCTTTACAATACTGCTTATCCTGCAAAAACATGTCTATTGCCTTCTCATCCACCCCTGCCTTAATACCTACAATAGCCATATCCGAAATAATCCCTTGTTTATCCAACAATCTTCCATCTGTAGATGGTGGATAAAAACGACCTGTTACGGTCATTTTATCTTCTGATACCGTTACCGCCAAACTTTCTGTTACGGGAATAATTGTATCAGAACTCACCAAAATGTCAACAGCCTCATCTTTTAATTTACCGATTGCCCCATTGATTTCTCTGATATCAAAAGTAGTAATCTTTTCTTTTGTCAAATATCTGCTGATTTCTGCTGCTGTAACTCTTTCGCCACCTTCTGTTTCCGGAAATAATCTTAAGAATGTCCCATGTTCTTTTATAATCAATTGAAAATATCCATTCATCCCCGTTTTCTCCTTTACTTATTATATAGTTATCGTTTTTTTATTTTATTATACAGTCTGTAAGATTCCCATATAATTTCCCATTTTCTGTTTCATTTTCTGTAATGCCCTTGTATGCAATTGTGAAATTCTAGATTCTGATACCTCTAATATTTCACTGATTTCTTTCAACGTCAATTCTTCATAATAGTATAAAACCGTAACCTTCTTCTCTTTCTCGGTGAGCAATTCTAAACTTTCCATAAGCATTTTCTTTAGCTCATTTTCTTCCAATACCTTTTCCGGTTGTGCAAACTGCTTTTTATCCGGAATTTCCATCCCATATCCATTCTCACTCTCTGTATCCATATATTCATTCAGAGAAATCAAATTACATACTTTCATCTGTGACTGCCACCCAAGCAGCTCTTCCTCTGTAATTCCAAGCCGTTGTGCAACTTCAGAATCTTTTGCATTTCTTCCCTTTTCTGCCTCAATCTCCTTGATGGCATTATCAATTTTTTTCTGTTTCTGTCTAAGTGTTCTTGGAATCCAGTCCATCTTTCTTATGTGATCAAGAATTGCCCCTCTGATTCTTAAAGATGCATAGGTTTCAAACTTTACTTCCTTCTCACAGTCAAATTTGTCAATAGCATCTATCAGACCAAAAATCCCATATCCAACCAGGTCATCATATTCCACCGTATATCCTAGATACATACTCAATCTGCCGGCTACTAACTTCACCAAAGGAGCGTACTCTATTATGATTTTTTCGCGAATTTCCCCACTCTTATTCTTTGCATATAAATCCCATAATTCTTTTCTTCCTGCTTCATCCATCCTAGCTTTCGCTCCCATTCTGTCATTCTGTATTTCTTATATTACAATTTGCTTTCAAAATATTTTGCGTTATTCCCCTAAAGTAAGTTTTGTCACTTCCTTTTTTTTCATCTTTCCTTCATTATACTTTTCGTCATACTCTTCTTCCCTTTTGATAATTTCTTCAATGTTTTCAAAAATTTCCAGTTCGTCTCTTGACGGTGCTGGTGACAATGCATTTCGCACAAAGCTTTCTACCAGTAACCCAAAAGCAAATGCCCCTACCAATGTTAGTAACAATTCTTTCAGAAAAATTTCTGTAGGGGTACCACATATCACCCCTACCACTGCCACCACTGCACCGGCACTTAACACAATTAAGCCTGAGATATACCTTGTTTTCACCCAAAAACCTCCCCAATCTATATTTCCACAACAAACCTATGCTATAAGCAAATCTGCTTATAGCTTTATTAGAACTCACACTATTACAATTTCTTTATTGGTTTTCCCACTGATTTAATAATAAACTCTCCTGTATCAGAATAAAATTCTACTGTCCGTCCATAATTTAATCCGGTATCTTCTGCAAGGATACGAATGTTCAAGCTCTTCAATGCCTTTTTGGTAGCTTCCACATTTCGTTCCCCCACTCTCACCATATCGGATTTACTGGATGAACTAAACGCAAACATCTGTGCCCCACCTGCAATTTTTGCAACAAGACGACTTTTATTTGCTCCAATCCTAACCATCTGATTTACCAGCTCAACAATTCCGGTATCCGCAAACTTTGCTTTATTGCTATTATTGCGAATCTGGGTGCTATCCGGTAACATTACATGGGCAAGACCGGCAATTTTTGTCACGGGATCATACAATGCAATCCCTACACAAGACCCCAAACCTAGCGTCGTAATAGAGTTTGGCGGGGGGCAAACCTTCAAATCAGCCATACCAACCTTAATCATCTCTGCCATGTAAACACCTCACTACAGCCCTAATGAGGATAATATTACATCATATGACTCCAAATCCGGTATGAGAATAAAATAACCATTAATCGCTATATCATCTCCGAATTCCGTCTCGATCAATAATGCTTTATCCCCTAACTTTCCAAATTCTATGGCTGGAACACTCAAAATTGCCCCTGCCATATCCAAAGTCATGTATGGAACAGAAGCGTTGATAAACAAGCCGGTCAATCCCGATAAAGAGGATAGATACGCACCAGTTATAATATTACCAATTTCTTGTAATGCCGAAAAATCCATTTCGTCAAATGGTTCCGCATACTCTACATCTCGTCCCATAAGATGGTTCACAAGGGTACGTGCAGATGCTTCTTCTAATAGAAACATCATACTTCCCTTTACATCTTCCTCCAAGAATAAATAAATACCAACTACTATTTCCTCTTCCCCGCATACGGTCTCTACAAGCTTATTAAATGGCACCAAATCTACCTTAGGAACACGCATGTCCAGCTTCATGTTCAGAAGCTGGGCAAGCGCTGTAGTGGCATTTCCTGCACCTATATTTCCTATTTCACGAAGAACATCATAGTATTGGCTGTCTATCTTATCTAAATTAACCTTTGACATCCTCTCACCACCTTACACAATCTCCTTTTCCCCTATCACAGCGTGTAAATCCAGTAAGGAAATCAATTCTCCTTCGTGTTTTCCAATACCGTTAATATATCCGGCGTTTTCATCCTTTGCATCATATGTTACCTTTTCTATTTGGTCTTCTTCCAAAGTCACTACCTCTTTCACCTCGTCCACGATAATTCCTATAGCGGCCTGTGGCTCTAACTTAATAATAATAATTCTCGCTGCATTGGTTAACTCATCCTCCGGCTGATTCATTTTAATTCTCAAGCTCATAACAGGTACAATCTCACCTCTCAAGTTTATGACGCCCTTGAAATAATTTTGAATCTTTGGAACTCTCGTAATCTTCTGTATACGAACAATATTATCAACATATCTAATATCAATGCCATATTGTTCACTTCCAATTTTAACTACTATGTACTGTACTGTTTCAAATTCTTTCTTGTTCTCTTCCACAACAAACACCCCCAAATTATATTAACACATTCGTGTCAAGAATTAGTGCAACTTCACCATCGCCCAGAATTGTGGCACCACTGATAATCTTAGTATTATCAATATATTTACCAAGGGACTTAATAACAATCTCCTGCTGTCCAATAAGATTGTCCACCACAAGACCAGCAAGCTTATCTCCCTTCTTAACAATAACTACAATCAGATTCTCTGGCTTTTCTTCTCTTGGTCCGATATCAAGTACTTGATCTAAGCGTATAATAGGAATTACTGTTCCTCTAATATGGATTACTTCTTTTCCCTGTACATACTTGATATCTGAAACAGAAATATCCTCAATGGTCTGAATACTTCCCAAGGAAATAGCATACTTCTCATCACCTAATTCAACCATCAATGCCTGAATAATTGCCAATGTTAATGGAAGTCTGATGATAAATGTGGTTCCTTCACCAAGTTTTGTCTTCACCTCTACATCACCACCAAGAGCCTCTATCTTTGACTGAACAACGTCAAGTCCAACACCTCTTCCAGATAAATCTGATACCTTCTTGGCCATGGAGAAACTAGGCATAAACAATAATCCAATCACATCTTTATCTGACATGGTCTCTGCCTGTTCCGGTGTAATGATACCTCTTTCAATCCCCTTACTTCTTACACTTTCAATATCGATACCGTTACCATCATCCCCAACTTCAATGATAACATTATTTCCTTCCTGATAAGCATTTAGGAAGATAGAACCAACAGCTTCCTTACCTCTCTGAACACGAACATCATTGGCTTCCAAACCGTGATCTGCAGAGTTTCTAAGCAAATGCATCAATGGATCTCCAATTTCATCAATAACAGTTCTATCAAGTTCTGTATCTTCACCAGTCATATATAATTCCATCTTTTTATCCAATTTCTTGGAAATATCACGAATCATACGAGGGAATCTGCTGACAACACTTTCGATTGGCACCATTCGAACCTTCATGACAGATTCATGAAGATTGGTAGTTATTCTTTCTAAGTACTCAATCTGGTCATGTAACCCTTGGGCTGTCTGCTGATTTACATCAGCTGTGCTAATAGAAACCAGGGAGTTCTTCGCAATAATCAACTCACTTACCTGATTCATCAATGCATCCAGTTTTTCAATGTCCACACGTACCGTTCTGTTTACTACCGGTTTCGAGGTTTGCTTTGCCTGTGTCTGCTGTTTTGCCGGTGCTGCCTGGGCTGCTGCTGGTGCTGGCGTTGGTGTAGATGCTTGCTTTTCTTCTTTCTTTTCTTTTTCTTCTGCAGGTTTTTCTTCCTTCTGCTCTTCTACTGTCACATCTTCCACTTTTTCTATTTTTTCAACAATTGCATCTTCTATTTCAGATACATTTTTAATGGCACTCTTCACTTTCTCGGCATCTGCCTCAGAAATCAAATACAGGCTAAACTCTAAATCAAATTTTTCATCCTCAATATCCTGTACACTTGGCAGCGACACAATGATTTCACCCAGTTCCTCTAAGGCCTTAAATACCAAAAACGCTCTTGCTGCCTTAAGGATACAACTTTCCTGAATAAATACAGTCACACCGTATACATTCAAGTTTTTCTTAAATGCCTCATTCATGGCATTAACTTCATGCTCTTCCAAATTAATACTTTTATATTTAGCACCTGCTGCTGTTTCCTGCTTTGTGGCAGTCTCTTCCTTTTTTTCTTCCTTTACTACTGCTGGTGCTTCACCATTGGCACTTGCCAAAATATCATTTAATTGTTTAATAATAGGTTCATGGTCATCTGTTCCCTCGTCCGCAGTCTGCTGTATATTTTCTAAATATCCTTCCAAAGCATCTAAGCTCTGAAATAAAGTATCAATTAAACCCGCGGACACCTTCATCTTTCCATTTCGAATTTCTGAAAACACGTTTTCTGTGTCATGGGTCAAGCGTTGCATACGTTTATATCCCATAGTTCCCGCCATACCTTTTAGTGAGTGTGCTGCACGGAAAATCTCATTAATGGTATCTGCATTATCCGGTTCTTTCTCCAGAATCAGAATCTGCTCGTTCATGTTTTGTAAATGTTCTTTTGTTTCGTCGATAAAAATCTCCAAATATTGACTTGTATCCATCTCGTCATACCCCCAAATTCTTTAAAATTCTTTCTGTAATCTTTGTTAATGGTACTATTTCATCTACTAGGCCTGTCTCAGCAATTGCCTTTGGCATGCCATAAACGACACTGGATGCTTCATCCTGTGCGATTACATACGTCTTTTTGTTTTTGTCTAAAAACTGTATACCTTTTGTTCCATCTGCGCCCATGCCTGTTAACACCACACATATAATCTCTTCATAGGAGCTGTCAGCAAGTGATTCATACATATAATTGGCACAGGGCTTTACACCCTCCCTTGGCGGTTCATCCATAAGTACAATCTTACTGGAACCACCTACGGACTTCACCTGCATATGTCTTCCACCTGGAGCGATATAAACACAACCTGGGAAAAGTAAATCTCCCTCTTCTGCCTCCTTTACCTTCACCTTGCTCACGTCATTTAACCTGTCTGCTAACGACTTGGTAAAGCCTGCCGGCATATGCTGTACAACTAACATTGGTACTGGTAAGTTTGCTGGCAATAATGGTATTACGCTCTGCAGTGATTTCGGCCCTCCGGTAGAACAAGCCAGTGCAATAATTTTTCCTGTCTTATTTACAACAGGCTGATTTCCAGTTCTCAAAGACATATTTCTTTGTCTTGAACCTATAGTAACTCTCTTTTCCTCTGCATTATCAGCGGCAACACCTTGTTCTCTCTTTGTCCCAACATCCCTAGATTTTCTTTTTATTGCTACCCTTGTAGCAACCCTTACAACCTCCAACAAAGTTTTTCTGTAGTCTGTCCCCTTTGCTGCAATGAAATTGTCCGGCTTATTTATAAAATCCAACGCCCCCAACTCCAATGCCTTGATGGTTTCTTCTGCTCCATCTCTTGTCAAGGTACTGTTCATGACTACATTAGCTTTGATTCTATGCTTTTTCAGTTTTTCCAGCAATTCCAGGCCGCTCATTCTAGGCATATTAATATCCAAGAGAACTGCATCATATTGATGATCTGTAAGCAGTGCAAATGCTTCTACGCCGTCTTTGGCCACATCCACCGCTTCAAAACTTTCATCTGAGTTGATTATATCACAAATTACCCTTCTCATAAGTGCAGAGTCGTCAACCACTAAAATTTTTTTCTTTTCACCCAATTTTATCAACCCTTTTCTATTTTCCTCTTTTTTCGTTCCTCTTCAAAAATATATTTAATCAAAGATTCCCGAAGGTGGTTACTCAACTGTTCGAATTCCACTCTTAATTCGTACCGCTTCTTTCTATTCAAAAGACTTCTTCTAGTCACCGTTCTCGCCAGCAAATCATAATTTACAGTATTGTCTTTAAAATCAATCTGAAATTTTATAAGAATATAAGTCCCTTCCGGCACATCACAATCTGTCACCATCCGTGCACCACCACCACTGATATCCACAATGACACCTTCTTCATACTCTGCCGGCGTTGTTTTCTGAGCCTCTACAATTTTACCCAAATCCCCTGTCATCAATTCCTCATCTGTAAGGATATGAATTCCTGCATCCAGTAAGCAGTTTAACCGGTAAAACTCTCTTCGTTGTATTTTTTTTAACGCCGAAACAATATCCATGACTACTACGTACACATTGTCTGTCTTATATCGGTCCACCACTTTCCCGTTACACTCATACATTCCTGTTTCTGATACAAACTGCATACGGTACACTGATTCTAAATGCAACAGAAGCAGCTTCCCTTTTTCCTGAGGCATTGCAATTTTTAGCTGTTCCTCTCCTACCACATCATAAACCTGACTTTTATAAACTTTGTTATCATCTCCTTCTGCTACATTTGTCTGAATTAAATCAATTTTGTCACCCACTCTTATAACATTTGTCACCATACTCTTCACGCTTTCTTCATTCTTTAAAATCGTTTAATGTTAATAGAATTCAATTTGTCTGAAAGAAACTTTGAAAAATCTGCGACAGACTTTTTCTCTTCTCTCTTTCTTCTTCATTTTCCTGTAACAAATCCACTGCCAGTTTTTCAAATGCTTTTGATGAACGGGCTTTGGGATAACTAATTGTCACTGGAGACTGAGCCATTACAGCCTTCACCAGTTGTTCATCCGTTGGAACACATCCTAAATAGTCCAAAGACAGACCCAAAAATTTTTCTGATACTATATTTAATTTTGTGTGAAGATTTTTTCCTTCTGCCAAACTAGACACCCTGTTTGCTATAATTCTTATTTTGGTATCCTGTTTGGAAAATCTTTGATAATGATGCAATGACTTTAACAAAGAATATGCATCGGTTAAGGAAGTAGGTTCTGGTGTGCTCACCAAAAGCACTTCGCTGCCAGCCGCCACAAATTCCAACACACTGTCTGAAATTCCCGCACCAGTATCAATAATAATCACATCCGCCAATTCATCCAGTCTCGGAACATTACGCAAAAGGTTCGTCAGTTGAATTTTATTAAGATTTGCCATTCCCTCTACTCCTGTTCCGCCGGATATAAATTGGATATCCATAGGACCTTGTGTAATGGTATCTTCTAAATTCTTCTTTCCATTAATCACATCGTTTAGAGTGTACTTGGGAATAGCCCCAAATAACACCTCAATATTTGCCAATCCAAAGTCAGCATCCAGTATCAACACTCTTTTTCCCATTTTCCGTAACTGTATTCCCAGATTAATCGATAAATTTGACTTTCCAACTCCACCTTTTCCGCTGGTAATGGTTAAAACTCTGGCAGAGGACTTCTTTCTAAGTTGTTTTGTCTTTATTATATTTCTAAGTTGCTCTGCCTGATCCATCAGTTTCCTCCCAATAGTTTCTTCACCGTTGACTGTGCGTCAAATACCTGAATATCTTCCGGAACATTCTGTCCATAAGTTACATAGGAGAGTTTTGCCTTTGTATACATTCTCACATTTAAAATATTACCACACTCAGAAGTTTCATCCAGCTTTGTGAAAATCAACCGAAATCCCTTCATATCCTCATAAGAATCCACAATACGCAGTAAATCCTTATATTTTGTGGTGGCACTCATTACAAGATACAGCTCCCTGGTTACCTTATCATTTACAGAATTTACAAAATGCTTTAAATCAGCATGTTGCTCCTCATTTGCCGGGGAATGCCCGGCAGTGTCTACCAAAATAAAATCAAAATCTTTATAAGTTTCCTGGGCTTGTAACAATTCCTCCCCTGAATAAATCACCTGAAATGGCACATCTAAGATTTCAGCATAGGTCCGTAGCTGCTCTGTAGCCGCAATACGGTAGGTATCTGTGGTAAGCAAAGCCACCTTCTTTTTTTCTTCTAATTTCAGTTTGGAGGCTATCTTGGCAACGGTTGTGGTTTTTCCAACCCCCGTAGGTCCTATAAAGAAAATTACCTTACATCCATTCTTTGCTTCCTTCACAGGTGCTACTTCTCCAAATTTCAATATCATTTTCTGATACACATTTCCCATAAGGGCATCTACACTCATCTTGGCTTTTTTTGCTCCTGACATTTCATCCACAATCTGTTTTGCATATTTTTCATCTACTTCATTATCAATCAAAGCATTATAAATCAACTGCAAAAACTGAGCTGTCTCATCTTCCTCTTCTTGACTTTCTTCTGTTTTGAAATCTTCTTTTTCTTTTTTGATTTGTTTTTCCAACATGGACTGAAGATTATTTAATTTTTCTTCGATTGCATTGGCACCGTCCAAACCTTGTTTGTAGTCCACAGTATCCTCTGGCTCATCCAGAATGATATCAGGATTATACTTAGGTTTTTTCTCTGAAAAATCAATCTGCATGGGTTCGTCTGCCACAAGATTCAAAGTTCCTGCACTACCAGTACTTGCCCCCTGTTCCGAGGATTCTTTCACCGTTTCTTCCAAAGCTGCTGTCACCTCCACAACTGTAGGTTTCAACAAACTCATAATCCCTCTATGTCTTATCTTTTTTATATTCATTATGACAGCATCACTGCCCATTTCCTCTTTCACCTGTAACATAGCCTCATTTTCCGTTGGGGCCTGAAACTTTTTTATAATCATTTTATCCTGTCACCATCCCTACTGATTGTAATTCGATATTGGATTCAATTTCATTATATGAAACCACAACCAAATCACTGAAATAATCCTCTGTAAGTTTTTTAAAATACATTCTTACGATTGGCGAGGTAATCACAATTGGATTCTTTCCTAAGTTCTCCAGCTTGTTAATCTCCTCCTGCACTGAATTGATAATATTTCTCGTTTTCTCCGGCTCTAGCGTAAGATAAGCCCCTTGCTCCGTCTGTTTTACTGAATTCATAATATCCTGTTCCACTTTAGGATCTAAGGTAACTACACTGGTAGCCTCATTGTTCATAAAATATTTTGCAGATATTGCTCTCTTTAAGCTCTGTCTTACATATTCCGTCAGCACATCTGTATCCCTTGTGGTTGGTGCGTGATCAGCCAGTGTTTCACATATGGTAAGCAAATCCCTGATAGAGATTCCTTCTCTTAACAAATTCTGTAAAACTTTCTGTATTTCGCCCAGTCCCATAAGCTTTGGTGTAAGCTCCTCTATCAAAGATGGATTGTTTTCCTTTAAATTATCCATAAGCTGAGCCACATCCTGTCTGGTAAGTAATTCATCAATATGCTTGCGAATTACTTCTGTCAAATGTGTAGCTATAATAGACGGAGGATCCACTACTGTATATCCCAGACTCTCTGCCCGTTCTCTCTGACTTTCTGTAATCCAGATTGCAGGCAAATGGAAAGAAGGCTCAAAGGTAGGAATTCCTGTGATCTCTTCTTCCACGTATCCCGGATTCATGGCCATATAGTGGTCAAAAAGAATCTCACCTTCACTAATCTGAATTCCCTTTATCTTAATAATATACTGATTTGGATTCAGCTGAATATTATCCCTCAAACGAATAATAGGCACCACAGTACCAAGCTCTAAGGCAATCTGTCTTCGAATCATAACCACACGATCCAGCAAATCTCCCCCCTGATTTACATCAGCCAGAGGAATAATTCCGTATCCGAATTCTAATTCAATAGGATCCACCTGTAGCAAAGATACCACATTTTCAGGACGCCGCACTTCCTCTGCATCCGTCTCTGGAGTTTCCACTTCACTTTCAATCTCCTGAACTGCCTCTTTATTCTGCTTCATGAATCCTGCAACAATAAAAGCCACACCAAAAGTCACAAACACAATAAATGGCAATGGGGTAAGAATTCCCAGTATACACATGGCAGCACCAACCATGAACATAACCTTTGGCGTACCAAACAGCTGGTTTAGCATTGTCTCGCCGATGTCTCTGTCCTCGGAGCCTTTGGTTACCAGTAAACCAGTAGACAGTGAGATCACAAGAGAAGGTATCTGGGATACCAAACCATCACCGATAGTAAGAATAACGTACTGTGTAAGAGCCTCCGCTGGCTCCATCCCCTGATACATCACTCCCATAATAATACCACCTACTGCATTTACTGCGGTGATAATTAATCCTGCGATAGCATCCCCTTTTACATACTTTACCGCACCATCCATAGATCCAAAGAAACTAGCCTCTTTTTGAATCTTTTCTCTTCTTCTTTTTGCCTCCTCATCGCTGATTGCTCCTGTATTCAAGTCTGCATCAATTGCCATCTGTTTTCCAGGCATAGCATCCAAGGTAAAACGTGCAGTAACCTCTGCTACTCGCTCAGAACCTTTATTGATAACCATAAACTGAATCAAAATAAGAATAAAGAAAATAATAACACCAATAACTAAATTATTCCCACCAACAAACTGTCCAAAGGTCTCTACTACCTTACCCGGATTACCTGTCTGTAAGATTAATTTGGTGGATGATACATTCAATGATATTCTAAAAATCGTGGTAAACAAAAGCAAAGTTGGAAAGAATGACATATCCAATACTTCCTTTACGTATAGACATTGAAATAAAATAATCAAAGCCATTCCAATATTAAACGCTAACAGCACGTCTAACACACCCGAAGGTATGGATATAATGAAAAATACAATTGCAGCCATCAAATAAATGCCCACAAACATATCCGCCTTCTTAACCTTCACTTCTTTTGCCCTCCATTTTCTAAATAATCACAGATATTCTAACATTATTTTCGCTATGATTCAACGTTTTTTGACAACATACTCTTTTATTTTATTTGTTGATACTGTTACCGTACACAACAACTATTTGTTGCCCTTAAGTCCATATACATAAGCCAATACCTCAGCTACTGCCTGATAAAGTTCCGGTGGAATTTCTTCTCCAAGCTCTACATTATGGTACAGCATTCTGGCTAAAGGTTTGTTTTCAACAATTTCCACTCCATTTTCCCTTGCCATATCCTTGATTCTCTGAGCCAAAAAATCCTCTCCCTTTGCCACCACGATAGGGGCTTTCCCGGAATCTGCATCATACTTTAATGCTACCGCAAAATGTGTAGGGTTTGTGATAACTACATCAGCCTCTGGCACAGACTGCATCATTCTCCTTTGAGAAGCCTGGCGCATCCTTTGTTTTATCTGGGACTTAATCTGAGGATCCCCCTCGGAATTCTTATATTCGTCCTTTACTTCCTGTTTTGACATTCGCATATCCTTTTTAAATTTCATTTTCTGATACACAAAGTCCACAGCTGCTACCACCAGATAAAAAGCACTAATACGAATTCCTAAATCTGTCACCACAGTACCTATAGTCCCTAATGCCTTCATCATAGACATATCGTACAGAGAATATAGAATCAGAATTTTGTCTTTAATCGTCTGGTAGGCCAAAATAACAATAAATATCACTTTTACAATGGCCTTTAACAGTTCAAATAAGGACTGAGCCGATATAATTTTCTTCACCCCTTTTAATGGGTTCATTTTGCTAAATTTCGGTTTCAGAGGTTTTGCCGTAAATTTCCATTTTACCTGCATAACATCCGATATAAAAGCAACCATAAATCCCACAGCCAAAAAAGGGAGCATCATAATTATCATTTCCAAAATCCCCTCCCTCATCATTCTCATAAAGGAGGATGCATCGTAGGTTCCTTCCACTCCCACAAATTCTGGAATCCTCATGTATGTATTACGAAAATTCTGAATAAAACGCTCTCCTAAAGCCCCAACATAAATTTTCAATAGTACAAAAACTGCAAGAAGGGAAAATCCCATGCCAACTTCACGGCTTTTTGCAACCTGTCCCTCTTTTCTTGCATCTTCCAATTTTTTAGGTGTTGCTTCCTCTGTCTTGTCATCTCCACCCTCGGCAAAAAACTGCAGATTAAGCTTCCTATATAGATATAAATTGTTTTGCATCTGTTTTTTTTCTAACAAATTACTACATGTTTCCAAGAAATGTCACCATCATTTTCTTTGTTTCTTCAAATATAAAACCTGAAATATCTGGCAATAAATAAACAGTTATGAACATAACCAGTAAACCTGTTAATATCTTTAACTGCATTCCCACCACAAACATATTCATCTGTGGCGCCACTTTTGCCAAAACTCCCAATACCACATTCAATATCATCAGTGCCATAAATACAGGAAGAAAGATACGAAAACCAATCACCACATAATCTCCCAAAAATTCCAACATATTACCATAAAGCCCATTAATATCAAAGATTTCCATATTAATGGGTATTAACGTGTAGGAATCAATCAACGCCCTTAATATATATGTATGCATTCCTGAACACAACAAACATAACATAATCATATAATTATAAAAGGTTCCCGATATGCTTACCTGGTTTTTCGTCACCGGATCAAATACACTTACCATGGCAAATCCCATATCCATATCGATTAAATGCCCGGCAAAAAGTATAATATAATTACATATACTGGCCGAAAATCCAATTAACAATCCGGCAATTGCTTCTTTTATCACCACAGCTGCATAATCAAGGGTTGTGGTATACTCCACATTTACATAGGGCACACAAAACCAAAGCATCAAGGCCACCGCAAAAGAGATACCTACCTTAATTTTATTTGGTACGCTGGTCATGGAAAAAAAAGGAGCTACCGCCACAAACGCTGATATTCTAACTAAAATCAAGAAAAAATATTCAAAATCCTTTAATGTAAACCCTAAACTCACCATATTATGAACCTATATAGATACTAAAATCAGACCACAATTTCACCATAAAATCGGCCATATTATTTAACATCCATTCTCCCATAAGCATTAGGGAAAGAAAAATAGCCAGCACCTTAGGCACAAAGGTCAACGTCTGCTCCTGAATGGATGTTGCAGTTTGAAAAATACTGATAATCAAACCCACAACTAAAGAAATCAACAACACTGGGGTTGCTGTAATAATGATATTCCAAAGAGTTGCTTTGGCAATATCTACTACTACGTCTACTGACATCTGCTTTCTCCTTTCCTAATACTAATAAAATGTTTTTACCAAACTTCCTATCACTAAACTCCATCCATCTGCCAGAACAAAAAGTAAAATCTTAAATGGCATGGATATGGTAGTAGGCGGCAACATCATCATACCCATAGACATCAAAACAGATGCCACAACCATATCTATCACAATAAAAGGAATATATATCAAAAATCCAATAATAAAGGCAGTTCTTAGTTCACTTATGATAAAGCTTGGTACCAATACATAGGTTGGAATATCATCCTCAGTAAATTCATTTGGATTTTCTACTTTGTCTATTTCACCTGAAATATCCATAAACAGCTGAACGTCTTTTCTCTTTGTTTGCCCATACATAAATTCTCTCAATGGCTCAATTCCTTTTTCTATAGCAGCCTCCTGTGTGATTTCTCCTTTATTAAAGGGCTGTATTGCCTCTTCATTGATTTGATTAAACACAGGTGTCATAATAAAAACCGTCAAAAACAGGGCTAAACCTATCAGCACTTGATTGGGTGGTGCCGTCTGGGTATTCAGCGCCGCTCTCGTAAAATGCAATACAATAATAATACGGGTAAACGACGTTAACATAATCAGAATAGACGGTGCCAAGGAAATAATTGTCAGAACCAATAAAATCTGTATGGAACCTGAAAGTTCTCCATTTCCACTTCCACTATTATATTCCAGGCGGAGCCCACCATTCTTTCCAGTATCTGTTCCGTCTGTGTCTGTGGTAACGTTATCTGTTCCTAGATTACTGTCACTTTTGTTACCAGATGCTTTATTTTCTACCGTTGTAGCATAAGCTTTCGAGCTGTAAAAAGCCCCTGTAAATACTGTGAACGCCACTAAAACCAGCAACGTACAAAATATATATTTTCTCTTCCTCTGTGCTCTACTTGTTTTCATTATCTTCATTCTCTTCACTTTCTTTTGACTTATCGAAGAGTTTAGGAACTCCTTTTACCTTTTGAAATACATCCTGGAAGCTTACTTCAGATATATTTTTTGTCAAACATTCCAGATTTAGTTCTTCTTCTTTTAATTCTGTAAGAAACGTAACATTCTCCTTACATACTGCTATCACAATATACTTTGCTCCAATCTTCAGAATCTGTATATACTTTGTATTACTAATACGAAAAGTTTCCATCACCTGAATATTGGAGCACTTATGTTGGTTTTTTTGAAGTTTTGCCATCCACCTGGTGGAAACATATGTCAACAATAAAACAAAGACAAATATTACCACCAGGGTAATTAACTGGGCAAAGCTACTCAATCTTGAGTAGCCTGTCATTAACAAAAACATTTATCCAATAACCTTCTTTACCGCTTCAAGAACACGGTCTGCCTGGAATGGCTTTACAATAAAATCCTTCGCCCCCGACTGAATGGATTCAATAACCATTGCCTGCTGCCCCATAGCGGAGCACATAATAACCATTGCCCCTGCATCTGCTTCCTTGATTTTCTTTAATGCCTGAATACCATCCATCTCTGGCATTGTGATATCCATCAAAACTAGATCCGGTTTCAATTCATTATATTTTTCAACAGCTTTCGCTCCGTTTTCTGCCTCTCCAGCTACATTGTATCCGTTCTTTGTAAGGATATCCTTAATCATCATTCTCATAAATGCTGCGTCATCACATATTAAAATATTCTTTGCCATATCTTTTCACTCCTAT
>JBGVDD010000258.1:0-38075 GCA_045119215.1 Lachnospiraceae bacterium | reverse complement strand
GAGGGGGTCGCATCCCCCAGGAGGGGGTCGCATCCCCCAGAAGGGGGTCGCATCCCCTAGAAGGGGGTCGCATCCCCCAGAAGGGGGTCGCATCCCCTAGAAGGGGGTCGCATCCCCCAGGAGGGGGTCGCATCCCCCAGGAGGGGGTCGCATCCCCCAGGAGGGGGTCGCATCCCCAAGGAGGGGGTCGCATCCCCCAGGAGGGGGTCGCATCCCCAAGGAGAGGAATTTTTTCCATAGAATATTTATATATATTAGAGAGTAGTAATAGAAAATAAAAATATAATGGAGTGAAACTATGTTGAATTATCTATGGGCGGGAATGATTCTTGTAGGGATTTTCTATGGTTTCCTAACAGGAAATATTGAAAATGTTTCTAATGCCATATTAGAATCTGCAAAGGAGGCTATCAATCTTTGTGTTACCATGCTTGGAGTGATGGGAGTCTGGGTGGGACTTATGAAGATTGCTGAAAATGCCGGAATGATAAGGTATTTGACCAGAGTCTTGATGCCCTTTGCAAAATTAATGTTTCCAAGAATTGAGAAGAATTCAAAAGCAATGGAGTATATGTGTACTAATATGGCTGCCAATCTTTTTGGACTTGGCTGGGCGGCGACTCCGGCAGGATTAAAGGCAATGGAAGAATTATCAAAGCTTCGTCAAGATTTAGAAGGTTCAGAGGAAATATCTAAAATTGCCAGCAATGAAATGTGTATATTTTTAATTATCAATATATCTTCTTTGCAGTTGATACCGGTAAATATCATAGCTTATAGAAGTCAGTATAACAGCGTAAATCCTTCAGGAATTATTATGCCGGCACTTATGGCAACTTTTGTCAGCACTTTGGTGGCAGTGATATTTTGTAAGATTATGGATAGAAAAGGGATTGTTTAGAGGAGTGGGGATATGCATATCTTGGTAATGGTATCTAATATGGTGATACCTGCGGTTGTTTTTTCTATTGTACTTATGGGAATATTAAATAAACAGGATGTGTACAGTGATTTTATAAAGGGAGCCCAGGAAGGCTTTCAGACCGTGATAAAGATTATGCCTACATTGGTGGGATTAATGATGGGAGTAGGTATTTTAAGAGCCTCTGGATTTTTGGATATGCTTGCAGAGTTGGCGGCTCCTTTTGTTGTAAGAATTGGATTCCCGGCAGAACTTTTATCCTTAGCAATCGTGAAATTATTTTCCTCCTCTGCAGCTACCGGGGTGGTAATTGATATTTTCAAAGAATACGGCCCGGATTCCTATACGGGAATGATTGCATCTATTATGATGAGTTGTACAGAGACCATTTTTTATACTATGTCAGTTTATTTTCTGGCGGCAAAAGTGACGAAAACCCGGTGGACCTTGGTAGGAGCATTGCTCAGTACCCTGGCAGGTGTGGCTGCCAGCGTACTGATTGTAAATTTTTTTTAAAAGGGAGTCGCATTCCAAATTACCTAAAGAAATTCACAATATCGTCCATCTTAGAGGTCATACTTTCAAAGAGCATATCCACAAGACAAAGGGCTGTCATGGATTCCACAACTACTACGGCACGGGGCACGATAATAGGGTCATGGCGTCCTTTGATATTGATATCAATGTTTTCGCCTTGTTTATTAAAGGTATGTTGTGTACTTGCAATAGAAGGAGTTGGCTTAATGGCAGCTCTTAGTATGATATCAGATCCGTCGCTGATTCCACCTAAGATTCCACCGGAATGATTGGTCAGCTTACATACTTTACCATCTTTTATTTCGTAGTTGTCATTGTTGGTAAGCCCGGTGGCGGTAGCCACATCAAATCCATCTCCGATTTCAAAGCCCTTGACAGCACCAATAGAGCAGATGGCTTTGGCAAGGTTGGCACTTAGCTTTTCAAAGGCAGGCTCTCCAACTCCTGCAGGCATGTTTTTTACAATACATTCAATGATTCCACCGGAGGAATTTCGCTCTGCCATACATTGTGCCAGATAATCAGAAGCCTTATTGGCAGCGTCAGCATCTGGCATATACAATTTATTGTTCATGATCTCCTCACGACTAAATTTTGCCGGGGCGCAGTTTATTGGTCCAATGGATTTAGAGTAGGCAAAAATATCCACTCCCAGAGTATTTAATATTTTGATGGCGATGGCACCAGCAGCCACACGGCCAATGGTTTCACGGCCGGAGGAACGTCCACCTCCCCGATAATCTCGAAATCCGTATTTGATATCATAGGTGAGATCCGCATGTCCCGGGCGATAGTAGTTGGCAATTTCTGAATAATCAGAAGAACGCTGGGTTTCATTGAACACTACCATGGAAATAGGGGTTCCGGTAGTCTTTCCTTCAAAGGTTCCGGAAAGAATCTTTACAGCATCTGCCTCATTTCTTTGGGTGGTAAACTTGGATTGTCCGGGCTTTCTTCTATCCAAGAATTTTTGAATGTCTTCTTCCGTTAGCTCCAATCCGGCAGGGCAGCCATCTACCACTACGCCGATTCCTTTGCCATGGGACTCCCCCCAGGTTGCTATGCTAAAATGTTTTCCATAAATTGATCCTGCCATATCTATTTTCCTTTCTATTTTCAATATTTGGTTGATAATTTACCTGAAATGTGTTATATTAGTCATAAAGAAAGGCATCTGTTGGAGCAGACACCTTTCAGTACGGTATGTTTCCCAATCCAAAAGCGGACGTACCCGATTAGGATTAAATGTAAATGCTCAAATGAGCGATGCCTAGCCTGGTAGAGACAGGTTAGGCATTTTATTTTTTCTACATCCACCCCTGTCATGGGTACCGTACCTATATATTAGCATAGTTTAGATTTAAGTGCAATTAAAAAGTGGCACAGCGAATCGGGGTTGTGGTAACAGTTCAGGCAGGTCTGCGCATTTACTGCGCTGACCGTGCAAAAATGTGTATTTAACAAAAATCGGGCACAGCGTTGGTGAAAAAATGAAATACTTGCAACAAAAAAGAAGATGCGATATACTGATTGAGTCATTATAGAAAACAAGGGGGAAGAAAGTATGTATCATTATAATATAGTTCAATGGATATTGATATTTTTTATATATGGTTTTTTAGGTTGGGTATTTGAAACAACTTATGTGTCAGTGAAGAAAAGAAAATTTGTGAACCGAGGATTTTTAAGAGGTCCCATTCTGCCAATATATGCATCTGGGGCAATGATTATGTTATTTGCATCCATCCCCTTTTCGGGAAATCTGGTTGCAACTTATTTTGCCGGTATGGTGGCAGCGACGATACTGGAATATTTTGTAGGAATTGGCATGGAGGCTCTATTCAAGGTAAAATACTGGGATTATAGCAATCAGAAGTTTCAGTATAAGGGGGTTATCTGTCTGTCCTCCTCAATTGCCTGGGGCTTTTTAACCCTATTGATGACAGAAGTCATCCATAAACCCATTGAGAAACTTTTATTTTCCATTCCAGAGATTATGATATATCCGGTGACTATCTTTATCTTGTGTCTATTTTGTGTGGATACGGTAATTTCTGTCAAGGCAGCGATTGATGTGAGAGTGATGTTAGAGCAGATGGAAAGAATGAAGACAGAGCTGGAAGAGATGGAAGAGAAACTTTTATTCCAGTTGTCAGAACGCAAGGAAAATCTGTTGGAAAATGTGGAAGAAAAGGCAGATGCGCTTCGGGAAATCCTCGAGGAAAGAAAAGATGTCCTTCGGGAAACTGTGGAAGGAAAAGTGGAAGCAATACAGAAGGCCAACGCAGAAAGAAGACAGAGGCTTGCAGACTATATGGAAAATTCTCATATGGAGATTTCGGAAAATGCCCCGGAACTTTGGAGTTACTATGAGAGTATGAAAGAAAAAGTATCACAGTATAAGGCTTTGGCAAAGAAAAATTTCGGAGCAAGAAACTATATGTTTTATGCCCATCCCTCTGCAACCTCAGGAAAGTATAAGAGGGCGTTTTTGGATATGAAAGTGGAATTGCAGTTACAGATAGCAGAAAAGAAAAAGCTAAAGCAGGGAAAAATAAAATAGAATGTATCTGTTCAGAACTGCGGAATAGTTACAATACAACTATGGTCTGATATATAGAAAGAAGAGAGGAACAAAACGTATGTACCAGATAATCAAGAAAGATGGGAATGCAAAGAGAGGACGTCTGACTACGGTCCATGGGGTGATTGAAACACCAGTATTTATGAATGTGGGTACTGCAGCGGCCATCAAAGGAGCAGTAGCCACAGAGGATTTAGAGAACCTAAAAACCCAGGTGGAACTATCCAATACCTATCACTTACATGTAAGACCGGGAGATCAGGTGGTAAAGAAATTAGGTGGACTTCACAAATTTATGAACTGGAACAAACCAATTCTTACCGATTCCGGCGGATTTCAGGTGTTTTCCCTGGCAAGCCTTCGAAAAATCAAAGAAGAAGGGGTATATTTCAACTCCCATGTAGATGGAAGAAAGATTTTTATGGGCCCGGAGGAAAGTATGCAGATTCAGTCAAATCTTGCATCCACCATTGCCATGGCTTTTGACGAATGTCCCCCAAGTCTGGAATCCAGAGAATATATGGAACGGTCTGTGGCAAGAACCACCCGCTGGCTGGAGCGTTGCAAGAGGGAAATGGCAAGATTAAATTCTTTAGAAGATACCATCAATAAAAAACAGATGTTGTTTGGTATCAACCAAGGAGGATGCCTTGAAGATGTACGAAGAGAGCATGCAAAACAGATTACGGAACTTGATTTGGATGGCTATGCCATTGGAGGGCTGGCGGTAGGAGAGAGCCACAGTGATATGTACCGTACCATAGAGGCGGTGGTACCATATTTACCGGAAGACAAGCCAACGTATCTGATGGGAGTAGGAACTCCTGCCAATATCCTAGAGGCAGTAGAGCGGGGAGTGGATTTCTTTGACTGTGTCTATCCAAGCAGGAATGGTCGCCATGGCCACGTTTACACCAACCATGGAAAGTTGAATCTATTTAACGCCAAATTTGAGTTGGATGACAATCCCATTGAGGAGGGCTGTCAGTGCCCGGCTTGTAAACACCACACCAGAGCATATATCAGACATTTATTAAAGGCAAAAGAAATGTTGGGAATGCGTTTGTGTGTGATGCACAATCTTTATTTTTATAACAACATGATGGAAGAAATCCGTACCGCCATAGAAGAAGGACGGTTTGCAGAGTACAAGAGGCAGAAGCTTGAAGGAATGAATCAGCCATGATTTTAACGAAGGAACGAAAAGAGGCACTTAGGCAGGAAATCCATTATCTGGAAATGGAAATTAGAAACAGATATGCACAGCTTGACAAGAAATTTCATCTCAATGCATCTAAAATAGAGATTTCTTTTGGCTTTGACACAGATGTCCTTGGGGCTTATGTGATGGAGAATGCCAGGGAAGAGGAGCATTTTCATTTTTCTCTTTTGTTTATTGGTCGCTCTTTGGAAAAACCTTTATCTACAGAGGATAGATTGGATTTGTATCTGCATGAATATGCTCACTATATGCAGTATCATATGGAAATTCCGGCAGAATATCTATGGCAGCCGGGATTGCATGGAAGTGCATGGAAATACTGTTGTTCTTTGGTTGGAGCCGCTCCCACACCATATTATAAGGCAGGAGAAAGCCTTATGAAACATGATTATGATAAGATTTTGGAAAAACCAAAGCTAAATAGTAAAATCATGGTGGCACAAAGCCAAACGAAAGCCCAAAAAGAATATAAGGCTTGGAAAAATTCCAAGGTTGAATATAAAATTGGCGATGTGATTGTACATCCAAAGTACAAAGAAGGAGAAATTATTGATATTGATTCTACATCAGGCGCAGTAAGGCTTAGAATTCGTTTTCGGGATGGTGAAAAGCTGATTGCCCAAGAATGGCTACTAAAAAACACAAGGTATAAAAAAGCACAAGGGAATTAATGGTTGCATTTTTCCCAGGCTTTGTGTACAATAGGTTTGTTTACGTAAAAATAGGAAAAATCAGGAGGAAATGTTATGCAGTTTTTAACAGCGTCGGCAGCACAGTCAGGAAGTTCTTTTACATTGATTATGATTGCCTATATTGTGGTGATTGTAGGTATGTTTTATTTCTTTGCCATCCGTCCTCAGAAAAAGGAGCAGAAGAGATTAAATCTTATGCTTTCTGAATTGGAAATTGGTGACAGCGTATGTACCACCGCAGGTTTCTACGGTGTGATTATCGATGTGGATGAAGATACCGTAATCGTTGAGTTCGGAAATAACAAGAATTGCCGTATCCCAATGAAGAAGGAAGCAATTGTTCAGGTGGAAAAAGCCGGCGAGTAGATATGGGGGACGTTCCTTTTGTCATGAGGAGTGTCCCTTTGTCATATGACATAGGGACACTCCTTGTGACAAAAGGAACGTCCCTATTTTTATACTTGAAATCTAGTTGCATTTGTTATATAGTAATTAGTATGGCTCAAGCTATACGCAAGGGCACAGCAACGAAAGGAATGATAAAATGAATTACAAGGTTGGCGTGATTTCAGGAGACGGAATCGGTCCGGAAATCGTAAACGAAGCAAAGAAAGTATTAGACGCAGTGGGAAACAAATTTGGACACAAATTTGATTACACGGAAATTCTTATGGGAGGAGCTTCCATTGATGTTCATGGAGTACCACTTACAGACGAAGCAATTGAGGCAGCAAAGTCCTCGGATGCAGTGCTTATGGGTTCCATTGGTGGAAACACCACAACATCGCCATGGTATCAGTTACCACCAGAATTAAGACCGGAAGCAGGCTTACTTAAGATTCGTAAGGCACTTAATTTATTTGCCAATGTAAGACCAGCCGTTTTATATAAAGAATTAAAGGGAGCTTGTCCATTAAAGGATGAAGTCATCGGTGACGGGTTTGATATGGTAATCATGAGAGAATTAACCGGTGGACTTTATTTTGGAGAGCGTAAAACCGTAGAAGAAAACGGTGTGTTAAAGGCGTATGACTCCCTGACTTATGATGAAAATGAAATCAGAAGAATTGCCATTCGCGGTTTTGACATTGCAATGAAACGCCGCAAGAAGGTAACAAGCGTAGATAAAGCAAACGTATTGGATTCTTCCAGACTTTGGAGAAAGGTTGTAGAGGAAGTGGCAAAGGATTACCCAGAGGTAACCTATGAACATATGCTGGTGGACAATGCAGCCATGCAGTTGGTAAAAGACCCAAGACAGTTTGATGTTATCTTAACAGAAAATATGTTTGGTGATATTTTATCTGATGAGGCAAGTATGGTGACAGGCTCTATTGGTATGTTAAGTTCAGCAAGCTTAAATGAGACAAAGTTTGGATTGTATGAGCCAAGTCACGGTTCTGCACCAGACATTGCAGGACAGAATATTGCCAATCCAATTGCAACTATTCTTTCTGCGGCAATGATGTTGCGTTATTCTTTTGATTTGTCAGAAGAGGCAGATGCTATTGAAAATGCAGTTAAGAAAGTATTGGCAGATGGTTATCGTACCGTTGATATTATGGCAGAGGGATGTACTCAGGTTGGCTGTGATAAAATGGGTGATTTATTAGTAGAACGTATATAATCTAGAGTATAAAAAAGGAGAGAAAGCAATGAGAAGTGACGCAGTTACTAAGGGGATGCAGCAGGCCCCACATAGATCGTTATTTAATGCGCTTGGTATGACAAAAGAAGAGATGGACAGACCGTTAGTTGGTATTGTAAGTTCATACAATGAAATCGTACCAGGTCATATGAACCTTGACAAAATCGTAAATGCTGTAAAAATGGGAGTGGCAATGGCTGGTGGTACACCAATCGTATTTCCGGCAATCGCTGTATGCGATGGTATTGCCATGGGACACACAGGAATGAAATACTCTCTGGTAACAAGAGATTTGATTTGTGATTCCACAGAGTGTATGGCTATGGCTCATGCCTTTGATGCCTTGGTTATGGTTCCAAACTGTGACAAGAATGTACCAGGACTTTTGATGGCAGCAGCCAGATTAAATATTCCAACGGTATTTGTCAGCGGTGGTCCAATGCTTGCAGGTAAAGTAAAGGGATGTAAGACTTCACTGTCTAGTATGTTCGAGGCAGTAGGTTCTTATGCAGCAGGTACCATGACAGAAGAAGATGTTCTTGAATTTGAAGAAAAGGCTTGTCCTACCTGTGGCTCCTGCTCCGGAATGTACACAGCAAATTCCATGAACTGTTTGACAGAAGTTCTTGGTATGGGATTAAAGGGTAATGGAACCATCCCGGCCGTATATTCTGAAAGAATTCGTCTTGCAAAGCAGGCAGGTATGAAAGTTATGGAGATGTTAGAAAAGAACATCCGTCCAAGAGATATCATGACAGAAAAGGCATTCCAGAATGCATTGACGGTAGATATGGCATTGGGGTGTTCCACAAACAGTATGTTACATCTTCCAGCAATCGCCCATGAATGTGGAATTGAGTTAAACTTAGATATTGCAAATGAGATTTCTTCCCGTACACCAAATCTTTGTCATCTGGCACCAGCAGGGCATACATACATGGAACAGTTAAATGAGGCAGGCGGTGTGTATGCAGTTATGAATGAGTTAAATAAGAAGAACTTACTTAACACAGACTGTATCACAGTAACAGGAAAGACTGTTGGAGAAAATATCGAAGGATGCATAAATAAGGATCCAGAGGTAATTCGCCCAATCGACAATCCATACAGTGAAACAGGTGGTATTGCAGTACTTCGTGGTAATCTGGCACCGGATACAGGTGTGGTGAAGCGTTCCGCAGTTGCACCGGAAATGATGGTTCATGAAGGACCTGCCAGAGTATTTGACTGTGAAGAAGATGCCATTGCGGCAATTAAAGGCGGTAAAATCGTAGCGGGAGATGTTGTGGTAATCCGTTATGAAGGACCAAAGGGCGGACCAGGTATGAGAGAAATGTTAAATCCTACTTCAGCCATTGCAGGTATGGGACTTGGTTCTTCCGTAGCATTGATTACAGACGGACGTTTCTCAGGGGCATCCCGTGGTGCATCCATCGGACACGTTTCTCCGGAAGCAGCGGTAGGCGGACCAATCGCTTTAGTGGAAGAAGGAGATATCATCAAGATTAACATACCAGAAAATACCCTTGATTTTGTAATCTCTGATGAAGAATTAGCTGCAAGAAAGGCAAAATGGCAGCCAAGAGAGCCAAAGATTACCACAGGTTACTTAAAGCGTTATGCAGAATTGGTTACCTCAGGTAACAGAGGAGCAGTGTTAGAACTGCCTTCAAAGAATCAATAAAAATACGACAGGGAGTGAAAACAATGCAGTTAAACGGTTCAGAAATCGTGATAGAATGCTTAAAAGAACAGGGCGTAGATACTGTATTTGGATATCCGGGTGGAGCAATCTTAAATATCTATGATGCATTGTATAAGCATGAAGAAATCAAACATATTCTTACCAGTCATGAGCAGGGAGCTTCCCATGCGGCTGACGGTTACGCTCGTTCCACTGGAAAGGTAGGCGTTTGTTTAGCTACCAGTGGTCCGGGAGCCACCAACTTAGTTACAGGTATTGCAACTGCTTACATGGACTCTGTTCCAATGGTGGCAATTACCTGCAATGTAGGTGTGTCTTTACTGGGAAAGGATTCTTTCCAGGAAATTGACATTGTGGGGGTTACCATGCCCATTACCAAGCACAATTTTATTGTAAAAGATGTAAAGGAACTGGCAAAAACCATCCGCAAGGCGTTTAAAATCGCAAAAACCGGACGTCCGGGACCTGTTCTTATCGATATCACTAAGGATGTTACTGCGGCAGTAACAGAGTATACCAAAGAAGAACCGGAAGTGATACATAGAAAACCATTACAGAACCCGGAAGACATGGAACTTGTGCTTTCTTTGATTGCCGAAAGTAAGAAGCCATATGTGTTTGTAGGTGGTGGTGCCATTATTTCTGAGGCAGAAGAAGAGTTAAAGACTTTTGTAAAGAAATTAGATGCTCCGGTATGTGATAGTTTAATGGGAAAAGGTGCCTTTGATGGTACAGATGACTATTATACCGGAATGTTGGGAATGCATGGAACCAAGACAGCAAACTACGGGGTGACAGAGTGTGATTTACTGGTGGTGGTAGGTGCCAGATTCTCAGACCGTGTCACAGGAAATGCAGCAAAATTTGCCTATAACGCAAAAATTGTTCAGATTGATGTGGACCCGGTAGAAGTAAATAAAAATGTGAGAGTGGATGCCTGCCTGATTGGTGATGCAAAGGTTGTGCTGAAAGAGTTGTGTGATAAAATGTCACAGCATGACAACAAAGAATGGATTGCACATATCAAGGATATGATGGAAAAATATCCTTTAGCATACCAGAAAGAGACCCTTACAGGACCGGCAGTGATTGAAAAACTTTATGAGGCAACAAAAGGTGATGCAATTATCACCACGGATGTGGGACAGCATCAGATGTGGGCAGCACAGTATTATAAATATAAGAATCCACGTACCTATCTTTCATCCGGTGGTTTGGGAACCATGGGATATGGCTTAGGTGCCTGTATTGGAGCCAAAGTGGGAAATCCTGATAAGACGGTAATCAATATTGCTGGTGACGGATGTTTCCGTATGAATTTAAATGAACTGGCAACCGCATCAAGATACAATATCCCAATTATTCAGGTGGTGTTAAACAATCATGTACTTGGAATGGTACGTCAGTGGCAGACCTTATTTTATGGAGAACGTTATTCCCAGACCGTGTTAAATGATGGTGTGGACTTTGTAAAAGTGTCGGAAGGATTGGGCTGTAAGGCTTTCCGGGTAAGTAATTTTGAAGAATTAGACACAGCAGTAGAAGAAGCTCTTCGTGCAAAAGGTCCGGTAGTGATTGAATGTATCATTGACAGCGATGACAAGGTATTTCCAATGGTACCGCCGGCAGCAGCTATCGAAGAAGTATTTGATGAAACAGATATGAAAAAGTAAATATGAAAAAAATAAATATGATGACTAAAATAGTGGGACTTGAAATAAATATAAAAAAACAATCTTTAGGAGGAAAATGAAAAAATGAGCAGAGTGTACAATTTCTCAGCAGGACCAGCAGTATTACCAGAAGAAGTGTTAAAGGAAGCAGCAGCAGAAATGCTTGACTACAATGGAACAGGAATGTCCGTAATGGAGATGAGCCATCGTTCAAAAGCTTTTGAAGAAATTATCAAGACAGCAGAACAGGATATCCGTGATTTGATGAATATTCCGGATAACTACAAAGTATTATTTTTACAGGGCGGTGCTTCACAGCAGTTTGCAATGATTCCTATGAATCTTATGAAGAATAAGGTAGCTGACTACATTGTAACAGGACAGTGGGCAAAGAAAGCATGGCAGGAAGCTTCAAAGTATGGTAAAGCAAACAAGATTGCTTCATCAGAGGATGAAACTTTCTCTTACATCCCAGATTGTTCTGATTTGCCAATTTCAGAAGATGCAGACTATGTTTACATCTGTGAAAACAACACAATTTACGGAACAAAATTCAAGACATTACCAAACACTAAGGGAAAGACTTTGGTAGCTGACGTTTCTTCTTGTTTCTTATCTGAGCCAATTGATGTATCTAAATATGGAATTATCTACGGTGGAGTTCAGAAAAACGTAGGACCTGCAGGTATGGTTATCGTAATCATCCGTGAAGATTTAATCACAGATGATGTATTAGAAGGTACACCTACTATGTTAAAATTCAAGACACATGCAGATGCAGACAGCTTATATAATACACCACCAGCTTACAACATCTACATCTGTGGCAAAGTGTTCAAGTGGCTTAAGAAAATGGGCGGACTTGAAAAGATGAAAGAATTAAACGAAAAGAAAGCAAAAATCCTTTATGATTTCTTGGATGAAAGCAAATTGTTCAAGGGTACTGTTCGCAAGGAAGACCGTTCTCTGATGAACGTACCATTTGTGACAGGAGACGCTGACATGGATGCAAAATTTGTAAAAGAAGCAAAAGAAGCAGGATTTGAAAACTTAAAGGGACACAGAAGCGTAGGTGGTATGCGTGCAAGTATCTACAATGCTATGCCAATCGAAGGTGTTGAAAAATTAGTTGAATTCATGAAGAAATTTGAAAAGGAGAACGCATAAAATGTATAAATATAATTGCTTAAACCCAATCGCAGCCTGTGGACTGGATTTGTTCACAGCAGACTATGCAAAGACAGAGGATGTGAATGAAGCATCTGCTATCTTAGTGAGAAGTGCAGCAATGCATGATATGGAATTATCTGATAATCTCTGCGCAGTGGCAAGAGCCGGAGCAGGTGTCAACAACATTCCTTTAGATAAATGTGCAGACAAAGGTATTGTGGTATTCAATACTCCTGGTGCCAACGCAAACGGTGTAAAAGAAATGGTATTTGCAGGTATGTTGCTTGCATCCCGTGATATCTTAGGTGGTATTGAATGGTGTAAGGAAAATGCAGCAGATGAGAATATTTCAAAGGCTGCAGAAAAGGCAAAGAGCAAATTTGCGGGAACAGAAATCAAGGGGAAAAAGCTTGGTGTCATCGGTCTTGGAGCTATCGGTGTGTTGGTGGCAAACGCTGCAAAGCATATGGGAATGGATGTATATGGATATGACCCATATATTTCTGTAAAGGCTGCTTGGAATCTTTCCAGAGATATCAAGCATGTGACAGATGTAAATGATATTTATAAAGAATGTGATTTCATCACAATTCATGTACCACTGTTAGATTCTACAAAGCAGATGATTAACAAAGAAGCCATCGATATGATGAAAGATGGAGTTATCGTTCTCAACTTTGCAAGAGATTTACTTGTAAATGAAGAAGATATGGTAAAGGCTTTGGCAGAAGGCAAGGTTCGCAAGTATGTATCAGACTTTGCAAATCCAACCACAGTAGGCAAGGAGGGAGTTATCTTAACACCTCATCTTGGAGCTTCTACCGCAGAGTCAGAAGATAACTGTGCGATTATGGCAGTAGAAGAAATCATGGACTTTATGGAAAACGGAAATATCAAGAATTCTGTAAACTATCCAGCCTGTGATATGGGTGTATGTGCAAGTGCAAGCCGTATCGCAGTATGCCACAAGAATATCAAGAACACTATCAGCAAGATTACAGCAATCTTAGGTAATGCGGATATCAACATTGCAAACATGGTAAATGTAAGCCGTGGAGATTACGCATATTCATTGCTTGATATCGAAGCGGCAGCTTCGGATGCAGTTATCAAAGAATTAGAAGCAATGGAAGGTGCTTTAAAGGTTCGTGTAGTAAAATAAATTTTCTTATATATAGCCCTGGCTTTGGCCGGGGCTTTTTTAGAAAGGAAAATATCATGAAACATATTATCATTATAGGGGCAGGTGCCTCTGGGCTTACCGCTGCCTATTTTGCCGCAAAAAATCAGGCAAAGGTAACTGTTTTAGAACATACATCAAAAGCAGGAAAGAAAATATTAGTCACCGGAAATGGAAAATGCAATCTTACCAATATGGTACAGACTTTAGAGGATTATCGCGGGAAGAAACCAGAATTTGGATATGAGTTATTGAAGTATTTTTCGGTAGAAGATACGATAAGCTATATGGAGGAACTGGGCATTGCCACCAAAGAAAAGCGTGGGTATGTTTATCCAAGGTCAGAAACAGCGGTTACTGTTCATAAGAAACTGCTGCAAAAGTGTCTGGCACTGGGAGTAACCATTGTATATGATACTAAGGTAGATGAAATAAAAAAAGAAAAGGGAAAATTTCTAGTGACAACCAACCAGGGAAGTTATGAAGGGGATGCCTGCATCCTGGCTACCGGTTCTCAAGCGGCACCAAAGACCGGTTCTGATGGAAGTGGTTACACTCTGGCAAAAGCTTTGGGGCTAAAAATCATTAAGCCATTGCCGGCACTGGTTCAACTTTGTGCAGAGGATAAGATTTGTAAAGAGGCTTCCGGGGTCAGATGTGAGGTGATGGCGGACTTGTATATTCAGGGGGAGCACAGAATCAGCAATCAGGGTGAATTGCAGATTACAGATTATGGGCTTTCTGGAATTATCGTGATGCAAATCAGCAGATATGCTGTGGAGGCTATGGATAGGAGAAAGCAGGTTCAGATAAGTCTTGATTTCTTCCCGGAAATGACAGAGAGTGGGTTGGCTAAGAAACTGTATCGATATCTGGAACAGGCGAAAGAAGAAACGGTGTTGGAAGTGTTAGATGGTTTCTTAAACTATAAGCTTGCTTTTGGGTTGCTTAGCCAAATGGGAATTGGCAGGAAGAAAAAAGCGAGAGAGTTAGATGAGTCCTGGGCAGGGGATATGGCCCATTTTATGAAAAACTATATGGTGGAACTTACCGGGTATAAGGGTTTTGAACAGGCACAGGTTTGTCAGGGAGGTGTGGACACCAGCCAGATACAGCAAGATACCATGGAGGTAAAGAAGATTCCAGACCTTTATGTAGTAGGGGAAATTTTGGATGTAGACGGAAATTGTGGGGGATACAATTTACAATTTGCCTGGGGCAGTGGTGCAGTGGCGGGGAAGAATGCATCTATGTAGAATTGACAAAATCGAACAGAGAAATTGTGCAATATGGCAAAGAGTTGCTAAAAATATTTCAAGAATGTTAAATTTTAGTGATTTTTTTGTTGAAATAATGTAATGTATCCGTTATAATATCAATAGAACAATAAAAAATGAAAGAAAAATTATCAAAATTATCAAAATTAACGAAAGTAACCTGTAGGAAGGAGAATCTGATCAATGAGAAAAAATGGATTAAAAACCAGAATTTTTAGTATTGCCTTGGCTCTTACCATGGCTGTTTCTTCCACATATGTTGCACCCACAATGGAAGTGCGGGCGGAAAAAGGCGAAGGAACGGTGTATGCTAAAAATAAGTATGATAGCAATTATGATGCTCAAAATGCATACCAGGGTAATGATTTAGGCTGTACTTATACAAAAGAAAAAACAACATTTAAAGTATGGAGCCCAGCGGCAACAAAAATAGTTTTGTGTCGTTATGAAAAGGGAAACGGTGGTAGTGTCATTGAAGAAAAGGAAATGACAAAAGGCGAAAAAGGAGTTTGGTCCATTACTATCGATGGAGATATTGTCAATACATATTATACCTATAAGGTGACAGCAAACGGAAGCACTAAAGAAGCAGTAGACATATATGCAAAAGCAGCAGGTGTCAATGGAGATAGGGCTATGGTTGTTGATTTAGACAGCACAGACCCGGAAAACTGGGATAAGAATTATCAACGTGAAAAGACAATGCTCAGTGATATTATTGTATGGGAAGTCCATATCCGTGATTTTTCCATTGATGTAAGTTCAGGTGTTTCTGAAGAAAATCGTGGTAAGTATAAAGCATTCACGGAAGACACTACGGTAAATGGTGAAGGTAAAATTGCATCCTGTGTAAATTACTTAAAAGAGCTGGGGGTTACACATGTACAGTTACTCCCTATGTATGATTATGCTTCTGTAGATGAAACCAAAGTGACTACCTCCTTGGGAAGCAATTACAATTGGGGATATGACCCGGAAAATTACAATGTGCCGGAAGGTTCTTATTCTTCCAATCCCTATGATGGAAATGTACGTATTACAGAAATGAAAGAAATGATTCAGGCATTACACGATGCAGGAATTAAAGTGGTAATGGATGTGGTATATAATCATACCTATGATACGAAAGATTCTAACTTCAACAAGATTATGCCGGATTACTATTATAAAATTAATGACGATATGAGCTATAATAATCAATCTGGTTGTGGAAATGCTACACGAAGTTCCAGTGCCATGTATCGCAAATTTATGGTGGACTCTGTGTCTTATTGGGCAGAAGAGTACAATCTTGATGGATTCCGTTTTGACCTTATGGGAATCCACGACAGAGAAACCCTGAAGCAGATTCGTGATACTTTGGACAAGAAATTCGGGGAAGATACCATTGTGCTTTATGGAGAAGGCTGGACAGCAGCCGGACATGATAGTGACAGTGCTTACAAAAGTTATGAGGCACAGTTAGATGATGGAATCGGTTATTTTAATGATCAGATTCGAGATGCCTTAAAAGGTAATCACGATTCTGATACTGGTACCATTGGACTTCTTCAGACAAATTACTTCTCGGGCTCTTATTTAGAGCCGGGAGCAAAGTGGCCTAACAACGTCTATGGTGGTATTATGGGATCTGTAGGGGTTACACCAGGAGAATGGGGAGAATGGAGACCCTTCTGGTCAAAATCTTCCAATTGTGTCCTATCATATAACTCAGCTCATGATAACCTTACTCTTTGGGACAAACTGGCAGAAGGGGTAGGTAAGCAGTATGATACTACAGATGAAAAATTAATCAAAATGAATAAGATGTCGGGTGCTATTGTGCTGTCCGCAAAGGGTGGTTCCTTCATGCAGGCAGGAGAAGAATTTGCCAGAACAAAACGTGGAGATCATAACAGTTATAAATCTCCGGACAGCACAAATAAAATTGACTGGAACAGAGTAGAAAAGTATTCTGCTATTCAGCAATATTATGAAGGTATGATTAAGATTCGTAGAGTGTTTTCCGGTTTTCGTGCCATTACTACTCGAAGTGGTGATAATTGGAATCCGAATAATAACAATCTTACCTGGATTAACGACGTGAGAGATAAACAGCCAACTGGTCTGTTTGGCTTCTATGAGACCAACAATGTTTCTGGAGAGTGGGAGAAAATTGCAGTATTAATCAATAATGCAACTACAGAGCAGTCAGCTACATTGGATGAAAATAAATGGGTGATTATTGCAGACGGCAATAAAGCAGGTATCGAAAAGATAAGTGAAAGCGGTTCTACTATCAAGGTACCTGCAAAGTCAGTGGTGGTGGCAGTTCCAAAAGATACCTATGATGCCAATATTGATTCGGTGAGGGAAAAACTGGCACAGATGCAAAATACCAATCATGCTCCTGTGATTACCGCAGACAAATCTGAGATTGAAGCAAGTGTGGGAGATACGGTAGAATTTACCATCTCCACCAGCGACGCAGATGGGGATGCAGTTACTGTATCAGCCCAGGAAATTCCAAAATCTGTGAAGTTTGATGAAAAGACAGGCAAGGTGACATGGGAAAATGTGACTGCAGGCACACATAATCTGGTGTTTGCTGCAACAGATGGCAAGGCAACCTCTACATTGACAGTCACTGTAAAGGTGACAAGTAAGACTCAGGCGTTGTCAGAAATGATAGAAAAGGCTGAGGGATTAGGAGCAACACAAAGCAATGTTACTACTGATGTATATAAGACATTTAACAATGCTTTGACACAGGCAAAAGCTATCTCATCGGGAGAAACAGATGAAGAGAAGATTCAAAGCGCATATGATGGTCTGAAGGCAGCCTATGCAAAGGCAAAGGCACAGTTAGATGCCAGAGAGACCTTAAGTGCAAAGATTACAGAGGCAGAAGAAAAGTTAGCGGCAGCAAAGGCAGATTCTGCTAATTACGATGCAGAAGCCATTGCAGATTTAGAGACAGTGATTGCTTCAGAAAAGTTATTTTTACAGACCCCACATGCACAGGATGCATACCCGGAGGAAGTGGAAGAATTAGACTATGCCATTAGGGCTTGTGTGTCAAAGATAGTACAGCCTTATCTTCGAGTGAAGGCATCCGGCTGGAAAAACCCAGCAGTCTATGTGTGGTCGGGAACAGGCAATGCTGCAAAAAAATACACAGAAGACTGGCCGGGGACCAAGCTTACTACCAAGAATGAAGAAGGGTATTATGTATTCTATCTGCCGGAAAGTGTTAAATTGACGGGATATAATGTTATTATCAATGATGGAGCAACAGGGACTGCTACTCAGACCGCAGATATAGAAGGAATCAAGGATAGTGCAGTTATTGAAGTGACTTCTTTTGTAGGCAAGACTTGTAATGCTACTGTGGAAGAAAAAACATCAGGTGACGGAGTAACCATGGCGGATAAGTCCAGATTAAAGAGGTACATAGAGGCTGCAAAAGCTTATGGCGTGGATAAAGAAGTGATTCCACAGGAGATAAAATATACCAATCTGGCTAAGGCATATGTGGAAGCTGTTGCTTGTGATAAGGATCAAAATGCAACACAGGTAGAGATAAACCGTTGTACAAGAAACTTACGTACCTGTATCGCAGCATTTGACTCAGAGATTGTGGTGACACCTAGTGTCACACCAGTGGTTAGTGTAGAGCCAACCATTAGTGTAGAGCCAACCATTAGCGTGAAACCAACCATTAGTGTAGAGCCAACCATCAGTGTAGAACCAACTATTCCAGCATCTGTTGCACCAACAGTGACACCGGAACCAGTAGAAGGAAAGGTGAGAGTACACTTTAAGTCTGACAGTGCCCAGGTTGTTTTGCATTATCAGAATAGAAGTGATGAAGCCAATAAGTCTGTCTGGAAGCAAGCAGATATGCAAAAAGAGGGTGAACAGTGGTATAGTTTTGAAATCGAAAATTGTACCTCCGCCCGGATTTATATCGAAGATGAAAATGGAAAAACCAATGTGGAATTCCTAGGTGAAGGGGAATTTTGGTATGTGGATGAAGTGTGGGAGACAGAACGTCCATCAGATATTGTGGTTTTTACTCCAACCCCAACATCTGTGGTAACAGTAGAGCCAACACAGAAATTGACGGTAACACCAGAGCCAACTAAGAAGGTGACAGTGACTCCGGAGCCAACTAAGAAGGTGACAGTGACTCCAGAACCAACCAAGAAGGTGACAGTAACGCCAGAGCCAACGAAGAAGTTGACAGCAACCCCAACTCCAACAAAAAAGTTGACAGCAACCCCAACTCCAACCAAGAAGGTGACGGTAACCCCGACTCCAACCAAGAAGGCGACGGTAACCCCAGAGCCAACCAAGAAAGTGACAATGACACCAGAGCCAACTAAGAAGGTGACAGTAACGCCAGAGCCAACCAAGAAGGTGACAGTAATGCCAGAGCCAACTAGAAAGGTGACGGCTACTCCAACTGCTATGGCAAGCGTCTCATGTGTGGCAACCCAGAAAAGTATTTCTTCGGTAAGAGTAAAATGGGAGAGAGTAAAAAATGCAGAGTTCTATCGCATCTATAGAGCTACAAGCGCAAATGGAAGATATGCACTTGTGGGTGTGACAGAAGATGAGAATGCAACAAGCTTTGTTGATAAGAGTGTAGATTGTGGCAAGAAGTATTACTATTATACAAAGGCGTACCGTAAAAATACAGCAGGTAAGAAGGTATGTATTGGAAAAAGTCAGGTAAGTAGTGTCAAGCTTCAGGTGTCAAAAGCTACATTAAATTCTATTAAGAAATCAGGAAGCAAGATTAAGGTTGCATGGAAGAAAGTGAGTGGAGTTTCAGGATATGAGGTATATATCTCAAAATCTAAGAATGGAACATATACCAAAGCAATGAAAATCACTAGCAGCACAAAGGTTTCCGCAGTGAGTAAAAAGCTTGCAAAGGGAAAATATTACGTAAAGATTCGGGCTTACAAGAATGTAGATGGTAAGAAGGTTTACGGAAAATTCTCCAATGTGAAATCAGTAACCATAAAGTAATTATCACATTATTATATTGGATATAATACAGCCCCCTGCGTCCTGGATGCAGGGGGCTGAAATTGTCTTTTTTTATAAAACATTACCAAAATTCTCAAAAAACAATCAGGAAAATATTGTAAATTTAGATGACTTTGGTATAATAAATAGGGAAGAGTAGTAAATTTACACAAGGGAAAGAAGGAATGATTATGTTTCAGTTTACAGAGGATTTTATTGTTGGGGTACAGCAAATTGATGACGAACATCAGTATCTGATTACATTAATGAATCAGATGTTAGAAGTGCTTAGTGCAGATGAGGAAGAGACAAAAAAACGTCATGATTTGGAACAATACATAGGAAAATTAATCGAATATGGAGAGGTACATTTTTCTCATGAAGAGGATTACATGGAAAAAATAGGTGATCCGGAGTTACACTATCAGAAGTTGCAGCACAGTATGTTTTTAAACAAGATTCGTGCTATAGATGTAGATTATCTAAACGATGTGGAAAAGAAAAAGATAATGGAGGACACATTGAAGTATCTGACAAAATGGCTTTATCGCCATATCATCGGTAGTGATACTATGATTGGAAAAATACAGCGTTTGTCTAAAATGAAGGAAGATGATGACAATCCTTGTGCGTTTACACAAAAGTACAAGACAAATATTCCACAGATTGATGATGAACACAAAGTTTTGTTTGAAATTATAGGGGATGCTTACAAGCTGGTAGAATCCCAGGATGCAGATGATAAATATGATGAAATTATGAGCGTTTTGGACCGCTTGGAGGAATATACAAAAGTACACTTTTCCCATGAAGAGGAATACATGGAGCGGACAAAATATCCCCAGCTTGAGCAGCAGAGAAGAGCACATGCAGCCTTTCTTGAACGTTTAGATGAAAAAGATTTAGGAGAAGGTATGGAGGAACAGCAGGAATATTTAGAAGAGCTTATGGATTTTTTGTTTGGATGGCTGTCTAATCATATTTTGAGGATGGATAAGGGCATTGCCCGATTTTTGTAAAATACAAATTTTCATACGGTCCCAGCAGTAAATGCTGAGATCTGTACGGAATAGTTACAACATACTTAATAAAAATGGCAAGGATTTATGCAAATGAAACCTTGCCATTTTTTTTATATAAGGGTATACTTGAAAGAGTAAAAAATAAGTGAATAAAACAGGTGAAATATGTTACGGATAAATAATATCAAAGTGGATGTGACAGGAAATCCATCAAAAGAAGAAAGACAACTGCAGCAAAAGATAGCCAAAGCCTTAAAAGTACCAAAGCTTCAAGGCATGACCTATCAGATAAGAAAGCGTTCTATCGATGCAAGAAAAAAATCCGAGGTAAAATATATTTACTGTGTAGATGTGGAGTGCAGGGGAGAAGAAAAAGTTCTAAAAAGAGCCAAGAATCCCAATATTACTCAAGTAGAAAAAGAATGCTATCAGTTTGTAAAACCGGGACAGCAGGCTTTAAAAGGTGCCCCGGTTATCATAGGGGCAGGCCCGGCGGGGCTTTTCTGTGGCTATCTTTTGGCAATGCATGGTTATGCTCCGGTTATCATAGAGCGTGGACAAACGGTAGATAAGAGAACAAAGACCATAGAGAAATTTTGGAAAGATAATGTGTTGAACGAAGAATCTAATGTACAGTTTGGAGAAGGTGGTGCGGGAACTTTTTCTGATGGAAAGTTAAATACCTTAGTCAAGGAAAAGGGGTATCGTAATCGCTTTGTATTAGAAACTTTTGTTCAGATGGGTGCAGACCCTTCCATATTGTATGTAAATAAACCACATATCGGTACGGATGTGCTAAGGACAGTCATAGAAAACTTAAGAAACAGGATTATAGAACTAGGCGGAACTTTTTATTTCGAAAGCAAAATGACTGACATGGAGATTGAGGATGGTATACTAAAAAGTATCACCATCAATAATGATAGAAAGCTTACTACACAGGCACTGGTACTGGCAATCGGACACAGTGCCAGAGACACTTTTGCTCTTTTGAAAGACAAAGGACTTCACATGGAACCCAAAGCATTTGCAGTAGGGCTTCGCATGGAACATCCTCAAAAGATGATTAGCAAGTCCCAGTATGGAGAGTTTGCAAAAAATTTAGAACCGGCGGATTATAAGGTGACCCATACTGTCTCTAATGGCAGAGGGGTATATTCTTTTTGCATGTGTCCTGGTGGTTATGTGGTAAATGCATCTTCGGAAGAAGGGTATTTGGCGGTAAATGGAATGAGTTACCATGACCGGGCAGGGGAAAATGCCAACAGTGCTATTGTGGTTACTGTGTCACCGGAGGATTTTGGCTCGGAAGATGTTCTTGCGGGAGTAGAATTTCAAAGAAGACTGGAAAAGGCCGCCTATGAGGCAGGTGAGGGCAAGGTGCCAGTACAAATGTTGGAAGATTTCGAAAAGAGTCAAAAAAGCAGGGAACTAAAAGAGGTGGTCCCAAGCATTTGTGGGCAGTGGCAGCTTGCAAACCTAAGAAATATTTTTTCGGAGGAAATTAATGAGTCTATAATAGAAGGAATTCATGGCTTTACAAAACAAATCAAGGAGTTTGACCGAAAAGATGCCTTGCTTAGCGGGGTTGAGAGCAGGACTTCATCCCCAGTGCGTATTGTCCGGGATAATGAGACCTATCTTAGCAATATCAAGGGGGTGTATCCTTGTGGAGAGGGTGCAGGCTATGCAGGAGGTATTACATCAGCGGCCATGGACGGCATCCGAACGGCAGAGAAGATTGCTATGAAATTTAAGAGGAAGGATAAAATATAAATGAATATCAGAGAAAACTTTAAGGATAAAAAGAGGATTGTGGTTAAGGTTGGCTCTTCCTCCTTAACCCACAAGGAAACCGGACGTCTGGATTTGAATAAAATGGAGGTTCTGATTCGGGAATTGTGTGACCTTAGAAATCAGGGAAAAGATGTGATACTGGTGTCATCCGGAGCTATTGCAGTGGGAAGAAACCTGGTGGGTTTGAAGGAAAGGCCTAATGAACTGGCAGTAAAGCAGGCTTGTGCTGCTATCGGTCAGTGTAGACTGATGATGATATATCAGAAGATTTTTGCTGAGTATAATCACATTGCAGCCCAAGTGTTGATGACAAAAAAAACGGTCACAGATGAAAATAGTCGAAGAAATGCAAAGAATACATTTTCGGAGCTAATGGGTATGGGTGTGATTCCCATTGTGAATGAAAATGATACTGTATCTACCTATGAAATTCAGTTTGGTGACAATGATACTTTATCTGCCATTGTATCAAGAATTGCTGAGGCAGATCTTTTGATTTTGCTTTCTGATATTGACGGGCTGTTTACGGATGATCCCAACCGGAATCCAGAGGCAGAGTTTATTGATGTGGTGGAACGCATAGATGATGAATTAATGGAGATGGGGAAGGGAAGCAGTTCTGATGTGGGAACCGGCGGCATGAGTACAAAGCTAAATGCAGCCAAAATAGCTACCACTGCAGGAGCCGATATGGTAATTGCCAATGGAGAAGATTTCCATATACTTCATGATATTATTGCAGGGAAACAGATAGGGACAGTGTTTAAAGGAAAGTTTGATGGAACCTTTGACACTTTGGAATTTTTAGGAGAATAGGATTATGATGAATGATGAAAAGATAGCAAGAATCAATGAATTATATCACAAGTCAAAGGCTGAAGGCCTGACTGAGGCAGAAAAAAAAGAGCAAAATCTCTTAAGAAGAGAGTTTATTGATGCTATGAAAATGAATGTGAGAAGCCAGTTAAATAATATTTCTATAGAGAATGAAGATGGAACTATTACAAATCTAGGTGAGAAATTTGGAAAAAAAGGAAATTAGAGAAAACATAATAAAAAAACCAGATGTTTCGGGTGCAAAAGCGAACATGCGACGGGATTATTTGAAAAAGCGAAATGATATTCCAAAAGAGGAAAGAGAAAGAGAAAGTGGGAAGATTCAGGCATTAATAGAAAGCCTGAGACAATATCGAGAATGCGCCTGGCTGTTTTGTTATGTAAGCTATAAAAGTGAAGTAGAGACGAAAGGATTATTATACAGAGCACTGAAACATGGGAAAAAAGTGGCAGTGCCCAAGGTCCTTGATAAAGAAGGACATATGGAGTTTTACCAGATTGATAGTATGGAGGATTTGATATCAGGGTATCATGGAATCTTAGAACCGGACAGTCACAGGTGTAAGCAGGTTACACCGCAGGGTAAGCAGGTGCTTATGTTGCTTCCCGGGGCAGTGTTTGACAAAAGTGGAGGCCGGATTGGCTATGGTGGAGGGTACTATGACAGGTATTTAAACACTTATGGAAAAACATGTAAAACCTTGGTAAAAATAGCTCTGGCCTTTGAGTGTCAGGTCGGTGAAGAGCTTGCGACGGAGCCTTTTGATGTGAAGGTGGATGGCATTGTTACAGAAAAAGGTGTTTATGATTTTAAATTATGATTCATGATTTTAATTTCGAGAAAACAGGAGAATGAGGAAGATGAAAACATTACAGGAATTAGGAATGGCGGCTCAGGAAGCAAAGCCTATACTTGCTAAACTTACAACAGAAGAAAAAAACAAGGCTCTTTTGGCAGTTGCAGACGGTCTTGTGGCAGATACAGATAAGATTCTAAGTCAGAATGCCATTGATATGGAGAACGGAAAAAAGAACCATATGAAGGAGGGACTTTTGGATAGACTTTTGCTGACAAAGGAAAGAATTGAGGCCATGGCTGTGGGGCTTAGACAGATTGCAGAGTTAGAAGATCCCATAGGAGAAGTGTTAGATACCTTTGAACGCCCTAACGGATTAAAAATTGTGCAAAAAAGAGTGCCTATTGGTGTTATTGGAATTATTTACGAGGCACGTCCAAATGTGACTGCAGATGCCTTTGGGCTGTGTTTTAAAACTGGAAATGTAGTGATTTTAAAAGGAGGAAAGGATGCGCTGCATTCTAATGTAAGCATTACGGATTCTATTAGAAACTCACTGGAAAATATTGGGATTAGTCCTGATGTGATTCAGCAGATTACAGATACCAACAGAGAAACCACGAGGGAATTTATGAGATTAAATTCTTATATTGATGTTTTGATTCCAAGAGGAGGGGCAGGCTTGATTCGCACCGTAGTGGAAAATGCTACCGTGCCGGTAATTGAAACCGGAACCGGAAACTGCCATGTCTATGTGGACAAGGCTGCGGATGTCAAAAAGGCCATTCCGATTATCGTCAATGCAAAAACTCAGAGAATTGGAGTGTGTAATGCGTGTGAATCTCTTGTGATTCATGAGGATATCAAAGATACACTTTTACCGGCACTGGCAGAGGAGTTGAAAAAACACAAGGTAGAAATGCGTGGAGATGAAGTAATTTGTGATATGTTGGAAGATGTGATTCCTGCCACGCCAGAGGATTGGGGCACGGAGTACTTAGACTATATTATCTCCATGAAGACAGTAAAGAGTGTGGATGAGGCTATTGCCCATATCAATAAATACAATACAAAACATTCAGAGGCGATTATTACAGAGGATCAAGAGACAGCAGAGAAGTTTTTGAATGAAATCGATGCGGCAGCGGTGTATGTGAATGCATCTACCAGATTTACGGATGGATTTGAGTTCGGTTTTGGAGCTGAAATTGGAATCAGTACCCAGAAATTACATGCCAGAGGTCCTATGGGTCTAAAAGCACTGACCTCATACAAGTATGTTGTGTACGGGAACGGACAAATCCGAAAATAGAAATATAAAATAAGAAATATAAAATAAAAATATCTCTTGCATTGCTACGTGATATGTGGTAGTATTACGTAGTGATGCTTCGATAGCACAGTTGGTAGTGCACTTCACTCGTAATGAAGGGGTCGTCGGTTCGAGTCCGATTCGAAGCTTTGTAGAAGGCTACCTGAGGGTAGCTTTTTTTGTTAAGTGATATTAAGTGCAAATAAATATAAAGAAGAGGTGAAGTTATGAAAGGAAGAAATATTCCCCGAACAGGGGAAATATATCGACATTTTAAAAATAATCTGTATCAGATCGTAGCGGTGGCAGAACATTCAGAGACAGGAGAGGGATTGGTGATTTATCAGGCTTTGTATGATGACTTTAAGACTTATGCCAGACCTCTTCCTATGTTTTTAAGTGAAGTTGACCACGAAAAATATCCTCAAGTGTCTCAAAAATATCGTTTTGAGTTGGTGAAACGAAAAGAGGATGGAAGTCTGGATATGGTGAAGGAGAGAAAGTCCTCCGTTTCTTCTTTGTTTCCACCAAAAGCAAAGGAAAGCTTTGAAAACAGGGAAAAAGAAAAGTTAGATGTCTCGAAGATTGTCACCGAGGCGGCTATGCTTCACCAACAGCAGGAAAATCAGGCATTGAAACAACAACGTCTTCGAGAAGACAGAGAAAATGCTGTCAAAGTGACGGAATGCACTTTAAAGAATGAGAATGCAACTACTGGTTCTGGCGAAGGGGAAATCAATCCCTTCTTATTAGAGTTTTTGGATACGGATACTTTCAGCGAAAAGCTTCAGGTATTAGTAAGTCTTCGCAGCCGTTTAGATGACAGGCTGATTGATGATATGGCAACCGCAATTGATGTTACCGTAGATGAAGGTCCGTTGCCACAACGGTATGAGGGACTCAAGACTTGTCTGGAGACTTTGATGAAGTTTGAAGTGGAGCGGTTGAGATAGTAGGATGAATCAGAAAAACTACCAAAAAGAATTAGAACGTATCATTGAAAACCAGAGGGATGAAGAGGTAAAAAGCGTGTTTTTGCACAGTTGTTGTGCTCCATGCAGCAGTTACTGTTTAGAACTGCTTTCGGAATATTTTAATGTGACAGTGTTTTATTATAACCCTAATATTTATCCAACAGAAGAATATGAAATGCGGGTAAGGGAACAGGAGAGATTTATCAAAGAATTTCCGGCAAAACATCCCATTTCCTTTGTGGCTGGAGATTATGTTCCGGATGAATTTTATCAGGCAGTGAAAGGATTAGAGCATATTAAGGAAGGTGGGGAACGTTGCTTTGCCTGCTACCGTTTGCGGCTTCAGGAGGCGTATGAATATGCAAGCAGGGCAGGGTATGATTATTTTACCACTACTTTGACCATCAGCCCGTTAAAGAATGCTAGAGTACTGAATGAAATTGGAGAAGAAATTGCAACCATGGGTAATACAAAGACACAGTTTCTCCCCAGTGATTTTAAAAAGAGAAATGGTTACCAGCGTTCTGTGGAGCTTTCAAAAGAGTACGGAATGTATCGACAGGACTATTGTGGGTGTGTGTTTTCAAAAAAAGAAAGAGAAGAACAATTACACATGAATTAGGATAATGAGCAGGAGGGAAGAGATGAAAGAGTATATCAGAAGATTAAGCGTTATACTTTTAGTGTATGCTTTACTTTTTGGACAAATTGGAGTTTGTCCGGTACAGGCAGCTAATAAAGCACCAAAAAAACTTACGTTAAGCGTCAGTAAAATAACAATGTACGTGGGGCAAAAAGCCACACTTTCGGTGAAGAAAGTTACCCCGAAGAATGCCAGCAAAAAAGTTGCTTTTACCAGCTTGAATAAAAGTATTGCTACAGTAAATTCCAAAGGAATCATAACAGCAAAGAAAGATGGAACTGTTAAAATCAAAGTGACAAGTAAAGAAAATCCTAAAGTTAAAGCTTACTGCAAGGTAACAGTGTACAAAAAAGTGACGGAAATTGCATTGTCAAAAAGACAATTGACCATGATAAAAGGCACTTCTTATCAGCTTAAGGTGACAAAGATTAAACCGGACAACAGTGATAAGAAAGTGAGTTTTCAAAGCTCCAATAAAAAAGTTGTACAGGTGAGCAATTCAGGAAAATTGTTGGCAGTAGGACCAGGATATGGGAAGATTACGGTGAAAAGCAGTAGCAACTCCAAGGTAAAGGCCATCTGTCATGTGATTGTTGTAGAACCAACCGCTACGCCAACAGTGACGGTAAGTGCTACTCCTACTGTGACACCAAGGCCAACAGTAAGACCTACTACACCTCCAACCCCCATACCAACGGCAAGACCAACAATGGCTGTTTCACCAGCAGAACCATCCATCACACCATTGCCAACAGGGGGTCTGGATGGGGTTTTATACTCAGGAACTTATGGGGATACAAGTTGGTTTATTGATAAGGAATATGTTCTTACTGTTCAGGGAACCGGGGATATGTGGTCAAGAGGAGATGCTCCAGGGTTTGCAAAGCACAAAGATAAGATAAAAAAAGCTGTAGTTCAAGTACAGGGAGCCACCCATGCAGAAGGAATGTTTGAAGATTGTGTAAATCTGAATCAGGTGGATGTAAGTCAGTTTGACGTAAGTGACATAACTACCATGGGGGGAATGTTTCATAATTGCAGTGGCCTGACACAGATTTCCTTGGAAGGGTGGACCACTTCCAGTCTTATGGATATGAGTGAAATGTTTTCGGGATGTAGTAGTCTTGAGGAATTGGATTTATCCATGTTTGACACTACATTAGTGCAAGATATGCAGTATTTGTGTGCCGGATGTACCAGTTTAAAAAAAGTTAGTGTGGAAAATTTTGACACATATTATACAGAAAATATGCAGTGTATGTTTTCGGGGTGTGAAAGCCTGTTGAAATTGGATGTGTCAAAATTTGCAACGGAACATGTGGAGGATATGAGCTATATGTTTTCGGAATGTAAAAACTTAAAGGTGCTGGATGTAAGCGGATTCGTCACAAAAGAAGTGACAGATTTTAGGGGAATGTTTGAAGAATGTAACAGCTTGGAAAGCCTGGATGTGTCTGGATTTATTACCACAAAGGCTCAGGCATTCAATGAGATGTTTCAAGGGTGTAGTAAGGTTGGGGTTTTAGATGTGTCTGGATTTTATACATCTTCTGCTGCCAGTATGGAAGGTATGTTTCAAGGGTGCAGTAGCTTAAAAAAATTGGATATTTCCCGTTTTAATACGGAATCTGTGGTTTCTTTTAAGAAAATGTTTCAGGATTGTAGCAATTTAGCGCAAGTAGATATCAGTCATATGAAAACAGGTAGGGTAGAGGATATGTCAGGAATGTTTCAGGGATGCAGAAGCCTACAAGAGTTGGAATTTTCTTCTTTTGATACCTCTTCCGTGAAAACTATGGAAAACATGTTTTATGGTTGTGAAAACATTAAAAATCTTCAACTAAATTATTTTAATACAGAGCATACTGTTAATATGTCCAGAATGTTTGCAAATTGTAGTAGTTTGCAATGGATAAATATAGAAAATTTCAACACCAGTAATGTGACTGGATATATGGGAGATATGTTTGCAGGGTGCAGGAGTCTTGTGAAAATTTATACTCCGGCTAAGACCGGAATACAGGTATGCGATTTGCCAGGACAGTGGACGGATTTGATGGGGAATTTATATAACAGTTTTCCGTTGAACGCATCTGCCAGTCTGGAATTGACAAAACAGGGGATATAACTAGACAAAACAAAAGGGAAATGTTACACTAAGAAGCGAATAAAATTTAAAGATAGAATTTTACATACAATAAAGAGTACATTTGGAAGAGAGGTTAACACATATGGCACAGTTGTGGGGTGGAAGATTCACCAAAGAAACAGATCAGTTAGTATACAATTTTAATGCATCCATTTCCTTTGATCAGAAATTTTATCGTCAGGATATCAGAGGAAGTATCGCACACGTTACTATGCTTGCAAAGCAGGGAATTCTCACAGAAGATGAAAAGAAACAGATTATAGATGGGTTGCAGGGGATTCTTGCAGATGTGGAAAATGGAAGTTTGGAAATCAGTGATAAATATGAAGATATCCATAGTTTTGTGGAAGCAAACTTAATTGACCGTATTGGAGATGCAGGAAAGAAGTTACATACCGGAAGAAGCCGTAATGACCAGGTGGCTCTTGATATGAAACTATATACAAGGGATGAAATTTTAGAAATCCAGGATCTGATTAAGAATTTGTTAAAGGCTTTATTGAAAATCATGGAAGAAAATACAGCCACATACATGCCAGGTTTCACCCATCTACAGAAGGCACAGCCAATTACCCTGGCACATCATTTTGGGGCTTATTTTGAAATGTTCAAAAGAGATTTATCCAGAATGGAAGATATTGTAAAACGAATGAATTTCTGCCCGTTGGGCTCTGGGGCGTTGGCAGGGACAACTTATCCTTTAGACCGAGAATATACTGCGGAATTATTAGATTTTGCCGGACCAACGTTCAATAGTATGGATTCTGTATCAGATAGAGATTATGTGATTGAATTTTTATCAGCATCCGCAACGATAATGATGCACTTGAGCCGTTTCTGTGAGGAAATCATTATCTGGAACAGCAATGAATACCAGTTTGTGGAAATGGATGATGCCTACAGTACAGGAAGCAGTATCATGCCACAGAAGAAAAATCCTGATATCGCAGAATTGGTGCGTGGAAAGACAGGACGTGTTTATGGGGCATTGATGTCTATCTTAACCACCATGAAGGGAATTCCTTTGGCTTACAATAAGGATATGCAGGAAGATAAGGAGTTAACTTTTGATGCCATAGATACAGTAAAAGGATGTCTTGCACTGTTTACCGGTATGGTATCCACTATGAAGTTCAATAAGGAGAGAATGGCAGCTTCTGCCATGAACGGATTTACTAACGCTACAGATGCAGCAGATTATCTGGTAATCAAAGGAGTACCATTCCGTGATGCTCATGGTATCGTGGGAAGACTGGTTCTTTACTGTATAGATAACAATAAATCCTTACTGGATATGACTTTGGAGGAATACAAAGCAATTTCTCCTGTGTTTGAAGAAGATATTTATGAAGCTATCAGCTTAGAGACCTGTGTGGAAAAGAGAATGACCATTGGTGCACCTTCCCAGGCAGCTATGAAGCAGGTAATTAAAAATTATAAGGAAACATTTGAATTTTAATATGAATTCAAAATTAAAATAGTCTTAGGAAAATCCCCCGAAATTTGTAAAATCAGGGGGGATTTTTTGTATTTATTTAAGAACTTTGGAAAATTGTATGAATTTATGTTGATTTTTTTTAGAAAATAGTTTAGTATACGTTAATAGGAAAACAAGTGTACGCGATAGGCGTACACGAAAAACAAATACATGAAGTTGAGGAGAATGAACAATGAGTCAGAAATTAAAAGTAGGAATTCTTGGTGCTACAGGTATGGTAGGTCAGCGTTTTATCGCATTATTAGAAAATCACCCATGGTTTGAGGTGACAACTGTGGCAGCCAGCCCAAGAAGTGCTGGAAAGACATATGAAGATGCGGTAGGAGATAGATGGAAAATGACAACACCAATGCCAGAGGCAGTAAAGAAATTAGTTGTCATGAACGTAAACGAAGTAGAGAAGGTTGCATCTGAAGTTGATTTTGTATTCTCAGCAGTAGATATGTCAAAAGATGAAATCAAGGCAATTGAAGAAGCATATGCTAAGACTGAGACACCGGTTGTTTCCAACAACAGTGCTCATAGATGGACACCAGACGTACCAATGGTAGTACCTGAAATCAATCCAGAGCATTTTGAAGTAATCGAATCTCAGAAAAAACGTCTGGGAACAACAAGAGGATTTGTTGCAGTAAAACCAAACTGCTCCATCCAGAGTTATGCTCCAATCCTTACCGCTTGGAAGAAATTTGGTGTAAAGGAAGTTGTGGTTACAACATACCAGGCTATTTCAGGTGCAGGAAAGACCTTTAAGGACTGGCCGGAAATGGAAGGAAATATCATTCCATTCATCGGTGGAGAAGAAGAAAAGTCTGAACAGGAACCATTGAGATTATGGGGTAAGATTGAAAATGGAGAAATCGTAAAGGCAGACGGACCTGTGATTACATCCCAGTGTATCCGTGTTCCAGTATTGAACGGACATACAGCAGCAGTATTCGTAAAATTTGAAAAGAAACCATCTAAGGAAGAATTAATCAAGGCTATGGTAGAATTTAGTGGACTTCCACAGGAATTAGAACTTCCAAGTGCACCAAAGCAGTTTATTCAGTACTTAGAAGAAGACAACCGTCCACAGGTTACTTTGGATGTAGACTATGAAAATGGAATGGGTGTATCCGTAGGACGTCTTCGTGAAGACACTGTTTATGATTACAAGTTTGTAGGATTAAGCCACAACACAGTTCGTGGTGCAGCAGGTGGAGCAGTTCTTTGTGCAGAGTTATTAAAGGCACAGGGATATATTCAGGCAAAATAAAAACGGAAGAGTAAGAATTATGTATGATAAAGAATTAGATGCATTTGCAGGTGCAGCGGTTTCAAAGTACGAGATGAGCAAAAAGGAACCGTTTAAGTATTTAATGTCTGCCATGATTGCTGGTTTTTTCATTGTGGTAGCTACTGTGCTGTCGAATGTAACAGCGGCAGTATTTTTTGAGAGTTCACCGGCAACGGCAAAATTTCTGGGGGCATTTCTGTTTTCCATTGCCATTGTGTTGATTGTATTTATCGGTGGCGATTTGTTTACCGGAAACAACATGACCATGGCCATGGGAGTGTACCAGAAGAAAGTAAACTGGGGCGGGGCAGTGAGAGTCTGGATTCTCAGTTATCTTGGCAATTTTATTGGGGCTTTTATCCTTGGCGGTCTTGTGGTAGCCAGTGGCTGTGCGAAGGGAATCTTAACCACATACTATGAGGCGATTATTCCTGGAAAGTTAGACTTAGACCCTCTTACACTTTTTATCAGAGGTATTCTTTGTAACTATCTTGTGTGCCTTGCGGTCTTTGTAGGCAAGAAGATGGAGACTGAGATTGGTAAACTTGTGGTAATGTTCTGTGTCATTACAGCCTTTGTCATTGCAGGCTTTGAACACTGTATTGCCAATATGGGAACTTTTACCATTGCAGGTTTCTTGCTTGGAGGGCTTTCAGTAAAACAACTTGCTATGAGTTTTATTTTTGTTACCCTGGGTAATATTGTAGGTGGTGCGGTATTTTTGGCATTGCCCATAAAATTGGTAAGTAGTAAAACAAAGTAAAAAAATATAATTAAAAATAGTGGCACTCTTTGGAATAAAATATTTCAATAATATTTGGTTTCAGAGAGTGTTTTTCTGTTATTTTTCAGAGGTTTATGATATAATGTAACCTATTCGGAGTCTTGAAAGCAGGGCTTGAACATAGAAAATGTGAGGAAATGAAATGTCAAAGTCGTTATATATAGCAGAAAAACCCAGTGTAGCCCAGGAGTTTGCCAAGGCGTTACACTTGAATACAAGGCGAGGAGACGGGTACTTGGAAGCGGAGAATGCCATTGTAACCTGGTGCGTGGGACATTTAGTTACCATGAGTTATCCGGAAGCCTATGATGAAAAATTAAAAAAATGGAGTTTATCTACCCTTCCTTTTATTCCGGAAAAATTCAAGTACGAAGTAATCAAGTCTGTAAAAAAACAATTTGATATTGTAAGTGGATTGTTGAATCGGGAAGACGTGGACTGCATTTATGTGTGTACTGACTCCGGGCGGGAAGGAGAGTATATCTACCGACTGGTAGAACAGGAGGCTCACGTAAAAGGCAAGGAAAGAAAAAGAGTATGGATTGATTCCCAGACGGAAGAAGAAATCTTACGAGGAATCAAGGAAGCAAAGGATTTGTCAGAGTACGATAATTTATCAGAGGCAGCGTACCTTAGGGCAAAGGAAGATTACCTGATGGGAATTAATTTTTCCAGACTCCTGACCTTGAAATATGGAAATACCATCGCCAATTATTTAGGGGAAAAGTATTCTGTGGTGTCTGTGGGACGGGTTATGACCTGCGTTCAGGGAATGGTGGTGCGCAGAGAACGGGAAATCAGGGAATTTGTAAAAACGCCATTTTACAGAGTTCTATTGAAAGCTTTTTATGAAGAGAATGTGGAAGATAATATCATAGAAGCAGAGTGGAAGGCGGTAGAAGGCAGTAAATATTATGCGTCCCCGTATCTATACAAAGAAAATGGCTTCAAGGAAGAAAAGACAGCAAAAGAGTTAATTCAGGCACTTTCAGCAGAATCTCCGGTAGAGGCTGTGGTGGAAGCAGTGGAAAAGAAGAAGGAGAAGAAAAATCCGCCACTGTTATTTAATCTGGCAGAACTTCAGAATGAATGCTCTAAACTGTTTAAAATCAGTCCGGATGAAACCTTGAAGATTGTACAGGATTTATATGAAAAGAAGCTTGTAACCTATCCTAGAACCGATGCAAGAGTGCTTTCTACTGCGGTGGCAAAGGAAATACATAAAAATCTAAATGGGCTTAGAAATTTACCTGTAGTTTCTCCTTTTGTGGGTGAGATTGCCTCTAATGGAATGTATAAAAATCTTGCCAAAACCAGGTATGTAAATGACAAGCAGATTACAGACCATTATGCCATTATTCCCACCGGTCAGGGATTAAATGCCTTATCAACATTAAACAAAACTTCTTATGGGGTTTACATTACCATTGTGAAAAGATTTATCAGTATTTTCCTTCCGGCAGCAGTTTACCAGAAGGTGGGGTTAACCTTAAAGGTAAAGGAAGAACGGTTTTTTGCGAATTTTAAGGTATTGCTAGAACCTGGATATTTAAAAGTGATGGAATACCAACGCTCTGAAAAAAATCCGGAAACTCAGTCAAAGAAGGAAGACGAAGACGAGTTAGAGTCACAGAGTAAAAATGCGTCCTTAATTGAGCTGGTACAGAATCTAAAAAAAGGTACTTCTCTGGCAGTGAAGGAATTCTTTATAAAAGAAGGAGAAACCTCTCCTCCAAAACGATATAATTCCGGTTCTATCATTCTTGCCATGGAAAATGCAGGACAGTTGATAGAAGATGAGGATTTGCGTGCTCAGATTAAAGGAAGTGGAATCGGCACCAGTGCCACCAGGGCAGAAATTTTGAAAAAACTGATTAACAATAAATATCTGTCTTTGAATAAGAAAACCCAGGTGATTACACCTACATTATTGGGAGAAATGATTTTTGATGTAGTGAGCGCTTCTATAAAGTCACTGTTAAATCCGGAACTTACTGCAAGTTGGGAGAAGGGGCTTACCTATGTGGCGGAAGGCAGCATTACCCCGGAAGAGTATATGGAAAAGCTGTCAAATTTTATTATCAGCAGAACCAACGGTGTCTTGGGGTTAAACAATCAGTATTATTTAAGAGGATATTTTGATAAGGCAGCAGCGTTTTATAAAAAATAAGGTGACTATTCAGAATCTAAGAAAGAGAGAGAATTATATTATGGAAAATATTACAATCAAAGAAATGTATACATTAGAGGAAAGCATTGCAGGGGATTTTTTGAGCAGATTTACTTATCCCTGGGAAGCGCTTCCTGAAATTGCAGGTTATATCAAAGAATTAGGAAATACCCTTTCAGAAGATGAATTTGAAAAAAGGGGAGAAAACATCTGGATTTCCAAGGAAGCAACCGTGGCACCAACTGCTTTTATTGGGGAAAACACCATTATCTGTAAAGGTGCAGAAATCAGACATTGTGCGTTTATTCGGGGAAATGCCATTGTAGGAGAAGGAGCTGTGGTTGGAAATTCCACAGAATTAAAAAATGTTATCTTATTTAATAAAGTCCAGGTGCCTCATTACAATTATGTAGGGGATTCTATTCTTGGATTTAAGTCCCACATGGGAGCAGGCTCTATTACCTCCAACGTAAAATCAGATAAGACGCTGGTGGTGGTAAAGGACAAAGACAAAAATTACGAGACAGGATTAAAGAAATTTGGTGCAATGCTTGGGGACCTTGTAGAAGTGGGGTGCAACAGTGTTTTGAACCCTGGAACTGTGATTGGAAAGGACAGCAATGTATATCCTACCTCCTGCGTGCGCGGAGTGATTCCCGCTCATTCTATTTACAAAAAACAGGGTGAAATTGCTTCAAAACATTAGGAATAAAAAGGTAACAGTTCAGGCAGGTCTGCGCATTTACTGCGCTGACCGTGCAAAAATGTGCATTTAACAAAAATCGTAGTGAGATAAGAAGGATGATATTATGAAGGGGAAGAAAAGTATACATCAATTTTTTGCAGTCCTGGGAATGCTGGTTTGCATTCTGGTATTGGGAAATTGCCAGAAGATGGAAACAAAGGCGGCAAGTAATCATGTGTATTTATTAAAGGGTGAGAAACTAACTGTCCAGCTAAAGACAGGACAAAAGAATACCAGGTATACATGGAAGAGTAAAAATAAGAAAATAGCAACAGTGAATCAAAAAGGTGTTGTTACAGGAAAGAAAAAGGGGAATGTTTATATCACTGCAACTTACAAAAAGAAGAACATAAAAGTTCTGGTTACAGTAAGAGATGAAGTTGATTTGTTTATTTTTGCGGGGCAGAGTAATATGAGTGGGGGAGGAAATGCTACATTGGCGCCAACGGTGAAAAGCTGGTATGGATACGAATACAGAAGTGTTACTGCGCCAAACACATTAAGTCCTTTAAAAGAACCCTTTGGGGTGAAGGAAAACAGTGGAAATTTAAATGATTATAATTATAAACAGGGCTCAATGGTCAGCAGTTTTGTAAAAGAGTATTACTGTAGTACAAGAACACCGGTGGTGGCAATCAATGCTACCAGAATAGGTTCCTCCCTGTTGTTTTGGAAAAATAATTTGTGTGAGGAGACTGCAAATCGATATAAAAAGTGCGTAAAATACTTAAAGAAGCGTGGGATTAAAATCCGGCACAGCTATGTGGTATGGTGGCAGGGAGAAGCAGAAGGAATTTATAAATGCAGTGGAAGTTATTATATTGATAATACGAAAGATGTGATTCGTTATTTTAAGAAAAACTGTAATATGGAGAAACTGTTGATGGTTCGTATCGGACAGTACTATGGTACGGAGGTTGAGGTAGAACCAAATTTGAATGCCAATTTATTTGATGAGATTATCAGAAGTCAGACAAAGATTGCGTTAGAAAATAAGGATGTTGTACTTGTCTCGGTAAAGGCGGCAGGATATCAAGCAGATGCCTATAACCCAGAAGGGCTTCATCTGAATCAGTATGCATTGAATGAAATCGGGAAAGAAGCGGGAAAAAATGCCGCATATTATGTGAAAAATAGGAAACAGCCACCTATGTTTGATTCCTACCTCAACACATGGATAAAATGATGATGGGAATGTAAGCGTTCTGTGGTTCCCAACAGATATGTGAGAATTATATATTATGTAGCAAAATGTCTGAAATTATGGATTTTCTGTAAATTCAGACATTTTTTGTGAAAAAAGGGTAGACTATTTTTCAACTTTGTGAGAAAATAAGAATCGGCAATGATAAATTTTGAACTACATAAGAAATTTATCAATAAGAGTGCAAGCTCAACTTAAAGAAAATAGAAACGGAAGGAGTTTTAAAATGATCTATTCACATGAAGTAGAAAAAATGTGTCCAGTAGCAGCAACTGGTGGACAGCACGGCGCAGCACCTATCCCAGAAGAAGGAAAATGGGTGAAGTCAAAAGAAATTAAAGATATCTCTGGTTTAACACACGGTATTGGCTGGTGTGCACCTCAGCAGGGTACATGTAAACTTACACTTAATGTTAAGGAAGGTATTATCCAGGAAGCATTAGTGGAAACTGTTGGATGTTCAGGTATGACACACTCAGCAGCTATGGCTTCTGAAATTTTACCAGGAAGAACTCTTCTTGAAGCTTTAAACACAGACTTAGTTTGTGATGCTATCAACACAGCTATGAGAGAGTTATTCTTACAGATTGTTTATGGTAGAACACAGTCTGCATTCTCAGAAGACGGACTTCCAATCGGTGCAGGTCTGGAAGACTTAGGAAAGGGATTACGTTCACAGGTTGGTACAATGTACGGTACTCTTGCTAAGGGACCACGTTACCTTGAAATGACAGATGGTTATGTAACAGGTGTTGCATTAAACGCAGATGATGAAATCATCGGTTACCAGTTCGTAAACTTTGGAAAAATGATGGACTTCATCAAAGCTGGAGATGATGCTAATACAGCATTTGAAAAAGCAAAAGGTCAGTATGGCCGTGTAGATGATGCAGTTAAGATCATTGACCCAAGAAAAGAATAATATAGGAGGTAATCGAAAATGGCATTATTTGAATCATATGAAAGAAGAATTGACCAGATTAACGCTAAATTAGCTGAATATGGAATCGGTTCTATTGAAGAAGCAGCAGAAATCACTAAGGCTGCCGGATTAGATGTATACAAGCAGGTAGAAGGCATTCAGCCAATCTGTTTTGAAAATGCAAAGTGGGCTTACACAGTAGGTGCTGCTATCGCAATTAAGAAAGGCTGCAAGCGTGCAGCAGATGCAGCAGCAGCAATTGGTGAAGGTCTTCAGGCTTTCTGTATCCCAGGTTCTGTAGCTGACCAGCGTA
>JBGVDD010000257.1:0-3927 GCA_045119215.1 Lachnospiraceae bacterium | reverse complement strand
GATAAACTAAAAGACAAATCAAAATTTTTGGAGGTAAATATGATACTTGAAACGGAGAGATTATATTTGCGTGAGATGAATCAGTCGGATTTTGAATCTTTATGTAAAATTTTACAGGATGAAGATACAATGTATGCATATGAAGGAGCCTTCAATGTTGATGAAGTTCAGGAATGGTTAGATAGACAAATTTTCCGTTATCAGGAATGGAACTTTGGTTTATGGGCAGTCATTCTTAAAGAAACGAATCAAATGATAGGACAGTGTGGACTTACAATGCAGCCGTGGAAAGATGAGAATGTGCTTGAGATAGGTTATCTGTTTGAACGATCATACTGGCATAAAGGATATGCTATCGAAGCAGCAAAGGCATGTAAAAAGTATGCGTTTGAAATATTGAAAGCAGATGAAGTCTGCTCTATCATCAGAGATACTAATATAGCCTCTCAAAAGGTAGCCATAAGAAACGGTATGACAATAAAGGATGTGTGGACAAAACATTATAGAGGTGTTGATATGCCACATTACCGTTATGTTGTTTATCACTGACAAGTCCAGTCTTGTGGAGTGATTGAAAGAAACAGAAACTTTGAATTTTGTGGAGGAGAGAAAAAGTAATGGACAAATTTACTATAAAACATAATGCATTAAGTGCTGAAGAATTTATCTTATTGTGGGAATCTGTTTGGGGACAAGCTCCATCCCTAGAACAAACAAAACTAGCTATGGAGCATACTCTTTTTAGAGTATCTGTATTTGATGAAGATAAAATAGTGGCGATGGCAAGAGTAATAGGAGATATGGGATTGTGCTATTACATCAAGGATGTGATTGTAAAACCTGAATATCAAGGAAAGGGAATAGGTTGCGTATTAATCAACGAACTGCTTACTTATATCAATGATAATGGAATAAAAGATACATATATATCTGTTGAACTATGTGCAATGCCAGATAAAATACCGTTTTATAAGAAGTTCGAATTTGATTTCAATGAGGCACAGCGACTTAGGAAGATGTATCATGTTGAGTAAGCTTAAGTTATAATTGGTAACACGGAGAGAAGAATAACTGATGTTATGATATAATCAATTTGGAATAAAAAATTGCAGTTATTGGAGGACGTATGTAATGAGAAGAAGTTTGTTTTTTATAATGATTTGCACTCTATTATTCTGTTTATGTGCCTGCGGAAAAGAAGCAGAAGATGGAATATGGAAGGTAGAATCTTATGAGAAAAAAGAAGACATTATTAGTATTGAAGAACTGGATTTGGAGCAGATTTATCAAGAGGGAGTAGAGGTTTATACTTATAAAATTAAATATCAAAGTGATGGTTGTGAAGTGGTATCTTATTTGTCTGTACCAATTTCCTGTTTAGAGGAAAAGAAAGCATATCCATGTATTATTTTTAATCGTGGGGGTAATCGGGATTATGGGGCAAATGAACCGGAAAATATTGCTTATCTGGCAGAAACTTCAAAAATGATTATTTTTGCTTCTCAATATAGAGGAGTTGATGGTGGAACGGGAAAGGATGAATTTGGTGGTGATGATCTGCAGGATGTGTCAAAACTCATAGATTTGTGTGAATATTTTTCTTTTGTAGATATGGAACAGCTTTATATGATGGGGATATCCAGAGGCGGAATGATGACTTATATGGCAGTTAGGGAAGATGACAGAATAAAAAAAGCAGTAGTAGTTTCTGGAGAAGCAGATAACTTTATGGGGTGGGAAGAAAGAGAGGATATGCATGAAGTCTACATGGATTTAATAGGAAAAACTCCAGAAGAAGCACCAGAAGAATATGAGAAGAGATCTGCAACTTATTGGGCTGATGAGATTAAGTGTCCTATTTTAATTATACATAGTAAACTTGACGAACGAGTGTCTTATGCTCAAGCAGAAAAGATGGCGCAATGTCTTGAAGAGGCGGGAAAAGAGTACAAGTTTATAAGTTACGAAGATGATGTGCATGGATTACATCCAGAAGACTTTGATATTATTATGGATTGGTGTCAATAAATATTGATTTGACGAAATATGGAAACTAGTTCGCGTTTTTGTTTGAAGAGTTGCTTAGTAAAAAGGAGAAATTAGAATTGAAAAAAATGGGAAGAAAAATATTGAAATTGTTACGAATACTAATTGAGAGAATTTCATAATTCATAACCATTGATTTCATGCGGATTGTAGGAAGGCATAAAAAATGCTTACCCCGATTCCGATATATATTTTGCAAAACTATCCACACCGGAAAGGAGATAAGCAAAGTATGTATCGTCAACAATCGCTCATTACTTTAGACCAATTTTATGAATGGAAACCTCTCTCTAAACTGGAAGCTCTGTTAAGCTTCATTGATTTTACGCTTCTGGAACAGTTCTTTCGGTACAATCCGCACAAGAGAGGACCAAAAGGATATTCCTGGAAGTGCCTGTTATCTGTATTGGTTGCAATGCAGATAGAACAAATTGTTACTATAAAAGCCTTGGTTCAAAGGTTGCAGTCTGACCCGGTATTCAAACGATGTCTTGGTTTTGATTACCTTGATCGTACCCCCAGCGAAGCAACCCTGAATCGTTTCATCAATCTTTTGGCAGGAACAGATATACTGGAAAAAACATTCCGCAGGATGCTTTTGCATGCCAAAAAATTAGGACTTGTTGATGGCTCTAATGTTGCACTCGACGCAAGTAAGCTGACAGCCTATGAACATGCCGTTCCTAAATCAAGAATACCTGAAAACAATCCTAAATTCCCTAACTGGGGCGGTAAGCTTGATACTAATGGAAACTTTATTAAATGGTTCGGTTGGAAAATGCATGCCCTTGTGGATACTTCCAGCGGCATCCCCATCTCTTATGTCATTACACCTGCCAATATCGCAGACATGGATATAGCTGAAACACTTATCCAAAAGATGATGGACGATTATGATGAAGAAATCCACCCTAAGTATTACATGATGGATGCCGGTTATGATAAACCGGAACTGTATGCCAACATTTATACAAAATTCAACGGACAGGCAATTATTCCAATCAACTGGAGAAATACCCAAATTCCTCCGGAAGGAATGAACATGGAAGGGCAGCTTGTGTGTGCCATGAACTATCCATACGTTTATGGCGGTAATGATAATGGAACCATTCGTCTGTTATGTCCTCATGCCTGCGGAAAATGTAATTGTCCAATGGGTTCTGCCTGGTGCAGTTCCTCCAATACCGGATATGTGGGCAAAGTAAAAATCAAAGATGACGCAAGATTCATTACAGCTCCATTTCGCGGAACACCGGCATTTGAAAAGCTTTATAATCAGCGAACCAGCGTAGAGCGAACCTTCGGTGATTTAAAAGATAACTACAACCTTGATAATATCCGGGTTGCAAAAATGGAAAGGGTGAAAGTTTTTATGGATTTGTCCTGCATCGCCCTTTTGGCATCGAGATTATCGGATGCAGCCAGTAAGGACAAAACCAAGGCGGCATAAGCTGTAACAACAAACACACATAAGGAGGTATCATAATTCTTAAGTCAAACTAAAAAAATCTATTTTTTGTGTGATAGGGATGCTTTACACTTTTTTAAGGACAAAAAATGGAAAGTTATCCACAATAAGACTGTTTTGAATTATGAAATATCCTCAAATATCAAAAATGCATATATAAGGTAAAAAAATAGACTATAGACAAAGAGACAACTTTCAGTAAGCCGGTGTGTTTAGCTGAGAGATGAATTTGAATTTTCTTGACAGAGGAGGCCACAATGAAAAAGATATTAGTAACTGGTGGAACAACTTTTGTAAGTAAATATGTAGCAGAATATTTTGTGAATGCAGGTTATGAAGTTTATGTACTTAATAGAAATACTAAACCACAAGTTCAAGGAGTAAATCTTATTGAAGGTGATAGGCATAATTTA
>JBGVDD010000256.1:0-2094 GCA_045119215.1 Lachnospiraceae bacterium | reverse complement strand
TAATAGAGATGGTTATACAAATGCTAAAACGGAAATGGTAAAGCAATATACAGAAAAAGCAAGAATTCTGTACGGGAATAGGTACTGAAAGATTTGAAGTTGGTGGTGATAATATTATGAATAATCCGTGGAAGGATATTAGCTTATCTGATTATGAGAGGCATATGGCATTGGATTCTGTTCAGCAGTTGCAGGCAATGAATCAGATGATGAAAGGACAATTAAATCAATATTATATACAATCTGCTATGATACTTGGGGTTGCAGGTGGTAATGGCTTGGAGCATGTTGATATTGAAAAATTAAACAAGGTTTATGGTGTGGATATAAATCAAGAATACCTAACAATAACCAAAAAGAGATATGAGAACATCTCTGATACATTGGAGTGTCTTTGTGTAGATTTGATTAGTGAGGCAGAAAAACTTCCGCAAGTAGATATGTTAATTGCGAACCTATTGATTGAATATATTGGATATGAATGTTTCAAAAAAGTAGTGAAGGTGACAAAGCCTATATACGTATCATGTATTATTCAGATAAATGTGGATGATAGCTTTGTATCAGATTCTCCTTATCTGCATGCGTTTGATGGTTTGGAGACTGTTCATCATCAAATGGCTGAACAGGAACTGCAGAATAGTATGAATGAAATTGATTATCAGTTAATTCAGATGTTAGAACATCAGTTGCCGAATGGAAAGAAATTAGTACAATTAGATTTCTATAAAAAACAGTAACAGAGAGATAAATTTCAGTAATATGCTGGGTTGAGATAGTGACTTTTCTACGATATACTCCTTCAAAAAGGAGTGTGCTCTTATGGGTAGAGATATTTATGACATTATCAACGATATGGCAGATGTATTAAATGCATCGCAAATACAGAAACTACAAGAGGTGCTGGTAAAACGATTGTCTGAAAATAACGTATCTGACTATTTACAAACAACTAATGCAGAATTTCTGGATATGTTTTTAACAGCAAAGCATTTAGAAGGATGTTCTGACAAAACGATACGCTATTATAGGTGTAATGTTGAAAAAATGCTCGAAACAATAAATATTCCGGTAATAAAGATAACAACTGAAATGCTACGAAAATATCTTGTAGAGTATCAAACGATAAATAATTGTGGGAAGGTAACTGTTGATAATATTCGTAGAAGCCTTTCCACTTTCTTTTCTTGGTTGGAGGAAGAAGATTACATTGTAAAAAGTCCAATGAAAAGAATTCATAAGGTTAAGACCGCAATTGTTATAAAAGATACTATTCCAGATGAGAAGGTAGAAATATTAAGAGATAATTGTAATAATCTACGGGATAGAGCAATGATTGATTTCTTGCTTTCGACCGGTATTCGTGTTGGCGAATTAGTTAGATTGAACATTGATGATATAGATTTTTCTGAACGAGAATGTGTTGTTTACGGAAAAGGTGATAAGGAGCGTAAGGCATACTTTGATGCAAAGACAAAGATTCATTTGATAAACTATATTGAATCAAGGACGGATGATAATAGCGCATTATTTGTTTCATTGAACAAACCACACAATAGGCTTACAGAGAGTGGTGTGGAACTACGACTCAGAGAAATGGGAAAACGGCTTGGAGTAGAAAAAGTGCATCCACATAAGTTTAGAAGAACTATGGCAACTAGAGCGATAGAAAAGGGAATGCCGATAGAACAGGTTCAGAAGATTCTTGGGCATGAGCAGATTGATACAACACTTAGGTATGCTATGGTGAATCAGAATAATGTAAAATTGGCACATAGGAAGTACATATCATAATTAAAAGAATTAGTATATATTTTGGATGAATAATAACGCTTGATATGATAGAATGTATATGGAATAAGCGGATAAAAGTCACGCTTAATTTTGAATTTTACATTGAGGTAAGTATATGCAGGAAAGATACATTGATACAAAATCGGGAAAAGTGTTCTATTGGATTCCAAATGCAGCACATAATTCTAATGTGGATAATCCAGAGTTTGTAAATGTATGTATCAAAAAGTTTTTAGATAATTGAAGTTGCTGTTCAACTTATTAGTGAAATAAATGATGCCATTGAAGTATCATACGAAG
>JBGVDD010000255.1:0-28785 GCA_045119215.1 Lachnospiraceae bacterium | reverse complement strand
GCCCAATAAGCTACATCAAGGCTCATCTCGAAAGGACATACCTGATGGATTCTGGCAAATTCTTCCACATCCTCTTTGTGATAGGTATCTTTAGACGTAATCAAGTCAAACACAGCATCATTCACTCTGTCAAAATGCCCTTTGGCATAAGGGCAGCTGACCGGATTGCACTCCATATTCTCCAAAAAACATATTTTTTCCTTGGCTGTGATTTCCAACACCCGGTAAGATAGGCCTTTTTCTTTTAACAATCCCATGGTTTCTTTTGCTACGGTTCTGGTGATAGTCTTTGCTGTGAGATAAAAAATCTTTTCTCCGTTCCCCACTCCCACGGATTTGATTGCCGGATACAATGTCATCAATGTTTTTCCTGTTCCTGTGGGTGCCTGGATATACAATCTTTCTTTATTTTCCACTGTTCGATACACACAACCTGCCAGTTCCCTTTGTCCCTTGCGATATTCATAGGGAAACTTCATCTTTCCTATGGACTCATTTCTCTTTTTTCTCCAGTTTCCATAGTCCTCCATCCATTTCCCATACTCCTCTACAAGCTCCAAAAACCAGTTTTCTAAATTGTGAAAGCTAAAATCCTCATGAAAATACTTCATTTCTTCTGTTTCGATATTACAGTAACTGATTCTTACCTGTATCTGAGACAACTGATTCTGCTTTGCATAAATATAAGCATAAATTTTTGCCTGTGCCATATGTACTAAAACCGGCTCTGTCATTCTGTTTAATCTTCGATAAACACACTTAATCTCATCAACCACCACGGGCTGTTCTTCCTCATATGGAGTGATAATTCCATCTGCCCTTCCCTCTATGGTCAGTTCCATTTCTTTCCATAAAACAGAATGCCTTAAGCTTACTTCCGCCTGATACTCTGGACCCATTTTCCCCTGTATCTTCCGATGAAGCCTGCTTCCCTCTGTCATTGCCTCCTTCTCTTTCATCCCTCCATGACGATTGTCAATATCCCCGCTGCGAAGCAAAAACTCTATGAAATTTCTCACAGAAACACGCACCTGCATGTTATTATTTATTTCCATATGATTGTCTCCTCTAACAGAAAATCCGTCAGCTTAACAATTTTTATTCCATCCTGGGTTACCGGATTATCACATTCTCCTGCAATAACAATCTTCTCATAATTATCACGAATTTTTTGAAGTGGTGCCAATTCTCTTTCTCTGGTGGAAGGGTCATTCATAGATTCTGTTACCTGAAAATATATTTTTTCCTTGGCGTTGGTGGCTATAAAATCAACTTCTTTTTCATCGATTTTTCCAATCGCCACATCATACCCCCGCCTCAGCAGTTCAAAGTAAACAACATTTTCAATACAATGCCCTGTATCCATATCACGAAAACCTAACAGATAATTTCTCAAGCCGATATCCACGATATAGTATTTTCCCAATGTTCTAAGATACTCTTTTCCTTTAATATCAAACCGTTTGATTTCGTAGAAAATATAAGACTCCAGCAATGCAGCAACATATGCCTGTATAGTCTGAACTGCCGGTTTTCCATTTCTCTTATCTGTATCAATCAGCTTCTGGTTAATCAATGTATTTCCTATGGATGTAATAGATGTGTTATTGCCAATATTATCTGCAAGTAACATAATAATTTTTCGAAGAAGCTCAGCATCCGTTATCTTCCTTTGTCCCCTACGCTTCTCCCGCTCTAAAATATCACGCATTACTACTGTTGAGTAAATGCCATCCAACAATGTAAGCGCTCTATCTGTATCCAAACCTACATCTGCAATACCAGGCATGCCACCAAATTTCATATATGATTCGAAAAGCTCCCTCGGGTCATAACTCTCCCCCTCTGCATCATAAATACGTTTACGCAATTCCCCTGTAGGACTTTGTTTTTCCTTCACTTCATACCCATGAAAATCAATAAACTCCTTAAAGGATAAAGGTAACATCTTAATCTCTACACATCGTCCGGCTAAATAAGTAGCATATTCGGAAGATAGCAAATACGCATTAGAGCCTGTCACATAGATATCGCAGTCAAAGTCCACCCGAAAAGAATTTATAGCATCCTGCCAATCTTCGATACGTTGTATTTCATCAAAAAACAAGTATGTCTTTTTGTCATCCGGCATTCGTGTCTTTACATATTGGTATATATCTGCTGCAGTCATCTTCTGAAATTCAATAGACTCAAAATTCATCTGAATCATCTGTTCTGAAGACACACCATTTTCTTTTAAATGCTGAACCATCAACTTCATCAAACTAGACTTACCGCAGCGACGTATACCGGTAACCACCTTCACTAAATCTGTATCTTTAAAATCTATCAATTTTTGTAAATATAAATCTCGTTTTTTCAGCTGCATTTCTTTTTTTAACACGATACCACCTCCCTGTTTATCATAACACAAACTTTTATTTTTTTCAATTTTGTATTATGAATGTTCAAAAACTTTCGTTTTTTTTAATTTTGTGTTATGAATTCATCATCCCCCCATAACATAAAACCCCTCTAATTATACAATAGATATAATTAGAGGGGTTTATATTATTTATTCGTAATGATTCACTTTACCTGACCGACACTGTTATGCTACCGCATATTTACTAAGCACACTTTCAAAGCTGGAATCTTCTCCAAAATATTTTACTGTTAAATCCTTTGTTAAATCCATGCTTAATACACCAAGAATTGACTTTGCATCAATGGTAATTCTGTTATAGAAAATATCAATATCAAAATCACATCTGCCTGCTGCTGATACGAAATCCTTTACATCCTGTATCTGGCTTAATTTAATAGTACGTTCCTGCATAATAAACACTCCTTTTTTATGTGTAATACATGCGTTACATCTTTTAATAACTTTGTAATATTTAATACACTTTCATTATACTCGCAATGTTACAAATGTCAACAACTTTTTTACTTTTTTAAAAAAAATTTAATATTTTCTTGTGTGTTTTTCCTAATTTTCCCAGTATTTCATTTCAATAACTATGCATTTCTACATCAAATATTATGTCTTTGTTACATTTTTGTATTTTTACAATTTTATTACAACCATTAGATAAACTTTCATCATACGAACTCTGTCATGTTTTTTCGAAACTTGAGAGGCAATACATTTTTTTGTAGTTTTATATTCTTTCGTTCCTCAATGGCAATAGTCTTGAAAAAAATCTTCCACAGATTTTGTATCTCATCTTCCCATTCCACAAACTTCATATTCTCCCTTTCAAGCATCAGATTTTCATAAATCCCCCATCCCTTGTTTCTTTCATAAACTAAGGCAGACTTTCGATTTACGTCATATATGACAAAGTTTTCATTCTTTAATCTGTCTGTAAAATGGGGTGCTAACAAAGGTAAAATATACTGCTCCGGCTCAATCTGGGCAAACAGGATACCTCCCTTTACTTCCTCAAATCTTGTCAGTTCAATGAACCGGTTGGCCTCATTCTTTACCTGCCTGTTAATCTGAAACACCCTGCCAATAGGCCTATATGCGATGTTTTCCAAAAGTCTTTCATCCTTATTGTAGGTGATTCCATAGCAAATGGTATGAAAAATCACATCAGCCTTGTCCTTTTCCAGTGAAAAAGCCACCCGCAGCAAACTATAATACACTTCATTCCCAAATCGTTTTTTTATGGTGTTTGCCACCTTCTTTGCCTTTTCGAAATCCGTTTCCACTACTTCCTCTGTAGTGAATAACTGATAGTTCTCATTATTGCCTGGAACTTTTAATTCTATACAGCTTCGATCATACTTTTTTTCATAAATATCATACACACCTGTAAAAATCCCTTCCACGGAATCCTCACAAAGAACCCTTCGCAACATCATATCCCTTCCTTCCCCACAACATCATCGAAAAGGCTGAGCTGTCGGTATATCATATTATCGCTATATTTATAATTATCCTTAGGATCAATGAGATTTCTTGTAATAAACTCTTCTGTATAGGGAAATGGGTATCTGTTCCTTCCATTGCAGGTAATAAAGTACACTGCCCTTTTTAATACCACACCAATCTTCTTCAAATCATCAAAGTCCAATTTGCACTGCCTCCTGGCTGACACAATTCTTCTGGCTGATTTTACCCCGATTCCAGGCACCCTCAACAAAGTATAATAATCTGCTTTGTTGATTTCTACTGGAAACAAATCCAGATGCTGCAATGCCCAGTCACATTTCGGGTCTATCAACACATTAAAATTCTGTTTCTTCTCACTGAGCAGTTCTTCTGCCGAAAATCCATAAAACCGCATGAGAAAATCTGCCTGATACATTCTGTGTTCCCTTAAAAGTGGCGGACCTCCTGGAAGTGTGGGAAGCATGTTATCATCGTTTACTTTTATAAACGCAGAATAAAACACTCTCTTCAATCCCAGCTTCTGATACAGAGATTGTGCTACCATCAACATCTGATAATCCGTTTCCCCGGTGGCTCCTAAAATCATCTGGGTACTCTGTCCTGCCGGCACAAAGGAGGGTGCGTGGCGATACAGCATCAGTTCATTTTTATTTTCCTGTATATGACTTTGTATCAGCCGCATGGGAGTCAAAATGCTTTTTCTGCTTTTGTGAGGGGCAAGTCTCTCCAATCCCTCGCTTGTAGGAAGTTCTAAGTTCACACTCATTCGATCAACCAGGTACCCTGTTTTCTCCACAAGGGCTGCATCCGCCCCGGGAATTGCCTTCACATGGATATAACCGTTAAATTTACACTCTTTTCGCAGTTTATAAACCGTCTGGTAAATTAACTCCATGGTGTAATCCGGACTGTACAGGACCCCGGAGCTTAAAAACAAACCTTCAATGTAATTTCTCTTATAAAAATTCATGGTAAGAGAACAAATTTCATCAGGTGTGAAGGAAGCCCTCTTTACATCATTGCTGGAACGGTTAATACAATACTTACAGTCAAAGATACATTCATTGGTAAACAGAATCTTTAATAAAGAAATGCATCTGCCATCTGCGGAAAATGAATGACAAATCCCTGCCTTTTCACAGTTTCCCAATCCATCCCCGGTATTTCTCCTATCACTTCCACTTGAGGTACAGGCCACGTCATACTTGGCTGCATCTGTAAGAATGGCCAGCTTTTCCGAAACACTCATATTGTTGTCTGTTACTCTGATTTCCATGATGAATCTATCCTTTCTCTCTTATTTTTATTCGAACATTTGTTCTTCCTTAAGTTTATCACAGGGGAAAGGATATGTCAACCAGGAAATAGGCATAAAAAAAGCCACGTCTGTGATGACGCGACTTTTTATTTGCTAAGCTTTAAGCTCTTACAAGCCTTCTACCTTCTTTTCTGTCTTCTGCATATTTTTTGATATTGGAAGCATTTACATATTTTTTACTGATTCCATCCTCCACTACCACCAAAGTAGGTGCCTGCATCACACCATACTTTGAAGTCAAATCCGGCTGTTCTTCCGCATCGATAAGCTGATACTCCTCTTCCTTCAGATATTCCTTTGCAATGATACAATTAGGACAGGTCTTTGTGGTAAAAAGATATTTCTTATTTTCTGCCGGACGAATATCTACATCCTCCTTTGATATTGTCACAATTTTCTTCTTTACTTTATTCAACGTAGAATGTTCCGGTTCATATAATTTTCTATTATGAAATTCCTGTATTTTTCCTTCATTCCAGTTTTGTACCGGACGGTAATATCCTGTAATTCGGCTATATACCTCCGTCTTTCCTCCGCACACCGGACAGGTACACTGTTCCCCGGATAAATAGCCATGCTCCTTACAAATAGAGTAAGTAGGCGACATGGTGTAATATGGAAGTCGGTAATTTTCGGCAATTTTGCGTACCAGAGAAGCCGCTGCCTTCCAATCCGGAAGCTTCTCACCCAAAAATGCATGAAATACAGTTCCCGAAGTATACAGAGTCTGTAATTCATCCTGAATATCCAGAGCATCAAAGATATCTGCTGTATATTCAACAGGCAGATGGGAGCTGTTAGTATAATATGGCGTATCTCCTTTACTTCCCGCTGTAATAATATCCGGGTACTGCTCCTTATCGTGTTTTGCCAGACGATAGGTTGTAGACTCTGCGGGTGTAGCTTCCAAATTATACAAATCTCCATATAGTTCCTGATAGTCTGAAAGTCTGTCCCTCATATGATTTAATACTTTTCTGGTAAATTCCTGAGTATCATAATGAGTCATATCTTTTCTAAGCCAGGAGGCATTTAGCCCTGCCTCATTCATACCAATGAGTCCAATGGTAGAGAAATGGTTATCAAAGGTTCCTAAATACCTCTTTGTGTAAGGATACAAGCCCTCCTTTAACAGTTTGGTAATCACATCACGCTTCATTTTTAAGGAGCGTGCTGCCACATCCATCAGATGATCCAGACGATGGTAGAAATCTTTTTCATCTGTAGCAAGATAGGCAATTCTTGGCATATTGATAGTCACCACACCTACGGAGCCGGTACTTTCTCCGGAGCCGAAAAATCCCCCGGTTTTCTTTCGAAGTTCCCTTAAATCCAGCCGAAGCCTGCAACACATACTTCTCACATCACTTGGCTCCATGTCAGAATTTATGTAATTGGAAAAATACGGAGTTCCGTACTTTGCTGTCATTTCAAACAACAAACGGTTGTTTTCTGTGTCAGACCAGTCAAAATCCTTGGTGATAGAATAGGTGGGAATTGGATACTGGAAGCCTCTGCCGTTGGCATCTCCTTCAATCATGATTTCAATAAAAGCCTTATTTATCATGTCCATTTCTGCCTTACAATCTTTGTAAGTGAAATCCATTTCCTTTCCACCTACAATGGCAGGAAGCTCTGCTAAGTCTGCCGGAACCGTCCAGTCTAAAGTAATGTTTGTAAACGGTGCCTGACTTCCCCATCGGCTGGGGGTATTCACTCCATACACAAAGGTTTCAATGCATTTCTTCACCTCTTCATAGCTTAAGTGGTCTGTTTTCACAAAGGGTGCCAGGTATGTATCAAAAGAAGAAAATGCCTGTGCACCGGCCCATTCGTTCTGCATAATCCCCAAAAAATTTACCATCTGATTACATAAAACAGAAAGGTGGGAGGCCGGAGCTGAGGTAATCTTTCCTGTGATTCCTCCAAGTCCTTCCTGTATCAACTGCTTTAAAGACCATCCCGCACAGTATCCGGTGAGCATAGAGAGATCATGAATATGAATATCTGCATTTCTGTGAGCATTGGCAATCTCCTCGTCATAGATTTCTGAAAGCCAGTAATTTGCCGTCACTGCCCCGGAATTGCTTAATATCAATCCACCCACAGAATATGTGACTGTAGAGTTTTCCTTTACTCTCCAATCCTCCACTTTTACATAACTGTTTACTACATCCTTGTAATCTAAGATAGTGGATTTCATATTGCGCATCTTTTCTCTCTGCTTGCGATATAAGATATAAGCTTTTGCCACATCTGTATATCCAGTCTGTTCCAAAACTGTCTCCACACTATCTTGTATATCCTCCACGTGAATTTTACGTTCCTGAATCTTTGCATTAAAATCAGCTGTCACACGCAAAGACAGTAGCTGGATAATATCACCGTTGTAATTTTTCCGGGTAGCATCAAATGCTTTCTTTATAGCATTACCTACCTTTTTTATATCAAACTCAGCTTCTTTTCCATCTCTTTTTATTACCTGAAACACTTTTTTCACCCTTCCCTTTTCATTCCATTTACATTGCTAATATGGCAAAAATGGTACACCAAACTATGTGCTAACCTTTTCGCCATTGTGAAACGGTAACTGAATTGTAGCAGAATCCCCCACCATCGTCAACAACAAAAAACACTATATCTTCCTCTTGACAAATATATTATCACAAGATATAGTGTTTTTTATTCTAGTACCTAATGCCTATTTACTTTATACTTTTGTGTAATATACCACAATTTTTTTCACAGATTTTTCTACTATCCACAATTGACTTTCTCTAACTTCATCATTACTATACAAGAATTCTTTCATTATTCCAGAATATATTTTTATCCTTTGAGTTTCAAAGGATATTTGTGCTTTTTCAAAAACAATTCTATCTGCTTTTTAAAAACTCCGCTTCCCTTTTGGCCTTTTCATCATTTGGATACCTTTTTATATATTCATTAAATTTGGTTTTTGCAGTAGCAAAATCTCCGTTGTACTCACAAGCTACCGCTTCATTAAAATACAACTCCTGAAGTTTTTGTTCTCCCCCCAGTTTGATTCCCTTTTGAAAACATTCCAACGCCCCTTTATAATCCTCCATACTCAGTTTACAAAGTCCCAACTGATTATACACTTCACCGTTACCTTCATCTGCTTTCAAGTATTTCTCATACAGTGAAGCTGCATAATTCACATCCCCTAAGGCCTCATAGGATTTTCCCATATAAAGTGTAGCTACATTGTCCCCACTTTCAGACAGATTCTCTAATTCTGCAATGGCAGAGTCATACTCTCCTAGATAATAATATAATTCTCCTTTTTGTAATCCCTGGTTATCGCCCAGAAATGACAGTGCCTTATTTATATATTCTCTTCCCTTTTCTTCCTGTCCTCCTTGCTTTAATGAAGTAAAAACATTGATATATCTGGTTACATTTTTGGAATCCAGCGAGATAGTTTTATCAAAATCAGCAATAGCTTTGTCTGTTTCTTGTAATTTTAGGTAAGCTACCCCTCTTAAAAAATATAACTCATCATTCTTCTTTTTAAGTTCCAATACATTACTGTAGGTTTCCACTGCCTTTTCATACTCATTTAATTTACTATAAGCAGAGGCTAAATACATAGAAATATCAACTTCCAAAGAGCCTACCGAATTTTTTCCGCTCTGCAAGGCAAGAATAAAGTTGTCCCTTGCCGCCTCATAATCCCCCTCATTCATAAAGGTCATCCCAAGTCCTCTGTAAGCTAATTGTAAATCCTCATTTTCTTCTATCGCTTTATAGAAATGTTCTCTTGCTGATTCATAGGAGGATTCCTGTAATGCTTTCATTCCCAAAGAAACATTTGTGGTTTCCTTTGTTGCATTACCTCCACATCCTGTGGCAGACAGGATTGTCAACGCTACCAATACACTTGCACTTGCTTTTTTTATATTCATATTCATTCAATATCTCCTAAATTACCTAAGTTTTATTTTGCCTTTTTTTTATTATGTGATATAATAGACCTACCGCGTATTATTTTAAAACTAGTGACAAGGCAAGTCAATCCCCAAGGGATTTTTACATAATAACTTTTAATAACTGATTTGGGAGGTAACATAAAATGGAAAAGAAAAAAATTGTAGTAGCCTTAGGAAGAAAGGCTTTGGGAAAAACACTTCCAGAACAAAAACAGGCAGTTGCCAACACAGCAATCGCCTTAGCTGATTTGGTAGAGGAAGGACATCAGTTAATCATCACACACAGCAATGGACCTCAGGTGGGCATGATTGATGCCGCAATCCGAGATTTCAGTAAAGCCAACCAGGAATACACCGTGGCACCTTTGGCTATCTGTGATGCCATGAGTCAGGGATATATTGGATATGACTTACAGAATGCACTTCGTTCTGAATTGTTGAGCCGGGGCATTGTTCGCCCTGTTTGTACCTTAATTACCCAGGTACAGGTAGATCCTTATGACGATGCGTTTTTTGAGCCCACCAAGGCAATCGGACGCCCCATGAGTAAGGAACAGGCAGACCTTGAAGTAGAAAAAGGAAATATTGTAGTGGAAACTTGTGAAGGATTCCGAAAAGTGGTTGCTACACCGAAGCCTTTAGATATTATAGAAATCGAATCTATCAACACCCTTGCTAATGCAGGACACATTGTAATTGCCTGCGGTGGAGGTGGTATTCCGGTTATGGAACAAAATCACCTGTTAAAAGGAGCCAGCGCTGTCATTGAAAAAGATATCGCCGCTGCCAAATTAGCACAAATGGTGGATGCTGATTTGTTTATGATTCTTACCAATGTGGATAAGGTATGCAAAGATTTCGAAACCAAAGAAGAAGAACCCATTGATGTTCTTACCTGTGCTGATGCAGTAAAACTCAGTGCTGAAAATCAGTTTTCCGAGGGAACCATGCTTCCTAAAATACAGGCATGTGTTGACTTTCTCTCTTCTGATAAAGCAAAAACAAGAAAAGCAATTATCACATCTCTTGCCAAAGCAAAAGAAGCTCTTCATGGAAGAACCGGTACTGTCATCACATTATAGATAATTACAGATATAAAAAAATAATTTATAATATCATAACGATAAAAAAGTTGTGTCTCATCATCCGTTGACGAGACACAACTTTTTTATATTTCTATGTGCTGTATGATATCTTCGATTTCCTGCTGTAACTGTTGATACAATCCCCAAATTTCTTCCTGTGGAGCAAAGACTTCCTCTACCGTTTTTCCACCAACTTCAGAATACCCCCGAAGTTTTTCCACTAAAGAATAGACAGAAGGCACCAAAGGTCTCCAGCCAAAATTCTCCACAACTCCTTTCAAGGTATGAGCCGCCCGAAATGCTTCCCTTGGATTTTGCTCCTCCAGATATTCTCCTAATTTTTTTATGTTTTCATCTGTTTTGAAACGTCTTGTATACTTTAGATACATCTCCTCTTTTCCCAAAAATCCCCGATAAATTATATCTTCCACAGGAACCCCCTCTTCCTTAAGCCACCTGCAAAACTCACTCATTCTAATACTCCTTTACCAGCTTTCTAAACGCTTCCAAAGAACGCTCTACTTTTTCCGTAGGAATACAGTATGCCATTCTAAAATACCCGGGACATTCAAATCCATCCCCAGGAACCAGTAATAAATCATACTTTAAGGCTTTATTACAAAATGCTTTGGAATCTTCTTCCAATGCCTTAGGAAACATATAAAAGGTTCCTCCCGGCTTTACACATTCAAATCCCATATCCGTCAACGCATCATATAGAATATTCATATTGTTCTCATAAACAGATAAATCTGATGTCTTATACAAAATAGATGGCAAAGCCAACTGTATCAATGACGATGGACAATTATGACCGATACCTCTGGAAACCTGACCTGCCATGTCAGCAAGCACATCTTCCCCTTCACATCCCGGTGCCACCGCTAAATATCCGATACGCTCTCCCGGCAAAGATACAGATTTACTGAAAGAATAACAGGTAAGGGTATTGTTGTAATATTTTGCCACATACGGTGCATTCACTCCCTGAAATACAATTTCACGGTAAGGTTCATCTGAAATAATATAAATCGGATGTGAATACTCCTGCTCTTTTTCCTTTAGGTAAGCAGCCAATTGCTTAATGGTCTCTTCAGAATAAACACATCCGGAAGGATTGTTTGGAGTGTTGATTAAAAGGGCCATCACTTTTTCATTCATCATGGTATCCAAAGCTTCAAAATTCACCTGAAAACTCTTAGTATCCGCTGGCACTACCTTTAATTTTGCCCCAGTCTTATTTACATAGGGAACGTATTCGCTAAAATACGGTGCAAAGGTAATCACCTCATCTCCCGGAACCGTCACCAGGCGTAACGCATGGGCTATGGCACCTGCCGCTGCTGAAGTCATAAAGATATGCTTCATCTCATATTTCATTCCAAACCTTGTATTCAAAGAATCTGCCACTGCCTGACGCACAGAGGGAATCCCCAAGGTAGGACTATAACCATGCACTGTCATTGGGTCATTTTCCTGAAGGATTTCAATTATTTTTTCTTTAAATTCTACAGGAGTTGGTACTGATGGATTACCTAAACTATAATCAAATACATTTTCATATCCAATTTCCTTGGCTCTTTCCGAACCATATGCAAAAATTTCACGTATCACTGATTTTTGTGATAACATTTCTAAAAATTCTTTTGATATCATTTTATTCCTCCATTGCTTTTACCATATCAAGTACTTGTAATAAATTCTCCTTACAGGCAAATAACATCTTCTTTGTTTCATCATCCGGCTGGTCTAAATCCGGCACCATTACCGGCTTACATCCTGCGTGATAGGCTGCACAGATACCATTAGGAGAATCCTCCAATGCCATACATTCTTTTGGCAGCAGACCTAACTTTTTTGCCGCCAGTTCATAAATATCCGGAGCCGGCTTTCCATTCTCTACCATGGCCGCTACCACTATTTCATCAAAGAAATCATATAGGTTTAATTTCTGCAAATACCTGGTGGTCCGCTCCATATCTGTTGCTGTGGCAACCGCTATTTTATATTCCCTTTGACGTAAATAACTTAATATTTCCACAATTCCTGACTTTAGTTCAATTCCATGTTCCTCTATGTAAATATTCATAAGTTCTATACGTTTCTGTCGAACCTTGTGATAATCAAAGTCTTCTCCAAAATACCCCTTTAATCTCTCAATAGCAAATTTTGCTGCCATGCTTCGAATGGAGAGGGCATGCCACTCTTCCATAGGATATCCATAAAATCTTGCCGCCTCACACCAAAAACGGATATATAATTTTTCTGTATCCAACATGAGACCATCCATATCGAATATAAATCCCTTTACCACACCATCACCTTCTTTTTTTCACAATTTTTTCACAAATAAGTCAAATTCTCACCACAATTGTTGGGTATATTATTACTTGTCAAGAAGTTAGTCAGGGCATTCAAAAATATACGTAACAGTTCAGCCATAGGCTAAACTATTACGAAATCGGGCAATGCTTACGCATGCATAATTGCCCGATTTTTGTTAAATACACCTTTTCTCACGGTCAGCGCAGTAAATGCGCAGACCTGCCTGAACTGTTACAAATATACAACTGATTTGCATGAATAATAACTTGACAGCAAATAGTTTCTTTTATAAAATCCCCCCTCTTTAGGCGTAGTTTTGCTACGCCTTTTATTTTAATTTAAGAATATGTTCCACATCCTTATGTTTTCCAATAACCATAAGATGTCTGTCGCTTCTAAAAATATAATCTGCACCAGGCATCAAATCCAGTTTCCCTGTCTCAATTTCCTTAATACCCAAAATGCTTACATGATATTTTGCTCTGAAATTAATCTCTTTGATGGATTTTCCTACCCATTTTTCATGTACTGGAATCTCATACACGGAAATTTCATCTGTCAGTTCTATATAGTCAAACACATGGTCTGCACTGTACTGTACTGCTGTTTTCTCTGCAATATCCTTATCCGGATAGATTACTTTATCTGCACCATTACGCAAAAGGAACTTTGCCTGAATATCTCTGGTAGCCTTGCTGATGACAAATTTGGCGCCGCATTCCTTTAAGAGACTGGTAATTTCTAAGCTGCTTTGAAAATTAGTCCCAATACAAACAAAACACAAATCAAAGTTACCCACACCGATACTTTTCAATACATCTACATTGGTACAATCTCCAATCTTTGCACTAGTAACAAAAGGAAGCATATATGACAATTTTTCTTCCTGCACATCCACAATCATCACTTGATTTTTAAGTTCCACCATCTTTCTACATAGATGATTTCCAAATCTTCCCATTCCTATAATTAATACTGATTTCATTTTTCCCTATCCTACAATAATATTTTCCTCCGGAAGTCTTACCGGTGCTACCTTCTCTCTTTGTGTAAAAGAAAGAGCAAAGGACATACTTCCGATTCTACCACAATACATCAACAAAATAATAACAATTCTGGAAACAACCGTCAAATCTCTAGTGACACCGGTTGTCATTCCCACCGTTCCAATAGCGGAAAACACTTCAAACAGAACATCCCGCAAATCAATAGGCTGGCAGTAGCTAATCACCAAAACAGCCATAATAGCCAACATAAGATTTATCATAATAACAATACCGGCTTTTTTGATTGCCTCATCAGGAATTCTTCTTCCATATACATTACAACCTGTCTTACTTCTCAAATTCGACCACACATAAATAAGCATTACCGAAAAGGTTACTGTCTTGATTCCACCAGCAGTAGAGGCCGGACTCCCGCCGATAAACATTAGCACTAAAGTCAGCATAAAAGAGCTATTACTTAAGCCTGCGGTATCTATGGTATTAAACCCTGCAGTTCTAGGAGTAACAGAGCTAAACATACTGGTAAGCAAGGTCTCTTGAATCCCCATACCCTTCATCAATCCATCTTTCTCAAACAAATAGAATAATATGGAGCTAATGATAAAAATAAACACCGTGCTACATATGGCAAGCTTGGTATGCAGGGAATACTTTGAAAAAGAAATTTTATGCTCTAAGACATCCTTCCATACAAAGAAACCAATGGCGCCAATGGTAATCAATGACATAATCACCACATTCAGCAGAACATCATCCGCTAAAGGACAAAACGAACAATAAGGCTCATACTCTGCTCCCATCAAATCAAATCCACCATTACAAAAGGCTGAGATTGCATGGAATATTCCATAATAGATTCCTTTTGGCACTCCAAACCTTGGAATAAATATACACATAAGTAAAAGTGCTCCCACACCTTCCACAACAATGGTACCCTTTACCACATATTTTGCCATCTTCACCACTCCGCCAAGCTGAATGGAATTCATACTTTCCTGTAACAGTCCACGAACTTTCAAGGAAATACTCCTCTTTAACAGCATGGCAAACATCACCCCTATGGTCATAAATCCCAAGCCACCTACCTGTATCATGGCAAGAATAATAATCTGCCCCAGCAAACTCCAATGAGTAGCAGTATCCACCACCGCCAAACCGGTAACACAGGTAGCAGAGGTAGCAGTAAATAAAGCATCTAGATAAGTAGTCTTTAACCCTGGCCTTGTAGCCTGGGGCAGCATTAAAAGTACAGATCCCAGGATAATCACCAGAAAATATCCCATGGCAATCATCTTGGCGTGAGACAGCCGATGACCTACTATAATTTTTTCTTTGTTTTTTTTCTTGATTTTACTATTCTGACTAACCATTTTAACATCATTCCACATTACTAACTTTCTTCCTTTATATACGGTAAGTCCCTGATTACATTTAATAATTACACTTTAAAATAACTTATTTTGACTCATATACTCCTGTAAGCGTTCCCTTCTGCTGGGAATAAATTTATCTCCCTTAAGTAATTTGTCAAAATCTTCCTTATCCATCCATTGATAGTCTACCGTTTCTTCCTGCTGTAGTACCACAGCATCCTTGGGGATATCTGTAATGCACAAATATCCATAATGAATAGCATTGCCTTTCTGATTCATCTTTTTATACAGAAATTTCAATTTCTCCACTTTGATACCTGTCTCTTCCCACAGTTCACGCTTTGCGCCTTCCTCTACAGATTCCCCTTTTAAGACACTGCCTCCGGCACTTGCCTCATAATATCCTCCGTAGCTCTCCTTATTCTCTGCCCGCTTCGTCACCAAGATATCTCCGTCTTCATGAAGTACTAGAATCTCACACACTAAATGTACCAGCCCTTTGGGAATTTGCTGACCTCTCACCAAATCTTTTCCTGCTAACGTTTCATCTGGATAATATCCATCCCAGAGTTCCATAATTTCCCCTTCTCCCTGTCATTAAATTAATCTGCCTGATAAAATGGTGGCACATTTTCCACTGCCTGTTGTCCAAGGTCCTCCTGACAGGTTATCATACCAATGCCAATTCCCTTTAAATAAGGCTTAGCTGCCTTTACCACTTTTTCAAACACAACCTGCTGTGCCCCTGTTTCTTCCATATCTGCCACAAATAAATAGCTGATTTCCTCTTCTTTTTTCATCAGACGAAGCCAGGCTTTTTTCACTACTGTTTCCTTTTCTAATACTTCTGTAATTGCCTTTGCCATATCTACCGGAAACTCTGCCATATCTGCTACAGAAATTTTGGTGTCTGCAGTTATATGTTCTTTCACCACCTGTTCATTCAAGTTTTGCTTTCTCTCTCTTAAATGATCTAACAGTTTTTCATCTACCATCATATTCTCACCGAAGGGATTGATTACCACTCCATTGGTATCTGGATTTCCTTTGATAATACTATAGATTTCATCAAAATTTACAAGCATAGTCTTTGGCTCTAAGATTTCATGCCATTTTTCGCATTCCTGCATATCCGTAAACACTGGATAAAACTTACTTCCATCTGGTGCTGTCAGCAACGGAAGCTGCATAGTTGTACCTTCCTTGAATTTTGCCATACCATTTTCATCTGCTTCTGGCTCCTCCGATAAAAGAATCACACCTATGAGTCGGGTGTTCATGGCAAACTCCTCATAAATCAGATTCATCAGTTCCTCGCTAGGAGCAAGGCTTGCCTGCCGCATAAGTCCCTTAATTCTACCATTATAAATAGGCTTACTTAAATCCGCAAGGTTAGGCTCTTCGTTTGTAATAATATCTGCTGTATGTAACATCTGAGGAGTCACATTCTTTAGATATAATGCCACAGGCATATCCTTTGGCGCCTCTTGCAATACACCCTCTTTAGGATTTTCTATCTTTTCAATTTCACAAGCTGCTGCCCGTCTTCCCCTAGTAATAATATATACCTTGGAATTTACAGCAACCTTTCCACCACGAACTACACCGGTAACTAACGTCTTTTGTTCCTTATCTGTAAAAACCTGTTCCACCATAAAGGTAAATTTTTCGTCCTGCTCACCTTTTATCGTAGTTGCCAGATTGATTTCCTCCTGAATGTTCTCCTGTTGTACTTCCTTGGCATTGTCAACTCCTGCCTCGTTATTTTTGTTTTTCTGAAATAAAAATTCAAATAATCCCATATTTGCTTCCCTTATACTTCCTCTCCCATATTTGCCAGTTTCTTTGCTTGATCTGCTGCAATACATGCATCGATAATTTCCTGAATGTCACCATTCATGATTTTGTCAAGTTTATATAAAGTTAATCCTATTCTATGATCTGTCACTCTTCCCTGTGGAAAATTATAGGTACGAATCTTTTCAGCTCTGTCCCCTGTTCCAATCTGGGAACGGCGTTCTGCCGCCTCTGCATCCTGCTGTTTCTGAAGCTCCAAATCATATAGTTTTGCTCTTAAAAGTGCAAATGCCTTGTCCTTATTCTGCAGCTGTGACTTTTCTGTCTGTGAGTAAATCACAATTCCCGTTGGATAGTGAGTCAAACGAACTGCTGAGTCTGTGGTGTTGACACACTGTCCACCATTTCCGGAAGCACGCATTACATCAATACGGATATCCTTTTCATCAATCTTTATATCTACTTCCTCTGCCTCTGGCATAACCGCAACAGAACAGGTAGAAGTCTGAATACGTCCCTGGGACTCAGTCTCTGGCACACGCTGTACGCGATGTACTCCGGATTCATATTTTAAGATAGAGTAAGCACCCTGTCCCTTTACCATAAATTCAATGTTTTTCATTCCTCCAATTCCGGTTTCATCAGCTTCTAGTAATTCAACCTTCCATCCTCTGGATTCAACATAGTGCACGTACATCCTGTAAATTTCTGCTGCAAATAAGGCCGCTTCTTCTCCACCTGCACCTGCACGGATTTCCACAATAACATTCTTGTCATCATTAGGGTCCTTGGGAAGAAGAAGAATCTTTAATTCATGTTCTAACTCTTCCACTCTCATCTTTGACTCATTTAATTCCTCCTTGGCAAGTTCACGAAGTTCCTCATCACTTTCCTCTTCTAACATAGCAAGGCTGTCTTCTATATTCTGTTTTGCCTGTCTGTACTCTTTATATGCCTCTACAATGGGAAGCAAATCATTTTGTTCTTTCATCAATTTACGAAAGCGATTCTGATCGTTTGCCACATCCGGCTCACTTAATGTACTCATCAACTCTTCATAACGTACAAGAATATCCTCTAATTTATCAAACATAATATCCTCCTATGGTTTATACCTGTTTTTTCTTATTTTGTGTTATAATAACCTTCCATATTATAGCAATAATCCAATCACATTCCGGTCTAATCCGCACAAGTCCCTTTTCACTTCTACTTGACAATATCCATTGTCATTCAGAAGTTTGCTTACAGCTTTTCCCTGATCATAGCCAATTTCCAACAATAGCATACCATTTTTTTTCAGATATGAAAAGCTTTCTTTTGCTAATCTGCGATAAAATATCAATCCATCTTTATCACCATCCAATGCCAGGATTGGTTCAAAGTCCTTTACCTCCTCCATCAGAGTTGGAATCACATCACTTTGGATATACGGTGGATTAGATACAATCACATCATATTCTCCTTCTACATTTTCATACAAATCACTTTGCACAAGGGTAATTTCTACCTGATTTCTACGGGCATTTTCTTTAGCAATCTGCAAGGCTTTTTCTGAAATATCTACACAGGTAACGTCTACGTCTTTAAAATGCTTTTTTATACTTATGCCAATGCACCCTGAACCGGTACACATATCAAGTACTTTAAAACCAGGCTTTAATCGATACAATACCTGCTCCACTAAAACTTCTGTATCCTGTCTTGGAATCAGCACATCTTCATTCACCATAAAAGACAACCCCATAAATTCCTGTGTCCCTGTAATGTATTGCAAAGGCATATGCGCCCGTCTTTTTTCTACCATATCTAAAGCTTTATCTATCTGTTCTTTTGTTACTTCTTCCTGTCTTTTTAGAAAAAAGTTTGCTAAGCTACAGCCTGTCACGTATTCTATGATAATACCGGCTTCCGCTTCTGCATCCTGATTTCCTAACCCTAACAGCTGTTCTCTTATATTCTCCTTTAATTCGTACAACTTCATAACATCACCTAATATTTTGATTTTACCGTTGCATCATATCCATTGGACTCAATGGCAGATACCTGTCCAAAAGTTTTTATCCCTTTCTTTTCCACATAGGCCCGCACTCTATAGTAATATGCTTTTCCCTGTTCCACCTGGGTATCTTCAAAGTAATTCTTCTTAATGTCCGGATACATCTTGTATACTTCATCTTCTGACTTCCGATACACCACATAACCAGATGCCTTCTTCACCTTCTCCCAGCTTAACTTCATTACTCCCGGTGTAGAATCATCTACTTTAATAATTCTCGGTGCTTTTATTTGTTTATCCTCATTTGTTACAGGCTGTATCTGACTATTCAGTCCGTTTTGTTTTGACGAATGTTCCCTGGAACTATATTCCGGCACTTCTGTACTCTTTTCTTTCTCTGCCACATCTATTTCTACATTTTTCTTCTCTACTGGCTCTGAACCTTTCTCTGGCAATTCTGTTTTATCCATCGGTTTTTCTGTTTTTCCATCATCATTATAATGATTCAGAAATTCTTCCCAGTCAAATACTGCTGACACAGCTTCTATTGCCACTTCCACCATAGACTCATCCGGCTCCTTGGTAGTCATATTCTGCAATAACATTCCTGGTTTGCTTAAGGCATTGACAATTTTATTTTCACTGCTTCCTGCAAGTCTGATAAATTCATAAGAAATTCCTGCAATCACCGGCACTAATGCTATTCTAAGAACAATTCTTAACCAATTGGCGTCTACATGGATAAACATAAACACAATAATACTTACTAACATTACCACCAACAGAAAACTTGTTCCGCAACGTTTATGTTGTTTTGAACTCTTCATTACATTCTCCACTGTCAGTGGCATTCCATGTTCAATACAATTAATACATTTATGCTCTGCCCCATGATACATAAATACTCTCTGAATATCTTCCATTCTTGCAATCAATGCAATATATCCCAAAAGAATTCCTACTCTAAGAATTCCTTCCAATAATGTAAGAAGAATTTCTGATACCACAACCCTGGAGAGTAATCTGATAAGTAAAAATGGTGCCACCATAAAAATTGCTATTGCCAACACAATAGAACATGTCACCGTCACACCCATGAGAAATTTTTCTCCAAACCCCCCAAGGTATCTCTCTAATAGTTTGTCCAATTTACTTGGTTTTTCATCTTCCTCATAAAACTCTGCGGAATACGTTAAGGTATTCATTCCTAAAACAAGAGAATTGATAAAATTAAATATCCCGCGGACAAATGGAATTTTTCGCAGCTTTTCGTGTTTTTTATAACTGTGATCCACATCTTTTTTTACAATAATTTTTCCATTTTGTTTTCTTACAGCCACTGCATAGGATTCCCCATTTTTCATCATGATGCCTTCCATAACAGCCTGTCCACCAATTCCTGAAGTTTTCACTTTTCTTCCTCCTACCTGTCTACTTACAAACACAACTGTAAAACAGTTACTTATTTTGTAACTATATTATCTATTAAAGTCAAAAAAAGGTTGAGATTTCACAACCTCAACCCTGTCATCAATGATCGACTTATTTGTCTCCCATACCATATTTCTTATTGAACTGGTCGATACGTCCACGAGCCTTAGCAGCTTTCTGCTGACCTGTGTAGAAAGGATGACACTTTGAACAAATTTCAACGTGGATGCTTTCCTTTGTAGAACCTGTTGTAAAAGTATTTCCACAGTTACATGTTACTGTTGCCTGGAAATATTCTGGATGGATTCCTTCTCTCATTTCATTCACCTCTTAAACTTTCTTATAGACTAGAGGACAATCTTGGTTGTCCTCGCACTCATAAACAGCTCTATAATTTTATCACAAATTTCGGTACAATGCAAGATATTTTTTAAAATCTGGTTTTTTTCATATTTTTTAAAATCTGGTTTTTTTCACTGTCTCTACAAATTCTTTATTATTTTTTGTTTTTACAAATAAATTAAGGATGGTTTCTACTGCATCATCTGGCTTTAAGCCATTAATTCCTCTTCTCATAATCTCAACAGCTTCCAGTTCATCCTTGGTGAGAAGTAAATCTTCCCTTCTCGTACTTGACTTTGGAATATCAATAGCCGGGAAAATTCTCTTCTCTGACAATTTTCTATCAAGAACCAGTTCCATGTTACCCGTTCCCTTAAACTCTTCATAAATCACGTCATCCATCTTGCTTCCGGTTTCCACAAGTGCAGTTGCAAGTACAGTTAAACTTCCGCCTCCTCGCATGTTTCTGGCTGCACCAAAGAATCTTTTCGGACTATGTAGTGCTGCCGGGTCTAATCCACCAGATAAGGTACGTCCGCTGGCTGGAACCACCAAGTTATACGCTCTTGTCAAGCGTGTAATACTGTCTAACAAAATCGTCACATCTTTTTTGTGCTCTACTAGTCGCTTTGCTCTCTCTACCACCATCTCTGAAACTCTCTTGTGATGCTCTGGCAGCTCATCAAAAGTAGAATAAATTACCTCTACATTTGGTCCTTCTACTTCTTCTTTGATATCTGTTACTTCTTCCGGACGTTCATCAATCAAAAGAATCAACAAATGCATCTCTGGATTATTCTTCACAATAGATTTTGCTACTGCCTTTAACAAAGTAGTCTTACCTGCCTTTGGAGGTGCCACAATCATACCTCGCTGTCCCTTTCCAATAGGCGACAGGATATCCATAACTCTCATAGCAACCCCACCATTTGGTGTTTCTAACCTTAGCCTTTCGTCCGGGAAAATCGGTGTCATATCCTCAAAAGAACAACGTTTTGCAATGACTTCTACTGGATAATCATTGACTGATTTTATGTACAACAAAGCACTGAATTTTTCTGACGAGGTACGAATCCTGGTATTTCCCTCCAAAATATCTCCCGTCTTTAAGCCAAACCTGCGAATCTGAGCTGGTGCTACATACACATCATTTTCTCCCGGAAGATAATTTTTTGCTGAACGGATAAATCCATAGCCATCCGGCATAACCTCTAGGATACCCTTTACGGTAATTCCACTATCCAGCCGTTTCAATTCCTCAACATCTTCAATGACTTCTCCCATCTTTTGCTGAGATTTCTTTTTTTCCACCGGCTGTGTTGCATTTTTCTCTTCCTTTGTATTCTGTGGCACTACTTCTTTTTTTTCTTTTTGATCTTCCTCTAACATTGCCTCCACCAATTCCGTCTTTTTCATAGTGGAAATTCCTTTCATACCTCTTGCTTTCGCCAAATCTTTCAACGTTGTCAAGGGTAATGATTCATATTTTTCTCTCATATATCAAATTCTCCTTAATTTTTGTAATCTTTTGGGGATTTTACCAGAACCACTTTTATAGCAGGCGCTGACTTGAACTTACTGAGTAGTTACAAAACTTTTACATATGATGGAATTATAACACACTATCTAATAAATTTCAACACAACCACAAAAAAGGCCACATCCATTAATATCGGATGTGACCCACTACTATCACCAACTACTTATACATAGTTCTTGACTATAATGAACTATTTATTATAGTTAACAATATCACCAAATTCTGCCTTAAGAGATGCTCCACCTACAAGACCTCCGTCGATGTTTGGCTTAGCGAATAATTCAGGTGCTGTCTTTGCATTTACAGAACCACCGTACTGAATACGGATTTCTGCTGCTGTTGCATCATCATACACCTCAGCGATACAAGCACGGATAGCTGCACATACTTCCTCCGCCTGGTCAGCTGTAGCTGTTTCACCTGTTCCGATTGCCCAGATTGGCTCGTAAGCGATAACTGCCTTCTTTGCCTGATCTGCTGTTACATTCTGGAATGCAATCTTAATCTGCATACGAATCCAGTCAACATAGATTCCCTGCTTTCTCTGTGTCAGAGATTCTCCACAGCAGATGATTGGTGCGATTCCATGTTCGAAAGCCTTTAATACTTTCTTATTTACAGTTTCATCTGTTTCTGCGAAATATTCTCTTCTCTCAGAATGTCCAAGTACTACATACTTAACACCTGCATCTACAAGCATAGCTGGAGCGATTTCACCTGTGTAAGCTCCGCTTTCTTCAAAGTACATATTTTCAGCACCGATGTTGATGTTACTTCCCTTTGCAGCTTCCATAGCTGGAATGATATCGATTGCAGGTACGCAGAAAACTACGTCTACATCATCATTTGCTACCAATGGTTTTAATTCGTTTACTAAAGCAACTGCCTCACTTGGAGTTTTGTTCATTTTCCAGTTACCAGCGATAATTTTCTTTCTTGCCATTTTATTTTCTCCTTATAATATATTAAGTGCGAACTAAGCTCTTAAGGAATGTTCGCCTTACTAGGCTCGAAAACACCTCGCCAAGTGCGGCGAACTAAGTAATCCCTAAGGTTCAATTCTCCCTTTGGTCGATTTCACCTAAGGGCTTACTTATCGTTAGCTGCAGCTACACCTGGTAATTCTTTTCCTTCTAAGAATTCAAGAGAAGCTCCACCACCTGTTGAGATATGTGACATCTTGTCACCAAATCCTAACTGATTTACGGCTGCTGCAGAATCTCCACCACCGATGATTGTGGTAGCATCTGTTTCTGCTAAAGCCTTTGCTACTGCAACAGTTCCTTCTTTTAAGATAGGATTTTCGAATACACCCATTGGTCCATTCCATACAACTGTCTTTGCAGTTTTTACTGCTTCTGCATACATAGCAGCTGTCTTTGGTCCGATATCCAATCCCATTTTGTCTGCTGGAATAGCACTTGCATCTACTGCTTCTACTGCGATTTCAGCATCGATTGGATCTGGGAATGCACTTGCAACAACAGCATCTACTGGAAGAAGTAATTTCTTTCCAAGTTTTTCTGCCTTTGCAATCATTTCCTTACAGTAATCTAATTTTGTATCATCTACTAAAGAAGTACCGATTTCTTTTCCCTGAGCCTTAAGGAAAGTAAATGCCATACCACCACCAATGATAAGTGTATCACACTTCTCTAAAAGGTTAGAGATAACATTTAATTTATCTGCAACTTTTGCTCCACCAAGAATAGCTACGAATGGACGAACTGGTGTTTCTACTGCATTTCCTAAGAAATCGATTTCTTTCTGCATTAAGTATCCAACTACTGCAGTGTCTACTAAACTTGCAACACCAACGTTAGAGCAGTGTGCTCTGTGAGCTGTACCGAATGCATCGTTTACAAACACATCACAAAGAGATGCTAAATCCTTGGAGAAAGCTTCTCCGTTCTTTGTCTCTTCCGCTCTGAAACGTGTGTTTTCAAGAAGGATTACTTCTCCGTCTTTCATAGCTTCTACAGCAGCTTTTGCATTTGGTCCAACTACTTCTGGGTCTGCTGCAAATTTAACTTCCTGTCCTAATAACTCTGATAAACGAGCTGCCACTGGAGCAAGAGTCTTTGTTTTCTTGTCTTCCTCTGTTTTTACTTTTCCTAAGTGAGAACAAAGAATGATTTTTCCACCGTCAGCGATTAATTTCTTGATGGTTGGAAGCGCTGCTACCAAACGGTTTTCATCTGTAATCTTTCCATCCTTTAAAGGTACGTTAAAGTCGCATCTTACTAATACTTTTTTTCCTGCTACGTTGATATCATCAACTGATTTTTTATTTAATCCCATTGATTAAACCTCCTAATTATTATTTTAACAAAATACGGGTCCGGCCCCAAAAGACCGGACCCGTAAATGATCCTGATTGAATCCCGATAATTGCTTATCTTATAAGCTCTTATTCAAGAATTAAGCTAATTCAGAGAAGTACTTAATTGTACGAACCATCTGGCTTGTGTAGCTGTTTTCATTGTCATACCATGAAACAACCTGTACTTCATATAAATCGTCAGCAACCTTAGAAACCATTGTCTGAGTTGCATCGAATAAAGAACCATATCTCATTCCAACGATATCGCGAGATACGATTTCATCTGTATTGTATCCGAAAGATTCATTTGAAGCTGCTTTCATAGCTGCATTGATTCCTTCTACTGTTACGTCTGTTCCCTTAACTACAGCTGTAAGAATAGTTGTAGATCCTGTAGGGGTTGGTACACGCTGTGCAGATCCGATTAACTTTCCGTTTAATTCTGGAATAACTAAACCGATAGCCTTTGCAGCACCTGTGCTGTTTGGTACGATATTTACAGCAGCTGCACGAGATCTTCTTAAGTCACCCTTTCTCTGTGGTCCATCAAGAGTCATCTGATCTCCTGTGTAAGCATGGATTGTACACATGATACCTGACTGAATTGCTGCATATTTGTTCAATGCATCAGCCATAGGTGCTAAACAGTTTGTTGTACAAGAAGCTGCAGAGATAATCTTGTCATCAGCCTTTAATGTTGTGTGGTTTACATTGTAAACTACAGTTGGAAGATCGTTTCCTGCTGGTGCAGAGATAACAACCTTACGAGCTCCAGCATTGATATGAGCCTGAGCTTTGTCCTTAGAGCAGTAGAATCCTGAACATTCTAATACTACGTCTACTCCAAGTTCTCCCCATGGGCAGTTGTTTGCATCTGGGAAAGCATAAATCTTGATTTCTTTTCCATCAACTGTGATAGAATCTTCTCCAGCTGTTACTGTTTCAGCCTTTTCATACTTACCCTGTGATGAGTCATACTTTAATAAGTGAGCTAACATCTTAGGACTTGTTAAGTCGTTGATTGCAACTACTTCATATCCTTCTGCTCCGAACATCTGTCTGAATGCAAGACGTCCAATACGTCCAAAACCGTTGATCGCTACTTTTACTGCCATCTTCAAATTCCTCCTAAAGAATGTAATTTTATGTTCCCTGCCTTATGACAGCGGATTACGTTGTTTGTGATTGATTTGTTAAAAATTCATCAACCTAGTTCATTTTAACTAATTCTTTCCAAAAATTCAAGAGATATTTCAAAAAAAATTTTATTTCACTATTCTTTCATAATTTTGACACATTATTAAAAAATAAACTTTTCCTTTTATGCAATTTCACTATGACTTTGTAAGGCACGTAACAGTTCAGCCATGGGCTAAACTGTTACGAAAACACCATATACCGGATCATCCTAGGCTTGCATTGAGATAATAACTCCACTATACTATGATGGACGGAGACAATAAACCTGGTTTGGTGTCTCCAAAAAACGAAACAGAAAGGTATGACTATTATGATTCAAGCCGATTACCATTTACATACCTGCCACTCCGGTGACAGTTCTACCCCCATGGAACACTCCATAAACGCTGGATTTCAGGCAGGGCTGACTGCAATGTGCTTTACAGAACATATGGATTATGACTTTGACCCTGAATGCATGGAAAATTTTATTTTGGATGCCAAAATCTACCAAGATGATTTTTTAAGGTGTAAGGAAAAATACCAAGGACAAATGGAACTACATTTTGGCGTGGAACTGGGATTGCAACCTCATATCGCTGACAAAAACAATAGATTTATCGAAAGTTTTCCCTTTGAGTTTGTCATTGGTTCCTCCCATATCATTGACGGAATGGATCCATATTATCCAAAATTTCAGGAAGGAAAAACATATGACGAATGTTTAAGAAAATACTTTGATTCTATCATAAACAACATAAAAGCTTTTGATAACTTTGATGTGTATGGACATATGGACTACATTGTAAGATATTTAAACCATCGTCCAGCGAACTATGATTTTAAGAATTATCAGGATTATATTGACACCATCTTAAAAATGTTAATTGAGAAAGGAAAAGGAATTGAAGTCAACACTGGCGGATTCAAAGCAGGTCTTGGCCATCCAAACCCCCACGAAGCTATTTTAAAACGTTACAAGGAGCTTGGAGGCGAAATTCTTACCATAGGTTCCGATGCCCATGTTCCTGAATATGTAGCCTATGAATTCAGAAAAATCCCTTCTATTTTGACAGAAGTCGGTTTCTCCTATTACACCATTTTCAAAGAGAGAAAACCAGTATTTCTTCCTCTTGAGTAAACAGCACACGAACAGATTATGGTATGGTCATTTTGTTTTAAACTGGCATTTTACACTGTGCCAGTTTTTCTTTATACTCTGATATACTTGCAGTGTCCCTACGCTTCCAGGTTTGTGGAAGGTACACTGCTACGCTAAACAAAAAGGAGAAAAAACACAATGAAACAAAACCCAAAAAACAGTCTCACAACGAAAGATTTGTGCTTTATTGCACTTTTCATGGCACTAGTATGTGTGTCCACTTTATTTTTTAAGATTCCCATTCCGTTAGGATACGCCCATCTGGGAAATGGATTCATATTCCTAGCCTCCGTATTCTTGGGAAATCCCGGTGGATTGTTATGTGCCGGTGTGGGCTCAGCCCTAGCTGATTTCTTTGGCGGATACCAGATATGGATCCTTCCCACACTCATCATTAAAAGTATTATGGGATTTACAGTGTCAGCCATTGCCCGTCCTAAAAAGTCCCCTGATGCTCCCCCGGAAAAAACAGGAAAATCAACAATTGTCTTTTCCCTCCGTACCTATATAGCCTTACTTACAGGAACCATAATCATGGTTGCAGGTTACGTAATTGCAGGTGCACTGATACAGGGAAATCTTGCCGCAGGCCTCGCACAGATTCCAGGACTTGTAGGAGAAGACCTGGTAGGAATTTTAGTTTTTCTTTTACTGGGAGCAGCCTTGGAAAAATCCGGCATCCGTAAAATGGTTACAATACACAGATAACTGCGTACTGTAACATTTCAGCCCATTTAAGTGAGCCAGGGTACCCGGTACCCTGGCTCATTCTAAAATTCTTCAAACTCTTCCAAAAATTTTTTAAATTCCCTTTTGGCGTCTTCAATCTTTGCCTGGTCATAGGTATCCAAGGCTCTTTCGTAATGGTGAAGGGCACGCTCGATATAATTACGTCTTTCTCCAATATTTTCCTCGTACAGACGCTCTCCCTGCAGTAATAACAGCTTGTTTTCCTCACGTTCTCTTGGATGAATCTTTAGATAGGACAGAGTTTCAAAACGCTCCTTTATCTCTTCCTCTGTCATATTCACATCATTATTGTTGATAAAGAGCTGCTTTGTCACCACTTCCGTAGAATTTACTTTTACTTCCACTTCCAAAATAGAATTAATATCGTAAGTATAGGTAACATTGACAGATTCTTCCCCGGCTTTTGCCTTGGGAACCTCAATCATCAGTTCACCCAGGGAGAGATTGTTTGCTGCAAAACGGCTCTCTCCCTGAAGTACATTGACACGAATTTTGTCCTGATTGTCCTTTACTGTGTAAAGTGTTTCTGTCCTGGATGCTGGAATCACTGTATTTCTGTCAATAATTGGACAGAACACCCCATACTCCACCTGGTCATTTTCCCATTCTCTCACCACTTCCGTTCCCAAGGTAAAAGGACATACATCTGTCAAAATGACTTCTTTGATGGCTGCATTTCTCTCCTTCATGGCTCCCTGAATTGCTGCACCTAAAGCCACTGCTTCATCCGGATTGATATTGGTATATGGCATTTTATGGAATAACTTACCCACAAATTTATGAATCATCGGACTCTTGGTGGACCCACCTACCAACACCACCTTGTCAATTTCTGAAAGTCTGATGTGAGCATCACTTAAACTTCTCTTTACCGGTTGCTTTAGTTTCTCTAATAATTCTTCACAGGACTTTTCATACTTTTTATCATCTAAGATGTACTCATACATCTCGTCTCCTATTTTGCACTGCATGGTATGAGAACTGTGATTTCCCAAGGAAATCTTACATAATTCTGCCTGCTTGTGCACATGACGTCTGGTCTTCTCATCTAAAGCATCCCTGTCTATTTTAGGGAAATTATCAAAAAACAAATCTTCTATCACTGCAGTAAAATCTTCTCCACCTAAATAATTGTCTCCTGCCACTGCACGGACTTCCAGAATATTTTCGAATAATTCCAAAATAGATACATCAAAAGTTCCACCACCTAAGTCAAACACCAAAAACTTTGTTTCCGGTGCATCCTGGTATAATCCGTAGGCAATTGCCGCTGCTGTGGGCTCACTGATAATTCTCTCCACCTTAAGACCAGCTAACT
>JBGVDD010000254.1:0-29309 GCA_045119215.1 Lachnospiraceae bacterium | reverse complement strand
TCAGATACCCTAACCTTACCAGACAGATATCCTTTTTTGTTATAGGATAATACAATAATAATTCATACACCGACTGATCCTGAAACTTTTGATAACTCCTAAGTTCTAAGGATAGGCAAAAGGCATAGGCAAAGCCGAGCCACCAGAACAGGTAGTCCCTATCCTCTATCATAAAACTTCCCAAAAGCATAAACATTCCTTCTAATATCCAAAAGGGTACCCGATACAGCCACGCGTCATAATCTCTTGCCGCCAACAGTCGACTGTCAAACTCTCTCATCTGATTTCGTGCCTGTTTTTCTTTCTCCATTTCTATTTGTTTTTGTATTTGTTGTTCCTTTTTCTTATCCATGCAACACTCCTCCTGTAACTTCCATATCGTAACAGTTCAGCCATAGGCTAAACTGTTACTCCATATCCCCTGTGTTCTCCTCATAGTATACCATACGTCCTGCCTCTAATCTGCACACATAATCCATATTTTTATTGATATCCGACTGCACATGTGTAGTCATCAAAACCGTTGCCTCAGTGGCCAGAATTTCTCTTAAAATCCCATAAAAGTCCTTTCGAAACACCGGGTCCATTCCAGCCGTTGCCTCATCTAACAGATACAATCTTGCATTTCTGGCTCTGGCAAAAGCGATCTGAAAACGGATAAACTCTCCCCTGGACATCCTTCCTACTACTTTTCCCCCGGAAAGATTCATCTCTTTCATAAATTTTTTGAACTTTTCCACATCAAATTCCGGATAAAATCCTCCTAAAATCTCCACATTCTCCAACGCTGTTTTTCGATTCAAAAAGATATTTTCATCTGCAACATATGCAGTTTTTGCCCGAAATTCTCTAGGGTATTCTCTCACATCCTGCCCCTGAAAACTGATATTCCCGGTATAGGATGATTTTTCTTCCAACATACATTTCATCAATGTGGTTTTTCCTGCTCCGTTTTTTCCCACAATGCCCAATAGAAAGCCTTCCTCCAGCTGAAAATTAATATCTGTCAGTTGAAAATTCCCCTGCTTTTTTGTCACATTCCTAAATTCTAACATATTTCCTCCTACACCCCCAATAAGGTCTGAACCATTTCTAAGATCTCTTCCGGGGTTACCCCGGCACTCTTACACTCTCCAATCACCTCGGACAGTCTTTTCTCTAACATCATTAACTGCTTTTCCTTTAAATAATCCTGATTATACTCACACACATAAAAACCTTTTCCCGCCACCGAGCGAATCAGACCTTCCTTTTCTAATTCTTCGTAAGCGCGCTTTGTAGTGATGACACTGACCTGCAAATCGCTGGCTAACTTTCGTATGGATGGAAGTGCCTCCCCTGCCCTGAGTTCTCCGGTAACAATAGCATTTTTCAACTGATTTACAATCTGCTCATAAATTGCCATGGTTCCCTGGGGCTTAATTACGATTTTCATAATCATTTATCTCCTTTCCTGCCTGAGCAAACTTACCTTTGAGATTTTGTACTGCCATTTGCTACTAACGCCATCGTCTTTTCATAATTCGTTCCCTTCTCCATATGAGCGTGAAAATCTTTTTTTATATTCCAAAAACATAGTAAAAACTCCACTATCACAAGAATTGCAATAAGTACAAGCTCCCATCCGAATATGATTTCTTTTCCGTCTGTTGCCAGCAATACGAAAAAGCCAAATGCCGAAACAATATACGATATCCAACGTCTGAATCCGTTATCTTCTACTTTTCCCCGATTCATATGTAATAGGGGATCAGCAAATCTATAATTACTCATTCCTACAACCATACTCCACAAAAGTAATACCAGTACAAGTAAAATTGCCTGCCACCATATCATTTTTCCAAAAGCAACCAGCAAACTATTACATATGATATGAATTCCTGTCGTCAACACTAATTTTACACCATATGCCGTATACAAATAGTTTTTTCGTTCCTTCTCGCTGACTGGAATAAGAAACATGGCAGTTGCCAAATTATTCGGGTACATAGCATGAAGCAGCAGCACCAAAAACAGTACCAGAAACTGAGTTATGTTTATCAGCCGTTTCTCCATTCCCATATGCCAGAATGAATAAAACCACATCATCAAGTATGTAGTTGATAACACCACATTACCACAGCTTTTTTTCAAAGCCTCTTTTCTTTGCGCATAAAAATCAGCTAATACCATTTTTATCATAGCCCCTTGCCACCCTTCTGCTCACTCTTTATCATATGATACATAATATCTTCAATACTTGGTACTGTAATATCCAAATCATTACTATAAAAAGAATATCTGGTGTGTTCCACCAAAGCTGTGGTGGCATAGGTTCCCTTTTCTTTGTGTATCACCCGTGCTTTATTAATCAAGTTGATTTTATAATCCTCTCCACTGACCAGACGGTATTTATTTTCCAGTTCCCTTCTTTCCACACTGAATTTTACTTTTCCATGATGAAGAAAGGTGACATAATCTGCAATCCGGTCCAAGTCTTCAGTCATATGGGTTGCCAACAATACACTTTTTTCTCCGTCTGCCACAAAATCAGTGATAATTTTTAAAAATTCATCTCGAAACTCTGGATCAAAATTGGCAGTGGGCTCATCTAAAATCAACAGCTTAGGCTTGTGGGATAATGCAAAGGCAAACTGAAATTTTAACTTTTCTCCCTTGGATAACTTTTTATATTTTTTCTTCTCTTCTAACCCAAAACGTTTGCAGTATTCTAAAAATAATACTCTGTCATAATTATCATAATATTTTCCGTACATATCTGCCTGGTCAATCAATTTCATTTCTCCGGAAAACACATCTTCCACCAGCACATACCCTAGTAAATTTCGTATCTCCTTTTCCTTGGTCTCATAGGTCATGCCATCAATCACAATCTCACCTTCGGTAGGCTGATACAAACCAAGAATAAGATTTAACAGTGTGGTTTTCCCCGCACCGTTCTCTCCAATTAACCCCATAATGTAGCCTTTGGGAAGTGTTAGATTTATATCCTGAAGTGTAAATCCATCTAATTTCTTTTGTAATCCCTGTATCTCTAACATATACTCTCCTCCGTTCATAAACTGTATATATACTTATATACACTATATGAACAGTTTTGTCAATAAATAATATAATCTAATGCAAAGTCCAAGAATAACAAACCCTATATATATGATTGATTTTTTCATTATTTTCGTCTATTCTATTGTTACCAATATAAATTGAGGGAACGAATATGTGTAGAAACCTGAAAGGAAGTGTATATTATGCCACCAGCATTACAATCACAGCCGGAAACAATCACTCTTGAACAGTATGAAGCTCTGCCGGAAACTAAAAGGGTAGAAATCTTTGACAATGTTGTCTATGATATGGCCAGTCCATCACAGAACCATCAGACAATCCTCACAGAACTGCTTGTTTCTCTGCGTAACTACATCAAACAAAAAGGCGGCAGCTGCTCTGTTTTCCCTGCCCCCTTTGATGTAAAACTGAACGATACCCCTCTCACTATCGTTCAACCTGACCTTATGATTATATGTGACAAAAACAAACTGGATGGAAAACGATGCAATGGTGCCCCAGACTTTATCATTGAGATTGTTTCCCCTGGCAATCCGGCAGATGATTATATCCGCAAACTCTATTACTACAAAAATTACGGAGTTCGTGAATACTGGATTGTAGACCCACAGAGAAAAAGCGTAACTGTAAACTATTTTGAAGAAAATCTTCTTAGTGTGCCATATACATTTGATTCCGTCATAAAGGTAAATATTTATGAGGATTTATTCATTAACTTTTCAGAGATTGCCAATATGCTGAATGTTTAGGGTTAGAGTACGCAGGTACCTGCGTACTCTAACCCTGCGTGCCATGTTACCGGGTTCACTGGCTCACCCATTCCACTGGCTCACCCATTCATAGTCCCAAACTGGCATATCTTGTCTTATCCAGACGACTATGTTATAGACAGAAAAAAGCTATCTCCTACTGCAATAGGGGATAGCTTAAGTGTTGTAACTTCGTTTACAATAATATTTGTTTCCGCTAGGTATGAGGATGTTCCAATATCTTCATACCTTCTACACCGATTATAAGACTCTGACCATCAAAAGTCAAGTCTTAGCGCGGGGTGGGGTAGTTTTATGCTATCCCACTTTTCGTTTTCTCATACACCCTATGATTTATCTTCCAAAGCCCCCAGCCAATCACATATGCCATCCCTAAGATAATCACTGTCCACAAGACAGACATATACACAGGCTGTTCATACACATGTAAAAATGGATAAGGTCCATACATCAGCTTTGTAATATTTCCCACAGTGGATACCAGAGCATAGCATAGGGTAGGTATCAGGGCAAGCTTTGCCGTAGTTTCCCCCACTGCTTCCTGCCTGCTGTCTACCACGAGCAAACTAATCACTGCAAGTAATGGGCACAAAAAATGCTGGTATTTTAAAGGTCCCTCAAAGAAAATGCGGTAATATCCCACAATTCCGCCTTGAGGAGCCAGTACACATAACACCACAAGAAAAGTAATACTCAGACAGCATACCCCGGAGAATTTCAACTTTTTTATCCATTTAGGAACTGTTTCTCCTTTCATGGCCCTGATCTGATAATACATATCGAACATACACGCTACTGCCATGAGGATATTGCTGTCTGTGGTGTAATAAGTCAGCATGACAATAGTATTTTCATGGATTTCCATATAACTTCCAAGCCATCCAAAGATAACAAGCAGCACATCCAGAATACATCCTAAAATGCACAATTTCCTTTGTAAATTCTTTTGTGAGCTCATATCATCCTCCACCTTGTTACATTTATATCTGTTCAGAGCTACTGAACAGTTACTTTCATTTATACTTTTAATTTCCGATAACGGTTCATGCAGGCAAATATCTCCTGTCTGCGCACCATGGCAAAATTGCAGGGCAGATAACTTCCACCACAGATGTTTGCCATACCACCTTTTTCTAATTGTTCATAGAGCTTATCCACCACCTGCTGCATGGTCCTTTTCCCATCTACTAAATTGGTATATGCGTACTTTAGGAGATATCCCAAGGCTGATAGCTGTTCTGAATCCACCAGCTGTTCCACATAGCGCACATCAATTATCTCACGATTGACAGAAATAGAATCCCTTCCCATAGTTTTTATCTTTACCCGGTCATCTAAAAAGCTCTTATCCCGCAGCACCTTTCTCGTAAAATTCACCTGACCATGCTCAGCAATGGATGTAGAAGGCAGTGGAAACTGCTTTGCCTGCTCTTTTGCAAACTCCGTAATTTCCACCGGCTCATATTTATCCATCTGCAAAATACAGTCTGCCTTGTGAAAATAAGAACCGGAGCTTCCAGCTACCAAAATAGTAGAAATTCCAAAATTACGATACAGTTCTTCCACCCGGTCAATAAAAGGTACAATGGGTTCTGCATCTCTATGCACCACCCGCTGCATCAATTCATCCCGAATCATAAAGTTAGTGGCACTGGTGTCTTCATCTATCAGAAAAACATTAGCTCCCGCTTCCATAGCTTCTATCACATTTGCCGCCTGGGATGTACTTCCGCTGGCATCCTCTGTAATAAAGGCTTTGGTATCCTTTCCATTTGGCAGATTGTGAATAAACATAGAAATATCCACTTTCTGAATACTTCTTCCATCTTCCGCACGAAGCTTTACCGCCGTGTCATCTGTAATCACATACTCCCTGCCATCCCCTGGAATATGGTTATACACACCTGCCTCCAAGGCTTTTAACAGCGTAGATTTTCCGTGATAGCCACCTCCCACAATCAAGGTAATGCCTTTCTTAATCCCCATTCCTTTTATGGTTCCCTTAAAAGGAAGATCCATGGTAACTTCCAAAGATTTCGGTGAATGAAAAGGCACTGCCTGCCCCAATGGTTTGCCGGAAACTCCCGATTCTCTCGGAAGTATAGCATTGTCCGCCACAAATGCAGTAAGCCCCAGCTCTTTTAACTGTTCTCTGATATACTGCTGGTCACTTGCCAGGTTCACCCAGTCTGTAATCTCTTTTGCCGGCAATGCCTTATAAAACAATGCCCCTTTCACGCATTCTGGGAGAAATTCAAACAAAATCTTCTCTAATTCTCTGGAATTTACGGTACGTCCGTTTGCCGGAAAACCAACTTCCAGGCGAAGAAGAATATCACCGGAATCCTTATTGATCTCACAGGCGCTTCTACTTAATACCTCCTGTCCCGGACGGCTCACTGACATCAGTCCGCTCTTTCCGGAGCCCTTGGCTTTAAAAGATACCTTCTCGATTCTTCTTCCGAATTGACGCAGCAAATAATCCTGCAATGCGATTCTTCTGCAGGTCTCCTTCCACAAGTCCTCTGGAAATCCGGCTCTTTTTCCAGACAGAAAAACACTTACTTTGGAAGGTGATGCAAAGGGATCGCCCTGCACATGGTCAATGGATAAGGTAAATTCCGGGAAATCATAACGTCCTTTAGTGTCTTTGTAGGCAGGGTAGCCTTTGTGGTCGATTCTATGTAATATATCCCTTAATTCTGTATGTTTCATCTTTTATATTTTCTTCCTTTCTTTTTTTGGGGACGTTCCTTTTGTCACAAGGAGTGTCCCTACAAACCAACTCATTATAGCATAGTTTTTCATTTTTGTGGGATACTGATTCATATATCCCACAAAAAACAATGGAGGTAATAAAGTTATGGCAAATTTCAGGGCAAGGCAAAATGTGGAAAGAAAAAAGCAAACCCTATGTAAAAATTTAGAAGCCAGCGAACCTGGTTCGTTGGCTCCTAATCTTTTTTCTCTAATAACTGCTTGAGTTTTTTATCAAAAGTTTTTATTCCATACCCTTTCACTCTGTTATATGCATACAAGATGCAATCCACAAAATCTAAATTATGTTCTGCATAAGTTTTCAAACCTAGTTTCATTACCTCTGGCTCAGTTGTCTGAACTTCTGATAAAAAATCTAACAAACTTGATTTTATTGTATCTCTTTCTATGGAATAAACTCCTTTTAAAACGTATACAACCTCTGCAATAACTTCTATAGTTACCTGCGCCGTTCCTCCTCTAATAATTTTTTCCGCTTCATCTGCCATCTTTTCATTATCATTCAACAAATAGCGTAGGATAATATTTGCATCAAGCATTTCCATACTTTTTTATCACCGCCTTTTCCCACGCAGAACCCTCATCTTTTAACAGTTCAGGGTTTGCATACTCTGATAATGAACCTCTTGCAGAACCCACCTTAACTTGTGGCACTTCTTCTATAAATTCATCCAATATCGTTATAATCAATTTCTGATTTTTCTTTGCCTCAATCTTCTCCAATGTCTGTACTGCATTTCCATCATAATATCCTTGTAGCGCCAACATACCAACACCCTCCTTCTTGTTACATTGTCTCGTATCTATTCAGAACTACTGAACAGATACGGTAAATCGGGCAATACTTACGTATGCAAAATTGCCCGATTTTTGTATGATACACGTTTTCTTACGGTCTCAGCAGTAAATGTCGAGACCTGTACTGAACAGTTACCATTATTTCTATATATACAGTATAACTCAAAAATTAAATTTTGTACAATATTATTCTTGCCCTGTTTCCACCAACAATTCAATCACGGTTACTGTACACAGATAGTATCAATAAACTATGGGCTAACGAACGTCCTCCCTACTCGCTCAACAATCTATACAACAAATTATCTCGATTGTTAATAAACATTTCTGTTACGATATAACTGTCGGTGTCTTCATACTCACATAGATGTATTTTTCCCTCATCAAAAGTGTATATATCTGCCCCCGGAATGCCCAGTAAAATAGGGGAGTGTGTTACAATCAGAAACTGCGCCCCCCCTTTCGCACACTTATATATTTCCATTAATAATGTCAGCTGCCTTTGTGGGGATAAGGCTGCTTCCGGCTCATCAAAAATATAAATTCCATCTTCTCTCATGTAATTTTGTGCAATTGCCAAAAAGCTTTCTCCATGGGATTTCTCATGATATTTTTCCGAAGGATGTGTGATATCTGCATATTCCTGCTCTTTGGTTGCCACATTATAAAAACTCTCTGCCCTAAGGAAATATCCCGATTTTGGTCTGCGAACCCCTTTGGCAATCCTGATGGCATCACACAGTTCAGAATGGGAGTCATAGGTTGAGAAAGAATAATTTTTTGTTCCACCTTCCGGATTAAAACCATAGGACACCGCAATTGCTTCCAATAAAGTGGATTTCCCACTTCCATTTTCTCCCACAAAGAATGTTATAGGATTATGAAAGGCTAATTTATCCACCCCTTTGATTGCATCTATCTCCCTAAGATAACTATCAGGGCTAATTTTGTTCCAGTCAATAGTTAACCCTTGAATAAATTGTTGATTCATACTTATCCTCTCCCTTGGCAATTCCAGTATTTACGCTACCGTCCATTCCCCGTATCTGACATTTTCCTGATGTTTTTGGTGTTCTCCAATGATTTTTTCTATCCATAGCATACCCTATATCTGCCAGCGTTTCCTTAAACTCTCCACCAAAAATTCCTGAGCCTGCTTTTTGTAGAGCAAAACCTGATACTCCATCCCCGACTGTCCCACACGAGTCTCTTCATAAATTCCCAATCTTTCTCCCTGCTCCAGTGTCCGTTTTCGTGACCTGCCGTCAATGATTTCTTCTTTTAAGTACCCTTCTTCTACTAACTTTCCCGTAAGAAATGTGGTGGCCAGACACTTCATATTGTTCTCGTCACGATAACTGTTAAGCTGCCTTACAAAATCTGAAATTGTGGTTGTTTCCTGATATTCAATCTGTTTTTCTATTTCAGGTGTCAGACAAAATTCTGCTTTTCTTCCTTTCCTTTTTCCTGCTGCCTCGAAAATTTCAAGCTCCTGCTCTGCCACTGCTTCTTCATAGTACAGCTTCATTTCCTCTCCCTGGGTAAATTCCAGAAGTTTTTCTATAAATCGTTCCCCATACTTTTCATATTTACTTTCACCAATTCCATTTACATTTAACATTTCCTGCTTATTCTTTGGCAGTTTAATACACATATCTGTCAAAGTCTTATCAGAGCAGATAATATATGGGGGTACTGCTTCTTCTCTAGCAAGAGACAGACGGAATTCCCGCAGTATATCAAATAACTCCAGACCTTTACTGGTTAGTATATCTGACTTCCGCCTGCTTATCTTTCTGCTCTCATTGACTTCTGCCTGCTGTTCCTCTTTGCTCACTTTTATAAAAATATGCCCCTCACCATTTAGAATTTCCCTGCAGGATTGTGATAATTTCAAAATCATATATTTATCTTTGGTAGGAAGCAGATAGCCCTGCTGTTCCAGTTCACCGATAATATTCTTTAAAAAACCTTCCTTTTCACCTTTACGCACTCCAAAAGACGGGGAATTTTCCAACCCAAGGCTTCGAATCTTTGCTTTATTTCTTCCAAGAAGCGTGTCTACGATCACATTCATGCCATAACGCTGCCGCAGCTGTTCCACACAGTTAAGAATATCACGGCAGATATCCGTCACATCTTTTTCTTCATATTCTGCCTGACAATTACCACACTTTTCACACCGCCCAGTTACCTGCTCACCAAAGTAATTTAATATATAATGGCGCAGACATTCCTTTGTCTGACAGTAATAACTCATCTTATTTAAGCGCATCTCGTCATTTTCCTGCACCAGCCGAATATCTTCCGGTTCCATTTCACTGTTGCCTGTTTTACTCTCTAACAAAAAACGATGAATCATCATATCCTGGGGGGAATAAAAAAGAATACATTCCGCTTCTTCTCCATCTCTTCCGGCACGCCCTGCCTCCTGGTAATAATTTTCCAGACTCTGAGGCATATTATAATGAAGCACATATCTCACGTTTGATTTATCAATTCCCATACCAAAAGCATTGGTGGCGACCATCACAGGAGTCACATCATAAATAAAGTCTTCCTGATTCCGCTTGCGTTCTTCGTTACTCATCCCTGCGTGATATTTTCCTGCCCTCACACCTGCTTCCTGTAACATCTCACAAACCGCTTCCACATTCTTTCTTGTGGCACAGTAAATAATTCCACTGTCTTCCCCATGTTCTTTCACGTAGGCCAAAATCTCTGCATCTTTCTGCTTGATGCTTTTTGGCTGCATTACCTTAAAAAACAGATTTTTCCGGTCAAACCCGGTAACTACTACTTTGGGATTATTTAATTTTAAAATACAAAGAATGTCTTCCTTTACACGTTCTGTTGCCGTAGCTGTAAAAGCACTGACCACAGGTCTTTTTGACAACCTTTCGATAAACTGAATAATTTTTACATAGCTTGGTCTGAAATCCTGTCCCCATTGGGAGATACAGTGAGCCTCATCCACCGTCACCATGGAAATATCCGCAGAAACTGCAAAGTCCATAAAACGTTCTGTTTCTAAACGCTCCGGTGCCACATAAATAATCTTATACTGTCCACGTTTGGCATTTTCTAAAGCTTTTGCAATCTGACCTTCTGTCAGGGAACTATTGATATATGCTGCGTGGATTCCTGCCTGATTTAGGGCTTTGACCTGATCGGTCATAAGAGAAATAAGGGGGGAAATAACTAAGGTAATGCCCGAAAACATCAACGCCGGAATCTGATAACAGAGAGATTTTCCCGCTCCAGTAGGCATTATTCCAAGAACATCCCTGCCCTTTAACATATCATCTATCAGCTCACCCTGCCCCTCCCGCAGGGTGTCATAGCCGAAATATTTCTTTAAAACCTGGTACTTATCCATATTTTTCTCCTTTTCGTATCTGTTCCTACAAACGAAACTATTGTATCATATTATTTGGGTTTTACACATAAGCAAAAGACTACTTTTTCCAAGACATATCTATTCATTTTTTCTTCCTTGCAGTATTCTATTTCATAATCCCCGAAGAAATACTGAATATCCTCCATGTCAAAAAATCGCTTCCACATCCCATCTTCCGTGCAATATAAATGATGCTCTACTTCTATTCCTTTCCCAGCTCCATAATTAATATCATTCATAGAATTTACTCGTAGAATCAAATGCCCCCTGTCCGACAGTAAATCCTTAATCTGTGTAAGTATTTTTTTTGTATCCTTTTCTTTGAAATAATGCAGACATAAATCTGCTATAATCAAGTCAAATTTTACATTTCCAAAATCAAAGCCATCTAACATATTAAAACACCGGGTCTCATAAATTTTTGGAAAGTTCTTTTTGATATTATGTATTGCATTTTGGGATTGGTCACAGGCAATCACCTGTTTTCCCTTTTCTGTGAGATAAAGGGTATTATTACCACTTCCACACCCCAAATCCAACACCGGGGTGGTACAATTTTGAATCACAGATTCAAATTTTTCTAACCAATCATCACAGATGATATCTTTTCTCTCATAATTTAAATGCTTTTTATCCCAAAAAATTTCAGCGTTTTTTACCTCTGTATCCATCTTTTCTCACTCTCCTTTGGGGACGTTTCTTTTGTCTGACTCCATAATACTGCCAAATACCCCTCAAAGCAAGGGTACAATTCAATGTTTTTCCCTTGATTTGAGGGGTATGAAATTTCCCACAATATCATTCTTGGCGCATAGCTTAACAGCAAGTGTTAAGCTTGCGTCTGTACAGTAATCAACTTCCCCAATTGCTCTATCAGACTTCCATTGCCACTGACGGAAATTTCCCCTACCTTGTCACAAATGCGCTCCAGGTATTCTAGTTCTTTCAGCTTGTATAGGGTTTTGTTGTCCTCCATAAGCTTTGCAGTGTTTAGAAGGGAACGGGTGGAGGCAACTTCCTCCCTTCTTGTGATTACATTTGCCTGTGCCTTCTTTTCTGCCACTAACACCGTATTCATAATATCTCTGATTTCTCCCGGCAAGATAATGTCCTTAATACCCACATCCAGAATTTCCACACAAAAATCCTTTTCTTTCTTCTTAAGGCTTTCTAATACCTCTTTGGAAATCTGTTCCTTCAACTCCAGGATTTCATCCAGCTTGTAATTTCCTGTGTGTTCACGCAGTACTAACTGGACACAGGAATAAAGCTGCTCCTTTAAGTTTATTATTTTTTCCACAAACTCCTCTGCATTGATAATCCGGTACATACATACCATATTCATACGAATTCCTATTTTGTCCCTGGTGAGGATTTCCTGCCCTACAATGTCTAACTTCTGCTGACGCATATCAAAGATTTTCACGGTAACTTCCGTGTTATAATTCCAGAAGGAGTAAATTCCCTTAGTAAGCTTTTTCTGCAAAATGTTATTATAATACAATAATCCACATTCTCCATCCCCGATGGCAGCCGTCTTGTACATTCTCACCGGAACACAGGACAGCATCTGCTTTGTCACCTCTGCACCAATCACCGGTTCCTCCATGGACACCAGCTTTAAGCTGTGCTTTTCAAATACATTCCAGAACGTATATTCCTTGCGGTTTGCCACACCGCTTAAGTTATCATCCACATAGAGAAAACCTGCATAGCCATCCGGTATCACCATATGTACTGTGGATTTTTGAAAAGTTTCATCCTTTTCCAATACCTGATATGGAACCTCCAAATAATCCACTTCCCCTGTCATTTCCTCTATCTGTACCTCATAGCCTAAGGTTTTAGAAAAATAATACGTTCCTGCTGTTATCATTTTTACAAACAGACCATTCTTCCTCACAAAGCCCGCCTGATTATCCTTAATTGTAATCTTCATATCTCTTACCTCTTTTCTTTATTTATAACTGTATTCATTAAGTTTTTGATTTTGAAATTTCTTGTGCAGTACCCCTTCCACATTTTCTGTCCACGGAAAGATGATTGAGCAGTGAATGGGTGAGAAGGACGCCGGTTCTCTTTTACAGATAATCCCTAAAAAGTATCTCCTTTGCTGTTCTCACTTTTTCCCCTGCGGTATCCTCACCTTTGCAAGCTTAAAAAAATCTGCTCTCCCGGCCATCTTGCTGTCCGGTGCCGGTGAAAGGAGCCTTCACAACACAAATCCTATCCCTTATAGGAATTACACTTGACAGGTGTAATATATATGTGAAATATTTATGATATACCCTGCAGCAAAGCTGCCGGCACCGCCTGGCAGGGGCTTTGCCCCAATGCCAGAGCATAAATAATATTTCCTTGTATCTGTTCAGAGCCACTGATTTCCTTATCCTTTTATGACACCAACCGTCTTTAGCTTTCTAAGTACGGTTACCATGTCCTGCTGTTCACTCATGACTTCTTCAATGTCCTTATAAGCGAAGCGACATTCCTCTGCCACGTCATTTTTCTTTCGTTTTCCTAAAATAACCCCCTGCTCCTTTAAATCCACCATAACCCGCTCCACACTGAACGCCTGCTTTGCCCCGGTTCTGGAATAATTTCTTCCCGCTCCATGAGAGGAAGTATGAAAAGTTTCCTCACAGCCTTTTCCCTCCACCACATAGCTGTAAGACCCCATAGCCCCGGGAATGACGGCCAGTTCCCCTGCCCGCACTCTGGTGGCTCCTTTACGGTGTACCCACACATTGGCACCATAATGATTTTCTAAGGATGCATAATTGTGATGGCAATTAATTTCTCCCTGGAAGAAAACTTCCTTCTGTGTATGCTTTTCAATCTGCTCCTTTACAATTTCACAGACCTTAGAAAGCATCCTTGCCCTGTTTTCATAGGCATAGTCAAGGGCTAGATTCATCCAGCTAATGTACTGTTCTCCCTCTTTTGTATTTACCGGAAGAAAAGCCAGACGATATTCTTCCGGGACAGCGCTATAATAAGTTTTGTTTAACTCTCTTGCCACATTGTGGAAGTAATCACAGACGGATTTGCCCATATGACGGCTTCCGGAGTGAATCATAATACACAAATATCCCTCCTCATCTTCCTGAAGTTCAATAAAATGATTTCCTCCACCTAAGGTTCCTACCTGATAATAGCCATCTTCCAGCAAGGAAAGTAACTCCGGATTCTTTGCGTACTCTTCTATATTCTCCCTTGCCTTATCAAGCACCGTACACTCCTGAGGTACTTTATATCGCTCCACTCCCAAAGGAATCGCCCGCATAAGACTTCCCACCATTGCCTGAATCAGTGTTCCGTTTCCTGTCTGAACCTCCTTGATATCATCCACCTTGATATTGGTGGCAGCAAACACCATGCCACAGCCAATGTCGGAACCTACAGCATTTGGAATAATCACATCTTTTGTGGCAATCACGCCACCGATTGGCATTCCCTTTCCCGTATGGGTATCCGGCATTAAGCACACCCACTTATGTAAAAATGGAAGATTCGCCAGATGATACGCCTGTTCTAAACATTTCTCCTCTATTTGACTTTTATCCTTTAACCACACCTTAATTGGATATTTTGTTTTCTCATTATATATTACAAACATATTTTTCACTCCCTTTTTTCTCTCTTCATTTCATGGGTTTAGTATATGTGATTTATTTCCAATTATCATTTCAAAAAAGTTGCGAGGGTGGGTTTTATACATACCAAGAGACTGGCAAGAAGGGATTACAAGGGATATAAAGAACTGGTAGTAAGAAATGATTTTGATAAATTTTTATATAAAAATGGGCAGTCGAATGACTGCCCTAATCAATATTTATTATTGGGTTTTGAGGCTTCCTTCTATATCCTGTCCGCCATAAACAATACGGATGATGGTTACGGTCATCCTTTGGGAATCAGCAATGTAGAAGATAATATAATTATCAACAGGTAATTTATGCATCTGCATACTTTTCCATGGTTCCCAGTCAACAATGGCATATCGCATTGGCATGAAATCAAGAGTTCTGATTTCATGCCGGATACGATTTACTTGATTCGTTGCGGTCTCAGGAACCTGTAATTCATAGGCAATATATGAATATATTTTTCTGATGTCATTTAGTGCCTCTGGGGAATAAATAACCTGGTATACATCACTCATATACCAAACTCCTTAGCAAGCTCGGCATCAACTTCATCCGCAGTGTAAGTTTTGCCGGAATTTAAGGAATCAATGCCCTTCATAAGTTCTACATCTAATTCAGCACGATTCATGCCACCGATAGCTGTAGGTTTTGTGGAGGGTAAATGAAGGTCAAGAGGAAGACCTCTTGTTAAAACAATTTGACTATAAAACATTTGGATAGCACTGGATGGAGAAATACCTAACTGATTCAAAATTTTTTCGGCATTTTCTTTTAATCCAGTGTCTATTCTTGCATAAATTGCAGATGTATTTGCCATAAATATCACACTCCTTTTTCCTTATTATATCTGCAAACGCTTGCAAACGCAAGCATCTGCATTAAAAATTCAAAATATTTTATATTTGTCTGTGTGAAAAATATAGTTTCCCCCAAATATTTTTTATGTTAGGATAAACAGGGAGGTGGATGATGTCAGAATTTAAAGAACTTATAAAAAGTTTTTCCAAAACAAGAGAATATGTGAGAGATTTCTTTGTGTACGGCTTTAAGACCAGGGAGGATTTTACCCAGAAAAGTGCCCGCACCTACGATAACGAAAGACGCAGGTTAGAGAGCTGGCTTTCTGACTTTGTGCGGCAGGATTACACTGCCAAGGGAAAAAATATCTCCCTTGCCATCGACAGTAATCTGTTAGACACCAATCCGCTGTATCGTGTCTTTAAAACAAAAAGTTTTACCGACAATGATATCATGCTTCACTTTCACATCCTTGACTTTTTATCTCAGAGCGGTGCTTACACTGCCGAGGAACTGAGCAACGGATTGATGGATGCATACGGTATTTTTACAGATACCCAGACTGTCCGGAGAAAATGTAATGAATATGAAAACTTAGGACTGCTTACCAAGGAAAAACAGGGAAAGGCTCTGTACTATAAACTTTCTTCTGATTTAAGCGAGGAGTTTCGTGCTTTTCCTAACCTGCTTTCTTCCTTTACATTTTACCAACTGTTCTCTCCCCTGGGCATATTAGGCAGCACACTGATGGACTCTTTTTCCATGAAGAATCTTCTTTTCCGTGTAAAACACAGCTTCTTTGTACACACCTTGGAAGATGAAATGCTGCTTAGCTTATTGCAGGCAATGAAATCCAAACATTCTGTCAAATTGAAGATTCAAAGTTCCAAAAATCATATAGACAGCACTATGGAACTGGTCCCTTTAAAAATTTTTACCAGCACCCGCACTGGAAGACGGTTTCTATGTGGTTATATGAAATCTGGAAAACGATTTACCTGTGTGCGCATGGACACCATAAAAAAAGTAATCTGTCTTTCTATGGAAATAGAAGAAGAATACACACTACTTTCCCAGAATTTGGACAAAAATCTGCCTTCCTGCTGGGGCGTTTCCTTTCAAAACACCCACCGCACCCACTTAGAATGGGTCCGCTTTATCCTAATGGTAAACGAACCTTATGAGCACTACATTGTAACCCGGTTAGAGCGTGAGGGAAAAGGCGGTACAATTACCAGATTAGATGAAACTGCCTACCAGTATGAAAAACAGGTGTTTGATGCCAATGAAATGCTACCATGGATTCGCACCTTTATTGGAAGAATTGTGGAATTTCACTGTAGCAGTCCCTTCGTGGAAAAACGCTTTTACCATGATTTACAGACGATGTATCAGATGTATGAGGAGGATTCGTAATGAATTTGTTTTCTGAAGTTTACAACTCTTATTATCAAATATTACAGTCCCTTTTACAGTATCCGGGGGGCTTTACCTTGGATGATTTAAAAGGTAAGGTCAAAGAACAGGGCTTTGAGGAAAGTCTGCTCTATCTGATACCAAAGCTTTCTTCCAAAGAATGGAGCCTTTGTGAGAAGGACGGTACCCACTATATCTCCACCCTCTCTGATAAGTTTTATGTACCGTTGACCACGTTGCAGAAATCTTATGTAAAAACGCTTTTACTGGATAGGCGAATGAGGCTTTTCCTAGATGATATGCAGATAAAAACCCTGCTTTTGCAGCTTTCCGATACAGAGATACTTTGGGAGGAATCCTACTTTCATTATTATGACCGATTTGCAGACGGAGATGATTATGAGAATGCAAATTATATCTCCTGTTTTCGCACTCTTTTATCTGCCATAGAAAAGCAGTGTTTTGTGGATATTGAATATCTTTCAAAAACAAACCGCAGAGTACACCATCATTACCTGCCTACCCGGTTAGAGTATTCTGTAAAAAACGATAAATTCCGTCTTCTTGCTTTAGAATACCCCAAAAATAACCGGATGCGTTTAGAAATCCTGAATTTAGACCGGATTGTGAAAGTAGAACCCATGGATAAAAAACCTACGGTACCTGTGGACTTGAATGCTCTCATTCGGGAAACTTACTATAAAGAATCGGTGCGTCTTCTCATCCACGACAAACGCAATGCCTTAGAACGGGCAATGTTACAGTTTGCCAACTACGATAAAAATACTACAAAACTTTCTGAAGATACTTATGAATGTCTGATTTACTATAATGAAAAGCAGGAAACTGAGCTATTGATTGAAGTGCTGTCCTTTGGGCCTATGATAAAGGTGCTGGGAAATGAACGGTTTCTTGGAGAGCTAAGGAGACGGCTTGGGCGTCAGAAACGCCTCCCTTTTATGCTTCCAATAGAGTAAAAAAATCCGCTATACTATTCTGCTTACTAGTATAGCGGATTTTGGGGGAAATTACAAAGTTTATTTGCAATTCTATGTTACTTTCTATTTTACTTTTACTTTCATTTTCTTTGTGTATCCATTCCGGGCATATACATAGATGGTACAAGTACCTTTGCCCACTGCTTTTATCTTGCCTGTGGAGGATACGGTAGCTATCTTTTTGTTGCTGGTAGCATAGCGGAACTCTTTTTCATGCTCATTGGAAAGTGGCTTTTTGTTCTTGTCTACCAGTACCGTACTTGCTTTAATGGTTGCTGTCTTACCTACTTTTAATGTGTAGGAGCTCTTTGTTACCTTCACGGATTATCCTATCAACACTTTTTTCCCTTCAAAGGCAAAGCCGTGCTTTCGAATCTGTTGTTTTTCAAATCCTTTGGCAAGTAAGTCTGCTTCGTACTGTTTTTCTTCTATCTGGGCAAGGGCGGACTGCACTGTATCTTCCAGAGATTTTTCTTTTTGAGGACGACGTACCTTAAATTCCAGTATAATAGCATTTTCCTTCTTATCTTTTGGCTCTATCATCACATCGTATCTTCCAAAACCACTCTCCCGGTTGGAGGTGATTACATACCTATCCGAAAGGTCTACAATCAAACCTAATACGAACCCATGGTAAAAGCGTTCCGGCTGTGATTTAGAAGGCTTAATGCCCGCATCAAAGTTGCTGAATATCTGCTCTGTTATGCATTCCATATATTCGTTCATAGCCTCCACATCACCGGAAAGCAGAGCTTTCACAAAATCATTGTAGTCTACTCTTGCCTTGTTAAACCATCCCCGGACCATGCCATAAAACATATCTTCCACTTCTGCGTTGGTTAGGTTTAAATCATATAATATGTCCTGTCCTGGTTTTGTTTTTTCCTCATAATTTACCACCTTCAGATATCCGCTGGCAAGCAGCAGACTCCAAATGGCAGCATCATTGTCATCCAACTGATCATATATAATCTGTTCATCAATGGGACAACGAATGGTTTCTCCCTTAAGTAGCTCTTCAAACGTTGTTTTTATATTCCGGTTTCCCTCCCGGATGAGTTTGCCAACCAGACCGTTACTGCTGGAATTCGCCCAATAGGTGCTGATTTTTCCTTTATCCAGAAAATTCAAAATAGACCAGGGGTTATAGATATCCTTCTGCTCTCCAAAAATAAAACCATCATACCACCATTTAATTTCTTCTTTCTGGTCACCATATCCATATTCATCCAGCGCAGTAAATACCTCCTCTTGCGTAAAACCAAAAGAAGTTTCGTACTTATCCGATGTAGTAGTAACTACTTCAAGATTGTTTAAATCCGAAAAGATAGATTCTTTACTGACTCGGGTAATCCCAGTCATAATCCCTCTTGCCATATAAGGGTTTGTCTTGAACGTAGAATTGAACAGACTTCTAGTAAAAGCCACCAGTTCATCCCAAAATCCCTGTACATAAGCTTCCTGCATGGGAGTGTCATATTCATCCAATAAAATAATCACCTTTTTCCCATAATATCGCTGCAAATAATCGGACAGCTGATAAAGTGCTGATGTTGCATCACTATCACTTATCTCCATAGCCAGAATCCGATCAAAAAATGCCTTGTCTGCCTCTGTTAATACGTCACTTTCTTTCAAAAAGAAGTATTTAATATACAAATTTCTTAATATCTGACATATTTTTTCTCTGGTTGCAATATAATCTGACTCTTTCACCCTTGCAAAGGACAAATAAATTACAGGGTAAGTTCCCTGTAATTCTCTATACTTTTCCTCTTCCCAAATAGAAAGCCCTTCAAATAAATCCCCTCTGTCCTTGTATTCCACAGAAAAAAACTGCTCTAGCATACTCATATTTAAGGTTTTTCCAAACCGTCTTGGACGGGCGATTAAGGTTACACTATCGCCATTTTCCCACCACTCTTTTATAAATGGTGTCTTATCAATATAAAAATAGTTTCCTTCTATGACCTCTCCAAAACTCTGTATTCCAATTCCCACCGTTTTTGCCATAATGATTTTCGCCTCCCTTTTCTGTTTCCTATAAAACAAAAAATCCGCTATACTGTTCTGCTTACTAGTATAGCGGATTTGGGGGGAAATTACAAATCAAATTGCTTTTACTATATATTGTTACTGGAAAAGATGTTACTGTACAGACGCAAGCTTAACACTTGCTGTTAAGCTATGCGCCAAGAATGATATTGCGGAAAATTTCAGCCCCATGCATCGCAGATGCATTTTAAATGGGCTGAAATCGTTACTGTGCACACAAAGTGTATACAGTAACGAAAAGATTGTGTATAAAAATAGACATTTTTTTACCAATTGTATATAATGTCTTTATACAAAAACTGTAACCAACCACAAAGAGGAGAGTGCCTATGGAGCTTAATATAGACCAAATTCGGATTGTAAATCAAAGGCCAAACGGCCATTGTCTGGTGAAAGGGGTTGCTGGAAGTGGCAAAACTACTGTGGCAGTAAATCGCATTCCAACTTTACGAAACCACTACATACAATCCGGTGAGAAAATTCTGATTATTACATACAACAAAACTTTAATCAACTACACGAAATACCTGATGGATTTTGTAGACCTTCAGCAAAATCTCTTTTTTGAAGTGGACCCGTGTAAGTTCATTGATATCCGCACCATTGACAGTATCATAACAAAATATAATCTGAAAAATGCCCCGGAGGTTCAGCTTGCCGACAAACAGGCAGTAAAAGAAGCCATGAAACAGGCAATTCACACAGTACATAAATCTTATGCAGATTCCACTTTGCTCTCTGTGCAGAATCTTCAGTTTCTGACAGAAGAGATTGACTGGATAAAATCCTGCCGCTATCTAGAACGGGAAACTTACCAGAACGTGGACCGTCAGGGAAGAATGAGTGTAGGGGAAAATCGTTTTCGCCTTCCAAAAAATTCCCAGGTACGAAATGAAATTTTTGACTTGTACCTTACCTACGAAGCTATCTTGGAAAAAGAAAAGCTTGTAGACTTTAAAACCAGTGCACTGCGCCTGTTGGAAGCTTTTGAGCAGAGTAAAATTGTTCCCGAAAAATATCCCCACATTATTGTGGATGAAAGTCAGGATTTAACCAGAGTACAGTTAGAACTGCTACATTATTTATATGATGACAGCAAACCTACCAACAGCATTATGTTTATTGCAGACGCCGCCCAAAGCATCTACACTCACTCCTGGCTTTCCAACCAGAGCTTTAAAAGTGTGGGCTTTGATATGTCGGGAAAATCCAGCATTTTGTCTAAGAATTACCGGACTACTTTTGAAATTGCCAAAGCTGCTTATTCTCTCATGCAACACGATGACAGTCTAAATTCTAATGACAATTTTGTACAGCCCACCGCCATTGAACGCCATGGAAAAAAGCCTGTATTAAAGGGATTTTCTGACCAGACAAAAGAGGCAGAATACATCGCTTCCCAAATCAGGCTCCTGTCCTTAAACTATTCTTTAAAGGATATGGTAATACTTAGCGTGTCCACAACTTACCTGACACATTTGCAGGACTATTTGGTACATCACGGAATTGATGCAGAGGTATTTTCCAAGAGCACCATTGATTTTTCCGCAAATAAAGTAAGGCTGATTACCCTTCATTCCATCAAAGGATTAGAGTTTCCGGTTGTTTTCATTGCAGGAGTCAACAAGGGACAGCTTCCGGTATCTGATGAGCAGATTCCTTTAGGAAGAAAACTGCTGTATGTAGGTATGACCAGAGCCAAAGAATTACTTTATTTAACTCATACGGTGGAACCCTCCATGTATATCAAAGAGTTGGATGCAACCCTTTTAGATACGGAAGATGCACCTTTTTCCTGTCTATATAAAGTTGCGCTGGAGGATTATAAATATACTGACAAAATACAAAACATAAACTCCCGTGAGGAAATGGTTCGCCAGTGGATGTTACACGAACTTCACCAACGCTTATCCTATCCTTATGCATCTATGGATATTGAATATCCGGTGCAGGATCGTTCTACCTCAGGTTTTGCAGATATTGTGATTTTTGATGAAAATAGGCATCCCTTAATTTTTGTGGAGGTAAAAAGTCCCGGGGAAAATATGGAACGCGCAATGAAACAGCTTCAATCCTATCTTTCCTGCGAACCTAGTGTTATGTACGGTGTTGTTTCCGACGGGAATCATACACAGCTTCTAAAGCGAAAAATAAACAGCAATATATTTACAAAAACCCAGGCCCTGCCGGAGTTTTCCAAACCAAGTGGCAGGCTTTACCGCACCTACACGTATCACAATCTAAAAAGCAATATTACCTACTGCTGTAAGACGAATGCAGAGGATCACGAAGATGTTATCTTAGAAAACAACACTTTCCAAGAAACTATTCTGGAATTTTCTTATGAAAAAGTAGTCCGCTGTGGAACCGTGGCCGCCGGAGCCCTCCACTATGTTTCCAGTGAAGGCTGCAAAAATATTCTGTTACCGGATGTATTTGACATCCATGCAGATAAGCATTTTCTCTTAAAAGTCTCGGGAGACAGTATGACCGATTTTGGTATCGAAGACGAAGATATGATTGTTGTTCAGAAACAGTCTTATGCAAATGCAGGGGATATCGTGGTTGCTGGAGATAAAACTACCAACGAAGCCACGTTAAAAAGATATTATCCAAGTTCTTCTATGGTCACACTAATTCCCGGCAACTGCCACTATGAGCCCATTCTGATAGAACCGGAAAACTTATTTATCAACGGTGTTGTTGTGGGAGTGATGAAAGATATGGGGACTACAAGACTGTAGTCCCCTAGTGGTACAGCGAACCGGGTTCGCTGTACCATTCTAATTAACAACTCCATTTTTCAATCACACAAGTGTGCTTCTTACTCTCTTTATCATAGTTAATCCCCACCAAAAGCAGATTGCCATGATATGTTTCCAGACTTTCCACATACTTCTTTTCCTTAATCTGGGCGATTGCTCCCTCTGGGGATTTATCATATTTTAATTCCACAATCATTGCCGGTTTATCTGAGTACTTCTTCGGCAGATACACAATATCTGCAAATCCTTTGCCTGTTGGAAATTCACGGATTTTCGTATATTCTTTCATGGCATTATAATAGGCTATTGAAACCACACAGCTTAGAGAATTTTCGTCATTATAAGTAAGGATTGAGGTATTCTCACTGTGTACCGCATCCAGAATGTCCGCCACGGTTTCTGAATCCTCATTCCATGTCGCCTTCAAAAGACGATCGGATTGCTCTAGCGCTACAACAATATCTTTCCACGGTTCTCCCATAATAGCATTTCTAAATTCCCCGCGAATCTCTGCATTTGGTATAAATACAGCAGACTGCTCCCGGTCAAATGCCAGATAACCCAGATGGACCAGAAGTGTCAGTACGTCATCTTTACTGTTAAAAGTTGTCATATCATTTTGGAATCTCTCCGGATTTATGGTCACCTGTTCTCCGGCAAGCATTTTCACAATGGCATCCTTTAATCCATCATAGTTTAAATCTATATAAATCTTCAATGCCTCATAAGTCTCTGTCTGCGTCCAATAACTTGAAAATTCCCGAAACCTTATGGCATCTACAACGGATTTTGGATTGTAAATATGCGGTATACCGGGAAAAGTATAGCCATCATACCAGCTTTCCATCCTGGTATAATCCACTCCATATTTTTCACAGAGGTCTTTCACTTCTTTGTCCGTAAAACCTATATATTCCGCAAAACCTCTTGGAGAAGTCATGGAATACTCTGCAAACATATTTAACGCCGAATGGGTTCCGTATTTTTTAATGGGAAGAATCCCCGTCATGTATGCCAGTGAAACATAGGCTTTATCTTTTAAAAGATTTCTAATAAAATCCAAATATTTTTTCTGGTCATGATCACTGTACTGCTTATCACGTAAGATACAGTCCCACTCATCGATAATAAAGATAAATCCTTCCCTAGTTTTACTGTACAATTTATCCAGCGCCACCCCAAGGTTCTTCACCTGTTCCGATATCTTTTCTGGAAAAACCTCTCTCAGTTCTTCTATCACTTCTTCCTGGAGGTAAGAAATCATGGCATCAACAGAATATTCTGTAATGCTTAGGAAATTTTGTATATTTAGCAAAATCACATGATACCGATTCAAATGTTTCACGTAATCCTTATCCCTAGCAATCTTATAGGGTGCAAAAATTTTCGATGAATCACAGTCTTTCCCATAATATGCTGCCAGCATGTAGGCTGCCATAGATTTTCCAAAACGTCTTGGACGGCTGATACAAATACAATTTTGTTCAGTATCCAACACCTGATTTGTCTTAGTAATTAATTCTGTTTTATCAATATATATCTCAGAATTACATGCTCTTCTAAATCTATCATTCCCCGGATTCAAATAAACACCCATGCCTCTTACCTCCTGATTTCAGTAAAATCCCACATACACCTAAATTATTATTAGTATAGCGGATTTCGGGGGAATTTACAACTATCCCTAACCCTTCCCGTATTCATATTTTTATGGAGTATAAATGTCCTCCAACGTTAGAAGAGTCACTTTCCCCTGCTCTCCCAATTCCTGCAATGCCTTTGAAAATCCACCTTTGGAAAAAATTAAATAATGATATTTTCTCCCTTTTCCAAACACATTTGCATACTCTTTCATAAGCTCCAGTTCTTCTACTCCAATGGCTTCATTTCTGTATTTACATGATCCTATCACGTATTCATCTCCATCTGCCGGCATCCCTACAATATCAATCTGAATCTGTTTCTTTTTCGCAGGATCCGTTCCCCACCATTGACCTACATCACCCAGAGCAATGGGGAGATTTTTCGCATAATATAGCAAATAGTCCTGACACATTTTTTCAAATATCAACCCCATATAATCCGGTAAATGCTTCTTTACCGTTTCTGTATAATTTTTTTCTATTCTTCCGGAATTGATTGCTGCAATATTGCGTGGAACAAAACGGTACCAAAAACGAAAAAAATTATCTTCTAACATATAAATAGACTTCTTTCCTATTTTTTCTGTAATAGGTGTTTCCTTTCTCACGATTCCCAACTCTATAAGCACTTTAAGGTATTTTGTACACGGTCCCGTTTCCATTCCTGTTTTTGTTGCAATCTCATTTAGCCGGGACGCCCCCTCCGCAATGGCAGTAATGATAGAATTATATACTGCCGGCTCTCTTAGTTCCTGCTTTAACAAATTTTCCGGTTCCTCAAATAAATAACCTGATCTGTCAAAAAGATTTTCTAATAAAGCTTCATCCACACCTGTGTGAACACCCAATTTATTAATATAATGTGGCACACCACCAGTAATACCGTAAATCAGTGCATTTTCCTCTTGAGAAAGCTCCGGATGGAACACTGCCGTTTCTTTGTATGTCAATGGCTCTATCTTAAACTGTGCCGTACGTCTTCCATACAACGGACTCTCATATCCTAACACCTGGTGCTCCATAAAGCTCATAGAAGAACCACACAAAATCAAGAAAATCTTACTCTTACTCCATGTATGATCAATTAGGTGCTGTAAACGGGATGAAATACTTTGCTCTGCTTTTGCAAGATAAGGATATTCATCTATTACAAAAACAATTCTTTCTTGCTCTGCTATTCTGGTAATTTCCTCTAGGGCATCTTCGTAAGTACGAAATTCCGGAGCATTATACAGATCCGGATTCTGGTAATTATAAATAGCTTTTGACAGACTCCGAAGATTTTCCTGTGCTGTAGTATCCAAAGCTGAAAAGTAAATATTTCTTTTATCTTTACAAAATTCACTGATAAGAGCTGTTTTTCCAACACGCCTTCTCCCATAGACAACCACACATTCAAATTGATTCCCCTGATACCGCTTATTTAATTTTTTTAATTCCTCTTCACGACAATAAAACATGACATTTCCTCCCATAAAATTATTCTACTCGTAAGTTAGTATCTTATGAGTAGAATAATTTATTCTGTTATTGTTGTCAAGGAACAACATAACTATTATGTCTTATAGTGGTACAGCGAACCGGGTTCAGTGTACCATCCCCGATTTTTGTTAAATACACATTTTCACACGGTCAGCGCAGTAAATGCGCAGACCTGCCTGAACTGTTACAGCGTCTTTACCACCCAACCTAAACTTTTCCCTTTCCCAAATACATATGCATTTGCATAGTACACAGGATATCTGCAGTCAGCTTTCTTCTCACATCTTTTCGCCATTTTTTTCTCCACGAGAATATACACACCATATTCGTAAATTATTCTGTTTTCCGGGTCAGCAAATACAAGAACATCTGCCACCAGCTGCCCACGTCTGTCAATCAAACAAAAAAAATCAGTTGAATGAGAATGATGACACATGAGAAACAATTTTTTATTCATCAGTATTTTAGGATCAAAAGGTGAACTAATCAACATAGATTCTATAGGTTCATGCTTTAAATATCTTAAATATGGTAACATTTCTTTTTCACTCCTTCCGAAACTACTCTTCAACTTCCATTTCTAAATCCTCTTCAGAGTCTAACGTCAATTCCAAATCATCCGAAAAGGAAAAATCCTCCTCATCGTAATCAACCAAATCCGGCTCCCTGTTTTTTTCTAAGAATCCTCTGACAGCCATCACCGCTGCCACTACAGCCACAATTGCAGCTATCATACCTGCACCTGCATAAAGCAAATTTTTTTTCTGTATCATAAATTTCTTCCTCCTGTTTTGATCATAATTTTGATTTGACGGTTGGTTATCGTCCCGAATACGCCTGAAAAGTGGTATTCGTCACCCTGGTTCTTTTTGCCCAGCACAGAACCGGTGCTGAAATATTCAGTTGTCAAGGTACAGATTTTAATTACAAAACTTCCATCTCAAAATTGAGACCACCATAAATGTATTCCATGGAAGTTTTGTAAAGCTGATGCACACAAATCAGAGATTTGGCGCAGGTACGAACCTTACAGTAAATGTAAGGTTCTGATTAAAGAGAGTGAATACATAGAAAAAAGGTTGAATCAGTGAAATTGGGCAGACTTTCAGCCTCTCAATTTCACTAATTCAACCTCTGTGTACTTTTTTAAAAACATAATAACATAAATGGTGGACAAAATATGTCCATGTGGAAAATTCTGGCGTGCGCAATTAAGTTTTATTTTTTATCTTGCGACCTTTCAACGCATGAGTTCCCTCCTACTACTTCTTTTTGATTCCTTCTTATTTTTTCAATCAATGCTCTGCTCTTCTCTTTGCTCTTTTTTAACTCCTTCTCATTCACCCTATAATCAGGTTCCGGTTGGAATAATTTCAGCGGTTCAAAATTATAACTCAAATCATTTAATACTGAATTACTCATTTCATTCACCTCCTACCGATAATACAAACCAACTTCACTACACTTTGCCAAAAATGATAATGATGCCAAATACAAATCTTTTGTTGAAGATTCCTTACTCAAATCCCCGATACAGTCCTTAAACAATAAGAATGCTTGTTTATAATCATATCCTTCGTCACGCATCAGATAATGTACCGTACCTTGATTAGATACCACTACAATCACCTCAAGCATTGGATATTCCAAGAAAAACCGTATATCTTGTAAAGAGAAAGTTTGTGTAGATGTATGATTGTGTAATACTACAACTGCAACCGATTTCTGTGATACAATAATATGATTTGAAAAGGTATCTGCTAAAATATCTACTTCATGTTCCGTTCCCAGTGCAACACCAAATTCTTCTAAAGGATTATCGCATCCAAGATCACAGGTAATTGCAACTTCATTGCTATCATTCTCATCCTTCGAAAGTCGAAGAACATCCTTAGCCAATTCTTGCATAATATAATTCCTATTTTCATCAAAACCGTGATATTTAATGAAAGGAACCTTTGATATTGCTATATCCGTAATCCCAACTTTTTTGTCTCGAGTTTTACTCATTTTAAGCTCGCTCAAATACTCATCCATAACACTAACCTCCTCCCTTTGTTCTACTAACATTATATCCGAAATTTATATAAAAATCTATCGAAATTATGTCCTATTTATTTTTGTGTTCTTTCACCCCGTTACTGTATTCATTTTTCACATATTGTTACGACATAGTGGTACAGCGAACCGGGTTCGATGTACCATATTATCTTCTTTTTTCAGATTGACTTTTGCACCTTTTGTTAGTGATACCATGTTTTCCTCCTAAGATGGGGAAAATCCCCCTAATTTTCTTTTTATGTACTATATCTACTCAGTACTCTCCATCATACATGCTCCACAGATGCACTTAGAAAACGGCAGACATCATTCATTTATGGTGTGATACTACCACCTGTTGGATACCATGCTATATTAGCATCTTGATACACGAGTTTTACCAAAAACTCTCCTACTAAAAGACCTCTTTGAACAAGCTGCTTCATCTCATAAGCAATCCCTTTATAAATCATGTTTGGCACAAGTTTAATTGTTTGCAGCATATCTACACATGACCCTCTCTTTTATTTCTTCAAACACCGAATTTTTTTCCATTCGACTATCCATATCCAATGTCATATCAAATGCCTCATCAATATAATTGTGTTCTAACAGAAGATTTACATACTTGCATTCTGCTTCAACATCACCTAAAAGAGCTGCCTTTTTAATATCCCTATAAGCTGGCAAAATGTTAGTCTCCACTTTGTTACCTTTTAACTGCAACATTATTACAAATAGTTCGCAAATTATATTAAAAGCTGTATTTTCTACTAAATCTATCCCACCAATCTTATCTGAAATATAATTTGACAACCATATTTTGGGCTCAATCCCATTATCCATAAATGTACGCTTACCGATGCAAATTGCATCAATCACAGCTTCATAATGTGGCACGATATCATCATTTACAGAGCTATGAATTCTTATTCCATTACGCTCAAACAAGTAATCTCTAAGTGTTTCATCAATAATAAGCTTATAAACTAATTCATTGTATGAGAGGATCTCATTCGGAGATATTTCTAATGAATCCAACGCCCCCTTCACAAATAAGAGTATCTCATCATCCCAAACCCCTTTTGTCAAATAGAAAAAATCAGATGCAACACATATTACTTTTTCTACAATATCCAACATATTGTAGTCTGTGTTATTAAATGTTTGATATTTTATATTCATCCTCCAATTTTGAAGTCTCTGAACGTCTTTTATCTGATTCAACTCAGTTTCAAAATTCGAATACCTCTGTTCATTTAACTTCTCATTTTCAAAGAAAATTGTGTAGATATTATTCAATTCATCTGCTATCTCCTGATCCTTTATAACCAATTCACCATATAATTTCACTATTTCCTTATAGTTATCTTTAATTCCAATTATTTCGTGCCCATGCTGTTCAAGAATCTGCCCCATTTTTATCGTTGCACCTTGTAACTGGCTTTGAACGGTTCTGATAAGTTCAATACTCATGCAATCGGTTTCAACTAATTTAGAAATCATTTTTCAGCATTGAAAGGTAAATTCATTTATTGTCTGCCATTTTCATAAAAATCATGTTATCCCAAATCATTATAAAATTTTAAAAAGTTATCCACATCTCAGTTTTACACTTTCCCTCTATAATGATTTTTGGACTAAAAAATT
>JBGVDD010000253.1:0-6915 GCA_045119215.1 Lachnospiraceae bacterium | reverse complement strand
TAAATTTACACCTACTCAACCGGATGTTATGAAAATAATTGAGAAATTAACAGAGAAATAATGGCCGTAGAGAGGCAAGGACAATGCCTTAATCCAAATATCTCATTAGCGGGTGGACAGTCAGAGTTAAGGCTGTCTATTTTTGGTTGAAATACAGTTGGAACAGCAGTATAATTATGTTGGGACAACAAAAGAGCATATGAAATCAATGCATAGATTGGAGGAGATTTACATGGAAATATCAAAAAGCGATTGGAAATTATTCAGAGCACGCGCTTGAATTAAGCAAAGGAAATATGATTTTAGATATTGTGGCACTGATTAATAGTGGTGTGATAACGGCTGCTGATTTGGAAGGTTTTAGTGATGAATTAAGAGAAAGTGTTGATTTTCTTTTGCATAGGTAAAAGGTGCGCATACACATATATGAATTGTGGGTGATATTTATGAATATAGAAGCATATGATGCGGAGTCTTTGAGGAAGCTTGTCAGACTTTTAGAATATGAGAACAGATTACTAAAAGAAAAATTGAAAAAAGAAAATATTCCATATGATGAAGTCAATCCATTTGAAGAGACAATAGATAATGTAGAAGAGTATGACCCTGATCAGGGAAAATGTGTTAGAAAGGGTTTACGAATTATGCTCAAAATCCACTACTGACATAAAAAATCAGATAAAGTACAGTGGCAGAATAAGAGCATGCCATATTTAATATTGAAAAAAACAGTAAAAAACAATTTGTTTCGTAAAGGATATCGTAATGCTTAGGGTTTTGACCCCAGCATCGTGACAAAAGAAACGTCCCTGGTTTAGTATAACAATTTTTTTAAATTAAATTTACCTTTCAAAGCTGTATGGACAGGGGCTCTGTTGACTTATTTTGTGAAATATTGTAGTATGAATATATCAGTTTTCTCGTAGAATTTAATGAAAAATTGAGGTTCTGAGAGATAAAACTATGTATTTTGAATGGAGGAATTATGTATGGCAACAAACAAGTATGCAGGAACACAGACAGAGAAAAATTTAGAGGCTGCTTTTGCAGGAGAATCTCAGGCGAGAAATAAGTATACGTACTTTGCATCTAAGGCAAAGAAAGAGGGATTTGAGCAGATTGCCGCACTTTTTCTAAAGACTGCAGATAACGAAAAAGAACACGCAAAAATGTGGTTTAAAGAATTAAATGGAATTGGGGATACCAAAGAAAATCTTGCAGCGGCAGCAGAAGGCGAGAACTATGAGTGGACCGATATGTATGAAGAATTTGCAAAGACTGCGGAAGCGGAGGGATTTTCGGAACTTGCTGAAAAATTCAGAGCTGTTGCAGCCATAGAGAAGGCTCACGAAGAAAGATATCGTAAACTTCTTCAAAATATCGAGATGCAGGAAGTGTTTGCAAAGAGTGAGGTAAAAGTTTGGGAATGTCGTAACTGTGGACATATTGTAGTTGGAACAAATGCTCCAGAGGTTTGCCCAGTGTGCGCTCACCCACAAAGTTATTTTGAATTAAGAGAAGAAAATTATTAAAAAGAAAGTGTGGATATATGGACAAGAAAGCATTATACAATCTAACTTATGGCGTATTTATGTTATCGACCAAGTACGGTGATGTAGCAAATGGATGTATTACGAATACCTGTATGCAGGTAGCCAATAGTCCCACGAGGATTGCAATCTCAGTATTAAATACAAATTATACTTGCGAGCTGATTAAAAAAAGCGGTCTCTTTGCATTAAGCTTGCTCAGTGAGGATTGTAGTTTTGAAACCATAAAGCATTTTGGGTTTCAATCAGGAAGAGACGTTAATAAATTTGAGGATTTGCAGCCACCGTTAGATTGCAATCATATTCCCTATATGGGTTGGCATGCCTGTGCTGTAATCAGTGGTAAAGTGGTAGAGCAGCAGGATCTTGGAAGCCATACCTTATTTATCGCTGAGGTAGTAGATGCTATTCTAATCAACGATAAAGCACCACTAACCTATGCAGATTACCAGGCAAAGGTAAAACCAAAGGCAGATAAGCCGAAGACAGATGGAAAAATTGTCGGTTGGAGATGTAAAATCTGCAATTATGTGTATGAAGGAAGCGAATTGCCAGCCGATTTCAGTTGCCCTCTCTGCGGTCATTCTCCTGAGGATTTTGAACCGATTTACGGGTAAAAATCGGACGGGGATGCTCCAGAGGGCGGTGAAAGACCCTCGATGTTAGAACTTACCGGAGAGAAAAAGACAATAATCACATCAGCACCTTGCAATTACGTATCAAGACTGTCTATGGTATATATTTCATCAAAAGAACCAATGACACCCAGGCAAAAAATCCTGGGTGTTTTTTTGATGAAAAAAATGGATGTTATGGTATGATTATCTATACAAAGATACCGGCTTGACATAGCAAAGAAAAACATTATAATATCCCATCTTTGACAGTTGTAAAAAGAAAAAATCGCTACATCCCTTGTATTTACTGGGCTGCGGCGATTTTTTTCGTTGTCACGGTGTTTGGTAATTTATTCCCTTCCCTTACTTTTTTTCTGAATTGTTTTCATTTTACTTTTCGTTATGAATTGATAATTGGTTCGAAAACCACAGGCATCATGAAGAGCGTCTGTGATTGGTTCCCGTTTGTATGTTGGAATAAATCCTTGTTCCTGAACTTCAACAAAATTCATTGTTTTTAAAGCATCTAACAGTTCTTCACAGGTATACTTTGAATCAAGTTTTTTCTCAAGAAAACGATAAATCGTCAGTGAAAGAAAACAAACCCAAAAAAGTGCCTTAATACGGTTTTCATTCTGTAGATAAACAGGTCTTGCTGAAAAATCCGTTTTCATAATGCGAAAGCATTCTTCTATCTGCCATCTTCCTTCGCTAACTTTTAATATATCGCTGACTTCATCATCCAGAAGATCCGTGCATACAGCATAAAGTCCGTCATATTTCGCTTCCTCTGCAATCTTGCTTTCATCCAAATAATGTTGGATATCAGCTACTTCACCTTCTTTTGTAGCTGCCGTAGTTCCGATAAAACGTGCCGGGTCATTTGGATTTTTACGGTTCTTTTTCGTGTTTCCGGAATCTAACATCTTTTCAGCACGTTCTACCTGCTTATCACAAATGGATTTCTGATAAAGTGCATATTTAGGGGAGTATGTAATAATCAAACGCTGATGGAGCTTTTTTGTGGTATAGGGTTCATCTTTATAATAAAGTCCTTTGTCATCCTCGGGAAGGTGTGTGATATCCACAGGTGTATCATCAGAAACTCTTTTAAAGCCCTGCATATTCAAAGCCCATTCCTTTTCTTCTTTTTTCAGCTTCTTAATAGATTGAGTTACGATAAATGCTCTTTCTCCTATGTGGTTATAAAGCCTGATATCTTCAGAGCCTAGTCCAGCATCACTGCAATAAATAAATTTCTGACACCCAAACTCTTCCAGTACTTTCTTTTCCAAAGGCTTTAATGAAGTCTGTTCATTGGAATTTCCGAGAAATAGAGAAAACGCAAGAGTGGAATAGTCATGTATCTGGACAGTGAAAACTGGTTAAAATGTTCCGTAGAATATGAGAACGAAGAGTATCAGCACCTTGGAAGTGTTGTGACGAACAGAGGATACTCTGACTGGGCAACGACAGAAATCGGAGCAGATATAAAATCCATGTGGTATCGTTTCAGCAGACGTGAGGATGACTATTGCATTGAATGTTCTGAAGATGGCATTCGTTATAAACAGATGAGAATCTGCCATATGTGGGAGGGGGCAGATAGAATAAGATTTGGCATATATGCATGTAGCCCGGAAGATTCATCATTTAAAGCGGTATTTACCGATATAAAATTGATGGAATGTCAGTGGCAGGCTCACAACGGACAAAAACCGGATGAGGATTAGGGGAAACTAAGAAGTAAACGCTTACCGGGGTATTCGGTCTGGATGCCTTATGGCTGTATAAGATGAAAATAATGGGAGGCACTCAGGCAGAAATGCTTGGGTGCTTTTGATTTTACTGTTAGTTAAAAAAATTTAATATTATTTAACGGACCTTCAATTGTACGGTATGGAGAATTTTGTTATGATTTATTTAAAAAAGCATTTGAAATGTTATCTGGAGGTTTGTTAATGAACATTGGAGACGTAATTAGAAGATATAGAAAAGAAGCAGGAATGACACAGGAAGAAATGGATAACATGTTGTTGAAAAGCTTGTAGATATGGGAGCTGGTAAAAAAGATTTATATATGTCAGACCTGTAATCAAGAAATAAAAGCGAGGTATCTGTTCAGAATCACGGAACAGGTACGATATAATAATGTAAGGGAGTGATTATGTGAATTTAACAAATACAAGCAGATATATGAGTCTTATTTTACGCCATAAGCCTGAGACAATTGGTATCAGTCTTGATGAACATGGTTGGGCTAATGTTGCTGAGCTTATTGACGGAATGGCTGCAACTCATGAATTTAATATGGAGATTTTGGAAGAGATCGTTAGGACAGACGAAAAACAGAGATATTCTTTTAACGAAGATAAAACTTTGATTAGAGCAAATCAAGGTCATTCCATTCCGGTTGATGTAGAACTGGAAGAAATAGAGCCACCGGCAGAGCTTTGGCATGGAACAGGGGAAAAATATGTTGCATCCATTGAGGCATCTGGACTGATTCCTAAAAGCAGATTATATGTTCACTTGTCAAAAGATAGGGATACAGCAACTAAAGTAGGTTGCCGTCATGGCAGACCGGTTCTCTATATTGTGAAGTCCGGTGAAATGTTCAAGGATGGATATAAATTTTATCTGTCCAGGAATGGTGTGTGGCTTACCCAAAAGGTGCCAGCAAAATACTTGCAAAAATGTGTGATAGGTAGTGCCTTGGGATTGGATAACACCAATTGAGTCAGTGAAATAGGTGTTGAAGGAAGGGAGTGAGTGTATGGCAAATATCATAACAAGTATCAGAATCCTGTGCAGTATTGCATTGCTGTTTTGCCCGACACTTTCCCCGGCATTTTATGTAATATACTTAGCCGCAGGATTTACCGATATGATTGATGGAACGGTTGCAAGAAAAATAAATACCGTCAGCGAGCTTGGTTCCAAGCTGGATACTATTGCAGATTTCATTTTTTTTGTTGTATGCTTGATAAAGCTGATTCCAATAATGAACATACCAGTTTGGATTTATTTTTGGATTGCTATCATTGCATTTATTAAGGCTATAAATGTTGTTTCAGGATATGTATTACAGAAAAAGCTCGTGGCAGTTCATACTGTTATGAATAAAGTTTCTGGAGCATTGTTATTTATCCTTCCGTTGACATTTGCAATTCTGGATTTGAAATACAGCGCAATTGTTGTCTGTGTGGTTGCCACCTTCGCAGCAGTTCAGGAAGGACATTATATTAGAACGGGAAGAGAAGGAAGATGAGATTATGGAAATCAAAACAGAAAGATTAATTCTGCGTCCGTGGAAGGATACGGATGCAGAGAGTTTATATGAATACGCAAAAGATCCTGCTGTTGGACCTATTGCAGGCTGGCCGGTGCATACGAGTGTAGAAAACAGTCTTGAAATAATCAAAAACGTATTATCTGCTAATGAAACGTATGCGGTGTGTTTGAAAGAGGATAATCTTGCTATTGGAAGCATCGGATTAATTCCACCAGCGCAGTCTCATACAAAGGTGAGTGATACGGAAATTGAAGTGGGCTATTGGATTGGTGTTCCTTTTTGGGGAAAAGGCTATATTCCTGAAGCAGTACGCGCATTACAAAAACATGCTTTTGAGGATTTAGGTTGCACAGCCATGTGGTGTGGGTATTATGATGGCAACGAAAAATCAAAACGATGTCAGGAGAAGTGTGGATTTGAGTACCACCATACCGAAGAAAATAAACCATGTGCTTTGATGGGAGATGTAAGAACAGAGCATTTTACATATATTACCAGGGAACGGTGGGCGAAAAATGGCATCAAGTAATATTGCTATGTGTGGAGTTTGTTAAGATACAATCTTTTTTGGGATAATACTCCATTTTGTACAATGCTTTTTATCGATTGGAATTATCAGGGTAAGGGTTATGGAAAAAAACTTATGGAGCATTGGGAAAATGATATGAAAACACAGGGATATGGTATGTTAATGACATCCACGCAAGTGGATGAAGAAGCACAACATTTCTATAGAAAATTGGAATATCTTCCTGTTGCATTTACAGATATCGAGATGATATTTGAAGAGGAACGCCACGCAGTGGACTGGATTTTCAGGTACGGCAATCCTGCACTGGCGAAACTGGAAAAGTTACCCCTTGAGAATCTCATTGGCAGTTCCTTTAGCAGCCTGTTTTCCAAGTGGCTTCGAAGCTACGAGCAGGCAACCCTTTACGGTGAAAAGCTGGAGATTATTGATTACAGTCCGGAGATTGATACCTATTTGAAGGTGATTTGCTTTCCTACGTTTAAAGGGCATTGCGGGTGCATTCTGTTTGATATCTCAGAGATAAAATTTACCAAAAACAGCAGCGATGCCGAAAATGCACTGATGCTTTATTTTGGGAGGCTGCCGGATAAGAATGGCTAAAGGATATGTTGTTTTGATGTGGGTTTGCTTACATTTATACAGATAAAACGGGATTGTTGGAGTACCTGAATGAATCCATTGGAACTCCTAAAAAACTGTATCGCGTAAAGCCATGCCAGATGTTTTGTGAAATTCCATGCAGCGGGAATGATTGATGCTGTTGTAAATTAATTATGAATCCGCTATACTAATGATAGTTTATTGATAGGATTATTCATTTGTATAGGGGATTTTTTTATGAAAATTTGGAGGTAAGAGGTATGGGCGTATATTTTAATCCAAGTAATGAAAGCTTTAAACGGGCAAGAAATAGTCAGATTT
>JBGVDD010000252.1:0-4050 GCA_045119215.1 Lachnospiraceae bacterium | reverse complement strand
CGAGAAGCGGAGCAGAACCAGCGTAGTCAGATACACAACAGAAAGAAAAATGAACAGTCATTATAACAGCGAGAGGGCAGTGTACAGATGATGGTTTGTAGCTGTCCTTTTTGCGTGAAGGGAGAAGAACATGGAAGAAGTAAAGAAAGTGAATACAGAGAATTTCAAGAAAAGGATAGGAAATACCACTTATCGGGTAAGGGTGCATTTTCCACAGAATACCAAGCGGACATTTACGGACAGTGTGAATACGCTGATTATGAATGAATGTACCAGCAAAAAGAAATAAATCCACATCCCACCTTGACAAATCCTCACAGAAGATAGTTTGTTATCAGCTATGGAAAGAGCCGGCAGTGAGGACATGGATGATGATGTGGAGCGTAAAGGTCTTGGTACACCTGCCACCAGAGCAGACATTATTGAGAAATTAGTCAAAGACGGTTTTGTGAAACGTGAGAAAAAGCAGATGATACCAACAGAGGATGGAATGAAGCTGATTACGGTACTTCCTGATGTGGTAAAGTCCCCAAAACTAACTGCGGATTGGGAAAATGCTCTTACCCTTGTGGCAAAAGGAGAGATGGAACGAGAGGACTTTATGTCAGATATTGCGGAAATGGTTGAGGAACTTATCCAGACCTATCATGAAGTCAGTGACGAGCATAAGAAAATGTTTGCCCAGGAACAGGAAGTGATTGGCAAATGCCCGAACTGTGGCGGACAGGTGATAAAAGGAAAATATGGAGCTTACTGTACGAAGAAATGTGGAATGAATGTAAGCAGAATTATGGGAGTATCCCTTTCAGATGAACAGGTAACAACTTTACTGGATAGCAAAAAGATTTTATTAAAAGGTCTGACAAGCAAGGCTGGTAAAAAATATGATGCGTATATTATTCCAACAGGGATAGAGGAATACCACTACACAAAGGACGGAGAAGAAAAGTCTGGAGTCCAGTTTAAATTTACCATGGAATTTCCAAAGCGAACATATGGAAAAGGAAAGAAAAAATAAGAGGGGGATTTAGAGATTATGGATACAGAAGTAACAAAAACAGTACAAGATAACGAAAGCAAGGCGGACAAATTTGTCCGTCTTGGAGAAAGTCGTGTGAATAAGGTTATGGAAGCAATCGGAAGAATTGAACATTTAGCCAATCGTGGAAACTATGAATACACACAGGAGCAGGTAGAGGAAATGTTTTCTATCATGGAAAACAGACTTGCAGAGGTAAAGAGCAAATTTGCCCCTAAACAGGCAAAAGATAATACATTTTCATTTGGAATGAAAGCGGAATAGGAGGATTGGAATATGTTTTCAACAGGAGATAAGCTATTAAATGTAATGAAACAGGAAGGAATCAGCATTGCGGAACTTGCAGAAATTTCCGGGGTGTCAGAGTATACCATTCTTGAAATCCTGGCAGGGATTAGAGAACCGGAGCTGAATGTTATGTGTAAGATTGTAGAAGGACTTGGTATTTGTGTTCATGAGCTTTGTGGGGATGAGGAAAAATATGCGGTGGCTGTGCAGAAAAATACACTTGCAAGGTTAATTGTGGTTAGTGAAATGAATGATGTGGAACTGGAGGAGTTGGTACATAGGATTTTGGAAAAGGGGATTGAGGAGCATGGATTTTAGGCATAGGGAAATTAAGTGATTTATAGTGGTTGGAAGGTTCGTTAAGTGCCTTGCAACTACGTTTGAGATAAGTTAAGTAACGTTGAAATGGTTGAGATGTAATAGCTTAAATGATATAATTATTTTATCGACTTTTAGAGTTGATTAAATTTGAATTGATGAATGACCAGGGGGAAAAGTGGTGGCAGATTCGCATAAGTCATCATCTCATGTGCAGATGCAAGCAGAAGAGATGATATTTCATAATGTAGAGTGTGTACTTGATATGAAATTAGAAAAGAATAAAAAATTGTATTTGGCGGATAACGCCTTTACTTATATCCAACCGGATTTTTATTCAGAAGAGAATAATATTATCGGGGAAATATTTGCTCATATCGGTAAACCTAAAAAGGCTCAGGATAATAAGATAGCAAATGATATTCTAAAAATGCTTTTATTAGAAAAAATCACAGGAAAGCAGTTCAGAAAAATAATTTGTGTATGTGATGAGTTAGAGAAGAACAAACTACAAGGTCAATCGGTTTTAGCAGAAAGTATTCGTCAGTTTTGCATTGAGATTATGTATGTTGAGCTTGAGGAGAATGTGAGAAATCAAATAATAGAAGCTCAAGAACGGCAAAAAATGACGAATATATAAATAAAAAATAAAATTTGAATTTTGAGGTTGGTCAGAAGATAATTGACTATATGGGCAGTACGGAATTGATTGTGTATCTTTTTCGTATTTCACAGACAGAAGAAAAGTTGAGGAAGGATGAAGTTGATAATGCAAAAACAGCCACTTCCATTCGCTATTCTGTTGGTAAAGAAGTATGTAGTGCTATAGAAAAAATAGGGGCACTATGCCCGAGGATTTCCCGACACCGGAGAAAAGCATACAAGAAATCGAAAAGGAATAGATGGCTCGGTTAAAAGCAAAAGCGAAAGCGGGAAAAATGATGCTTGATGAGTAGATGAATTTGAATTAAGGAGGCACGGAAATGAGAATATTGATGGTTAATGTACCCTTTAGTGGGCATGTAAATCCTACATTATTACTGGCAAGAAAACTGGTAGAGCGAGGACATAGTGTTTCATATATTTTAACGAATCAATGGAAGGAGAAAATTGAAGAGACAGGAGCAGCATTTATCCCCTACCACAATGCAGCCAATTATGAAATTGTTTTTAAAAACGGGAAACCAAGGAATTTCCTTTGTGCACTTAAAGCATGGAAATACGTTTATAACACAATTTTGAAAGTTGGTTATAAATTTGATTTGCTTATATATGAATTTTTCTCATTTACTGCTTTTTCAGCAGCTCAGAAGCTTAACATAAAAACGGTTAGATTGTTTTCTACATTTGCTGTTAGCAGAGAAAATATTGGTTCTATTCTTATCAGCAAAAATAAAGAGATTAATCTGTTGAAAAACAAATTTATGTTAAGAGTAGTTACCAAACTGGTATGCGGAAAGATTCCTCTGGTAACACCGAATATACTTACAGAAATAACGGATGTTTCTCCGGATTTAAATATCGTATTCACAACAAAGGAATTTCAAAAGGACAGCAATTCATTTAATGGCAAATACCACTTCGTGGGACCATTAATCGGGATAAGAGTCAGTGACTTGATAATTCCGTTTGATCAAATGGGCAAGACAATTATATATGTATCGCTTGGAACACTTCAAAACCAAAATCTTGCATTTTACAGAAAATGTATGGAAGCTTTTAAAAATAAATCGGGAGTATCAGTTGTTATGTCTGTTGGAAAGAATACTGATATTGCGAAGTTGGGAAATATTCCATCCAATTTCTATATTTATCCCTTTGTTCCTCAGTTAGAAGTATTGCAAAAGTCAACCTTGTTTATTACACACGGTGGAATGAATAGCGTAAATGAAGGTTTATTCTATGGTAATGCGCTTATGGTTATCCCGCTTGATATGGATCAGTTTGCAGTTGCAAATAGAGTAGCAGAAATGCGGATTGGAGTAATACTTGAAATGGATAAAGTGACGTCGGATTTGCTTTGTTCGCAGGCCGATGATATATTGGCAGATTCTGAGATAATGAAAAATGTAAAGAAAATGAGTGACTTATTGAATTTGTGTGATGGTGGAAATAAAGCAGTGGACTTAATAGAGCAAATTCAAAGTACAGCCTTTTAGTATTATAAAAAGAGATTCAATTGCAAAACAAAATGCAGTTTTGTAAGCTGAGATACAACTTTGTAAATTGATATTTTATCCATGTAAAGAACCCGCAACTTTCAGTCTTGCGAAGAGACTGAAAACAACAGAAGATTTGAAGTTTCTGTTGAGTTTACTATGGTATATTTGGCTATTTTACAGAGATTCCACCTATATTCTACTTACAAGGGATGTTATTTTATGATAAAAGAAGTACCTTTATAT
>JBGVDD010000251.1:0-6349 GCA_045119215.1 Lachnospiraceae bacterium | reverse complement strand
ATCATTTTTCAGTTCTGTCTCCTTATTTACATTTTCACAACACATTGCATGGCAATCTCTCACGTCCAGCTTTTGGTCAATTTAACTATTTATTTCTTTTTATTTTCTTTTTATTTAACATTTTGTTTCCAATTTATTACAATACATCGTTCTTACCCGAAATTTCCTTTAAAAAATAGTCGTACTCCAAATCTATTCCTGTATTTTCTAATAACACCCCAAATTCAATAACTCGATTATCGTCTTTAGCAATATTATTATCCAGATAATCTTTTATAAACTCATAAGAATATTTTTCTGGAATAACACTTCGTAATCTTTCTGGTAAATCCTCTGAATTTCTTAATTCTATATACTCTTCCAATAACTCAAGAACATCCTCTGGCGCACTCATATTGTCTCGTTTTCCCCTTCGCAAAGGATGAATATGAACTGCACTTTTTATTCCCAGCTGATTTCTATATTTTTCAATATATTCAAAATATTGTTGTTCCGTTTTATTTCCTTCTACGGACAAAAAAACTATTCTAAGTGGAGGCTCTTGATTATCCTCTTCACTACGCGTAAACATAGTATCTGATTTCAGCCGAAACGTGTTTATCAATCTTATTCTCCCTCCCCTTCAAAATCAACGCCAAAATTAGGAATAGAACCATACCTTCCCAGCAAATAGTCCTTCGCAACAGAATGATCAAATCTTTCATTAAACTTATTCATCGAATACAGCTCCGTACTATGATCTGCTCTTCTTTCAACAAACCAAATTTCATCTTGGCGAAGCAAATTCAAATTCATAACATTAGAATCATGCAGAGTTACTATTAACTGTGTTGCAATCCCAACAGTAGTTTCAAAAAACTTTTCTATAAACTCAATTGTAAGCTTTGTATGAAAACTTCTGTCCAGTTCATCAACTAGAATCACAAAATTTTGCTTTCCCTTTTTATACAGAGGTATTAAATCAAAAAGCCTCCTAGTTCCATCTGACTCATCAGCTAATTCAAACAAATCATTGACATTTCCATGATTCATCATTAATTGAGTAGCTGTTATATTTCCATCTTTATTCTTCGAAAAACTAATTCTTCTTCCTGCAATTGTGATTTCTACTGAAAAAGGTTGATTCGAATCAATTTCTTGTGAAAAAGAATTTTGAATATCTGACATGACTTCATTTTTGACTTCATTAGGCAAGAACGACAAAATGTCATCCATTGATTTTTCCTCCCCATATACCGACTCAATTCCTGTATCAAAATAGTTTAACAGTTTTCCTAACGATTCTGTGGAATCGCTCATAAGAAACTGCCGAAAATCATTTATTTTTGTCTTAGGAAAAATTATGATTAACCTTCTAAACCAATCTATCGTATCAAAATACGGTGAAAACTCTTTTATTGTACGCAATTTATGACTTACAATTTCATTGAGAAATGTTTTATTATAGGGAACGTCCTCAGAATAAATCTCAAATCTTTGTTTGCTCTCTTTGGATTTGAATTTGAAATCTGTTGTGATGATTCCTCCTTCATCCCGTTCAAAGACAGCTACTTCTTTTCCATCATCTACTAAATATAACCACTCCGAGATTATGGTACTATCTAGATATGAAATCGCAAAACCATATGAATAAAAATGCTCATTGCTAACAAAATCATATTGAAAAACCCCTGGTCTACTTATGGATTCACTATCAATTCTAAAATTTCTATTAAATGTTTGACCAGCACTTACACCCTCGAATACTATATTTCTTCCAAAATTAATTGCCTTAATCAAATTACTCTTTCCAGCTGCATTAGCACCAAAAAGGACACTTCCCTTTAACAAGCGTTTTCCGTTTACTACAAGCAAATGATTTTTATGCCTTGTGTGTTTACCTGCTGCCATGGAAAAAACTTGCTTTTCATTAAAAGATCTATAATTTTCAACCGAAAATCTAACTAGCATATTGCGCCTCCCAAAAAAAAACCATCCGTGATACAATCACATTATACACCTCTTTCAACTAATTTTTCAATTATTTTAGAATATTATATGTGATTTTTTCACTTCTATTTCTTTTAATTATATTAATCGCATCCTTTTTTAAAAACGAAGTGATACAGAAAAAAAGCTCTCTTACCCACCTGTAAGAGAGCTTTCATTTTTATGTGAAATAGTCTAAATTACTTTAATGTAACCTTAGCGCCTTCAGCTTCTAACTTAGCCTTGATATCTTCAGCTTCTGCCTTTTCAGCACCTTCCTTAAGCATCTTAGGAGCTCCGTCAACTACTTCCTTAGCTTCCTTTAATCCTAATCCAGTTACTTCACGAACAACCTTGATAACCTTAACCTTGTTTGGTCCTACTTCTGTTAATTCTACGTTGAAGTCTGTCTTTTCTTCTCCAGCTGCATCACCTGCTCCAGCTGCTGCTACTACAACACCTGCTGCTGCAGATACACCAAATTTTTCTTCACATGCTTTTACTAATTCATTTAATTCTAATACAGTTAATTCTTCAATAGCTGCAATAAATTCTTCTGTTGTTAATTTTGCCATTTTTATTTACCTCCAAAATATTTTTGTTTTTATTATTTTCTTTTTCCTAACAAATCTTAAGCTTCTGCGCCCTTAGATTCAGCAATCTGGTTAAGCACACGAGCGAAGTTTGTGATAGGTGACTGTAAGCTTCCAAGTAACTTTGAAAGCAATTCTTCTCTTGATGGAATGTTTGCAAGAGCCTTAACTCCCTCTGTATCGTAAAGTGTTCCCTCTACGACAGCAGCCTTTAATTCAAGAGCTGGTGCTGTCTTAGCGAATTTGCTAAGAATTCTAGCTGGTGCTGTTGCATCTTCTTTTGAAATTGCAATAGCATTTGGTCCTTCTAAATATGGAGCTAATGCTTCAAATTCAGTTCCCTTGAATGCAAAGTTCATCATTGTGTTTTTGTAAACCTTGTATGTGACACCAGCTTCTCTCATCTGCTTACGAAGTTCTGTATCCTGTTCTACAGTAAGTCCGCGGTAGTCTACAAGAACAACACCCTGAGCACCTTCAATGTTAGCTGCGATTTCATCAACGATAGGTTTTTTCATTTCAACTTTTGCCATGAATCGTACACCTCCTTATATTTTGTTCTGCCGTTCTTTCTCAACGAAATTATGAAACTAAAAATGCCCTCTGTAGACCAGAGGGCACAAAATTCAAATCAATGGTAAGTCAATACTTACTTAACGAATTTTTCCTCGGCAGGTGTTAGTATCTTATGCCTTACGGCGCCTGCTGTCTACGGCAGTGTTGTATTCACAACATTTAGTATTATATCATTCTATTTTCGAAATGTCAATTCTTTTTTACGTATTTTTTATACGTACTTAGCTGTATTAACCTTTACACCAGGTCCCATTGTAGGAGCTAAAGAAATGCTCTTTAAATACTGTCCCTTTAATGCACTTGGCTTAGCCTTAAGAACTGCATCCATAAGCGTCTGGAAGTTGTCCGCTAACTGTTCTTCTGTAAAAGAAGCTTTTCCGATTGGCACGTGGATAATATTTGTCTTATCAAGACGATATTCAATCTTACCAGCTTTGATATCCTGAACAGCCTTTGTAACATCCATAGTTACTGTTCCAGCTTTTGGGTTTGGCATTAAGCCCTTTGGTCCAAGTACACGACCTAAACGACCAACAACACCCATCATGTCTGGTGTAGCAACTACAACGTCAAAATCGAACCATCCTTCGTTCTGGATCTTTGGAATTAACTCATCTCCACCAACGAATTCTGCTCCTGCTGCTTTTGCTTCATCAGCCTTAGCACCCTTAGCGAATACTAAAACGCGAACCTGCTTACCTGTTCCGTGTGGCAGAACTACTGCACCACGAATCTGCTGTTCTGCATGACGTCCGTCACATCCTGTTCTGATATGAGCTTCGATTGTTTCATCAAATTTAGCAACTGCATTCTTTTTTACAATGCTGATTGCATCTGCTGTTTCATACTGTACTGCGCGATCTACGTTCTTCGCAGCCTCTACGTATTTCTTTCCTCTTTTCATTCTAATAAACCTCCTAGTGGTAATAACGGGGATAGCCCTCCCACGAAATTCCTATCTGTTCCAATATAATTATTCTACTACTGTTACACCCATACTTCTGCAGGTACCTTCAATCATGCTCATAGCTGCTTCAAGGCTTGCTGCATTTAAGTCTGGCATCTTTGTCTCAGCAATTTCTTTTACCTGAGCCTTAGTGATGGTTGCAACCTTAGTCTTGTTTGGAACTGCGGAACCTGATTTAATCTTACATGCTTTCTTGATTAATACTGGTGCTGGTGGAGTCTTAGTTACGAAACTAAAGCTTCTATCCGCATATACAGTAATAACTACAGGGATGATTAAGTCTCCCTTATCTGCTGTTCTAGCATTGAATTCCTTTGTAAACTGAACGATGTTTACTCCGTGCTGACCAAGTGCTGGACCAACTGGTGGAGCTGGTGTTGCCTTTCCAGCAGGAATCTGTAATTTAATATAACCTTCTACTTTTTTTGCCATTTTTCGGCACCTCCTAAATCTGTGGTATTGGCGGGTTTTTCCCTCCCACGCATATCACCCATGTGATTATGCTCAGTTACTTTACATTTTCTTTACTTCTGTGAAACTTATTTCTACTGGTGTTTCACGACCAAATAAGTCAACGTTAATTGTGACAATCTGTTTACCGTAATTCATGCTCTGGATAACTCCAACTGTATCCTTCCACACACCAGCGATAACAGCTACGGTATCGCCTTCCTCAAAATCTACAACCACGTCTGCTGCCTGGATTCCCAACGGACGCATTTCTTCCTCCGTCAATGGAACCGGCTTACTTCCCGGACCTACAAACCCGGTAACACCACGTGTATTACGAACCACATACCAAGTATCATCGTTCATAACCATGTTGATTAAAACATAGCCTGGAAACATTTTCTTGGAAACCTGTTTCTTAGCTCCGTTTCTCAATTCCACAACATCCTGCATAGGAACACGAACTTCCAATATCTGATCTTCTAAGTGTCTGTTTTCAATTGTTTTGTCAATGTTGGCTTTCACCTTATTCTCATAACCGGAATAAGTATGAACCACATACCAGTTTGTATCTGCCATTACAATTCACCCATTTCCTCTAACAAGAATCTACATTTTACAATTTCACTAAGAAATCAACACCATACTGGATAACAAAATCCAAGCATGCAATGATTACACCTAAAACAAAAGATATTACAACTACTGCTGTTGTCTGCTTAACCAGAGTATCTTTATCTGGCCAGATAATCTTCTTAAATTCGGCCTTCAGATCGGCAAACTTACTTCTCTTCTGTACGTCCTTCTTGCTGCTTTTCGAAGTTTTCACTTCTTTGCTTCCAGAAGACTTTTCAGAAGTTAATTCGTTCTTAGTTTCTCCCATCTTTGTTCTCCTTTAAGAATTATTTTGTTTCCTTGTGCAATGTGTGTGACTTACAGAATCTACAGTACTTCTTTGTTTCCATTCTGTCAGGATGTGTCTTCTTATCCTTAGTCATGTTGTAATTACGCTGCTTACATTCAGTACATGCCAATGTGATTTTCGTACGCACAACTTCCACCTCCGCTTTACTTCAATTTTTTGCTTTTGGTCTCTTCTTATTTTTAGGCATAAAAAAAAAGACCTAACTTCCATGTCGCTTTTCCATGATAGCATAAAGTGTGATATGCGTCAATATTTTTTTATAATAAATCAGCGAAATCTGTAACAGTTCAGCCAGGGACTGAACTGTTACTATTCCATCCATTCCTCAATCACACAGGTATGGTGCTTCTTATCTTCCCCTTCTGCGTCATAGTTAATTCCAACTAATAAAATCTTATTACTATATCCTGACAAAGCTCCCTGATATCTCTTTTCCTTGATTTGTTTTATGGCGGTATCTGCGGACTTATTATACTTTAGTTCCACCACCATTGCCGGTCTCCAGCCTGCATTGGCTCTTGGTTTGAATATAAAGTCTGCATATCCCTTGCCAGCCGGGTGCTCGCGGATGATATCATAATATGCCGGTGCAGTGAAGTATGCCATGGTAAGAACACAGCTTAGGGAGTTCTCATCATTGTAGTTTAAAACTGATGTGTAGGTCTCATGCGCTAACTCAATAAGCTCTGCCACTCTGTCCGCATTGCCATCGATGGTCTCATCTAACAATTCATCACAAATAGATATTGCCTTTGCAATCTCCTTCCATTCCCCCGTCTGCAAGGCTGCCTCAAATGCAGTTGCAACTTCATAATTAGGAATATAAGCTCTCTTCCTATCCGCATCATATCCTAAATACCCCAGATGAAT
>JBGVDD010000250.1:0-2113 GCA_045119215.1 Lachnospiraceae bacterium | reverse complement strand
AATCATGTAAATTCATTATATGTTAAAGCAACACGCAACGTCAAGCGACGGAGTGTACTTTTTTCTGTACATCCGGTATATTTTTGGCAATTATTATATTAATTTTTTGTGAAAATTATTAAGAAGTGGGAATCTTGAGTTTCCGTAAACTGTAATGAAAAAAGAAATAAATTCTCTTAAAGCACCAATCCGCCGATTTTTTGAAGAGTTTTGAATGGCAGTTCTGTGACTAGAGGCACTTTAATAAGCCCCGCCGGAACCGGACTTTGGGAGATGTATTCTTTTATCTATTTAAGCGGTCAGCTTAAGGCAAAGTTGATGGTATGCCGGACGCTTTGTCCGGAACCAGAGCCTGACACCTTCTTTTGCATACGACAGTATGCCACAGATACCTTTTGCCAGCCGGTAATAGCAGAAATGAACTTTATCCTTGATTGGATCTGCTTTTTTTATAATTAAAACCTTGAGTGCATTTGTTTCCGGCTTCATGGAAATATGCGCCAGAAATGCCATGCATGAGGTGATATAAAAATTTAGTGCGTTGATGGCGGTAAGCTTCCGTACTCGGAAGTTCTCAAACTGAAATATCTGCTTTTTGGAACGGAAATATTCCTCAATACGCCATCTGGAAAAATAAGTCAAAGCGGTCTTCATGACATCTTCCTTGGATTTGATTTCCTTATTGGTTATAAGCATCATAGGATGCTCTGTGATTCCGTAGACAAGAACGAGATAGACATTTTTTCTGGAAGCAGTTATCTGTACTTTTACATGCGAAAGGTAAGCATCGTGTTCTTTGCCTTTATAGATAAGCTTCATTTTTATTTTCCCTTTCCGGCGGTTACAGAGTTCCGATGCAGTTACCCATTTGTTGTGAAGCAGAAGTTTGCGGTTCGATTTCACACGGATGACATAATCCTGTTTTAATTCATCGAGCTTAAGGAACATCTTGTTATCATCATAGCCTCTGTCCATTGCGAAGGTTGCTTTTCCAAAAAGAGAAGCGCCTCGTTCCATTGCATCAAATGTTATATCGTTGATAGAAGTAAAACTCTTTTCAGCAGAAGAATGAATTCTGGAAAAGATACTTACAGGATGATTGTTGGCTGTAAGAACACAGGCTTCTGTCACGTGATAGCCTTTCTGGTAAACAGATCTGGTACCGGTGCTTTTAGAACCGTCTCTTACAATACCGAGGGATTCAAATTTGTATCCATCCGGTTTTATGACATCACTGTCGTCGATGTGGATAACGGGTTTCTCCGGAGCCCATTTGCGAATCATGGACAGATAGGATTTCAAGGCAACAGATGGAACACCTTTGTTAAGATGTCTGGTAAGCCGCTCAACAGAGTTGACTTTTTTGGAATCCTCATGGAGCTGGTCTACGATATCGGTCAAAAGACAGCTTTCGGAAGCGAGCATACCATAAATCATATCCGCAGCAAATTTTCTTTCCGGTTTGGAAAGATGTTTAGAAATTTTGTTTGAAAAAGTTAAAATTTCACGTTTCATTTGATAAGTATTTGATGTAAAATTAGCCATAAGGAATCCTTTCTTTTTTGTTTAGTACGGTTATTTTGTGGTGATTTAATTTTACATCAAAAAAGAATAAGATTCCTTATATTTTGGGCATTTTCTGAAAGTTGTTTATAAATAGCGATGCAGTTTTGGGATCATGTGGATAAAACTGCGGAAACTCAAGTATTGGCTGTATGGACATTTTGGATGAAGGAGAGTATTATTTAGATGGACAGCCGATTCACGAGATGCAGGAAAAGCAGCTGAATGATGTAAGAAATAAGGAAATCGGATTTATTTTTCAGAATTATCAGCTGATACCTACTTATGATATTTTGCAGAATATTATCATGCCGCTGGTGGTGCGGGGAATGACGACGAAGGAAGCAGAGGAAAAGTGTATGGACACAATCAGGCTTCTGGGGATCGATCATCGTTTGAGGCACAAGCCGTCGGAATTATCCGGTGGTCAGAAGCAGCGAGTGTCAATCGCAAGAGCATTGGTAGGAGAACCTGCGATATTGCTTGCCGATGAACCAACGGGTGCGTTGGATTCGGCCAGCGGCAAAGATGTATTAAAGCTTTTCAAGGA
>JBGVDD010000249.1:0-10192 GCA_045119215.1 Lachnospiraceae bacterium | reverse complement strand
CAGGCGTGTCAAAAGTCGGATTTGAAGTGCTTACCGGTGTAGCAGTAGGTGTCTCTGCAGGTGCGTTAGTTGCCGTAGCAATTGGTGTGATGCTTGAGGCTGCCGCAGCAATTGGTGTGATGCTTGGGGTTGCTGTTACATTGGTAGTCTCGATTGACAAAACCGGTGTAGAAGCAGTCGGTTCAACAGACGCTGTGGCAGCTATTGTTTGAGAAAGAGTAGCAGTGTTTACCGGTGAGCTGGTAGCAGTTTCTTTCTGGTCATCAATAACCACACAAGAGATTTTTGCTTTCTTTCCGTTAAAGGTTGTAGCAGTAATGGTTGTTTTACCTTCGTCTACAGCAGTTACAAGTCCTTTGGAAGAAACGGTTGCCACTTCTTTATTGGCAGACTGGAATGTAACCTTTTTACTGTACCCATCGGTAAAGCTTACAGAAAACTGTTCCATACTTTCGGTATACAGTTCTAAATTTCCATTTTCAATTTTTACAGCCTTTGGAGCCTTCTTTACTGTGACGGTACATTTTTTGCTCTTTTTCTTCACTTTGGCAATAATAGTTGCTTTTCCACTGTTTTGCCCTTTGATTTTTCCTGACTTGCTTACGGTTACAATTTTTTGTTGGAAGACTGAAAGGAAATGCCTTTTGTGTTTCCTTTTGTATCTAACTGGTAAGTCTCACCGTCACCAATCGTAACTTTATTCGTAAGTGTAAATGAGTTGCTGGCCGCCTGTGTGAGTGTCGGTGCATTTCCGGTAACACCCGTCAGACTTAACGCAAAGGCAAGTGCAAGGGCAGTTGCTTTTTTGGTACAAAAACTTTTTTTCTTTCTCATTAAAAAGATCCTCCTTCTAAAATTTCTGATAGTGTACCGTATTTTTTTGTAGTTTTTTTGTACTTTTTACGCCAATTTACAATTTTATCCATGATAAAGTTGCAAATGGGTGTATTTATAAGTCACCTGGATTCTCTCAACATTTTTCTCCATAAGAAAATAGAAATGATGATTAACGGTATGCTCATTATCAGCAGCCGCAACGGACTCTGCAACGCCACACCGGTAAGATTTTTCTCTGAACGTGTCATTGCAAGGACAGTTCCGCCAGACAAAGCATTGTTGGAAGCATGCATAAAAGCCGCCGCCCACACGGATCTGGTTTTCTTCATCACATAATAAAAGATCGTTCCGGAAGCAAGGGTGACTAAGGTAAACTCCAGAAATCCCGTCCATGGTTCTCCAAAATAACCATGTCCAAACCCATGACCTGCACAGATGGCAGGGAAATGCCAGACAGACCATATGATTCCGCCAAAAAGCAATGCCTTCGTAGTTCCAAATAATTCCTCCAACTTCGGATACAGATAACTCCTCCAGCCGATTTCCTCTCCCAAAGCACCAAAACATATCATAACCGCATTGGATATTCCTGAGAACGGAAGCAGAAACAACATCTTCCCTGGAATTCCCAAAGCATCCAACCCCGCCGGATCAAATGCCTGAGGGAAAATCCCAAAAAATAATAATTCTCCCAAATCAAGATAAATGATGGGACCCACCAGTGCCAGTGCAAACCAGATCCATTTTTTATTCTTCAAATCCAGTCCCAGCATCAGGGAAGCCTGCCCGGTAACCGCCAATCCTTCTCCAGTCACCCTTCTGGTAATCAACACTGCAATGGCAGGACAAAGCATACTATAAGTCAGAATAAAATTAGTGGATGGATTCTCATAGCTGCCACCCAACAGAAAAAAAGGAATCATAACTCCCCACGTCAATGCAAATGCCAAAAGCAAATATATCCCAATTCTTTTTTTAGTCATTCTCCAACCTCCTTTTTCGGAATAGTACACAAGAAATCCGATAAGACAAATAATATAGTAAAAACACTCCACATGGCACAAACACCTGTAACCCTAGCAGCAGACTAGCATGATTCTTCAGAAAATTGAAAATTGCCATACAATCGATTCGGTCCAAAATGGTCAGATCTCCAAAGAACAGATACACAATCACCAAAAAGAACACTATGACCAAAATTCCCGTTTTTACCTGACTTCCTCGCTTCGTTCCGATACCAACTAAAAATGGAAGTTCAATGGCGGGAAACAACAGAAAAACACAGGTCAGTACCGGCAACAAACCACCAAAGAACAAAATCATTTCCTGAATGGATCCACTTTCGCATCGAATCAGACAGATATCCTGCAATAACGTTGAAAACGACAATAACACCCAAAATGTTAACAATAAAAACAGGTATTTCGATGCCACATACTGTTTCCGAGACACCGGCATACTGAAATAGTACTGCTTCTGTTTTCTGCCTTCGTCTGCCGCAATCAAACTTATCTCCATCTTTCCCACAATTGCAAAATATAAAACAGCTGACACCATAAGACACGCTGCCCATATCACTCCATCAATATAGGCAGTATGCACAAAAAGTCTTACTGCCAGTGCCAGAACCAGAACCACCAGCATCACTGTCACATATATCTTTCCTTTGACTGCCACAAAATCTTTATATAAAAGCCCCGCCATCAGATTCCCCCCTTTCTCTTTTTCATAACCGCACAGGCCCCCCAAAAGGATAGTGCCATAGAACCAAGTGCAATCAGAAAAATCAGCCAGGATTTTTCCGTCATAAACTCTGACACCGAATCAATAAACTTTACATCCGCTTGCGATATAGTAGAGAATTTCCTCTTCACCACCACAATGGCCGCAACTAAAAGTAACAAAAACGGAACACACTGTATCAGATCCGCCTTCTCAGCACCCAGAAAATAAATCATAAACATAACAAAACTCATATACACCAGCAATCCTCCACTGAAACAAAATATATATCCCATCAATTTCTGCAGACGGAACACATCAGATGCAAGTGATACAAAAAATGCTGCCACAAAGGACCCCGCCAGCCCCAGCATTGTAAAAAGCAGACAGGACAAGTATCTGCTGCCCACAATTTGAGCATCCGTCAAAGGCAAACACAACATAGTCTTGGAAAAACCTGCCTTTTGATCCTCCTTAAAGCATTCTACGATCATGCTAAGAAATGCCATAGGAATAAATAAAGTAAGCCAGATGGGAAGCTGAAAAAAATAATAAAACGCTTCTTCTCCCATTCCATTTTCTTCTTTCATCTCCTGAATTGCTGAAGCTATATTTCCATACCGGGCACTGATAATCAGCAATACCGACAATGTAATTACTCCGGCTGTCACCAGAAAAAACATCTTTAATATTTTTCTCAGACAATACATGTCCTTACGAATCAAGCCTGTCATACACACATTCCTTTCCTTTTATCCTCTTAATCATTTGTCTTTGGTTGGATACGGTTGTAACAGTTCAGCCAGGGGCTGTCCTGTTACGGCTCACAGCAAGCTTACGCATGCAAATTGCTGTGAGCCACGCCTAATTTACACTTTCATACGTCCTTGCACAGCAACATGTGCAAGGACTACCTAAACTGTTACGTACGATTCACATAGAAAATCATGATTTCCTCCAATGTGGTCTGCTCCATTACCATGGAACTATATTTTTTTGCACATTTCCCCCCGTCTACTACTAAAACCTCTACTCCGAAAGCTGACTGCCGGTAGGAAACCATATCCTTAGGATCAATATTCTTTAAATCATCCTTTTTACATTTTATGAGACCATGGCGTTCCAATATCTCGTCCTTATTTCCGGACAGAACGATTTTCCCCCGGTTGATAAATGTAACCATATCCGCAATTCGCTCCAGATCTCCTGTAATATGTGAGGACAGAAGAATCGTGTGATTCTCCTCCATCACATACTCCTGAAAAATCTGAAGAATCTCATTTCTCACAATGGGATCCAATCCACTGGTAGGCTCATCCATAATCAGAAGCTCCGCCTCATGTGACAATGCCACCGCAATCTGCAGCTTCATCCGCATACCACGGGAAAAAGAACCACAGCGTTTCTTTCTGGGCAGGGAAAAGCGTTTCAAATAATCAAAGAATAGTTCTTCCTGCCAGTTTGCATATACATTTTTCATAACCCGATTGATCTCTGTTGCCGTAAGAAACTCATGGAAACCCATTTCATCAAATACCACACCAATTTTTTCTTTCAGTTCGGCACCATCCTTTTCCATATCTCGATCAAACACCTTGATACTACCCTCATCCTTTTTTATGATATCTAAAACTAACTGGATTGTAGTAGTTTTTCCAGCTCCATTCTGTCCGATAAATCCACAGATACACCCTCTGGGAACCTGAAAACTCACATGATCCAATGTGAAGTCTTCGTATTTTTTCGTTACATCACAAAGTTCTAATACATAATTACTCATCCTTCTTCTCCTCCTGCAACATATGCATAATCTGTTCTAATTCCCCCATGGATATTCCTGCCAGCTCTGCCTTGTCCAAAATCTCATCAAACAACGACTCAATCTCGTAAATAGCCGTTTCCTTTACCATCTCCCGATTAATTCCCTTCACAAAGCTGCCTTTTCCGGTATGCGACTCAATGTATCCCTCCCGCTCCAGTTCCTCATAGGCTCGTTTTGTTGTGATGATGCTGATACGCAGTTCCTTGGACAGAAGACGCATGGAAGGAAGGGCGTCCCCCTCCTTCAGCTCCCCATTCAATATTATGGCTTTGATCTGGTCCTTAATCTGGGCATAAATCGGATAATCTGAATTATTTGTTATAATAATATCCATTTCACCACTCCGTTTCATATCGTATATATCCATTATATACAATTTTGTTATTTTGTCAACAAGAAACTCGTTGGACTTTTCTCACATAGCATCTTAGTTAGGTATCTTACCACCAGTTTCGGGTACAAAAATAGAGCGCAGATTTTCCATCTACGCCCTAACACCACTCATTTTATTTGTATGTAAAAAGGTAACGCTAGCAACAAGCCAGAGTCCGCGCTTGTGTGAAACCTTGGAGACTAACACCCATAATGTAAAAGGGGCTGTCGCGCCAAGAAATTTTTCTACAAGATATAGAAATTTTTGTTGAATAATTCTATATCTTGTATTAGTTTTGCTTAGTGCGACAGCCCCTTTGTTGTGTCAAGTGACATATTTATTTTTTCTTTGTTTTCACGGTAACTGCATTGGAAAGCTTTCCGCCCTCTGCTGCAACCTTGAATTTATACTGGGTGTTCTTCTTTAATCCAGTAATCTTTACACTGGTGTTCTTTGTAGTTTTAAGATTGCCTCGTCACTATTTTCAAAGTCACACAAATCTGTGGACAGAACAATTGCTGTTCCAGGTGTAAATTGTGTTAAACTTACATCTTGATAGATGGAAGTGGTTGCGGGGTAAGTCAAATACCCCGTAGCAAGCTGACGGGGTATCAGGCTTGTAACGCAGCAGATCTGCGAGGTATTTAACCCTCGCGGCAGTCGCCGAATGGATGTGCAAGCACATCCGCTCGGCTCGTTGCTCCCGGGAATAAAAAGTACATTTTTGAGTATGTACAAATATAATCCCTTTTAAGTGGATATGGCGAATGCGCCTAATCTACTTAAGGGGGATTTTTTGATAAAAAAACTTTCTTTCTCTCGCCCGTATTTCTCGAATATGTTCTAACTGTTCATCAAAATACTTTTCTGTCAGGTACGTTCCACATTTCAATCTTTCATCGTCCATAACCCAGCCTTTGATGGTATAGTCCTTAGCAATTTGCTTCCCCCATTTTCTAATCCTCCTCAATCCATGGTAAAGAATAATATTCCCCAGCTATGAAATCCTCCATTCCCCAGCCAAAGCCTGAGAATTCATATAATATATATTCCAATCGTTCTTTCCATAATTTATACAGTTGCTCTTCTCCACTTGCAATAACTACTGCATCGTGATAAGCATCTCCTAATGCGTCGTAAAAATCTTCATCTATATCACCATAGCTCATCGTAAAATCTGTTGCACACTCTGCAAAATATAACGCCAAATCACCATACCATCTGCCATTGTCACCCATACATACATCAGCAAAATCAGATAATACCATTTGCGCTTTTTCTAACGAAAATCCAGTCCTTACGATATTCTTTGGATTAAATATTTTATACAATTGCTTTTTATATTTCTCCAACAATGCACTTCCATATTCCTCACCCAAAAGCATTAAACTTAATCCTTCTTCTATAGACTTATTCGTCTTATAAAAATCAACAATCATTTTTGTTAACTCTTCTCGACTCATTGTATCTAACTTTTTTACAAGTGCTTTCTCTGTCAATTTTTTTGCCATATTTATTAACCGCCTTTCTGCCTCGCGAAAGCCACCGATGGGGTTATGAAACCTTTGGTTTCTTTTGCTACTCTTATTTTATTTCCAAATCTTTTGTTCTCCTGCTTTTCAAAAGGATTGAAGGAACTGTCTGATTGGCTAAAAAAATACAACTGTAACGAAGTTTGTATGGAATCAACTGGCAAGTATTAGATCCCCGTTTTTAACATTCTCGAGAAGAACAACTTATCTGTTGTCCTTGCTCATCCCAAATATACCAAACCCCAAAAGGGGAATAAGACTGACCGAAAGGATGCAAAATGGATCTGTGATCTATTCATGTGTGATATGATCAAACCTTCCTTTATTCCTCCTGCTGACATCCGTCATTTAAGAGATCTGGTAAGATACCGTTTCAAACTCATCTGTATGATTGTTGGTGAAAAGAATCGTGCCCATAACTGTCTTACCGTATCTAATCTTAAACTTGATGATGTCTTTTCTGATATATGCGTCTGTTATCATTTAAATCGACACCTCCTTAAATTTTTCCAACCTGTAATGATATTCTTCATCCAACTCCTTAACACCATTCTTATAATCATATCCAAATTTTCTGTAAAATTCTGTTGCTGTAATAGATGCAGGTATCTCAATACGAGTTGCTCTTACAAAAAACTCATCCTGTTCCAATGTATTTATGATTTTTCTTCCGATCCCTTTTCCATGAAATTCTGGCAAAACAAAAATAGTCAGCAAAATTCTTTCTGTTTTACTTCCCCAAAAACTTGAAATCGAGCCTGTACCAACTATCTTACCATTCCATTCAAAGACATACATATGTGCATAGTTGGCAATATTCAGAACTTTCTCTGAATCATAAACCTTTGCAAGTTCCTCCATAGTGTTAGTGGTAAAATAAAAATACCCACTTAGGGGAAAGAAAATTCCCCACTTATTATTTTACCTTTTATAATGTTATTTATAAACATTATAGGAGGAGAAAGGATGATAAGTGAAGAAATGTGTACAACTATAAAAACTTTATTTGAGAAAGGATATAACATTTCTCAAATAGCAAGAATGCTAAATATTGATCGAAAAACAGTTAGAAAAAAGTTAAATGAAAGCAATAAACCTTTGAAAGAAAAAACTCGTGTCTCTATATTAGATCCTTATAAAGAATATATTGAAATTGAAGCTCAAAAAGGTATTCAAGCAAAAAGAATCTTTCATGATTTGATTAGAGATTATGGTTATTCTGGAAGTTATGATACTGTAAAAAAATATATGCATGATTTAAGGCAAACAAAACCTAAAAAAGTATATATGGTTTTACATTCGCACCCTGGTGAAGAAGCGCAAGTTGACTTTGGTTACATAGGCACTTTAAATGTAAATGGACATAGAAAAAAGGCTTGGATATTCATAATGTCATTGAGTTATTCAAGATATATGTATGTTGAAATTGTATTAGATCAAAAAGTAGCAACATTTATTAATTGCCATAAAAATGCTTTTAAATACTTTAATGGTGTACCTGAAACAGTTAAAATTGATAATCTTAAAGCAGCTATATTAGAAGCTGATTTCTACCAACCTACTATTCAAAAAGACTATGCAGCCTTTGCCGCCTACTATGGATTCTTAGCACAACCGTGCAGAGTGTATACTCCAACTGACAAGGGAAAAGTCGAATCAAATGTAAAATATGTAAAAGAAAGCTGTTTCAAAGGAAGAAATTTTATAAGTATTGATGAAGCAAAAGAGTTTTTATCTACTTGGCTAAGAGATATAGCTAACAAAAGAATTCATGGAACAACTAAAAAGGTTCCAGTTAAAGTATTCTTAGAATGCGAACAAGCAAAGCTATCGCCATTGCCAAAGGAAGACTATATACTTTCTAATAGTAAGGAATGTAATGTAGCTACTAACTGTCATATTTCTTATAAAGGTAACTATTATTCTGTTCCTTATGGATATGTAGGTAAAACAGTTAATGTAGTTGAAATGAATGGTTTGTTAAGAATTTATTCTGATAAAAAAGAAATCGCCCTACACAGCCTAGCAACTTGTGAAAAGGGCAAATTTTTAACGGATATTAACCACTATCCTCATAGTAAGAATATAACTATTGATGAGATATTGTCAAGACAAAAAGGCGAAATGAATAATATAGGAAAAGATGCTTCTGAATTTTTTGATCTTTATATTAATGCTAATATTACTAACCGAAAGTATGATTATAGAGCAATTTCAGGTATATTATCCTTAAGAAAAAAATATTCTGATGAAAATATAAATTCTGCATGTGCAAGGGCAATATTGTTTAATTCAATAAATTACAAAACAATTAAAAATATTTTAGAAAAGAATATTGATACAACAAATTTACCATCTTCTAGTTATATAAGCAATGAGGAAAATTCTTTTAAGCGGGATTTGAATAAATATAATATATTTTTGCAAAAAAAGGATGGTAATAGAAATGAATGATTTGATTGCAGCAAAATTGAAAGCTTTAAAGTTATCAGGAATAGCTAAAACTTTTGATATAAGAAATGATGAAGCTATTAAAGAAAACTTAAGTTATGTTGAATTTTTTGAATTATTATTAAATGATGAATCCTCTAACCGTATAGCGAATGCTAAATCTAAAAGGTTACATAGTGCTAGATTTCCAAATCATAAGACTATAGAAGAATATAATTTTAATTATCAACCTAATCTAAATAGGAAAGAAATTTATAATTTAGCAACTTGTGAATTTATAAGAAACAAAGAAAATATAGCATTTATAGGTCCTTCGGGTACGGGGAAAACACATTTATCTATAGCTATAGGTATTAATGCAATTTCTCAAGGGTATAGTGTTCTATTTACAACAGTAAATCAAATGTTAGATGAACTATATATGGCTAGAGCAGATAATTCAGTAAATAAAAAATTGAAAAAGTATATCTCTCCAGATTTACTTATTTTAGATGAATTAGGATTGAAAAAGCTTTCTCAAAATAACATTGATGATTTTTATGAAATAATTTCTAAAAGATACGAAACTGGTTCTATTATTGTAACCTCAAATAAAAAATTCGATGAATGGGCTAAGATATTTTATGATCCAGTTTTAGCAACAGCAATATTAGATAGATTCATACATCATTGCAACTTTATTGTAATTGATGGTGAAAGTTACAGAATGAAACAACGCCAAGAAAAATTACGTGGATTAGCTACGACTAATCCTGTATAATTTTTTTACTCTAAGGTGGGGAATTTTTCTTCCCTTTTTTGAGGAATTTTTATTGACACCAACAGTTGTGGATATGTCAATACGAACATGAAGTATGTCAAATATTATAGAAAAATGATAGCAACTGTTATATAATGAGTAATATAGTAATTTGTCATTTTATAGGAGCTTCCTGTATAATTCAAATATAGGGAATTCCAAGAAAGAAGGTTGAGAAAAAAATAATTGTGGAGGATTATTACGATATGGTTAAAAATAAGTTTGAAGACATCGGCGGCAGCGGTAATATTAAGCTGTGCGCCGACGGAAAATACCGCTGGATATATGAGTTTTCAATGCTAAAAAATCCGGTCATACTCTTTACCATCATGAAAATACTTGCATTAGTTTCTTGTGCGCCTGCACTTATTGTAGCACTGTCAGACTTGGACGAGGGCATCGAAGCATTTGTGAGCGGCGCGAAGGTTCTGGGCGTAATGTTGCTCATTATGCTGCCGCTGTCGTTGCTTTCATATTTCATTGTAGCAGCACTTTACGGATGGAAGTACATTGTACTTTTTGAAATGGACGAGAAAGGTGTAACTCACATTCAGCAGGATAAACAGTTCAATAAGGCGCAGGGTATTGCTTGGATAAATATGTTCCTTGGAACGGCAGGCAACAAGCTCAGTATGACGGGCAGCGGTCTGGTGCTT
>JBGVDD010000248.1:0-2505 GCA_045119215.1 Lachnospiraceae bacterium | reverse complement strand
AAATATTAAGTTTGACTGACACGATTTCATTTAAATCGTTTATTTTAACCCTTTAAGAGAGGTTAATTTGTCGTACCATACAACTAAAAGTTCCGCAAACCCTTGATTTTACTGGCTTTATTTATCTAATGTTTTCATCGTCGGGATAGAACTTCACATTCTCTACTTCTTACTGTACTATCCCGTATCTAAAGCTTTTGTGATGTATTTTATTTTCCAATCATTACATATTATTAAGTACTGCGCCTAACAATTTTGTTGCACCTAAGTAGCAGTGAGATAATTTTTGTTGCAGTACCTCACGCCACTATTGACTAATCAAGAACTCTTCCTTAAACTTAATCATTAATTTTTTTCTAGTTTTCATTCTTGTTTAAATCTTGTTTAATTTCTTGTATTTAAACAAGGTTTTATACAAGATTATCTTTTTCTCGAGTTTTTTCTCAATAACAATTCACAGAAATCGCTTTTCAAATATCAAAACATACCGTTAAAACCTTATCTCATGCTAAGATGATTTTCATTATAATCAGCCACGAATCATCTTTTATTCCATTCGCAGCTGATTATACACTAATCAAACAAATCATCCAAAGTAACTATACTATCAAAATCGCTGCTATATTCATTATATTTTAACCCATACGTGGTGATTAGCGTATTGTGAATAATCACCTTTGGAGACAACTCCCTAGATAATAATTCCTGCCTATTAATCAACGTCTTATGATAATCCTTATTTACACCAAAGTCGCTTCCATAAAACTTTATCTCACACATGTTCACGACATTATCTTTTCTCTCAATAATTAAATCAACCTGTGTTCCTTCTGTGTCATCTTCTCTTTTAGACCATGCAGAATAACTCGCATTCACTCCGCTGATTCCAAGTGCCTGCTTAATCTGACTAATATGATTGAAGCATACACTTTCAAATGCAAATCCCCTCCATGACACTACGCTCTGAGCCACTTGATTTTGTTGCCAAAAAGTTTCATTTAGTTTGTTTTTATTTTCTACAAACTTGAGATAGAACATACAAAATGAATCTACCAATTTATAATGTTCCTTGCGTTTGCTATATCCAAACGGAACATACTTTATGATAAAATCGCTCTCTACTAAAGCATTAAGTGCCAACGAAAAGGTTCCGCCAGAAGAGCATCCAATTTTAGATGCGACCTCACTTCTAGTATATCCTGCATTTCTAGTGCTTAAAAATTTAATAATAGATATCATCACTTCCGGGCGATTGAATATTGAGTAGAATAAACGTTCAAATTCATTCTTCAATTTCGCATTTTTCGAAAAGAACAACTCATCTATATTCTGTGGTAAACTTTTCCCTCTTTTGAAATAACTCAAGTAATACGGAATCCCACCAGTAACCATATAGGCTTGTGTAATATCATAACGGGATAATGTAATTCCTTCCGAAGCAAAATACTGTTCGCATTCTCCCAATGTGAAAGGAGCTAATTTCATCTCAAAAGTAAGTCGATTATATAATCCACCATGGTTATTGATCAAATTATCTGTAATCCACGAAGTCGCGCTACCACAAATAATTACAACAAGGCTGTCTCTATGGCATCCCCACGTATTCCAGAATCCCTCAAAAGCTGTAATAAATCCTGATCTTGGTGTATCCATCCATGGAAGTTCATCTAAAAACACAATCTGTTTCTCAGATGTGTTCTTTCTCTCCAAAAGCATCTCTAACATCAAAAATGCATCCAACCAATTATCTGGACATTTTTCTTTTTTCATTCCGTGTAATATCAGAGAATTATAAAAATGCTTTAGCTGCGCCTTTAATGGACTTGTAGAAGCTCCTTTCTCTACTTCTACCGGAGATAATCCAGCGTGTCTAAAGGTTATCTTTCCCTTAAATGCCTCGTCTATCAGATATGTTTTTCCAACTCTTCTTCTTCCGTAAACTGCTACCAATTGTGCACGATTACTACTATAGATTCTATTTAACTCTTCTGTTTCTTTTTTTCTTCCTACCATGATTTTATTATATGATAGTTATAATCAGCCGTCAATGCAAAAAATATAGTCTCGTGGCTGATTATATTTTGTAGTTTTGTTTTTAGTGTAATGCTCTTTCCTATAACGCAAAAAGGACACCCTCACATAATTGAAAGTGTCCTAAAAGTACAATGTGATTAGTCCTTGTGTACTCAAAATTGTTATCATGTACTGCTCTGTATTATCGCATAAAAATTGTTGCACTTTTGTTGCAGTACGCACAATGAGTGGAGCCCGAAACCCTTGATTTTACTGGCTTTATTTATCTAATGTTTTCATCGTCGGGATTTCGGGTTTGTGAGATTTATAACTCTTTAAAAATCTCTTTACCCCTACATTTAAGCATTATCCAAACTCTCCAAAATACATAAGTCTTCATAAGCCATTACACATCTTGTTTCAGTTGGCTTATGAATTGGCTTAAGTGGCTTAAACCGCCTTTTCAGAGATGTTTTATTCTGTTATTTTTTG
>JBGVDD010000247.1:0-2498 GCA_045119215.1 Lachnospiraceae bacterium | reverse complement strand
TAAAATACAACGAAATTTTTTATTTCTTTAGGAATTATAACAAAGAAATCAACTAGTCTGCAAAAGGTAGCCGATATTTGATTGGACGAAAATTGTCACCCTCCTTCTTTTGCCATTTTGCACAACAAAATTTTTGTATTTAGTTTAAAAATTGATTTTGTGATAATATGACGTGAATTTTATGATTATTGGTATTTTTTGAAAGAAGAACGATATTTTATGACTTGTTATTGATATGTTAGAAAAAGCGAAATAATTTAGATTTTCCCTAATTTTAAAAAATTGTTCTCATTTCCATTACATTATGCCGACTAGTTAAGAAAATGATGGTTTTGTTGCTTTAAAGAAATTTATTCATTCTTTGATACTTAATGTAAACTAGTGAGAAATTACTAATGGCATTCAATTTGACAGAAATATTACATGAGAGTATTATAAATATAACTTTAAAATTATAAAACAGTTAGATAAACTTGAAGTTTCATCAGATAAATATTTGGAAAAAGTCTTGACTCCTACGTTGCGTAATAGTTTAAAGTGTACTTATCGATAGGAGGAAATGATATGCATGAATTTATAATAGAAATAGTAAAATCAGATGAGATTTATCGAAAGATAGCAAATGCATCGTTAGAGAAGAAAGATGATATATATCGCTATGACTTTATGAAAAAATTTGAAAAGAAATGGGATATGTATCACTGTCCGTTGAAAGCAAAACAATCTGGCGGATATGATGTGGTGATGGCAAGCGGTATGTTAGGATATTTATTGCCACAAAAAATAGGAGACACAGAACAAAAATATATTGCAGAATTAGCAGATGAAAAGTTATGGACGGATTGCGTGGCATCTATTGAAAGCTCTCTTATGACATTTGTTAGACATGGAATAGATTTGAAGGTTAAAGAGTATATGTTTACATTGATGCTCGCAGATCCATCAAGTCCCTATTCGGTGATGAATGATGGTTATTGTGGTGATGGTGGAATTCCGGGATACATATTTGGATCATTAGTACCTTCTGAAACGACAAAAACAAGGATTCCAGTTGTATTAGCTCATGAGACGAATCATAATGTAAGATTTCAATATATAAAGTGGAGTAATGAAATATCATTAGCAGAATATATGATTTGTGAAGGATTGGCAGAAAATTTTGCAGTAAAACTTTACGGTGAAGAGAACTTAGGACCATGGGTTAGTAAAACTGACCAGGAAATGTTAAATGAATATATTAAGCCACTTATCCAGGACGCTTTAGAAGTGCAAGGATTTGACAATATTACATCATATATGTATGGAGATGAAATGGCAAAATTACAAAATTATATTCCGGTGGGTATGCCTTATTGTGCTGGGTATGCATGCGGATATTATATGGTGAAATATTATTTGGATAAAACTGGAAAAGATATTGTTGACGCAACAATACTTCCAGCAGAAGAAATTTTGAAAGAAATAGATGGATTTTGGAGTGAAACGACCATTATTCGGAAAGGAAATTCCTATGAGGACAGTAAATGAGGTAAGTAAGCTAACAGGAGTAAGTATACGTACCCTTCAGTACTATGATAGTATCGGACTGTTAAAACCAACTGAGTATACAGAGGTAGGATACCGTTTGTATGATGAAGAAGCATTAGAAAGGTTGCAACAGATTTTATTGTTTAGAGAATTGGAATTTCCACTGAAAGAAATCAAAGATATTATATATAATCCTAAATTTAATAAGGAAAAAGTATTAGAGCAGCAAATAGAACTTTTGGTATTGAAGAAGGAACATATAGAAAATTTGATTGATTTTGCTCGAAGAATAAAAACGATGGGAGTAAATAAGACGTATTTTAAAGTATTTGATAAAAAAAAGATGGAAGATTATTCAAAGCGTGCAAAGGAACAATGGGGACAGATAGCCCAGTATCAGGAATTTGAAGAAAAGACGAAAGGGGTGTCTGATACACAGCAGAAGGATGTAATCAATCGTTTTATGCTTATTTTTACAGAGTTTGGCAAGATAAAAGAATTAGATACATCCTGTGATACGGTTCAATTACAGGTGAAAAAATTGCAGGATTTCATCACAGAGAATTATTACACCTGTACAAAAGAAATTTTATCAGGTCTGGGAAAGATGTATGCAAGTGGCGGAGAATTTACCGAAAACATTGATAGCTATGGTGGAGAAGGAACTGCTCTGTTTACAGCAAAAGCAATTGAGATATATTGCAAATAAGAGAGGGGACGATGATTTTACCCCTTTCCGCAACATCATGAACGAGTATTACGCACGAGACACCAGCCGTAAAATCCGTTCCACTTTCCAATCCAAGGGCAAGACGGGCAAGCACCTTACAGGATTAGTCATTTACGGCTACCTCTGGAACGAGAAGCGAGACCAATGGTTAGTTGACCCCGAAGCCGCAGAAGTGGTAAAGCGTATCTTCGCCATGACGATTGATGGTTACGGTCCGTATCAGATCGCCAACATTCTGAAA
>JBGVDD010000246.1:0-2010 GCA_045119215.1 Lachnospiraceae bacterium | reverse complement strand
CCACAAGTACCTTTATATAATGCAATCAAATGTGTTCTCTTATCATCGTTAGACTGAACCAACATAGAACCTACATATTCTGCATCTCCATAATGTACCTGATTGTATGTACGTTCAGAGCTTTGTTTATCATCCTCACTTGTCACAAATTTAATGTGTTCCTTCATTTTATCAAACCACTCCGATGGAATATCAGAAATTGATGTATAATACTTAACCCCTACATCCTGGCTTGCCATATTTTTAATATGATAGGTTCCATCCTCTTCTTTTGAAATATCATATTTTACAACAAAGTCCTGACTAGGCAGTTCTTTTTCGTACTCCCAGTCTTCTTCTAATCTTGTATAATAATTCACCATCACTTGGAAGGTTTCATCCTCTGCTGATTCATCGGAAATCTCATAGATTTCATATCTTGGTGAGTCCAGTCCCCAATCTCCTTGAGGAAACAAAATATCTCCATTATCATTTTTCTTTATATTTTTATCCTCAAAAAAGGACCAATCCACATTATCATATACTTTTCCAAATAATTCTTTCTCTTTTTCCTCTACAGTATTTTTTGGAAAAATATCATAATAATCTTCGGTATGTTCCAATTCTTTATCCCATAAATCCTCACACACCGACATCACTGCCATATAGGTTGCTTCCTCTGGCGTAAGGGATTCCACTGCCTTTTTACTTTCATCATGAAAATATAATTCCCGACGTATACGATACCACCACATGGTCTTAGAAAATAAACTATCCAATTCCTTTTGGGTTGGCAGTGATTCCTTTACAGCCTCTGTTATTTGAGTTTCCTTATCCTCTTTGACCTGTTTATTTACGGTGTCACTGTTCTCTTGCGTGCCAGCTTTACAAGCTGTTAAGGTCACTATCATACCCATAGTCAATAAAAGTGTCACTAATTTTCTTTTCATAATTATTCTTACTCCTCTTCTGATATTTAAAATATCTGTTTCTTCTTATTTTTTGTATTTGCCATAATATCCATCCACTGCATTACTATAATATTTCTTATGAAACGTCTTGTCAAATTTTACGTAGATACTGTCACCTTTTAAATAAATCAATGCAGTATATTTGTAATTTTTAATTCGCTGGTATCCTCCACTACATCCCGGATCATCTGCAGGCATATCCGTATAATTTTTCGTAAAGGTTGCCTTGATTGTATTTTTGTTTATGTATTTATAGGTACCATAATCTTTGTTTCTGTACCCTTTCAAAACCACATTTCCCTTTTTGTCAAAGGTAAACCTATATTGTGAAGAATATTCTGCACCGTAGGGTGTCGAATTCATAAATTTACCTGTTGTCAGGTGATTCGGTGGCACTATCACGTTTACCACTGCAGTATATTTTTTCTTTCCCAGGGTTGCTGTGATTTTGGCTGTTCCTTTTTTTAATCCCTTTATTTTACCTTTACTGCTAACTGTCGCCACTCGTACATTTGAGGATTTCCATTTCACTTTTGCTTTTCCACTTTGAGGCAAGCTAAGTCCCTCTGACGTTCCCTTTATAAGATATACTTTTGTATCTTTATTGATTTTTGTATTGGCCCTGGTGGATTCTGTCATAGATAATGACATTACCGTTACCATAAATAGCAGCATAAGAATCTTTCCAAATTTTTTCATATTCATCTTCCTCTCGTTTATCTTTTTATGTACTAGGTCCGAATGCCCGGGAACCGGGTTTCCCGTCCCCATTAAAAGAAATAACCATGTGATGTGCTTCCGTCGCTATGATAAATTATAAAATCTGGTTTTGCAGTTGCCTCCATAATAAAATTAAATATCTTCCATCCCAGCCATATACCAATGGTTGCAAGTACTGCTGGAATCAAAACAACCACCAACATACAATTAATGACTGTTGCCACGGTCAACATAGTAATAAATACAACACTATTATATTGAATCATACCCCAATATTGATAGTATTTTTCCACACCAAAGGACAAAATTAAATACATCACTCCATACAAAATAGGATTCT